>DAHWIF010000015.1:0-18307 GCA_027345565.1 Microcaldota archaeon
CGCTACAGGAATTTCGCCGACAGGGTGGTGATGCCGCTCCCTAAGGACAGCATAGAGTTCCTGAGCGATGCCGTGGATTGCTGCAAGAGGAAGGCTGTGATACACATATACATGCTCGCGGACAGCAGCACCCCCGAAAACGCCGTTCGGGTGCTCAGGGACCACGCGCGGTCGCGCGGATACAGAATAAGAAGTGCGAAGTGGAGGGTAGCAAGGAACTACTCCCCGAAGGAGGTTGAGATAGCCGTTGATCTCAATATCTCAAGATAGCTATTCCGCAACTCTGGCATTTTCGTCGTCTTTATAAAACTTTTCGTGGCATATAATCTCACATGGCGACAGTTGAGGCGACTACCGCGGTAGCGTACCGCGAACTGGACCTTCCGGAGTTCGTGCAGAATGCGACATGGAGAGAGGTGCTCATAGACCTCGTCGCGACAAACAGGCTAGACCCGTGGGACATAGACCTTGTAAAGGTCGTGGACGGATACCTATCCGCGATAAGGAGGATGAAACACCTAGAGCTCCGTATACCGGCCAACATAATACTCGCCGCGTCGATACTTCTGCGCATGAAGAGCGACACGATATCGATATTCAGCATGATGGAGGAGGAGCCGCAGCCAGACGGCGACAGCATCACAGCAGAGCGTATCAGGCCCGAGGTGGAGCAGCTCCTTCCAAGAGCTAGGATGCAGCCTAGCAGGAAGGTCACCCTCGACGAGCTCCTTGAGGCGCTGAACGAGGCGATGAAGATCGAGGAGAAGAGGATGGTCGAGAAAGAGCGCAGCATAGCCCCTGTCAGCTTCGCTGTCGACAAGGTGGACATAGAGGACAAGATGAAGCGCGTGCGCGACGTAATAGCCGCATCTATCGACAGGGAGGGGCTGACCACGTTCAGCGCTGTATCGCGGGGGTATTCGGGCCCGGAGAACATACTACTCGACCTCTTCGTGCCAATCCTCTTCCTGGCGCACGACGGAAAGATAGCCGTGATGCAGGAGCGCTTCTTCGACGAGATATTCATAAAGCTTTTGGATGGTGTGAAGGTTGAGGGAAGAGCAAGGGCAGGAGAGAAGGGAGCAGCTTAAGCTCATAGAGGCCGCCCTCTTCGCGTCTGGCAGGGCGATGGGAGCGGACGAGCTTTCGGCTGCTACAGGCATAGCCTCGATAGGCTACATAAGGAAGCTGGCTGAGGAGCTTGCCCAGGACTACGAAGGCAGGGACAGCTCGATGTGCGTAGCCAGGATAGGAGACAAGTACATACTCAGCCTGAGGGACGAGTACGCCGGCAGGGTGAGCAGCGTAGCCGGGAAGCCGGACCTCTCTAAGGGAGCGCTGAGGATCCTTGCCTACGTGAGCAGGAACGAGCCGATAATGCAGAGCTCGCTTGTCAAGGCCTTCGGCAGCACGGTCTACGACTACATGAAGGAGCTGCACGACAGCGACTTCGTCAGGACCACCAGGGAGGGGCGAAGCAAGAAGGTGGAAACAACGCAGAAGTTCAGGGAGTACTTCAATTTCTCCAAATAGCCGGCATTTTACTGATGTAACTTCGCAACACTAGACCCTTAATACGTCGGATGGGCCTCTTCCACGCCCTCCTTCTTATTCATGTATAATGCACATACGAAAAGCAATGACGATGTCCTGTTGAGGAACGCCAAGAGCTCTTGGTTGATTCTTTGCTTCTCAGAAAGCAGCACCGCGGACCGTTCGGCTTTCCTGGCTACCGACCTTGCAAGGTGCAGGTAAGAGCCGGATACCGATCCTCCTGGCAGCACAAACTTCTTTAGGTCGGGGATCTTTGAGCCTACCATGTCAGCCTGCTCCTCAAGCCATTTCACATCCATCTTCGTTATCCTCTTTGCCCTCTTGTTTATGGCGCTTGATGCTGCATCCGCACCTGCCGTGAAGAGCTTGTCCTGCAGGGTTCTCAGCATCTCGGTCGTGCTGCTGTCCGTCATGTTCACTATTGCAACCCCTATAGCGCTATTCAGCTCATCTATGTCGCCCAACAGGTTGGCCAGCGCGGAGCCCTTCGATATGCGGCCGAAGCCCATCGTGTCGGTCTCGCCGCTATCCCCCCTGCCAGTGTAATAGCGCATCCTATCCATATTTATTTGCTAAGCAAGGATTATAAGCTGTTTGAAGAATGGTAACATAATTGGGCCCATGGTCGAATGGTAAGACGTTACCTTCACAAGGTAAAGACCGGGAGTTCGATTCTCCCTGGGCCCACCTATGCCGTGTTGGGCCTGGCCACAGCATGATGGGGCCGGCACCGAAAGCAAGTGCCCTCCGTTTTAACTCAGCGCAGCGTAGCACATGCCATGTTGTAGCAAAGATATAAATATTTATCATGCTATAAGTACATATACTTCAGTAAATAAATAGGTAGTCTAATGCTATTTAAGTCCTTGCTTGCGGCACTCGCCCCAAGCCCGCATAGGGAAAGGCCGCCATCTCTCAGCCCGGCCAGCCTCACTTTCTCAGTCACGAACGACAAGCCGGAGTCTGTGCTCGAAGCCGACCAGACAAAGTTTCGTGTAATAGGCACGAATGGGCCGGTCATGGTGTACGCCATTTCAGCCGGGCCGTTCAGCACAGAAGAAAGGGATATGATGAAAATCTCGAAGGCGTGGCTTATAGACTCAATAATAGAGAAGGGGCTAGTGGCATCGCACGGCAGCGATGGGCTGTTAGGCCATGCTATGGGTAACATAGCCAAGTTCCTGGGGCAGAGCCTCCCTGCCGAGAGGGCGAGGGCCCTTGCGTACCTGGTGGCGCACGATACAGTTGGTTACGGCCCGATAAGCGTGATACTAGATGATTTGGGCGACATAGAGGAGATAGAGGTGAACGCGCCGACCTCGAATATCGCCGTCTACCACCGGAGATACGGCAGGTGCATTACAAACATGCGCTTCAACAGCGAAGCAGATTTCAGGTATACAATCAACAGGATGGCCGGCAAGTCAGGCAAGGAGCTGAGCAACGTCAGCGGGGTGATAGACGCACAGCTAGGCAGATGCAGGCTGCACGCCCAGACAAAGCCATATTCGATAAACGGGGGTGCTGCTTCGATAAGGGTGGGCAACGGCGTAATACTCGGAATCAGGGAACTGATGCTCAATAGGACTATAACGCCAGGGGCGCTCGCTTATCTCTGGATGGCGGTTGAGTCAGGGAAAAACATCGTAATATCCGGAGCCCCTGGCTCTGGGAAGACCACCATGCTTGCAGCGCTCTCTGCCTTCATGCCTGACACCTGCAGGGTCGTGACCATCGAAGAGGAGATAAACGAGATCAGGCTTGACGGTGGATTGACCAATGTAGTGCAGCTGCAGAGCAGCTCGCCTGGCATGAGCGTAGGCGATCAGGTAAGAAACGCGTTGCATATGCGCCCAGAAATGCTAATAGTGGGTGAAATACGGGGCAGGGAGGCAAACGAGGTCTTCTCGGGGGCGAACATAGGCGTGCCATTCATGACAACCATGCACAGCGACAGTGACGGTATCGGGATTGTTTCCAGGTTACGCTCAGAGCCGATGCACCTAGAGGAGCGGCTGGTGAAGAGGCTTGAGATCTCTCTCTTCATGCGCAGGGATGCAAACGGGTCTAGGAAGCTTGAGAGTGTGTCAGAATATACGTGGGGCGACGGAGATGGTCCAATGCCACTGAAGATATCCAGGATCGTAGCATCCTCCTCGGTGGACATGGAAGGAATACACTGCTCTCGGGTCGTGGCAGAATTCGGCGCAGCAAAATCCAGGGCAGGCGCTCCGCTAAAGGAGTTCAAACAAAGGGAGGCGTACCTTGGCAAGCTGCCCTCTGATGCAGTCGCTACCGACATGGCCATGCGTGTCAGGGAGTATTGATGGTTTTATGAAAAACGTGAACTTAAGGAACCTGATCGACTTCGTGCCGTCAATAGCCGCGGGTGCGGTCCTGCTCATTGTCTTCGGGCCTGTGTCATTAGCGATGTTTCCGGTGATAGCGGTTGCATCACTTGCGCTTGTGGCATATAAGAGGGGGATAAAGGCAGGCAGCGCGCTCAAACGCGAGATAAAGGAATCAGCGAATGCTATGCGCTTGGCCCATAGCGGCGCTGCGAAGGGCATATGTTTAACGGAATCTATCGAGAGGGCCGTTAGAAGCGCTGCCGGCGGCAGCGGTATACGCAAGCTACTGACACGGGTGAAAGAGCGCACCATTTTTGGGCAGGCCCTGCCCGAGGCGATAAGCGCAGAAGCGTCGAGGAACCACGATTACCCTATTGCTATAGGCGCTCTGGCGCCGCTTGCGCTAGAATACAGCGCAACAGGGAGTGTGAACGGGTCAGCGGCAGGCTCGGCGGTGGCGCTTGAGAAGAGGTACAACGAAATTAAGGAAAACGAGAACGGAAGGCTTCCGCGTTACCTCATCATGGGTATGGTTTCAAGCGCGGTACTGCCAAGTATGGCTACGTTCGCCTTCGTCGGCTACTCGATATTATACTATTCAGCAACCTTCCTGATGCTCTATTGCACCGTGCTGCTTGGGGTGTTCCCCAACATATACTCTGCATTTCGCATGAAGGTATCTGGGCTGTATGATGGTTAGCATTGCTGGTGCATACAAGGATATCGCGGCTGCCTCTGCTGCTGTAGCCGCCGCCGCGTTCGCTCTGTCCGGCAGCATCTATGCTGCAGCTGTCGCGATCTCGGTCTCAACGGCTCTTTACATCCATGCGAGAAAAAAGAGCGGGGAAGACCATCGCATGCAGCTTTATGGTATGCTCAAGATGCTGTCAAAGTCGTACAAGAGGAGGCGCAGCATGCTCCCCTCTCTTGAAGAATCCTTATCTGGGTCATCCACCATCGAGAAGAGGTTTTTAGAGACGCTGCTTAGGTACAAGAGCGGCGATGCAGACGCATTCCTGCGGCTAAGGGATAGATCCGATGCGTACATCTCGGAGCTGGCCAGTTTGATATGGAGGGCCCTGCATTTCGGCGATGATGTGTACTTGGAGATGTGCGAGCTGAAGTACTCAATAGGCAGCGAGATTAACAAACGCCTGAAAATGATCGGGCAGGTCGGCAACGCCAGGTTCGTGAGCCTCATGGGAATACTCATTTTCTTCCCCCTCTTTGCGGGCATAAGCGTCGCAATCCTTTCTTCGGCGCCCCAGCTCGGGTCCTCCAGCAGCGTCAGCATAACAAGCATCACATTCGTGTTTGCCGCTTATCTAGCAATCGAATCGTTCGTGCATTTCAAGGACGACAATTCGATGGACGCGGCCAGAAAGGCATCGTCAATGGCGGTGTGCGGCTCCTTCGGGCTGCTCCTCTTGAAAGCCGGATCGGTTTTTGCTCTGAATATGATATAGGTGGAAACATGAGAATAGGAATACCATACGTGACGGAGATGAGGGCGTTGCTCCTCGTCGCAAAAAGCAGGAAGGGGCAGGGCTCCCTCGAATACATAATGATGCTCTCCGCGGTGGGCATCGTCGTGGTGGTGGCCCTTGCGATGGTGATGCAGCTGAAGGGCACGGCGCTGCACGCGTTCACCAACAACGGGGCTAGCATATCCTCGCAGCTCGGGAGCGAGCTGAGCAACCTGACCAACAGCATATAGGTGCATGGATGAGATCGCAGCTCTCTCTGGAGTTCCTTCTGTACATCGGCATAGCGATGGCCTCAATGGCGGCGATGCTGGCGCTGTACCTGAAAGGCAGCGCGCAGCTACGCCAGTACAGCGCACAGGCGGAGCTCGAAGCGTTTGTGACAGATGTGAACGCGAACATGGGCATGGATACGGGCAGCTTTTACGCATATCTCCCCAAAGGAATCTGTGCGGCGCAGGCAATAAACAACTCGATAACATACATGAACGTGAGCTATCAATTCTACGGCAATGTCAGCCTGCAGTTGGGAGGTGCGTGCAATTCAGGCAGGATCGTGCTCGTGCGGACCAGCGTCATGCGGAATGGCACGCTGCTTGTAAGCTGATGGTAGGATGAGAGGACAGATAGCTTTCGACATGCTGATAGCCTTCGCGATATCGGGAGCTTTCGCTGTGCTTATCGCATCAATGTCATACGGGATGAACAATTACGCGCATTTGCAGCTCTCCAGCCTAGCGAACGAGGTTGCTAGCTCATCGGCAGCGCTGAACAGCAGCACCAATCCGGTGCGGGAATTCATGATACAACCGAACTGATGCTATGGCCGTTGAAGGAGTATTCGCAAGCATGGATGCGATGGTCGGTGCAATCGCATTTTCGGCAGTCTTCATGGTTTTTGCCATCAACATTGTACTAGTGCACGCTTCCGCAGGCAACGCCATAGCGAACCAGGCAACCTACTTAAGCGAGAATGCGAGGCTACAGCACTCAATCTTCCTGATCGAAAGGCTTGGCATGAACATGAGCGGCGCCGAGGCGCAGCTTGATTATGATATCGGAGAGTCAAACTATTCGATAACACCATATGCAGCCTACAGCCAGGCGAATTACGCCATATCAAGGCTTGCGGTGATAGGCGGCAGCGTCTATTATATAAACGTCGATGTAAATGGCAGCTAAGCTACAATCGAGCACAGAGTTTCTCGCCATACTCGCAGCTGTCGCAGCATTCTCTGTGGCCGTGCTCGCGGTGTATGTCCACTTCGGTTCAGATCAAAGCGCGCTTTACAGCGGCATAAGCAAGCTGTCGGGGAACCAGATAGGCGGAGCGGTGCAAAATGCCGCAAGCGGGTCCCCCGAAATCTATGTTGTGGCGCCCAACACCACAACTGTGAACAAAAGCGTCAGCGTCTATCTCGTTGTAAGCGGCTCTGGGACTATAAATGTGAAGGCTAATGCTTCCGGCTACTATGGCATGAGCGTTTATCCAAGCTACCAGAACGCTACGATCCAAGGGTTCGGCATCATGCAGTTCACCGCGGTTGCAGGCAGCATCGGAGAGAAGGCGGTGTCTGTCAATGCAAGCGCAACCTATGGTAGTACCATGATTACAAAGCGCGCAAGCATAAGGATCCTTGCCGTGCAAGGGTCAGGCCAGCCGGCTAACCTGACAACGCCGAACGCCTCATTTACTGGGAGCATAGTGGAAAATGGCCAAGAGTCTATCAAGTATCAGGTCTCAAAACCAAGCGAGGTGAACAACGTGACCTACTGGTCGCACTGCGCATACATAGGTTTCTTCGGAGGGGTACTGCCGGAGCCTGAGCAGTGCGGGTCCAACACCTGGGGCTTCGACACAGGCGACAGTTCCTGCAACGTCTTCGCCTACGATGGAGACAACAGGTATTACTGCTTTGCGCTGCAGAACGATGGCGCGAACGCCAGCCAGATCGGGCAGCAGTCCGGGTACATATACAACGCAAGCCTTTACATAAGTAACTCGACGCTCTCTCTGCATGCGAACTTCACCAACAACAAGACCGAATCTGCGCTAACCAGCGACAACGGCGGGGATTACGGCTATGCTGAGATGACGAGCGTCTACGCGCCAGATGTATATCCTGTGCCGTACCTGTCATATGCGGTGCTGGGCCGGGTCGGCAGCGCTTACCCGATTAACATAAGCGCGTATTCTGCATATTCCGGCCTCTCCAGCCAGGTAATCCAGCTGCTTGACATCTACAACAGCACCGGAGGGGCCGACCTGGGCTACCTCGAGGGGCTCATAGCTGAGCTGAACAGGAGCGCAGGTTCGCTTCTCGATTCCAAGCAGGTAAACAGCTCAATATGCAAACTCGTCGGTCAGCAGGGAGGAGAGATGTATTCGTGTGAAACTCATGACCTTAGCTATAGCATAACCGTGCACCTCAACGGTAGCGAATACGCAGGTGTTAACAAGACTGTATACATAGGCAGCTCCGCGGTTCGGGTGATAGGCTGATGAGAGCGCAAGCCGCACTTCTCGAAGCCATGGTGGCCTCACTGGTCCTCATTGCAGCAGGCGCAGCCATTGCATCGGCAGCGTATTCTGCCTCATTCTCTACCAAACATGCCGGCATTGATATGCTGAATGCGGAGTTCGACATAGAGAGCGTCGCATATAGCAGCACGCCCCTCGGCACGTGCGTGAGAGGCGCAAACGCCTCGTGCGTATATAATATGCTGGGAAGCGTAAACGAACACTATGCCCTGGGCTACTCCTCACTGCAGATCGGCAACCTGAGCATAGACAGCGGGAATTACCTAAAGTGCCGCAACAGCGACCATTACTGTTTTCCCATAGAAACAGGCAGGTCATACTCTCAGGTGTGCGAGTACCTCTGCGCGGGTTGATACGATGTATGGCTTGCTTGTCGGGATATCGTGCATTATCGCATTCGCGTCTCTAGTCGGCGCATACCATTACGCGGCTATCCAGAACCAGCTTGCTTTGACGTACACCTCCTATCTCTCCATAACGAGGATCGAGGCGTTCCAGTTGCCCCTTCGTGAGATCCAGAATGTCTCTCTGCTTGAAGCAGATGCAAAGATCGACTGGATTGGACTTTATGTCTATAATAACCTGGCAACGATAAGCGACGGAGGTTACCTCAGCTTTTACACCGTATGATGACATGCAGATCCGCATGCGCCATACGGGCCGGGGTACGCTGCTATTTACAAAATGAATAGCAGAAAGCCCCTAACCTTGAGTTAGGGGATGAATGCGAAGGTTTAATAATCTTTATTGTGTATATATTGTGTATGAAACAAAGAACGAATATACAAATAGAAAGGGCGACGCTCCTAAAATTGAAGAAAGCAAGGATAACAAGAAGGGAGACCTATGATGAGATAATAAATCGGTTGTTGAATGATCCTAACGTTCAAAATAAAGCATAATAGGAACTTCTCCGTGGAGCTACGAAAGGCGAAACAGATTGCAGAATTTGTATTGACCCATAAAACTCGTTCATCAAAAGACGTAAAGCAATTCGGCTTGAAGTCTGTAATTGCAAACCAGATTCTAAGAAAGTATGGAAACAACAAGACTATTCGAAATGTTAACAGAATCAAACTCACAGTGCCATCGCAGAGTATCCATTCAAACAAAGACCAACGGTTAATTGAGATTCCATGCCTGAAGTTCAAGACGCAATACAATTTCAGGAACGATTACGAAAAGATAAACCAGATAGAACTTGATAATGAATACGCATACGTTTCAGTCAGCATAAAAGAGCAACCTCAGATAACCCCAAAGGCATGGATTGGAGTCGATAGAAATACAACAGGGCATATTGCAGTCGTAGCCAATCCTTCAACAGGAAAGGTATGGAAACTTGGGAAGGAAGCTCTGCATATCCATAATAAATACAAGAACATCAGGAAAGATTTGCAGAAAAAAGGCAAACTGCGACTTGTTAAGAAGATAAAGAACAGGGAATCTCGAATCATAAGAGATCTAAATCACAAGATTGCAAAGGAGATAGTGAACACCGCAATCGTAAATAATGCAGGAATTAAACTCGAACAACTTAGCGGAATCAGAAATAACAGGAAGCATTCAAGGACGTTCAACTACAGTCTGCACAGTTGGTCATTCTACCAGTTCCAGGAATTCATAGAATACAAAGCTAAATTATGCGGAATACCACTAACCTACGTTGAACCTAAAAACACATCGAAAGAGTGTTCAAGGTGTGGAAACGTAGGGATTAGGGATTTAAAGAAATTCGTGTGCCAGTCGTGTGGACACGTTGACCATGCAGACGCAAATGCGTCATTCAATATCGCTTTGCGTCAACCAATAAACAACAACATAGGTCAATTGAACACAGACAGGGATGTGTTCAAGGGCAGCACTGATACGCCCAGAGGCGATAGTCTACGAATGATAGAAACGCCGAACCAGAAGGAACCTCCTATCCTTCAGATAGGAGAGGATGTCAGATAGATGGAATATCCGCTAATACCGCAAAATAGCCTGCTGCTACGGGCATAGGAATAAGCAATCGGCTACCTATCCCTTCCTGAAACGGCCCTCGAAGAGCTCTGAGAGCAGGTACGAGGCCTCTTTCCACCTGTCCCTGAGTATGTTTGCCAGGACCTTCGACGCATATATTGTCTTGGACTTCGCCAGTTTCGACACCGTGCCTATCCTAGGCTCATATGATATATGCACATTCCTCAACCTGAACCCCTTCTTCGCCAGCTCCATCTCAAAGAAAAGCGTCCCGCTATAGTACGGTTTTATCGACCTTATCGACTCGAAAGCCTCCCTGCTCATCGCAAACGACCCGCTGAACACGTCCTTCATGCGCTGCAGGAAGAGCACGTCGAAACCTGCCGCGAATAGGAAGTTGCCAAGCTTTAGATACGGTCCCATAGCCTCGAAGGAGCAGCCAGACCTGTCCCCTGATGCGAAGTCCGCCTTACCTCTTTTTACAGCGTCAACAACCCTCTTAAGGTCCTTCACCTGATACGTGCCGTCGGGGTCGAGCGATGCGAGCACCTTCGTCCCCGTCGAAACGGCAAAACCCTCCATTATCGCGTATTCGTAGCCCTTCGATTTCTGGACCTTGACCCTTGCCCCCGTCCCCTTGAATAGTTTCCTGTAGTGTTTATCGCTTTTGTCCACTACTATTAACTCGACATCGTTGCCAAACACCTTGAATATCTCCTTCGCTATCTCTGGAGCCCGCTCCTCGTTCATCGTGGGGGTGATTATGCTGACTTCTGCCATGGATGCACGCTTTTATTGCTACGCAAATAAATATAAAGCGGATTTGCATATGGTCTAATGGATCCTTTCTCTGGCTGGTGGCATGATGGGAATTGTAACAGACAAGAGGCCGTGGGGGTCGTTCAAGCGCTTCAACCGCAACGCCAACTGCACAGTAAAATTCGTATACATAAAGCCAGGGAGAAGGAACAGCCTACAGTATCACATCTACAGGAAGGAATTCTGGTACGTCATAAACGGGCCGGCAAAGCTCCGCATAGGCAACAGGGATATAATTGCGAAGGCGGGCGACAGCTTCACTATACCGGCAAAGAGGCTGCACAGGTGGGGCGCGATGGGCAAGCCAGTGACCCTGATAGAGATAGCTTATGGGAGATTCGACGAGAAGGACATTGTCAGGGTAGAGGACGATTACGGAAGGGAATAGCGTCAGCACTCGTACACTACTGTGCTGCCCATGGTCTCGAACCTGACAGGTATCTCCCTAAGGCCCCTGAGCGCTCTCCTCACGCCAGCCTGCTTTTCTCTTGGAGTGAATAGCATCAGGAAACCTCCCCCTCCCGCTCCAAGTATCTTCCCGCCCAGCGCGCCGCCCTTCCTTGCCATCTCATACCATCCATCTATACGTGTGTTGCTTATGCCTCCGGCAAGCCTGCGCTTTATGAGCCACCCCTTGTGCAGTATGCCCCCCACAGCTTCCCAGTCCCCCGCTTCTATCGCATCCCTCGCTTCGGCAGCAAGCCCGCGCATGCGATTGTACTGCTCAAGGTTCTTCTGCACCCCCAGCGCCTGCGTCGCGTGGATTCTCGTTGAAGACCTCTCTATTCCCGTGTAGAAAAGCATAATCTGCGATTGCAATTCCAGCATGGACTCGTAGTTTATTCTTATGTCGCTTAACGAGACCCTCCCATCGCTGTCGAACTCCATGTACTTGATTCCACCATAAGCCGCTATATATTGGTCTTGCAAGCCGCCAGGTTCCTTAAGCCTTTCCCTCTCTATGAGGCACGCCTCCTCGGCGAGCTGCCTAGGAGCGACCTTTTGCCCCTTCCTATTGTGCAGCGCATTGAGCACTCCCACGAGGAAGCTGCTGCTAGACCCTAGGCCTGTGCCCTTTGATGGTATCTCGGTGATGCTGACTATCTGGATTCCACCTTCAACGCGCAGGAGCTTCATTGCCTCCCTCACTGTCGGATGGCGTATGTCGTCTACAGATTTAAGTGCATTCTCAGTCATCGAATAGCTGACCCGTATCTCATCCGGGTAGAAGTTGTTCCCAGCAGCTACGTATATGTAATGCCCTATCGCAGCGTCGACCACAGCGCCTGGCCCATGCTCCTTGTAATACGCAGGTGTGTCAGTCCCGCCTCCGGCGAAAGTGATTCTGAGCGGCGTCTTTGTCAGCACAAATCCAGCTTCATGCCTGGCCATCCGTTGCATCATCGTGCCCAATGTATTTATAGCATGCTGGTTGATGGTACAGGTGCAGGCAGGGAACAGCAAAGCGGCAAAACATTTAAAAAGCAAGCGTGTAATGCTATATCGGTACGCATGGCAAAAGATGAGCGTCTGTTTGCATATATCGCCATGGCTGCAATCGTAGCCCTCGCCGTGACAACGATAACGGTTGCGCTAGCATACAGCCAGCATGGCATTTATAACGTGGCCGGAGCCTATCCGGCGATGAGCTACATAACGGTGACGGCAATGGGCTCGGTGAGCGCAGCGCCTCAGCAGGCGGTTGTATCCCTGACTGCGAACGGTACGGCCAGGACGCCATCCAATGCGACCGCAATGCTGTCTAACACGCTCGCTGCGATGAGCTCCGCGCTCTCAGGATATATAATGAACGGCACGACGATACAGACCACGTCATACCAGCTCTACAGGCCGTACAACAGCTCGTACTATACGGCAAGCGAAAGCGTGATGGCCATACTCCCGATCAACAGGACAGGGGATGCCATCGGCGCCCTCTCATCGATAAGCAACCTTTTCGTTAATGGTGTCAGCATACAGCTTTCGCAATCCCAGTCGGCAGGGATGAGGTCGATGGCGTTGGCACTGGCAATGCAGAATGCATCGACCAAGGCACAGCAGCTTGTCGGGCCTGCAACCCGCCTAACGATATCGAGCATAACGGTCAACAGCGCTGGATACCCGTCACCTGGCCCGGTTTTTGCAGTGGCTGAGAACAAGGTGCCGGTATTCCCCGGGCAGCAGTCGTTAACCGAGAGCGTGACCGTCAGATTCACCTACAGCTGATGCGTGCGGCGATGCTTCATTCAAGCTTATCTCTGATCTGAGGCACTTCAGCTCCTCGCTCTTCTTGCCCATGCCTTTCATCCAGGCTGCCTTCGGCGCCGCCTTTCGTGCAATGCGGCATTTAGGATCCTTATCATGTCTATATCATCCGCATCAAACCAAACGATAAATCTATAAGCCTAAATGCGCTGAATTGATACGTGTTCGAGAACGTGAAGCAGGGGTGGGCGCTAGGCAAGCAGGTCAGGAAGCTTGTGTTCAGCGACAAGGGTCTTATACTCTATCCTGTGCTCTCTGCAATAGTGGTATTTGTAGAGATGCTCGTCATATTCCTCTCCTTCTTCCTTACATCCGTGACATTCACAGCTCTTGCTGGCGGCGCATACGCTACCGCGTTCTACATCGTTGCTCTCTTTTTGTTCTACCTTGTCAGCACATTCACATCAACATACATACTTGTCGCTATGCTTCTGGCCTTCCGCGCATACGCATCTGGCCACAGGATAAGCATCGGCGAAGCGTTCGCACAGACAAGGCAGTACGCGAAACTCATACTTGAATGGTCGATATTCTTTTCCGTAATAATAATGGTCATACGGATGATAGAGCAGAGACTGGGCGCCCTGGGCGGAGCCATATTCGGCCTTGTTGCAGGCATGGCCGTCGGTGTCGCAACGATATTTGTTGTACCAGTGATAATAGACAATAGGGCCGGCCCGATAAAGGCGATAAAGCTGAGTGCAGAGTTCTTCGTCAAGAACTTTGGGAAGACATTCGGAGGATTCGTCTACTCTGATCTCTACAACCTTATGTTCATCGCCGCAGGAATAGTCCTGATGATAGCAGGCGGCGCGGCCGCAGGCATCTCTCCGATATTGGGCATAGCAGTGATAGCGTTCGGCTTCATCCTCCTGGTGTTCGGGATTATTATGAACTTCCTTACCATAAACGTATTTAAGCTGATACTCTATGAATACACGAACGGGAAAGGTCTCCCGAGCGGCATATCTGAAGAGTACATAAAGAATGCAGTGAAGAAGAAGAGGGGGTTGCTCCAACAGCAATGATCGGGATAGATTGGCAGAGAAACAGCAGAAAAGGAGGCACACCGGAAGGAAAGTCGGCCTTGTGGTACTCGCTGTGATAATCATAGCTGCCATTTATTTCTACTTTGCCTTCCTGAGCGGCGGCATAGTGAGCGCTGTAGTGCAGGGAAGCAAAAACCCCTCGCAATTCGGCAGCATAATACTCCAAAAGATAAACTCGAATCCGCAGCTTACGCTATCATACGTGGGCTACGCCAATTTCTCCCAGGATCCACCGTTCTACCTCTCGTTCCTCAAGTACCACAACGACACCAGGGTGGCATTGACGCTCGTCAACTTCCCGCACATAGGAAACCTGTCTGCCATCGGCATATCCCTGGATAACAATACGATTGTCTACGTGTGCTACAGGCTTAACGGAGCAGGCTACACCTGCAGCAAATCTACCGGCTCACCCACGCAGATAATGAAGAACCTGACAAGCGCCTTCAGCCTATCGAGCTTCGGCAACGCCCACATAAAGAGCGTGCTGCCGAGCTACTACAACGGCATGCCGTGCTTTGCGGTTTTGGGCAACGGCACCATATACGGGACAACACAGTTCTACTCTGGAAGCAATGCATCGGTAGCGTTCAGCGCATGCATATCCTCAAGCCTCTACATACCTTACATCGCAAACGTCACGATAACTCCCCCGTCTGGCGGACCTATAACAATCGCGCTTCACGCGGTGAACGTGTCCGCCACCTCCAACGAGTCCGCAGTGACCAGCCTGCCAGGGCCTGTAAGCAGATAAGCCGCCCAGGCCTATAGTTAGGAATAAATATCTGAAAGTGTCACATGCTGTGCGGTGTAAACATCCAACAGACAAGTGCAAGTGCAAAACCAGTAGCGGGCACCGCCCATTACCACAAGCCGCTTGAGATAGGCGACAACGCCCTTGTGAGCAAAATATTCAGGCTCGATACGCCGCTACCAATAAAATCCAAGGCGTGGCGTTGGCTTGACGAGGGGATGAGGCGCGAGAGCAGGTTCTTCGAGTTCAATTACAGGTCACACATGCCGAAGCGCGATGCGGGCGAAGGCGCGTCGTATGTCGTGTCGAAGGTAGTCGTAGAGAGCGCCCCGCAGCAAGCGGTTGACGTGGTCAGCCTACTGATAGATGAGGCGGCAAAGGAATGGGATAGGAATCATGCAATAATGTCGTGGAACGAATACTTTGCGATGGAGTTGCCGAAAGAGGTAATCGAGGATGCATCGGTGAGAGCCAGGCAAAAGAATCCGCTGCGCGACATGCTGAGGGATTTCAGGCCGACGAGCCGCAGGGATACGATGAACATGTGCGCAGGCTGCTCCGGATTTGCCGGAGAGTTATCCCTGAGGGAGAAGGTAGCGTTATGGAAGCTCAATAATCACAGTACCAGGATACGATATGCCATAAGAGGGTGCATATCAGCGAGCAAACTGCCCGGCACGGCCGATAGGAGGATCCCTGATATGATCTCAGACTACATATACGGCAAAAAAGTGGATGAGACCATGGAGATGCATAAGGGCACCGTAGCGCATGAGATACTGGAGCTGCGCAGAAACCCGACAAGGGATATCACCGAGCTTTTTAGGAAGCTGCTGCAGGGCGGATGGGTCGCATGGGTGCTCCCAATATGCGATCCCAGCGAGCCTAAAAGGGCGATAACGCCCGATATAGTGTACTCGAAGCTGGACAAGACAGAGGGCGGATACCACATTACCCATATGATCGGAGAGGACAAGCATGCGGGCAGGCTAGACTACTGGAGGCAGGTCGATGCAGAGGCAATGATAATGCAATACCGGTATTGGCTCATACATTCGAATGTCATAAAGGCAGAGTTCCACAAGACTCCTGGTGTGCCTTTCAACTCCTTTCTCGCGCAGAAGTTGGGCATAGCATTCCAAGAGACGATCCGCGTGGATGTCTACCGCTTCATAAACCTGTATGATGAATGGAGCAATCCATCGGATCCGTATCACGAGCACATAATGAACGGCATCGCGTTGCCTGAAGGAATCGAGCCGCCTGCGCACTGGTCAAGGGATGGCAAGACTGACCCGGAGAACCTGGAGAACGAGAGGTGGGTCAGGAAAGCGAAGAAGGAGAGGGACGAGGCCTTGTACGCGGCATGGCAGGCGGAGTTAAACAACGTATCGCCGCAGGACATAGAGGCGTACATGCTGCAGCATCCGGGCGAGCCTGAAGACGAGATGGACCTAACAGGCGGTGCGCTTAACTTTTACGGGCCCAGGATGCGAGAGATACTCAGGGAGACGGAGACAGGCGATTAGGCGGCTGGCCGGCCCGTAGAGTTGGCATATCCGACCATCCCAATATACCTAACCGTATTGAGGAATGCGGCAATCCTCGATACATATAAATATCATGTGTGCAGCAGATTATTCGGTATTATGTTGGCGACTAGCGTGGCCGGGCAGTCAGGCGACAGCAGCACAAAAAAGGCACCTGAGAGCGGGAGCGAGCAGCGCCAGAAGCTCGGGCTCACCCCAAGGGGCTGGAAAGGGTACTTGGGAGAAGCGCTTAAGTCATATGTGGCAAGTAACGTGTCTCAGGATATCAAGAAAGAGAGGGCGTGCATCAGGATGATGTCCGACATTTTCAGCAGGGAGAAAGTTGTAAACGGCGAAAAGGCAGAACCGGTTGCAACCCCGATAATAGCGCTGATTGGTGGATGGGCCGTATACGCGAGGAGCGGCCTGAGGAGGTCGCACGACGTGGATGTCGTTGTCAACAACGCAGGGTGGGAAGACCTCCAAGAGATGGCGCGGCAGAGGGGTTGGGCCATAAAGAGAAACGAGGTGCTGAGGAAGCACGAGATTAAGGCTAAGGACTGGGAAAGCGGAGAGAGCATAGACATAGATGTTTACGTAGGCTATCAGGACGAGCTGATAATACCTCCGCAGAAGATACTGTCGGACTACAGCACGCTAAGATCGATGCCTTACCTCGACCAGGGGGTGCGCATGGTGAGCACGGAGGCGCTGCTGGCGATGAAGCTGGTCATGTCTGCCGACAGCACCAGGGTAAAGGATCCGATAGACGTAGTCGGGCTGGTGACCCTGATTGTCCCAACGCCCGACATGCACGAGGTTGGTCGCATACTCAACGAGAATCTGAGGGGCGATCCCGAAAGGCTAGGCAGGTGCTTGAGGCACTTCTCCGAACTGATGAACGAGATGGTAAAGGGAACGATAGCGTTCTCCAACAACGAGGACCAGGAGAAGGTCAGGCAGCTGATAGACGGGCTTGGCATGGAACTCAAGGAGGGCGCGCTGAGGGGAGGCGACGGCCTGTTAAGAAGGGCGATAGGCGACCTTTTCTAGCGCTTTTCCCAATCTGGCTCTATCCAAATATCTTTGCAAGCCAGTCCCATATGCCCTTGAAGAAGCTGTATATCCCGGACAGCGACGATCCAACATCGGAAAGCGTACCGGTTATGCTCTGCCTGGCAGCGCCGAGGTGTGCAACTCCAGTGCTAGTCATAGTGCCGTTCTCTGCATTTGAGTACAATGTGGCGTTTTTCCCCTCAAAGGTGTACCCAGGCATAAGGAGCTGTATGCCCGTGCTGTTCGATACGGGCACGAGGGAAAGGGGGCCGCGGAACGTCACATTGTAGCCTGCCTTCTGCGCAACGTTTGTGGCTTGCTGCGCGGTGAGCAGGCTTGCAGGGTCGTAAGGCATCACAACATCGTTGTAGGCGAATAGCTTCAACGAGGCGCAGCCCGCCGCCGTATCGTTGATGAGCACGAACACAAGCGACGGCGTGGCGGTGAGATTGTCTGGGCCGTCGAAGCGGTAGTTTGTATAGATGAGATAGGATGAGCCAGGCTTCGATCCAGCCGTGTAGTTTATCACATTGGGATATATAATCTGCGCAGTGCTGAAGCCTGTGAAGTTGTAGTAGTGGTAGATCCAGCCTATGTTCCCTGTAATGCCGACGAGCTTTGCGCCAGAGTAATTGGCTATCTGGGGTGCGGTGCATGCTATGCTCTGCGCGCCGGCGGTCGATGCAACGAATGTTATGAGCAGCGCCGCAAGCACGATGTACCTAATCGCCATATCTGCTTTGCTCACACACACTATAAAAAAGTATCTGCAAAGACAGCGGCCCATGAGCTATCTGGATAACTGCGGCATCCTCCTAGGGCTAAAGCCCGAGGCTTCCACGGCATTCATTCCAGGCTATGTCCTTCGAAGCCGTGGTTTTTTTGGCCCCGGCTTTGCACTTTTAAGCCAAAATTATGAACTATAAAAATGCAACCTAT
>DAHWIF010000003.1:0-15745 GCA_027345565.1 Microcaldota archaeon
CTCTAAGATCCGTACCCTTAAGGTCCGCACCCCTAAGGATCGCACCCCTAAGGATCGCACACTCAAGGTCCGTACCCCTAAGGTCCGCATCTCTAAGATCCGTACCCTTAAGGTCCGCACCCCTAAGGATCGCACCCCTAAGGTCCGCACCCCTAAGGTTCGCACCCCAAAGGTCTGCATCATACTCAAACACTACATATGAAAAGTCGCGCCTGCCTCCCGCATACGCCATTTTGAACTCCTTTGCACTCATTGGTTTTTGAATTGTCCTTTCCGTTACGGTAGTTGATTGCATACAATCACAATAGTCTAGCTGTTTAGGAGATATTTATACATTCGTTTTTTGTGCAAAACGGTGAAAGAAATTGTCATTTTTGCAATCCTGTAACATGCAGGAAGCAGGACGAAAAACAAGAAGCCAGGGGAGATCTCCTCCTGTAATGAAGAAGCCCCATCCTATGCATTGATATTTAACGTCGGGGATCTATAAGCCAAATCACTTAGCCCATAGGCTATGGGCTATACGAGCAATATTCAGATTTCTTCCACGAGCCTATCAAATTCCTCCTTTGAGATATCGGCGTCTTTGAGAATCCTAAAAAGCAGGCCGATTCCAATCGGTTCTTTGCCATGTACTGGAATCGTTGTCACTCTCCCGTCTGGGTGCTTCATCCTGAGATGGCTTCCCCTCCTCCTTATTATCTCAAATCCAAGACCCCGAAGGACTTTTATAACAGTAAAGGAGCTGACCGGCTTGCGCTTCGTCGTCTATACACTCACTATCTGTATCCCTACGAATGCGTTTGGCAGTCTTGCCTCCTTCTCGTCCATGAGGCACAGCTCTATGGCTTCCTTCACCCTCTTCTGCAGGGTGTTAAGGTCTTTGGCCTGGGTGTGGCATCCCCGCAGCGCAGGAACGTCAGCGACGAAGAATCCATCAGAATCCTTCTCTATAACAACCTCGAATATCCCCTTTTTCATCCAATCGCCAGTGATATTATGGAATTATAGGTATTAAAGCTTAAGCATGGGAGCCCTGTTTGTGATCAATAACCTAGAGAGTCTCTTATCCTTTGGGTAACGCCCTTAAATATAAAAGGTGAATACCTTAATCCTTAAGGGACGAGGTGCTAAAAATGATTGCTGATTTATTTGTTGTAAAAAGGTCACCAAAATATGGAAAAGGCGAAAAAGGAATATTTGCAAAGCAGTTCATACCTAAGGGCACCATCGTATATTTTGATTGCAAGAAATGCAAAAGACTTAATACGAAGAAGGAATTGGCCAAACTATCTAAAGTTGAATTACTTTTTTACAATAACTATGGAAGATATTGCGATGATAGAATGTTGTATAATAACCATTCCTGCAATCCAAACGTTATGGACTTTGGTAATGATGTTGACATTGTTGTAAGAAATATCAAAAAGGGCGAAGAGCAGACAGAGGATTACAGGATATTCAACAGAGAGTTGCATTTCGACGGCGGCTGCAAATGTGGCGAGAAGAACTGCATGAAAAATACAACATATAGGTCTCCCGCATCTAAAAAACTGCGTCGGTTCTGGGATAATGAAATAAACACAGCGCTGAAGCTGGTGCCGTATGTAAAGCAACCATTGAAAAACAGCTTCTGAAAGAACATCCAGAATTAAGCTATCTTTTCAAGAGCAGAAATTAACGGGCCTTAACCCCTTGGTTCATAGTTCGGAGAGGTACCGTTCAAATTTAACATAGCCAGGGGAGGAAGTCGAATCCTCCTTCTCCGCTCTGCAGGCGGGCGCATAGCCGATCTGCCACCCTGGCGCAATATCCTTTTTAATTCCCTCGTATTTATATTTTCTCGTATAATGTTATAGGGGGGCTTTATGGATATAACGAGCATCAACATGCCTAGGGAGCTAATATCAGATACGCTGTCCTTCGACGTCCACACCCCTGTCACAAAGGCGGTATCCGCAATAGGCAGGTACGGCGCTGTAGCAGTGACGAAGGGCTCGCGCTACTACGGGATAGTAGACAACAGGTCGCTCCAACGCTTCGCTGTCGGCTCAGGAGTGAGCAGGGATAATATCGGAAAGTATGCCGTCAGCGTGCCCGCAGCTGACAGCAGCATGAGCATAGACGGCATACTGCTGAATTTTCAGAAAAGCCGCGCCAAGGCGCTGCCTTTTGTATCGAACGGCAGGGTTCGCGGCGTGATAAAGAGGTTCACCCTCTTGAAAGTGCTGCTCTCGCTCAGGATGCTCTCAGACATAAGCGCCTCCGAGGCGATGACCTCCCCTGTGCTTGCTATAGACGCCGATGCAACGCTCTCGCAAGCCCGTTCTGCGATGCGTACCAACCGGGTGAGCAGGCTGGTGGTGCTGGCCGGCGGGAAGCTTTACGGGATAATAACCAACCACGACATGCTGCTAAACTACTCCAGGAAGGGCGAGAGGCTCCCGGAGATGAAGAGTGAATCGTACAGGTCATCAGATGCGCAACTAAGGAGCGTTGCTGCGCGTGACCTTGTTGTCGTTGATTATGATGATACGCTGGCTGATGCGGCGCGCAGCATGATAGAAAGGAACGTCTCCTCAGTCATAGTGCTAAGGAAAGGGTCGCCCGCCGGCATAATAACCGCGCTAGACATATTTAGCAGCGTCCTATCGATGAGGAACGTTGGGGCGGAGAAGGTGTTCGTGAACGGCATAGAGGGCGAGATGCGCGAATACGAGGAGGATATCAGGGCAGCATTGGATGCTTTCATGAAGAAGGCAGGAATCATGGGCAAGACCGGAGCTCCTTCGCTGGAGCTGAACATAAAGAGGATAGGCAGCAGGATGTACGAGATGAGGGCGCGCCTGTACATGGCGAAGGGCGGCACGGTCTACGTGCATGCTTTGGATTACAACATAGAGAGGACGCTGAATGAGCTGCTGGCCAAGCTGATGAAAGAGATAAAAAAGAGGAAGGAGAAGGTATTGTCTGTCAGGAAGGTATCATCCTTCAGGAAAGGCATGGACGAGGCTGAAAACAGTGCAGAATTATAGGTACAGGAAGGGGCAGTCGAGCTTCGAGCTCCTCATAACGGTGTCGTTCGGCCTAGTCGTGCTCCTCCCGATAGTCGTGCTTGCGTTCATACAGATATCCGCTTCGAATTCATCGCTTGCGGCGATAGAGGCCCAGGCCGCCGCATCGAAGCTTGCAAGCGTAGCCACCTCAGTTGGCGCGCAGGGCTATCCGGCGAGGCAGCTCGTCCTGGTCCAGGTGCCTCCCAGCGTTCAGGATGTCTATGTCGGCACGCAGAGCAACGGCGTCGGGCACGCAGTCATATTCGTGGTATCGACAAGCGCGGGCCAGAGCTACGTGACCGCATACACGCCGGTCAACGTGAGCGGCGAAATAGGCGGCATATCCTCCCAGGGCAGCTACCTGATAAACGTCAGCGCACAGAACTCGTGCCCCTCCGATGCGTCTGTGCCCTGCGTATACATGCAGCAGGCTTCATGACTTGAGCCTCAGCATGTACGTGTTCCTGTACACCTTCCTGCCCCGCTGCAGGCCATAGAGCGTGTACGATCTCTTGGGCTTCAGCCCGTAGTAGTCGAAGAACGCCGATGCGACCTTCTTGTCGCTGGTGTAGATGTCGTAGCCGTTATCCAGCTCGTCGAGCCTTGATATGAACGATCCCCGTGTCTCTATGAAGTTGATGAATTTCTTCATCGTCCTGTCAACAGGGTCGCGCGGTCCCCTTAGCTGGAACACCGCCTCGTAGTAACCGGATGTTCTCCTGTAGCAATCTATGCACATGGTCCTCTTCACATCCAGCCCCACCAACTTCTCGAACTCAGCTCTGTTGCCCTCTACATCGCATGAGATTCCCAGTTCTGCGCTTTTCCAATCGTACCTCTCAACCGTTATGCTGAACCTCCTTCCTATCTGCTGCTGCAGCGCCTCCTTCAGCGTGTTCCTGTCAGGCGCTGCATACCCTGTTGGAGTGCGTATGCGTTCGCATGACTTGCACCTCTCTACACCAACCCTGTCCGGCACCTCCTTCTTCAGCCTGTCTGTCACGCACACCTCGCAGAACTCTCCGATAAACTTGACCTTGTCGCTGGTCCTGTCGCATGTTGGGCAGTGCTTTATCACCGTATCACGAGTAGTGCCTGCTTATTATCGCGCCGTATGCAGGCCTTGTTATCAGTACGCCTAATAGGGCCCCTATTATCGTGGACTCTGAGAAGCCTATGATGCTCACTAGCGAAGTCGAGAAGAAGAGCGGCAGCATCGCTATTATAAGCAGTGCGGCATCGGCCCACACTATGTAGAATGCATGCCCGAGTAGCGTCTTCGCAGAGCTCTCTGCGCTGCCGTGCGCCAGCACCTCGTCGGTTATTATTATCTGCGCGTCGACGCCGGTGCCCACAACCGCTATCATGCCCGCTACAGCTGCTAGGTCTATCGTCCCGACGAGCCCTATTATCGATACTATTATGAAAAGCTCCATCGCCGTCGTCAGCAGTATCGGCGCGACGAGGAAGAGCTTCCTGTACCTTATAGTTATGAAAGCGGAGACGAATATTATGGCTATGCCGCCGGCTATCACGCTCGTATAGAGGAACTGCGAGCCAAGTGTCGGCGGTATCGTTGTCGGGGTGCCGGGGAAGACAGCAACTGGGAGAGCGCCTCCGCTCAGCACGCTAGCTATCTGCTTTGTCTGCTGCTGCGCATATGTGACCTGCTCCTGCTTTGGAAGCGTGGTTGGGGCTATGCCGGATATCTGGTAGCTGTCGCTGACGTTGCCGCTGGTTATCGACGGGTTTAGTATCGGAGAGGAGAGGAGGCCGATCACAGGCCAGCTCTGGACTATGCTCTGGTTTACGCTTATGGCTGTGAAGGACGGCGTCATGTTGGCCCTGCTCTCCAGCTTTACTGTATAGTTGTTGGCCAGCATGTACGAAATGAGCGTGCCGTTTATCCCCCTGCTCGCTATTATCTGCGAGTACTTGCCCTTGTTCAGCTGCAGGAACCGCTCTGCGCTCTGCACGCTCGCGTTGGTGTTGAAGACCTCGACAACAGGTATCGTGGCGTTGCCCGCAGAGAGCGCCTGCTGCACCGCGGAGAGCGCGCCCGACTGCGATATCTGGCTCGTGGAGTTGATCGGTATCGAGCCGTTGAAGAAGATTGCGGTCGCTGTAGGCCTGTCCAGGAACATGTAAAGGGGCTTGTTGCCCTGGCCGAACACGACCTTTGCGAAGTTTGCTGCCGCGCTCGATGTTATGTAGAACGTGACCAGCCACTCCACGGAGTTGTTGGCTATAGTCGGCGATGGCTGGCCTATGCTCCCCTTCAGTATGCCTGTCCCGTTTATCGCCACTTGGCCGTTCACGTACCCGTCAAAGCGCCCCTGGCTCTGTATTATGCCTATCGTCTGGTTTATCTCGCTGCCTGTTATTGTCGGTATTATCACATAGACCTCGCTGTCGCCTATGCCCTCCACCGTCACCTGTTTCAGCCCGAATGTCGAGACACGCTGCTGCAGCGAGGTTATCAGGCTGCTCATGTCGCTGGCGTTCACGCTGTGCGCGAGCGTCACAGGTATCTGTGTGCCGCCTGCGAATTCTATGCCTAGGTGCACGCCGTAGTGCACGTCGAGTATCGCCAGCCCCACGGCTATGACTATCAGGACTATGATCCTGCGGTCCTTCAGGTAGTCCAATCTGCTCATTGCACCATCTCCTTCCTGCGCTTGTACGCGAGCACCATCGGCGTGTTGCCGAACCATGTCGTGAATATGTCGGCCACGAGCCCGGCAAGCACGACTCCGGATATCTCGAAGTATGTCGGTATAAATGTGATGTACGAAACTATCAGAAGTATAGCGAACGTCATTATCGCCGCGGCTGTCATCGTCACCCCGGTCTTCATCGCCCCGAAAGCCCTTACCACTGGCGTGTCCTCCGTCCTCTTGAGTATCCTTATCGATGAGAGCAGCGCTGTATCTATCGAGTAGCCTATCAGCATGAGTATGCCGCCTATGGAGGCGACGCCGAGAGGTATGCCGACTATGCCCATAACCCCCAGCGCGACGAGTATGTCGTTAGCAGAGCTGAACACTACCGCGAGCGCAGGGACCGGGCTCCTGAAAACTATAAATACGGATATCGCCACGAGCACAAACGCAGCTATTATTATCGTCTCCATCTCTGAGAGGAAGAAGCTGCCAAGGGTGGGCGTGACATCGTTGTATGAATATACTGTGAAGGCGAGAAGGCTGTGCAGGGCAGAGACCACCTTATTCTTGTATGCCGAAGATGCGTTGGCGTACGCGCTCTGCGCAAGCGCATACATCCCCTGCGCGTCAGTAGAGTTGTAGGCCGGCGTCTTTACCAGGAACACGGAGAGCGCGGACAGCTCGCTCGAGAGGCTCCTGTTCATCGTGCCGAGATACCTCGTCTGGTTCGCCTGCAGCCCGTTTATTATCGATACGAGCGTGGAGTTGTGGGGCTGGCTGCTGAGCTCAGACTGGTATGACGCCAGCAGCACCGCCGCGTTGGAGTAGTTGCCGTACGCGCCATAAACCGCAGATGCATAGCTCTCGCCCGCATCAAGGCTGGCGTTGGTGCCTATCGTTATGGAGAGCCCGCCGAGCGACTTTGATACCGAGGCCTCAGCTCCAATTATCTTCGAATTGATCGCAGCTGTGAGCGCCCTCACGTCCACGCTGGAATTCGTCTGCAGTTGTATGCTGACCCCGCCCCGGAGGGACTGGTCTAGCTGTATCTTAGGTATGAAGTAAAGGCTGACAAGGAGCATGGCCACGGGTATTATTATGAGCAGCTTGTACCTTTTCATCTCGTATATGTTGCGCAGTGCCATGCATATCAATCAGTAGGCGATGCGCCGCAGCACCCCCTGAACTAGGATTTAAGCGTATTTCTTCATCAGCTTCAGGTGCAAAGAGGACGCGAAGCCGTAGACTATCACGAAGAACGCGAGCAGGATAAGCGCCCAGCCGAAGAAGTGGGTATAGCTTAATGTTTCCGGCACCAGGGCGGCGAGCAGGATTCCAAGTACGAACAGGTATATCCCCCAGTATATGCCCTTGAATATGTGCCAGCCCGAATGCTTCTCCTTGTAATGCAGGCGCCTCTTGTATGCGAGCTCAGGGTCTATCACGACTGTGCTGCGGTGTTCGGCCATTCTTTCACCTGCTATATATGACAGGGAAAACATTAAAAGGCTGCTGCAAGGCTCGGAGGCATTTTTAATCATGAACAAGAAATACATGCATGGCAAGGATGAGATCGAAAAGGCACAGGCAGGAGCGCGAGGAGAGGGTGCTGAAGGAGCGCAGGAAGACCGATCAGGGAATATTCGACGCAGGGACGATGGTCAGGCTTGGCAAGTTCTTCAACAAGCGCATAATAAAGAGGATGGGGATGCCCATAGCGAGGGGCAAGGAGGCTGACATATACCTCGCTGAGGCTGGCGATGCTGATATCGTGTCTGGCAGCAGGTATGTGGCGATGAAGTTCTTCAGGTTCGATGCGACCGCATTCATAAAGATGGCCAAGTACATAAAGGGCGACCCGAGGTTCGAGCGCCAGGCCGGCAGGGGGAGGGAGAGCGTCGTCAGGACATGGTGCAAGAAGGAGTTCGGCAACCTTACTGCAGCGAAACAGGCTGGCGTGCACGCGCCGATTCCGTACATGTTCAACGGCAACATACTCGCGATGCAGTTCCTTGGCGATGGCGAGACGATAGCGCCGTCATTGAACGATGTTGATGTAGAGGAGCCAGGCAGGATGCTCGACGCGATAATAGAAGACATAAAGCGGCTTTACCGCGCCAACCTCGTACATGCGGATGTAAGCGAGTACAACGTGCTGGTGTACAACGGCATACCCTACATGATAGATTTCGGCCAGGCGGTATCGACGAGGCATCCGGCCGCACCAGAATTTCTAAGAAGAGATGTCACCAACATAACAAACTATTTCGCAAGGAAATATGGAATAAGGCTCAGCGCAAATGAAGTTTATGCCGAGATCACTTCCTAATCCGCAAGTTACCTCCTCTCAAGGGATCTGATGTCCCGTCTTAGCAGATGTGCGGTTCTTTCTGCTACCGTATCTATGGCATTGCGGACTCCAAGCGCCAAATCGACGCCGCCAAATACTAACACCAATGTCCCCAAAAGAAGTGAAACGGGATCAACCCTCAAAAGACCATCCGCAATCTCTGCCCCTCCAATCGCAATCACTGCCCCTCCAATAGCAATCGGTACAGCTGATCCAACAGCTCCAGGACCTAATCTATCTACTGTAGTATCACCGTTAACCATTCTACCTATGGTTCCAGCGGGCAGGGTCTTTGTTTGTGCAGTCATGTTATCACGCTAGATAAACTAGCGTCTTCCCAGATATTTATAGGCTCTTAAAAATGACAATTTGTCCGTTAAAACTTAACATTTTGCAAATGCCTCCGACGTGATATTAAATCTTTTCTGCCAGTTTTATGGTCCTCTTCAGTGCAGCGTCAAGCTTGCACCTCAGGTAGAGTTTCGCGACCAACCTCTCGTTCATGTTTGTGGACGGGTTCCTAATTCCTATGGAGCATACGTCCTTGTACCTCTTTATCGATATGTGATATGTGCCTATGCCTTTTGCCATATCTATGATCTCATGCTTGTCGAACCCTATGAGCGGCCTTATGATTATCGGTTTTATGCCGTGCTGCGACGCAGTCATGTTGCCTACTGTCTGAGATGCTACTTGGCCCAGGCTCTCGCCCGTCACTATCGCATTGGCGCGCTCCTTCTTCGCCACCTCCTCGGCCAGCCTGTAAAGGAACCTCCTAAATAGGACAAGCTCATATTTCCTCGGTATCTTCATCGTAGCTGATTGGAAAACATAAGCAGGAGCATAATACACCCTAGGCCTTCCCCCGTATTTTGACAGCACGTCGACAAGCTCCGCCATCTTTGACGACGCTGCCTCCTTGTTGTTGTTGAACGCATGCATGTGCAGGTAGACCAGGTCAAGGCCGCGTTTCATCGCATATACAGACGCGACAGGAGAGTCTATCCCTCCAGAGAGGAGCGACACCGCCCTGCCTGAGGAACCGACAGGCAGGCCGCCAAGCCCGCGTATCTTCCCTGGCGTAATGATCGCGCCGTTCTTGGTGACGCTTATCGAGAGCTCCTTCCCCGCATCCTTGTCTATCTTGAATTTGAGGCTCCTGGATCTGTTTATGAACTCGCTTACTATCTGGTAGGAATTGAATGGCGTTCCCTTATACGATCTTTTGGCGGATATCCTGACAATATCGTTGCTTCCGAACATCCTGTTCGCAGAGGCCACTATGCTCGCCAGCGTGTTCCTCGATACCAGCGCAGGCGCGAACCACGATATCCCTGGTATGAACCTCAGGCGCTCTACCGCAGCGTCAAGCCCTTTTTTGCTGCTGAACTTAAGCAGCACCCTGTCCCTTCCATCCACTATCGTTGCCCCGCATCCCTTCAGCGATTCCCTGATGTTAGCCTTCAGCCTGCCTATGAAAACGTTCCTGTTCCTGCCCTTGAGCCAGAGCTCGCCATAGTGGACAACAACCGCATCGTATCTTACCATCGCACCACAAAAAGAAAGCTATAAAAACATCAGATTGAGATTATCAAATCAAGGGTTAAATAATGATTGCATGAGCCTGATTTCTAACCTGCAGAGCTTCATCACGAATGCGAGACACATACTCTATGTGAGCTACAAGCCAGGCACGGACCGCTTCAAGCGCACAGCCAAGATAATAATACTCGGGATAGCGGTCATAGGCCTGGCTGGATTCGTCATAGCGATAATAATATCGCTGCTCGTTTACGGGAACCTCTCCTTCGTGTGATTATGGAAATCACGATAGACTTCACAAAGTCAGCGCAGGAAAACGCCGATGTCTACTACAAGAAATCGAAGAAGCATGCGCAGAAAAGGGCCGGCGCAGAACAGGCGATAAAGAAGCTTGAGAAGAGGCTGAAGGGCGCTGCCGCTCCAACGAAGAGCGTGAAGAGGGATGTGATCGAGACTGTAAAGAAGGAGTGGTATGAGAAGTTCCATTGGTTCTTCACCAGCAAGCGCATGCTGGTGATAGGCGGGAAGGATGCCCAGCAGAACGACCTGCTGAACTCAAAGCATTTCGAAGAGATGGACCTGTTCTTCCACGCTAACATATTCGGCGCATCCGTAATGATACTCAAGGGGGGAGCGGATGCCGACAAGGAGTCCAAGGAGGAGGCCGCGCAGTTCGCAGCCTGCTACTCGAGCGCATGGAAGGAAGGGCTTACTGTAGTGGACGTCTATTCAGTGCGCAGGAATCAGGTGAGCAAGTCTACCGGAAAAGGAGCTATAGCCGCGGGCAGCTTCCTGCTAAAGGGCGAGCGCGAATGGTACCGTAACATGGCGCTGTCGCTGGTCTTCTTCAAGAAGGAATCGAGGCTCAACGCAGTGCCGGAGATATGCCTCTACAGGCTCAAGGAGCGCGGCGAGGCTCCAGACGAGTATGTTATCGTGAGGCACGGGAGGGAGAAAAAATCCGATGCTGCAAGGAAGATACTGGATGCGCTGGACCTGTCGGACATGGATGCATTGATGCAGCAGTTGCCGTCGGGCACATTCAGCATAAGGAAATACGGAGAATGAGGTTTTTTCTACTCGATGGCGGTATCGTCAAAGCGCGCTAATGCTCTGGACCTGGCGCCGCTCCTCGCAAATGAGTTTGCACGCATCGCTGCTACCTTGTCTTCATCGTTAGAATCTATGTTCCCAAAGCTGAAGAGCTCCAATCCGTTTGGCGGCCCTCCAAAATTCAAATAGTCAAGCATGCCATCGTATACGTCATAAGAGACCGAAAAGACCCTCTTTCCGCCTATCTGGGAAATTTTGTCCCCTTCAAACAGCTTGATAACATCATTGGTTCTCCTTCCATTAACATAGACAGGAGTCCTTCCCCTATCGTCTTTGTACGATGCATGGAAGCAATTTATCGTTGCTATCGTCACGCCGGGAACTGTCAATACGCTTCTATCGCACTCTTCGACCTTCTTGTCTATCTCTGTATCGTGGAAGACTATGTACGCAGACGACTCGCCCCTCTCGGCAACGCCATCTACCACGTATACCTTTCCGGCCTGCATGAGCGGGCTCTCTGTTTTTGGGACAAACTGCCTAAGGAAAAGATTAGGTATCCTAGGCCTTGTAATGGTAGACATGTCAAGGCTCGGACTGAATACCCTGCCTACCCTCAAAGAGAGGAATCCGTAAACCCTCTCCAAATTCGGCTCTTCCAGCCTTGTGAAGTATATCCTCATTGTTATCTGATCCTCTCCGCACTGCGCCGGCGTTAATGGTCCACCGGCCTCCCCGATAGGCTTCTGGACCTCTTTTACCTTCAACTCAACAAATAGCCTAGACACGTTGTTTGCAATATTGACCGCCTTGGACATATCCACAGAAAGAATCCGGTATTCCACGCCGGCAATGAGGCGTTCCGACCGCAGCATTCCAAGCTCTTCGAAGAATCTGGCTCGCTTAAGCGCTGCTGAAACGAAAAAGGGTGATATACGGTTATTCCTGTCGTCGCCTCTAAGGTCTGGCCTTGCGGCGCAGCTGTCTCCCAGCACGCAAAAGGATTCACCGTCAGATAGGACCTTTTTCCCTATGATCTCTGGGAGGGCATCAGCCACATACTCGTCCGCTGGCAGCGCCAGCGCGGCAAGCAGCCCATCCTGTCTCTCTAGTATGACCCCCATGGCGAATGAGGAGGAATCCAGAAGCTTTAATCCCCTACCCGGCTTTCCAGCGTCTCCCATCTCAATCGGCGGGTCACTACGGTCAAGAGGCTTGGGATACGCAGCTACTATCTCATAAATGCCCGGCTGCAACCTGTTTAATCCACCCATCATGTCAATCTGATTGTGCATCGCCGTCTCAAGCTCACTCCGGATCTGTGCAAGCATGCTGCTGTGTGTAGTAAGCGGCATACGATCAATACCACTCGGCTTTTCACATTCTTATTTTTTTCCGTATTAAGCCATGCAGCAGGCAATGCGCAATGTTGACCGTCAAAATGCAGGGGGTGAGATTTGAACTCACGAACCCCTAAGGGACTGGACTCTGAATCCAGCGCGTTTGACCAAGCTCCGCGACCCCTGCACGGATAACCCTCTTTTTTATAGATTTTTATTCCTTGGGTGCATAGCATTAGCGTGCAGAAGATAAGCACCATAACCGCCACGGCAGTCGGACTCGGCGCGATAATAGGCGCAGGGATATTCGTGCTCAGCGGCACGGCGATAGCACAGGCCGGCGCAGACGCTCTACTCGCATTCATACTCGTAGGCGCTGTCGCGCTGATAATCGCCCTAGAGCTTGGTGAGCTAAGCACTCTCTTCCCGAAGCTGACGGGCGCAAGCTACTCGTATGTGTATGAGGCGTTCGGCAGCGAGCTCGGCTTCATAATAGGCATAATGCTCTACTTCAGCTTCGCCACTGCGATATCGGTGGTGGCCCTGGGCTTCGGCTCGTACTTCGCCAGCTTGGTGGGAGCGCAGCTCGGTGCCAACAGCATCCAGCTCTTCGCCATCGCGCTGATAATAGCGCTATCAGCGCTGACCGTAGCTGGGGTAAAGAGGGCGGCCCGCGCAGATCTCGGTCTTGTGGTGATAAAGATAATAGCGCTTCTCGTCTTCATAGGCTTTGCGCTGATATACGCCTTCCACGGCTCCGCATTCAGCCTGCACAACTTCTCGGTCTCCGCTTCGCAAGGCACGGCAAGCGCGTTCTTCGCAGCGAGCATAGTGATATTCTTCGCGTATACTGGCTTCCAGGCGATAGTGACCCTGACACCTAGGATAAAAGGGGGAGGCAGGTCCGCGGCGAAGGCGACAATACTCTCGGTTGTTATAAGCATGGTCCTCTACATAGCGATTGTCGCAGTGCTTATGCTGCTCATGCCCGCATCGCAGTTTACCGTCAGCGGCGACCCGCTCGCAGCCGCCCTCTCGCATGTGAGCGCTCCGTCCTGGATATCAATTGTGGTAGGCGTGGGAGCGCTTGTCGCAACCGCGTCCGCTACCCTGGCGATGATGATAGCCGCGTCCAACCAGCTGCACCAGGTCGGCAAGGACGGGCTGCTCCCGAGAGTCATCAGGGGCTACAACAAGAAGAGGGGGGTCTCAACAAAAGGGGTCGTCGTAACGGCCGTAATCGCCATGATAATGCTTTTCTCTGGCAACATCTTTGTCGTGGCTGCGATAAGCAACTTCGGCCTGCTCATGGCGTTTCTCATGACGGGCTTCGCCCTGATGCACTTCAGGAGGCGCAGGGCAGAGCCAGAGTTCAAGATGCCTCTATATCCGTACCTGCCGGTGGTTGGCATCATCGCCATACTCCTCTTCATTATAGGGATGCCGAAGACCGCGCTGATCATAGGCACAATCATGGTGCTATCGCTGATAGCGATCTACTATACGCTTAGGGAGATGGCCGGCAAGCGCGTCGTCAAGGTGAAGATTTTCAGGTAGTCGTATGATGGTCGGTATAGTCGGGGCGCCGAACAAGGGAAAGAGCACACTTTTCTCTGCGCTGACATCGATAGACGTTCAGATTGCGGATTACCCGTTCACAACCATAAAGCCCAACATGGGCGTTGCTTACGTCACAAAAAGGTGCGTCGATGCGGAGCTGCACGTGAAGTGCAACCCGAAGAACTCAATGTGCGTAGATGGTACCCGAATGATACCCGTGAAGCTCATCGATGTAGCTGGCCTCGTCGAGGGCGCGCACTCCGGAAAGGGGATGGGCAACCAGTTCCTCAACGACATAGCAACTGCGGATGCGCTCGTCATAGTGGCCGATGCAAGCGGGAAAACGGACACAAACGGCAACCCGTGCGAAAGCTGCGATCCCACGAATGACGTCAGCGTGATAACCGATGAAATGGCTGCATGGCTTGCAGGGATAATATCAAACCATTCAAAGGAGCTTTCGAGGGCCAAGGAGGGCGCAAAGGCGATCGCAGCGGTGCTGGCTGGCCTCAGGATCACCGAGGCGCAGGTATCTTATTCGATAGCGAAGTGCAACCTCGCAAGCTCAGGGATACAATGGAATGAAGCCGAGACGCTCAGGTTCTCGAGGGAGCTTCTATCGAGATCGAAGCCTTTCCTAGTAGCGGCCAACAAGTCGGATGTCAGTGGCTCAGGGCAGAACACCGAGAAGCTGAAGGCCGCATTCGGCCCAGAAAGGGTTATAGCGTGCTCCGCGGCTGTGGAGCTGGCGCTCAGGAAGGCTGAGCGCCAGGGCATAATATCCTACAACGCAGGAAGCGGAACCGTCGCTGTGCTCAAGTCAGGAATACCGAAGGAGCAGTCCGATGCGCTCAATTACATGATAAGGTTCGTGGAAGAGCACGGCACCGGTGTACAGCAGATAATCGATAGGATATACTTCAAGATGCTTGACAACATAGTGGTCTATCCGGTAGAGGACGAGAACAGGTATACGGACAGCATGGGGAACGTCCTGCCTGACGCCATACTGCTCAAGAAAGGCTCTACCGTACTCGACCTCGCATCAGCGATACACACGGAGCTGGCGAAAGGCCTGCTCTATGCGATAGACGCGAGGAAGAAGATGCGCATAGCGAAGGACCACGTGCTCAATGATGACGACGTGATAAAGATAGTAAGCTCTGCAAAGCCGAAGTAGCTACTTCTTCGGGTGCCTTGCCGAAGAGAGCATGGCGAGCAGCGGCGTTACTACAAGCACTATGGCATCTGGTATAGCTACAACACTGAGCGCGAAGCCGTTGAGCGTAAACGCGGTGGGCAGCGCGCTCGCATCGACATAGTAGAATACAAGGTAGATTATGAAGATTGCTATCGAGTAGATTACCGCTGCATATACCGCATTGACGAGCCCTACCTTGCCTATCGCAGGGGAGCTCCTGTGCGCCCTGCCTACCTTTGAGCCCACCCACACCGCCACTATCAATGGGAGTATTATCGCACCTGGCTGATAGAGGATGAAATTGGCGAGAGCCGTGAAATCCTTCGCATTCAGACCGGCGGCATGAGCTGCAGGCGCTACCGCGAATTCCAATAGCAAGCCTACAACAAGGACGCCAATCCAGAAGCTCATCGGAGCCACTATGTTTATCTCCTCGCCAGATGTGATTCTAGCATCGGTTTTCTCTCCAGCCGGCTCCCTGCCGATCTTGTTCACGTCAGATTCCGCATCCATGCAAAACAAACTCAGCTGATAAAGCGACGCACAAGCTTTTAATAATATACTGCGTATTACCAGCGATCAGATGGCACTGCTTCAGTCGCCGCAGCAATCCGCCGGGGTAATGAGCTTCTACGATGCCCCGACAAAAGGGCCAAAGATAAGCCCAAAGCTCATACTTATAGTTGTGGTAGCGTTCGCAGTGATAGTGCTGGTGGCCAATCACTTCCTGTTCGGATGACCTTGGATACATACAGGCTCATCTCCTGTATCTGTAATAGCTGACGACCTTCCCGAATCTCCTATCGACCCTTTTGGCGAGGTAGTCGACCACATCCTTGGGTTCACCATCCTTTCGGAACTTCGCCTTAACGAGGTATCCGTAGTCGCCGTCTGTGAGGAAGACCTCCTGGACAGGCTTCAAGGAAAGCATCTTCTCAATGAAGGCGGCTGAGTCCATGCTCTCCTTCGGCGAGATGAGA
>DAHWIF010000005.1:0-77699 GCA_027345565.1 Microcaldota archaeon
AGATGGGCGAAGAGAGAGGAACGGCTCACGGCATCAGATACTGCATCAACTGATGGGCCGCTAGCCTAGCTGGCAAATTGCAAAAACCGCAGAAACAGGCGCTGCCGCAGGCTTTGGAGTCTACTTCCTTTTCGCGTCTACAGTAATCATGTGGAACTCGTTCTCGTAGCCGAGCGCTGCCTTGAATGCATCAGGCTCCATAGTGACGGTGCTGTCGGAATACGGGTCATTTATGTAGAAGGTGTCCTTGTCATAGCCCTTGACAACCACCCAGTGCGGAGATGATTCCAGATACGGGTTTATCGCATTCGCATTTACGAGCACGATAGGTATCTTGCGGCTGTTAAGCGCCTTCTTTACCGTCCCAACATTGGCGCCGCCGTGGCTCTCCTTTATGTTCATGCTGCGCGCCTTGTCGCGTATCTCTCTGAATGACGCAGAGAGCGCATCGAGGTTCACGCCCTCGTACACCGCTAGCTTCTTCTCATAACCCTCGTCCTTCACGTTGCTTGTTATCTGCGGCTTCGCGCCCCTCTTTGCAAGCGCATACGCAAGGCCGTACCTAGAGCCGTGCCAGACGCTGCCATTTACTGCCTGCTGCCATATCTCGAACTCGTTCTCCTTCTTTAGCTGCGTCCTCTTGTTGACGTATTTGAGCACCATGAGCGCGCACGCGGCTGAGCTCGTGAACTGCTCAGTCTGCGCGTAATTCGGTATATCGAACATCTTGGCGCCGCTAGACCTGCGTGCGCTTTTCCTGCTTTTGTGCCCGCTTTTCTTCGCCATCGCTATCATGCCATAAAATATATGCAGGGAGGGAGATTTGTTCACGTGTTTTGAACTCCCGCAGGCCTAAGCCAACGGATCTTGAGTCCGCCGCGTTTGACCGAGCTCCGCCATCCCTGCACTCTCCATTTTTGTCGATTATAGATATAATTGTTTGCTTGCAATCGTTCTCCGTTGGTCGCAACAGATGAGATTACAATGACCTGATATATATACTTTATTATGCGGAAATGTGCCTCATTTATAAGCTTTTCGGTAGTTTTGAGCTCAGTTCCGCCCTAGTGGAACCAGTTAGTGCAATATTGCGCAGCAAAGTTAAAAATGAGCGCTGGATATTAGTAACAGGTGAATAAGTGAGTGAGGCGAAGGTCGGGAAGCTGTACATAGTCGGGATAGACTCTGCGCCGCTCTGGATACTGAAAGATCACTATAAGAGGCATCGGCTCGACGGTTTTTCGAAGTTAATAAAGGATGGCGTTCTGACAAACCTGGAGTCAACAATACCGCCGATGACTGGGCCGTCATGGCCTAGCATCTATACCGGGGTCAGGCCAGGCGAGCATGGCGTGCCTGAGTTCTTCAGGCTGGAATCATCGTATACGAAGACGCTGGTGTACTACGACCCCAAGATAAAGGAACCTTTCTGGGAGAAGCTCGCGAGAAGGGGACTTCGAAGCCTTGTGGTCACCCCTGCTATGCTGGTCAGGCCATCTGAGAGCAAGAACGTCGATATGATAACCGGATATCCGCTGCCTGCGAAGTTCAGCTCGAAAAAGGTGAAGGATGTTGCAGGCAGGCATGGATTCACTGGAGAGCCGGAGCTGGAGGGCAAGATGAGGAGCGGCGAGCTCCCGCTAAAGGAATGCTCTGACGGGTACCTGGAGGGCATAGAGGCGCGCAGCGCGGTCAGCAAGGACCTGATAGAGGAGAACGACTACGACCTCGCGTTCATATGCTTCACGGAGCAGGATAGGGTGCAGCACTTTTCGCTCAATCTTCCCGAATGGAGGGATTACGTGATGCAGCTTTATGAAGGAATATCTGATTTCCTCACCTGGGTGGAGAGGCGCGCCGAACGCGAGGGAGCGACTGTGATGGTCGTGTCGGACCACGGCGCGCAGCCTGTGAAGGAGAAATTCCTGATCAACGGATGGCTGATCAACAACCGGTTTGCCGAGCTGAAGCAGCACATAACCGACGAGGGTGCGACGAGCTCGCTGAAGTACAGCCTTAGGGAGAAGATGATATCGAGCAGCATGCGCAAGAAGATCTACTACAAACTGCCGAAATCCGTCAGGGAGACAGTGAAGAGCACATTCGAGAAGAGCCTTGCCGGGACATCTGTGGGGGACCTTACGCTGATACACGATTTCGATTATGAGATGAAAGGCACCAAGGCTTTCGCAAGCCTCTCGAAATGCCCGATGACCATGATATTCATAAACGACGAGAGGTTCGACAGCCCAACCGTTAAGAACAGCGAGAAGGGGCCTCTGAAGAGGAAGCTCATGAGCAGCCTCAGGAAGATAAGGGACGAAAAGGGCAGGCCGCTCGTGACAAGGGTGCTTGACGCAGACGACTACTACGAGGGCACGAAGCTCTTCATAGCTCCAGACATAATCGTCGAGATAAAGGAGGGGTACATACTCGACCCTGGGAGCTACCTGAAGAGCGGAAAGCTCTTCGCGGAACCGGAGGTGGCGAAGCGCGGCGACCACCTGCAGCAAGGCATATTCGGTGCGATAAGCTACGGGCGCAAGCTGGACTACAGGGCGATAGCGAAGAAGCACCTCTATGTGTACAACATAGAGCCCACGGTGATGCACTACTTCGGATACCCGCCGGAGAACGACAAGCGCTACAAATACATATTTTAGTGAATCGATGAAGGTGCTCATAGTAGATACGAGCGGAAAAGAGGGAATCACACTGGGCGGCGCTTCCAGGGTCGCAGCCAACCTTTTCAACGAGCTTAAGCGGCGCGGCATAGTTACGTATTACATGGGTTATCGCAACAGAATGATAAGCGAGAGTCCAATGGCTTTCGTACTAAGGGGCGGAAGCGCGCAAGCGACTGCAAGGGAGATGGCGCGCTCCGGTGCGTTGAACAAACTCGCTGAGAGCAGGTTTGCGAGATCAATGTACTATCTTGCGCATTCTGCTTTCGGCGTGGCGCTTGGAAGCGCAGCCAGCTGGGTCGAACAGGTCAAGCCTGATATAGTTGTGGCGAGCTCTATCCAGGACTACATAACTCTAAAGAAACTGAGATGGCACCTGGGCGGCGCAAAGCTTGTGTACATAGAGCATGCGAACGCATCGGGCAGCTACAAGGGCGCGCTGGATTACAATATAATGAGTCTTACGTTCGGCACCGGCAGGTATGCGGGACTGGAAGGCGCACGGCAAAGGTTCTTCTCGTTCTTCGACTCCATAATCGCGCTCAACGCAGAGCAGTACAGGAACATATCGCGATACAACAGGGACGTCATCGTAATACACAGCGGGGCGAACATAGAGCTTAGGAGGCCCTCCGCCGCGCAGGTGGCGGCTGCGAGGAGGAGCGCAGGTGTAACGCCGCGCGACAGGGTCGTAATGTATCTTGGCAGGCTGCAGGATGCACAAAAGAACGTTAGCGCGCTGATACTGGCATTCAGGGCCATAAGGTCCGACTCGATGAAGCTGCTGGTGATAGGGAACGGCAAGTCAGAATCCCTTTATAAGGATATGTCGAAGGACGACCAGCGCATAAGGATCATCCCAGGCGGCATGCCCGATGCGGAGATAGCCGCATATTATTCGATAGCGGACCTGTACGTGCTCCCGTCCCTGTGGGAATCGTTCAATGCCACGATAATAGAGGCTGCGCACTTCGGCGCAGGGCTGCTCCTCTCTTCAAAGGCGGTGAACGAGGACATGAGGGACAGGTTCGGCAGCGCGCTCTACACATTCGAGCCTGATAACGTGAGCGAGCTGAAGAGGAAGATAGAGAGGTACTTCTCAGATAGCGCGCTAAGAGCGAGGCTTAGGGGGCTCTCCAGAGAGATAGACGCTGAATACAGCAGGAAGAGGCAGATGGACGCCTATGCGGGTGCGCTGGAGAGGCTGCACACGACCGGAAGGATAGCCGGCCAGTCTACTTCCTGAAGGCCTCGATCAGGCCGCCCATCCGCAAGAGCTCCTTCCTGACCGGCGCGATGATTCTGTCGAGAGATGCCGCTACCGCAGATTTCAGGTCCGCGGGGTGGAGCTTCCCCGATGAGAAATCCGCTTCAAGCTCATGGTACGAAGAATAGGTGCGGTCGCCGCCGTGCTCCCTCTTCCGCTCAACCGCCAGCTTGCCTTCTATAGGCAGTATCGCGTACCTGCAGAGGAGGAGTACCGGGTTGCCCTCGACAACCCTGGCTTCGCACCATGCGCCGTTTATCGTCCTCCCTATCTCCTCAGCCGTAGATACTACTGAGATGGACGAACCAGGTTTGGATTTGCTCATCTTCATATCCGCAACCTTCTCCTCCTTGCTCTCCCCCTCCCTGAACTTGAGCTGCGATGTCATGGCAGGCATCAGGTGGTGGTGCAGAGGGACGATGCTCCCGAATCCAAGATCCTTGAACAGCTCCTTCGCAAGGACATGGACCCTGCGCTGGTCCATTCCTGCGTGGGGTATGTCAACCCCAAGCGTGTGTATGTCGATCGCCTGCATTATCGGGTAGATATACTGCGATACGTGGAGCGTATCAGTCTGGCTCCTCCCCTCTATTATGAGCGTTCTGGTGGCGCGCGCCATCGTCGTCCTTACAGCTGCATTCATCAGCTCCTTCCAGTATTCATCATTGTTATGGTAAAGGTCTGAGCCTAGCACCACCTCTGTCCCAGGGCAGAAGACGTTGAACATTTTCCTGTAAAAATCGGAAGCCTTCCTTATCCTATCCCAATCAGAATCCATCTTCATGTTAGCTACGGTATGCCAGTCCGCAAGCAGTATCTGCGTCTTGGCGCCTATTCTCCGTAGGTCGTTTATTTTTTTGCCGCCGAAAAGCAGGTGCCCTATGTGCGGCATGCCGCTTATTTCCAGGCCGAGATAGTGCACTGGGTGTTCTTTCGCCTCTAGGAGCGACCTGAGCTCATCCTCAGTTATCGCCTCCTCGAAAGGTTCGGATTTGACTATCTCAAGCTTCGTCTCTATGTCCATGCGAGCACAATGTGCTATTGGGACGGAATGCCCTTTTATTCCTTCTGTTTGACAAACGTCCATCACTAATAAACATTTAAGTATCTCCTAAGCCATAAGTATACTACGGGTTGCAGGGTGGGGAGACGAGACAAAAACAAAACGTTAGCATGCAGCGTATGCCAAGGAGCGAGCAGGTTCTGGGTGCAAGCAAATACGAGGCGATAGAGGCGATACTCAGCGACATATGCGCCGTGTCAGACAAGATAATAATGAGGAACCTCTCCAAGGTGCTGAAGGACAAGGAGGTCGACGAGCTGATAAGAGACGGGATAATGCCGTACATCTACGCCGCCGGGTTCCTGAGCTTCTCCGGCAGGGATATAAACCAGGACAACCTGGCGAGGATGATCAGGTCGATAGGGCTAATTCCTGACGGCCGGATAATAATCCTGTTCCTCAATTCTGGGGTGAGGAGCCACCTGATATACCTCTATTCGTTCTATTTCCTGCTTGCGAACGGCGTGGAGCCGAGCAGAGAGAAGATTGCCGCCGTAGTCGGATCTTTGGGAATGGATGTAGATCCGATTGCGCTGGACGATGTACTGGGTTTCCTGAGAAGGAACGATGAGTTCACGCATGTCTGACCAAGAAAGCCCAAAGAGGGATTTGAACCCTCGACCTCCTGCTTTAGAGTCCTGATTGTCCAGAAGTACCATGCAGGCGCTCTGCCACTGAGCTACTTGGGCAATATCGCAATCACATTCTGTAGACAACGCTGCCGCGCGCGACCTTCCTGTCAGTTTTTATGCCTACGGAATCGCCGGAAGACGCCTCACTCACATCCCTTCTATCTATCTGCATGCTGTCCACTCTCTGGCGTACCGTATCGGTACCGCTCACGATCTCAATCGTGTCGCCGACCTTGAGGCTTCCGGTGAGGACTATCGCAGCCACCCCCACCTTGTCGAAGAAGTGGTCCACCTTCCCAATGCTCACCCTGTTGGAGCTCTCCGCGCTGCTGCTTGCCCTCTCGCGCTCGTCAAGGTTGCTCATTGCATCCTCGAGCCCTTCGTTCTTTGCCATGCAGCATACTCTCAAGAAAACTATATAGAGCTTATCTATGGAACGTCGGCGAGGGAGCCGAAGCTTGCCGAAGGCTCAACTCCGTTCGGCGGGTAGTCACGGGTGCGGAGCCACTGGATTTTTTGCGTTGCTGGAGAGTAAGCAGCAGCAAAAACGTATGAAGCTGAAGATATGAATGTAGAGGATCCAGAGACCACACTTGCATAATTCTGAAGCTGTGCGACACCAGAATGTGTGAATACTGCGCTGTAAACGTTGTAGCCTGAATCCGATGCTGTGGGCAAAGTTCCGCTGGCTATCGTGGTTTGTGCCGAGCTTGTTCCTGTTTGTATATATGCGCTTGTATAGCTTGAGCTATCTGCCTGGTAATATTGATAGCTGTTGTAGTATGGATATGTAGAGAATGAAGTGCTTGTGCTGAAACCTATCATTGCTGCCTGTTCAGTGGTTACAGTTTCGTAAGCATCAAGTATTATTGGAGGCGTTGCAGTTATAGCTCCTGACGCTACACCGCCCCAACCAGAGCTCGAGGTCAATGTTAAACCGTCATTTACGCTTCCATCATAACTGCCTGCAGAAGTCCAGCCAGTCGGCAAACTCGTCCCAGCAAAGTTCCAGTAGTTGTTGAACACATTTGCTCCGTTGTCGTACTCTGCATAGGCGGGGCTGAGCTGCGGCGCCTCGCCGGCATGCACCCCATCGTAGTTCACGCTCATGGGCAGGAAATACACCTGCAGGTTGATTGCGCTGTCCGCAGGTATGGATCTGTCAAGCTTGACAAAGAAAATGGTGTTCGAGCTTGTGTTGCTGCAGCCGCTCTCGCACCAGCTGTACAGCTCCCTCGCCCCGTCATAGAACCTTATGTTGCCAAGATTGCCGCTCCCGTGCGCCGCGTAGCTGCTTGACTGGAATGAGATCGGCACCTGGAGCCCAGGCGCTGACTGAACTATCTGGTTGTTTGTTATCGTGAGAGGCAGGTAAACAGCGATGGTGTTAGCGCCTATCTGCAAGGAGGATGCCTGGACCTGCATGTTGCCCTTGTAAGAGTAGTTGCTGCTCGCTGCGCAACTGTAGCTGTATAGCTGAGTGCCTTGCGGGCAGTAGTTGGCCGATATGTTGAACGATCCGGTATAAAGCGTTCCGGGAACTATCGCAGAGCTGAAGTCAGCAGTGCAGTATATGCTCTGTCCGGCAGTCGCCACGTTAGGCGTGCACTGCCCCGACGTGCTTGCGGCGGAGCCTATCAGCGCGTTGAACGAGCTCACGTTGACTATGCCGGGCTGAGTGTCCGTGGCTATAAGCATGAGCTGCGACGCAACCGAATTGCTGCCCGTGTTGGAGGTATATGACACGAAGCTGCAGGTGAAGCCTCCGAAGAAGCTGCATTGCGCAGGCACCAATGACCTTCCGGCGTTCGCGAATATGATGACGAATGCGATGGCAACCGTTATTATTGTTATGGCTATCGAATACGTGAAAACGAACTCCATTGCGTTCTGCGCTTTCATTGCCATGGTCTGACTGCTCAATGCAGATTTAAATAACATGAAGAAAAAGCTCGTTCATGGACGAAGCCCAGTACAGGGGCGTTATAGACTCGATAGGCGCAAGGAAGAGGCTTGGGCAGAACTTCCTCATAAAGAGGCATGTGGCCGTAGCAGAGGCCGACTACTGCCGAGGCAAGGACGTGATAGAGCTGGGGGCAGGCCTCGGCGTGCTGACAGAGGAGCTGTGCAGGGTCGCCAGGCGCGTCACCTCGGTAGAGGTGGATATGAGGCTATACCGCTTCCTGGTTTCAGGCCTGAAGTGCGGCAACTGCACGATACTCAACGATGATTTTTTTAGTATGAAAAAATACCCTCACGCGGACATGATGGCATCGAACGTACCGTACAGCCTTTCCAGCAGGACCCTGATGTGGCTTGCTGGCAAGAGGATGCCTGCCGTGCTCTGCCTTCAGAGGGAATTCGCCGAGCGCATGGTCGCTGAGCCAGGCAGCGGCGGCTATTCCAGGCTCAGCGTATTCTGCTCCCTGCAGTTCGAGGTAGAGCTCGGCATGAGGGTGCCCGCGAATTCCTTCTACCCTGTGCCAAAGGTGGATTCAATGGTAGTTGTGATGAAGCCGAAGAGGGCAATGGCGAACGCGAGCGAGCTGAATATCATATCGCTGATGATGGAGCACAAGAGCAAGAAGGTAAGGAACGCGATAGAGGATTCATCCAGGTATCTTAAGCTATCGAAAGACAAGGCTAGGAGAATCGCAGACAGCCTGGAGCATAGCTCAGAGAGGGTCGAAAAGCTTTGGCCGGATGAGCTGGTAGCAGTAGCCAGAGAGCTTCTCAGCTCACTGGAATGAGTATGTCGGTTCAGCTATCTCCTTCATTATGAGCGCGCTCTTCAGCCCGTTCTTGAACTTCTCCTCTGCTATCATCGAACCCTGCCTGCCGAGAAGGTTCTTGTAGTGCATCGGCACTGTCGACTTCGCGTTTATCTCCCTGCCCGCGTCTATCGCCTCATCTACGCTCATCACATAGGTCCCGCCTATGGGGAGCAGCGCCGCGTCAAGGCCTTTGAGATCCCTCATCTCCTTTATGAAATCCGTATCCCCAGCATGGTAGATCCTTGTCCCGTTTATATCGAGCACATAGCCGACCCAGTTGTTCGCCTTGGGGTGGTAGTTCAACCGCTCCTCGACTATGTTGTATGCTGGCACAGCTTCGATGCGTATGCCCTTGAAATCGTACCTGAAGCCCGGCTTCGATGTTATCACGTCCTTGTAGCCTTTCTCCTCCAGGCAGCCCTGCGAGGATATCATGACAGTGTCCTTCTTCACCACCTTCTCTATGTCGTCCTTGTTGCAGTGGTCGAAATGCGCATGCGTTATCAGCAGCAGGTCCGCCTTCTCCTTTAGCTGGGTAGGCACCCTGAACGGGTCTATGAATATGTTAAGGCCATTTGCCTTTACGTAGAAGCAAGCGTGCCCCACCCAGAACAGTATGTCGCCAAGCTCCATCCAATCCCCGAATCAGCTATTCGGAGGAAAAGTATTAAAATATAGTTCAGCGTTGTTTTGTCAGAGCAGTGGGTCGCATGGGCTACAATCTCCGCAGCACCGCCATTCCGCTCTATGTGCTCTTGGTATCATTAGTATTCATCCCCGTCCTGCTGCCTGTGACATACACGGCTATTACGGGCTTGGGCGGCGGCGGCAAGTGCACCGCCGGGGATTACAGCGAAATCTGCACAAACACGCTCACCTTCAACACCCCTTTCCCTGCGGGAGGCGGCGGCACTTTCGTGCCAAGCCAGGTGGCCAACGGCATAGTCCCGCTGACAGGCAACGTCATCTCATATGACAACTCGTACAACCAGTGGCTGATAACCTGCCCGAACGCGCCAAACCCGCAGGACGAGCTCGAGTACATAATCTTCGAGGGCGCGGTCAGCCCCACTGAAGGGGGCATAGGCGGGAACGCCTGCCAGGCGCAGAGCTCCAACTTAATCACCACGGCTACCCTGTCGATGGACATAGGGTGGGGGGCGAACTCCCCGGCCAGCGCCAGCCTGTCATTCGGCATAGGTGGCGGCGGCTCGCTGAACGTGAACAACCTTGCCTATTCAGGCGAGGCCTACAACTCTAGCAGGGGCATAGGCTCCGCCAACGTCTCAAGCGGATACAACTCCAAGTCTAACGTTTTCCAGGGGGTGCCACCGTCGTCGCAGGGCGGCATCTGGACCTGGAACGCGAGGGTGGCAGACTTCTCGCCGATATCCGGGCTGTCGGTGGTGCCAAGCCCGCTGAGCCTGAGCTATACCACGCTGCCGCAGACTGACGCCAACGGCAAAGTCTTCACGTGCACTTACAGCTACACATTCACGGGCTCGGCGCAGATAACTGGCGTCAGCAACTCCAACGTAGTGGTCCCTGCAAGGAAGCTTCCTACGGACAACTACATCTCATTCAACAACCAGAGCTACAACGGCGTAATCACAAACAGCGAGCCGCCCGGGCTGCCGAGCGGCGTGACGGCCGATGCAGCTGCGATGTCCGATTGCTACCTGCCAAACTTCTGGGGAGGATGGCACATCTCCGGCACAAACGGGATATACGTCAGCAGCTCCAACAACCGATATACCAACCTTTGCATCTACCAGTACGCTGACACGCCATACTACGTCACCGGGTACCCGAGTGGTTCGAAGTCGGCGCAGCTGGCTTACGTGCCGTCTACACAGTCTACTTACGAGAGCGCATACCTGCTCCCGGTGCTCTACTACAACACCACCATACCATCGGCATACAGCGCGCTATCGTCACAGCTCTCCTTCTACAACAGTTCGTACTACATATACAGCCAGCACAACCTCCAGTCGCCTGGCAACTACATAGAGCCTGTCACGCTCAACGGGAGCTCTGGCATATTCCTGAACGGCAACGGTATACTGTCCGACCTCTCTTCAAGCTCTTTCTGGGGAGGGAGCAACTACACGACAAGCACGAGCCCGCCAGGGCTCAACCTGCAGTCGGATTATGTGCTGGCGCCCAGCCCAACAGGGCTCTCCGACGTGCAGCAGGTAAACGGCTACTACGCCGGCATGATAACAAACATCATGTATATGTCAGAATCCGCCAGCAACCTTTTCGTAGTTGCAAACGACATCGGCAGCTATTATCTGTATAGGATCCAGCTCATTCCGCAAGGGCAGCTGAATCTGACCGCCAATCCGCCTAGCGGCATAGTTGGGGAATCCGAGAGCGCTCAGCAGTCGTACTGGAATGCAGTGGAGCAGCTGCAGTCATATCCTATGTATGTAGCTGATGTCACGCCGCTGCCTGTGACAACAAGCAGCGGGCCGAATACCCCCGGTAATGGTCCGCCGCTGGCGCTAGCATCTGACTACGCCGGCGATGCGTTCGTGGTGAGTGCGAACTACACCTGCAAGGATCCAGGATACTGCAGCAAGCTGGGCGGCCTTGGTTTCGTTCTGACGTACGTATCGGCTAACGGAATAACCAACACGCAGTGGGTCACCAGCGCGCCCTCCAGCCTCGGCCCCGACATAGGCGGCTTGGGCTGCAGTTCAACTGACTCAGCCGCGCTTTGCTATCCTGTGCAGTACTGCTCCAGTAATGTCTGCCAGTTCCCGACCTCCTTGGCCGTCTCTCCGACAGGCCAATACCTCTACATATCGGATCCAAACATGCCGGATGTTTACATATACGGCATCTCATCCAATTCGGTGGGGGTGTCGGCCGATTACCTCTCCGCGATAAACCTCTCGTATTCGACCAGCCAGTACAACATGAGCATAGCGCAATACCTCCTTGACGGCGGCCCGTTCGGCTCCAACACCATATCCAACTGGGTGACGAACAACGGCGATACAAACTGCAAGCTCGGCCCAGCGCCGTACTACAACTACTACAACGACACGCCTGTGCCTTTGGACAAATTCTCGGCTGGATCTGGATGCTTTGACGGCGCGATATACCATGTCCCGCTGGGCATAGCGGTATCCGGCAGCACCCTCTACGTGCTTGACAACTGGCTTTTTGCCCCTCCGTTCCCAAGCAGCGTCCGCTCGGCGGCCTCGATCCTGATGCTGCGCGCGTTCTCGCTCAACGGCACCGAGATACCGATACACGCATCTACCGTGCAGGACATCGTGCCGAAGGCCAATGGCGCATCGCTCACCACGGGTTACATCGCAGACAAGCTGTACCCGCCATACGGATGGCCCATATCGGCAAACTTCACACTGTACACCGGCTCAGGTTTCAGTTACCTGAGTTATTGCGCCTACTACTGCAACAACACCCCAAGCGCAAGCGGCTCCCTGACGAACAATTTTGCATTCCCGTCAACCTCATATGAGTATGGAGGGTATCCGCCAGTGGGGCCTGCAGTGGCTGCCGACAGCCCTGGCTTCTTCAACATTCATGCAGGTGTCTCAGGAAAACCTTACTTCAACCCGTCCCCGATATCCGTGCTCTCTGACTTTAACAACACACTGTACCTGGATGGCTGGTCGCTATCAGTGCCGCAGGGGACGCAGTGCAAGGCGCCAGGCAGCGGCTCTCAATCGACTGGAATAGGCCAAAATTACTACTACGCGTGCGACCTCTACACAGAACTGTTGGCCATACACATGAACGTTGATAATTACACAAAGATGTCAAATGCATCTGTATCACCGCAGTACGGCTGCTACTATGTGATTGCATCGGGAGTTGCGTGCCCGAGTAGCAGTGCAGCCACGACCGGCTATCTGAACAACAACTACCTGGCCAACAACGGCATAGCCCAGCTCCCCTCCTCGTATATGTGCTACATAGGTGTGAACACGACAACCTGGTCAGAGCTTAATTCAGGGAAAGCGTATCCGGGCGGAGCGGCATACTCTTATGGAACCTTCCCCTACGGCTCTCCGTACGGCAGCCCGTGCTCGTTCGGAAGCGTGGCGAAAATAAGCACAGTGACTTTCCAGAGCGCTACGACCACGCAGATTGTAAACCTGAGCCTCCAGCGCCCTCCGTTCATAGGCATGCCGAATCCGTTCGCGTTCTCCGAGAGCCTGGGCAGCCCTGTCAACTATCTGGTCATACCCAGCCTCGCTAGCCAGTATGTCGGCTCTGCTGGAGACCCTCCCGACCCGCCCGGCCTCTCCGCCGGCGCGATAACGCCGCAGAACCCTGTTATAGAATCAGGCCAGAACATAGTACTTACCGCTAACCCATCGGGAGGCGTGCCCCCGTACAGCTACCAGTGGTACACATCTGGTGGCATAGGTACCTGCTCGCCGTCGGACTCCTTGGCGCCAGCGCAGGGCAACTCGCAGACTTACAATGCGGAGCCGACGAGCACCACAAACTACTGCTACATAGTTACAGACTCCGCCTCTCCTGCGGACACCGCCAGCTCGCCGACCGACACCGTGAAGGTGTTCGCTGCGTACAAAATCACACCAACCATATCTTTCTCGCCAAGCGCGTATGTGACATGGGGCGAGAACGTCGTAATAACCGGCACCTGCCCCAGCGGCGACAACTGCGCGATAATAGGGCCTGACGGCAGCCAGATCGCGAATGCGATATCCGTAGTCACAAATACGATAAATACGAACTCCCTCACAGCAAGCCCGGGCGGCACCGCTACATTCACCTTCAACGCCAAGGACCTGAGCACTGGCATAGAGGGCAGCGGCTATAACCTTTATGTAGGCAGCGCCCCGCCGCCTCAGGTGCCGACGCAGCAGCTCACCGCTACATACCTGCAGGGAAGGCTGAGCGGATACGTACTCATACCTTACACGTACACCGAGCAGTTCTCGTACAGCGACTCAGGCTCGCTGACAGGGTCGACCGGGCCTTCTGGAGACTGCACCACCAGCCTCTCGATAACCGGCGGCTTTGCAACCCCGCAGACCTTCACCAGGGCGATTGTCGTGCAAGCGAGCAGCACGCTCAAGGAGCAGCTGCAGGGAGGTCCGCTGATAGCGCAGTACCAGAACAACCAGCAGTTCTATACCGCCAACCTGTCTGACCAGGCGCTTATCATGCCCCCTGTGATAGACCTAAGCCTCTTCACCGACAGGATCCTCGGCGAGATATTCATAAACCAGACGGTCGGACCAGAAGGCTTCTCCAGGCTGGCCCCGTATGGGTCTTCATGCACGTCCTGCAGCTTCACCCCGTATGTGCCTGCGCCGCTGGTCTTCAACGCAATACACCTGCTCAATTACTCCCAGGTGGTGTATGGGCAGTATTCACCAAAATATGGCTCATTCGGCGGCTACTCAGCCGAGTCCGCATCCGGACCGCCGCTTAATCCGATAACCCAGCACAATGATGTGGCGACATCGCTTAACGCCAGCTGGCAGGTAGAATACAGCAGCAGCATGACGCTGAACGGCCCGGTCTATGCCGATGGCATAACGATAGACCCGGGCGTGGTCATAACCACAGACGGATACCCGATGGCGGCGCTCGACTACATAAATGCCGAGCCAGGCAGCAGCATAGTGGGCGGCTACGCCAACGACGGCGGTGCCTACGGCGCATCCGGCCAGAGCCTCCCGGCATCGTACGGCGGATCCGGCGGCGGCAGCAGCGGCAGCTCAGGCGGCAGCACCCTCGCCTCTGGCGGGGGCGTGAACGCGCCAGGCGCAAGCCCGGCCCTGCCTTCGCAGCCGAGCTCCGCGCTTGTCGCATCGCTAGGTTCAAGCATATCCGCATACCTTACTGGAGCTGGCGGCGCATCTGGCTCATACACGAGCGCAGGGGGCGACGGCTCCTTCGGCGTTTACCTGCAGGCTGACAGCCTGGAGCTCTCAGGCGCAACTGTGAATGCCGTTGGGCAGGGAGGCGGCGCAGGATCCGGCGGAGGAGGAGGAGGAGTTATAGTGCTGGTGCACGGGGCGTCATTCACACAGCCTAACCACGAATACTACGGCGGCGGGCCTGGAGGCGGAGGCGGCGGCGCAGCAGGCGGATCAGGGAACGTCATGGTCTTCGACGCGGTAACAGGAGGTGTACCTATACAGCTCGCGCAGCTCAACGCACTGCCGCTAATAGGGGCTGCCTGCAACAGCATAAACTGCAATAGCGTGCCGAACTATTACTATAACCTGGGAGGTGCGAAGACGGACCAGCAGTGCACGTTCTCTAACATCTTCTGCGGAAACAGCATATTCGGCTATTCCGCGCAGATTGGCACAGTAAGCGCGCTGCAGCTGTTCTCCGCCCTTGATGTGTATGTCAGCACCCTGATGCCGACGCTGGACCTGACGTACAATAATGGCTTAGAGGGTTACAACAGGATAAACTACACGTTTGCCGATGAGTTCAACAACATCATAAACATGCCGTTGGACGCCGACCTCGCCAACATAACGACAATAAGCCTCAACGCGGCTACAACCATAAACGCGCTGGACACCAACGAGACAACGGTAAGCATAACCGGCACCGCCGCATATTACCCGAGCATATTCTCGGCGACGCCGTCGCCAGTCCCCACAGGCAGCCCGATATACCTCTATTACGACACAAACATAAACTTCTACCAGCCCAGCGGCGAAGTTTTCACGAACCCCGATTCCTATTACATATACGCAGAGCAGTGCGCATTCGCGCCTACGCTCCCGTGCGAGTTCGCAGACCCTGTGCTTACGACAAACCCGCCTGCCGGGCAGGGCGCGCTGGGCCCAACGGAAGCCAATGTCATAAACTTCAACACCCAGTACAACTCCATAGGGGCGTGCTCGCCGCCCCCGAACAGCCTGCTGCTGCCTACCAGCACAAATACCGAGGAGTGCAACATCTATCCGAACAACCCGTTCGGGCTGCCCCAGACAGGCATGAGCGCCCAGAACAAGCTCGAGTACTGTGTACCGTACTTCCAGGACGGCAACGGGGTCCTCACATCGCAGCTCGGCCTGATGGCGATAGTCCCGACGACGAGCAACGGGCAGTTCAGCTACTCGTTCAACGTGTGCGGCACCGGAACCGGGCGCGTGACTGCTGGCTATTACGGTTACCCGCCAGGGCAGCCTAGCATATTCCTCCAGCAGCCGATCAGCCAGAGCGAGCTCTTGCCTACAAAAGCCTTCATATCCAACCCCGACTATTCGATAAGCAATGGCAATGTGATCGGAATGTACGTGCTGCAGAACTGCGGCGGCGGGACGCCGTGCGACATAGCCTCAAACGACCCGCTGGTCTACACAGACGAGTTCAACTATTCGATAAGCCCGAACCAGACTATCGTGTCGTTCCCGATAGGCAGCTACCTGCTCTCCTTCGGCGACACCGCTGCGCTTGTGGCGCTGCTCGCCATGCTCGGCATAGTCGGGTATGTCATTGCTAGGGGAATGATGCCACGGGCATAGACGTCAGTAAACGCACCGCGGGTTAGCTATTTATATCTTGGAAACCATATAGTATAAGGGCGATGGGATGCTCCCGGTTGTGCTAAGCATAGGTGCGATATACGCCTTCATACCGATAGTCATAATCATAATCCTTATAGCTGCTGCTGTCGGTCTCACAAGGGGCAGGGACCTTTTCGCCGTGTTCGGCATAGGTGCGCTCATGGGCATAAAGGGCGCGACAGCGACCGGTGGGTCGGGCAGAGGGCTCAAAACAGGGCTGAATGTCCCGAAAGGCACCCTCAAAGCGGCGAAGTCCACAGGAGGCCTCGGCAAGGGCATTGGCAAGGGCGTATCTAAATCGGCTAAAAAGGGCCCTGAAGGTCCTGAAGCTGCGCATGTAGAAGCGCTAGCCGCTTCAGGGAGGGATGCGCAGCTTCGCGGCATCAAACCGACAGCTGCACAGGCTGCGGCAATGGCTGCCATGGCCACGGTCGCCGGGACAGCAACCGGCATGGCGTACAGCGAGTCCAATAGAGTGAAGCTTGTCGAGTCGGAGCAGATCCGCGGCCCATCAAAGGCAGAGCTAAAGGCGGCATGGAGAGCCGGCAGCAGAGTCGGCGCCCCATTTAGGGCGGTAAGGCTAATTACAGGAAGGAGAGTCGGCCCATCCAGAATGATAGCGCCAAGGATAGCAAGGAGGACAACCGCCGATAGGAAGATAGGAGAAATACAGAGCAAGTCTACCGACAGGTACGGCGAGCCGCGCTTCCGCATAAGCATCCCTATAGTAGGCCTGGCGGCTGCCGGGGCGGCACGCCTCTATGACAGAATGCCTTCTAAGAGAGAAGCCGCGGCCCAACGCCGCGCCTACGAAGAAAGCCTTGGCGCGCATATGGAATCCGAAAAAAAACCGAAAAGCGACAGGGACAAAATGCTCGTGGAGGAGTTCATCAAGCAGATGCAGAGTTCGGGCCAAAAGATTCCAGGCAAGAACGCGCTGGCAATGATCACGCTTCACGGCAAGGTTTCAGAAGAGCGTATGAGGCATTTTGGCAAGCGTGGAACCCCGCCGCCGCCTCCCCCATCATAGCCGTGACTAAAACCTCTTAACTATCTCATCGCCTATATTCTCCCCTGCGGTTATGCTCGGCAGTATCACCCACGACGCGCCCGCCTTGTCGAGCTTGGCCATGTTCTCCTCGTCTATCACTCTCGACACGACCTTTATCTCAGGGTTTGCGTCCTTGGCAGTTATGGCTATGAGTGCATTCTTCACATCGTCATCATCGCATGCAATCACATAAGATGCCCTGTCGATGCCGGCGTTCTTGAATGAGTCCTCGCCGCGCATTGTGCCCACAACCACAAGCATATCCCTGCTGTAGAGCTTTGAAGCCTGTAGCTGGTTTTCTGCTAGCACCACGAATTTCATGCCCGCTTTTCGCATCTCCTCCGCGAGGGTCCTAGAGAAGCTGTTGTACGGCACTATTATCACATGGCCTTTCAATCGCTTTATCTTTGAAATGCTCAAGTACTCGCTTATGTTTATGCTCCTGAGCAGCTGGGTGAACCACGTAGCCAAGAAGACAGTGATGAGGGCGAAGACGAAGGCGTCAAGCAGGCTCGCCACAAGCACGAACGGCGTGTCTGCGAGTTTTGCGGGTATAAGGTCGTAGTAAACGTAAAGCGCAGCGAGCAGGTTCCACACCAGCGATACCCCTATCTTCACTCCTGCAGCAGCGGTCAGCACCACCGCGACAGTGAAGAGCAGCGCAGCAGTGGCGAGCAATATGTAGTTTGTATTCCTTCTCTTTATCAGCACCATCATCTCACCTTTGACCTGATGTAGCTGCCGAGCTCTATGCCAGCCAGCACTTCGGGTATGACCACCTGCTCTGCCCCAGCCCTCTGCATCTTTGTCATTATGTCCTCTTCGGACACCCTCGATACTATCCTGACATTACGGTTAAGGTGCCTTGCTGTCACTATGCCGAGCAGGTTAGCAGTGTCGTTCTTGGTTGCAAATACCACAGCGCGGGCGCGCCCTATCATTGCATTTACCAGCACATCCTCGTTTGTGAAGTCCCCGTTTATAGCTATATAGTTCCTGTCGTGCAGCATCTCGATTACGTCCTGGTTGCTGTCCACTACAAGGAATTTCACCTTGCGCTCCTTCAGCTCGTTGCAGACCCTTTCAGCCATCTTCGCATAGCCGCACACGATCACGTGGTCCTTGAGCCTCCTGGTCGCTATCGCATTAACCCTCGAAAGCAGCGCCGTGCCCGTTATTATCTCGATTATGGCAGCGAGGGCGAGACCAACTGCCACTATCTTTGCTATGCCGTCTATCACCGTTATCAGTACGATTTCGTCGAAAGCCGTGCTGAAGGCCGGTGCAAAGGCATTCAGGGCAGGGCCAACGTTTATCCCTATCGCATCGAACAGGGATGCTATTGTGTAGTATGCCGAGAGGTATATGCTGTGCGATATGCCGTAGATTATATAGAGGGTGGCAAGACCGAAGATCAGCGCGGCGATAGCAAGCCCCACGAGAGTTTTTCCGGCTATGCTTTTCCTTTCGATCTCTGGCACGTTCACATGCGCACCTACTTCAGGAGCTCTCTTACTATCTCCTTGCTCGCGGTCTTCTGCGGCATCACGATGTAATCCGCACCAGCGTCAACGAGCTTCTCCCTGACGAAATCATCGTTGCTGCGCGTAGCTATGAATATCTTCTTGTTGAGGTCCCTCGCGGTCAGCACCGTGAAGAGGTTCTTTGCGTCGTTATCCATCACTATGGCTATCGCTTTCGCATTCGCTATCCCGGCGCTGCGGAGCGTCCTAGATGCCGTTGCATCGCCGTTTATGACCTTGTAGCCTAGCTCCTCAGCTCTCGCTGCCGTGCGGGGGTCGGACTCCACTATGACGAAGCCTATGTTGTGCTCCAGGAGTATCTCAACGACCTTGCGGCCCACCATGCCGAAGCCGCACACGATCACGTGGTCGCGCATCTCGAAACGTTTCTCAGCCATAAAACCACAGCGCAGTCATCACTTAATATGCAAAACAAGCCTTTAAATTGCGATGTGTGGCTGCGTTTATGAATGTTTACTTAGCGGCTGTGGCTCAAGAAATCCCCGCCTTTCAAGGCGGCGGATGAACTGAGCTATCGAATCATATGTGCAGTACATCGAATCGTATTATGCAGTAAGTGTACAAATATGAGCTGCAATTCCTGTTCATGGAGATCGCAAGGGCTATCTTGATTAAAGATAGTTAACTAAAAGTCCATACGAGCCAAAAACAATATCCAATATCCTATTAACTATAGCTCCACCCAGATTCGAACTGGGGTTCCCAGGTCCAGAGCCTGGTGTCCTTGACCACTAGACGATGGAGCTGCGCAACTATATTGTTTGCTAACCTATTTTATAACTGTTGCCCAATTACTGCTGATGATGCGCGAGAATACCTCATGGCATATAGAGGTCAGGGACATTATCATAGCAGACCTGGTGCTTATCATAGCTATGGCGCTCACCCTCTCCGGTGGCATATTCGGCGCCAGCAATTCGAAGTTCGCCGGCAACTTCCTGCTCCTCCTCCCGATCGCTGCGATAGGCGTGACGCTGAGTTTCGTCCTCCACGAGCTGATGCACAAGTTCGTAGCGCAGCACTACGGTGCGATAGCCGGCTTCCGCACTTCGTTCATGGGCCTCGGCATAACCCTTGCTACGGGCGCGTTCGGCTTCCTCCTCGGCATACCTGGGGCTACGATGATATACGCCCACAACTTCACTAGGAGGGAGAACGGGATAGTATCGCTCGCAGGCCCTCTCACGAATTTTGTCGTGTTCGGAGCGTCGCTCGCACTCTTTTACATCCTTGCACCTCCAGCAGGCTCTTACCTGGGCGAGGCGCTCTACTTCACAATCTTCATAAGCATACTCCTTGCCTTCTTCAACATGCTGCCTATATTCCCGCTTGATGGCAGCAAGGTGCTTGCGTGGAGCGCACCGGTCTACCTCGCCACCATAGGCACGATATTCGTGCTCATGCTGATATTTACACCGATACCGCTCTCGACAATAATATTCATGCTGGTAATAGCCCTTTTCTTTTCGCTGTTTTACAGGCGCGCATTCTAGGCAAGGTATTAAAGGTTTAGCACAGCACTATACTAAAGGCGGTATTCATGGCGGAGAACGCTGCACCATCGACGAAGACGACGATAGATTCCCTGGTAGAGCTTCTCAAGAAGAAGGGGAAGATGGACCTTGCTTCGGTGTCCGTAGCCCTCGGAGTTGACCAGGCGATAGTGGAGAACTGGGCGAAGGTGCTTGAGAAGGGCAACATAGTAAAGATCACTTATGAAGTAGGGAAGATGTTCCTCACCATACCGACGCTCTCCGCGGAGCAAGAGGCGACAGAGCGCTCAAAGATAGAGGCGGGGATTTCGGGGCTGACGGCGCAGAGCGAGTCGCAGATGCTTTCCCTCGACAAGCTCACAGAGGCGCTAGAATCGATAAAAGGGTCTGTTGCAACCGCGGAGAAGGCCGAGACCAGCGAGATGCCGGAAATACGCCGCGCGATAGCCGATCTCAACACAATATACGCAACGGTTGAGCAGAGGAATAGGGGACTTGAGCAGATGGCGAAGAAAGCCGAGCAGATATATGATGAGATAAACAAGAAGGTCACCGAGCTCAGCACAAGGCTTGGCGGCATAAGCGGCGAAGGGAGCACGAAGGGAGTCGACGATGCCAGGCAGGAGCTTGCATCCATATCGAAATCGATCGCAAGCGTAAACTCAGAGATATCCGCGGTTGGCAAGAGCAGTTCCGAATCTATGGACCAGATAAGAAGGAGCGTGATAGAGCAGTCCAAGGCGCTGGAGAGGCAGATAGAGCAGTCTAAGAAGGAGATGAATGCTAAGCTTAGTGAATACGCAAAACAGGCGGATGCCATAGAGAGCCAGCTCAAGGACCGGGTCAGGGCCATAAGCTCCAGCGTGGACGAGCTGAACAGTTTCTCCAAGGAGCGGGAGAAGCAGCTGCGCAGGCTGCGCGATTCCAGGGTCGAATTCAACGATTATTATGTGAAGATGAGCGAGGAGCTCAAAGCACAGAGGGCGTCGGCCGATGCGATATCAAAAGAGGTGGGTGAGAAGGTTGCGAAGCTGAAGGCGGGTTTCGGCGAAGCCGCAGAGATCGATGACACTCTTAGCACGTTGAAGAGCCAGATGGCTGGCCTGGAGAAGGAGATAGCAGACGCGCGCCAGGATGTAACTGACATAATAAACAAGCTGCGCGCCTTAAACGCGCTCTCATCAGCGCCCACCGGGCAGGAGATGGCTGCGCTGAGCACCCTGCAGAAACGGGCATCAGCTGCAAGGTCAAAGGTCTCCAACATAAATGATAAAGTGGAGAACGCCAGGTCGGCCGCGAGCAAGATAGCTGAAAAGAAAAAGAAGTAGGTAGGTTTGATTGGAGCAAAAAGACGCCGAAAAGGTTCTTGCCGAGTACAGCCTTAATGCGAACGGCATGCCGATAAATGTAAGGATAGCACAGACTGCGGATTACGTACCGATATACAACATGAGCATACCAGGCCTGAGCGACCCTACCAAACTACTCCTCTTCTCACTAAGGGGTGAGCTTGTCGCAATGGTGACGGTTGACACCACGCGCATACAGGACAGGAAATATCTAGAGGAGGTAAACAGAAAGTACATCGAGACAAGCAGCACACTGATAGACAAGTACCTGCCAGCCACCCCAACCGAAACAAAATCGCTACTGATCGCCTATATAATAAACATGATGCTGGGCCTCGGGGACCTCGAGGCCCCGCTGGCCGATGACAACCTTGAGGAGATAACGGTCAACGGCGCTGCGAACATGATATGGGTGTTCCACAAGCAGTTTGGTTGGTGCAAGACAAACATGAAGCTGGCCAACGAGGAGATGATATACGACTACGCCGAGCAGATAGGAAGGCGGGTCGGCAGGGAGATAAACAACCTATCTCCGCTCATGGATGCAGTGCTGCCTGACGGATCTAGGATGAACGCCACGCTCTACCCAGTGTCGCAAGTCGGCAACACCATAACGATAAGGAAGTTCGCGAAGAATCCGTGGACGATGCCAGCTATGATTAAGAACCAGACAGTGAGCTCAGAGATAGGCGCGGTGGTGTGGTTGTGCATACAGAACGAGATAAGCCTTCTGATATCAGGGGGTACCGCGAGCGGCAAGACCAGCCTGCTCAACTCCTCAAGCATTTTCTTTCCGCCGAGCCACAGGGTTGTGTCTGTCGAGGAGACCAGAGAGCTCACCCTGCCGAGCTTCCTCCAATGGGTGCCCATGGTCACCAGGCAGCCTAATCCAGAAGGCAAGGGAGAGGTGACACTTTACGACCTTACAATAAACGCGCTTAGGCAGAGGCCGGATATAGTCGTCGTTGGGGAGATAAGGGTCAAGAAGGATGCTGAGACCCTCTTCGAAGCGATACACACTGGCCACGCGGTGTACGGCACTGTGCACGCGGACAATGCGCAGGATACGATAGTGAGGCTGACAAACCCCCCGATAGAGGTCCCGAAGATAATGCTGAACGCGCTTGGCGCCGTCATGGTCGCATTCAGGCACAGGAATAAGGGCATAAGGCGCATACTCGAATACGGTGAAGTGCTTAGGAGCGGGGATGTCAACGTGCTGTACAAATGGAGCCCGAGGAGCGACAGTTTTCCGCAGATAGGGGACATGACGAGGCTTGCCGACACGCTGATGCTGTATTCGGGGTACACCGCGAAGGAGATAGACGACGACATTGTGGAGAAGATGTCCATACTCGACTGGATGGTGAAGAATGATGTCGTGTCTGTGGACGACGCTGGATTCGTAGTCGCCAACTATTACAAGAACAAGGACAAGGTTTTGGGCATAGTGAGGGATAATGCAGCATTTTCAAGGGATATATTTTAACAACGTGAGCGGGAAATCCCACACCATTCATGGGTGGGATGAAAGCGAACCGCAGATAAGCATATAAAGATAAATTGGGATAAAAACAGAGGAACAAAAGGGAATGTGATGAACAGGGCATACAAATTCAGGATATATCCGACAAAATCTCAAGAGAACGAAATGGATACTCACAGGTGGATTTCAAAGAACCTATGGAACGAGATGCTTGCATTCTGCAAGGAGACATACGAGAAGACAGGAAAGTTCCCGAACAGGAACCAATTGCAGATAATGACGAAACAGAAGGGCATGTATTCGCAGTCTTCGCAGGATATATCTCATAGGTTGGTGAAATCATTATGGACGTTCATTCAGCTTCGGAAAAAGGGAAAGAAAGCCGGTTTCCCAAGGTTTAGGAACATCGATAGGTCAAAATCAATTTATTACCCTCAATCTGGATTCTGGTTGGGCAAGAAACTGAAGGTAACTCCCTTCGGTGAGATAAAGATAATAAAACACAGGGAGGTTGAAGGGCAGATAAAAACTCTGTCATTGAAACGTGAATCTGCTGGACGATGGTATGCTGTATTCACCTCAGAACTTCCTGATATAGAACTCAAGCCAAATGGAAAGGGAAAGGTAGGAATGGATTTGGGGCTGAAGACATTTGCTACATTGTCAAATGGGATAAAGATAAACAATCCTCGTCATGTAAAGAAATACGAAAGGAAACTTGCGATATGGCAAAGAAGAATGTCAAAAAGGGAAAAAGGAAGCCATAATAGGTGGAAGCAGAAACAGAAGGTAGCAATGCTGTACGAGAAGGTTTCCAACGTAAGAAAGGATTTTCAACATAAACTATCAAATCAATTCGTAAATTCATATTCATTGATTGCATTGGAGAAACTACAGTCAAAGAATATGGCACAGCAAAGATACGGAAAGTGGATAAATGACGCTGGATGGAATTCATTTGCAAACATGCTGACATACAAGGCTGAAAGTGCTGGGTGTCAGGTCGTATTCGTGAGTCCAGAGAATACGTCAAAGACGTGCCATGTCTGTGGGAACATGCAGGACATGCCTCTCAACGAAAGGACATATAATTGCGAGAGGTGCATGTCGGTAACGGACAGGGACATAAATGCATCTATAAATATACTTACAAAAGCTACTCTGGGACACAGAGGAAGTAACGCTTGTGGAGATGGCAAAAATGTTGTCTAAGAAGCAAGAAGCCCACACCCTTCAGGGGCGGGAGTATGTCACTGGTTGTCCTCGTTTATAACTGTGGTTATATGGCTGACCAAGCAGCAGAGAGCGCGTACACCAAGCTGCTGAAGCAGATAGAGCAGATTGAGGGTGCGGTCAGCGCTGTAGGGAGCGCAGCTATAGACATATCCGGCAGCTTCGCCAATGCACCAGGCAGGAAAGCACCGTCATATAGGGATATGCTTGTTAAGATAAATGAGATAGAGAAAAGTAAAGCAAGGGTGCCGAAGGCCGCTCCTGCTGTACAGGCAGCTGCTCCGCAAGCAGCGCAGCCAGTTGCCCCACAAGTGCAGGTGCAACAGGTGAAGCAGGAGGAGCTTGCACAGCTGCCAACAGAGCGGAAAGAGGGGACAAACGTATATGCGGGTAAGGAGCTTGCCGAGCTTGTAAGATCCCTGCCTGTAAAGATACCGAAAGTTGGCAAGCACAAATTGAAGAGAGAGAAGGATGCGAACCTTGTGCTGCCTAACCTTTCGCTGGTGGACCAGGTCGCTGAGCTGGAGCGCATACTCGATGCTATAAATGCCAAGGCGCTGCACGGTGACGAGCTAGATATGGTGGCCAGCGAGCTATACGGGCTCGTGGAGCGGGTCAATGCTGAGAAGAAGCAGCTAAAGAAGGGCAGGTCGTCAAATGCTGACGATTACCAGCTCCTGGAGCTTCGAGACCAGAGGATAGAGGCTGTGGCAGCCGCGCTAACGGATGCAGAGAAAGCAGGTGAATGATTGGGGCTTTTCAAGAAAAAAGAAATCAAAGTGATAAACGTTGAGGGCAGGAGGATAGAGCTCCAGCCTAAGCCGAAGAGAGGGCTGTCTGCGCTGTTCGGCGGAGGTGTCACGAAGCGGCAACCGAAGCCGCAGCAAATCGTTGGACCTGCTGCCCAGCCACAGAGTCCTGCTTCGCAGCCGCAACAGAGACCTGCCCCTCAGCCGGTGCAGCATGCGGAAAAGCCGGTGCAGCCGCAACAGGCGCAGCAGCAGGCGCAGAAAAAAACGCAGAGCCGCACGCCGGCCGCGTGGCGGCACCACATAGAGAAGCTAGCGATAAAGAACAGGAAGATAGAGACTATGCTGCAGCAGAGGCGCATGGGTGTGAGCCTCTACGATTTCATACAGCGCATGTTAATAGCCTCGATAATAGTTGCGGTCGTCATTGCGGCAACGATGCTGCTCGTCCTTGTGAGGGCTGGGGTGGTGCTGCCTGCAGCGCTAGTTCTCGCAGTACTGATAGGCTACGCGGTGAACAGGTTCGCGTTCAACTCTTTCCTGAGATATCCGCTCAGGAACGAGGAGATAGCGGCTAAGAACATAGAGCGCGACATACTGTTTGCAGCTAGGAACATGATAATATCGTTAAGGTCCGGCATGCCGCTCTACAATGCGATAGTCTCTGTAAGCTCCGGATATGGCGACGCCAGCAGGGAATTTGCGAAGGTGACCGAGAGGTCCAACCTCGGCATGTCGCTTGAGGAGGCTGTAGACCAGACGGTATCGGAGAGTAAGAGCCAGTCATTCAGGAGGATAATGCTTCAGGTATCCGCTAGCATAAAGGCCGGGGCGGATATAGTGTCGTCGCTGCAGAGCGTGACTGACCAGCTGTCAGAAGAGCGCATGATATCGCTCAGAAGGTACGGGCAGAGGCTGAACGCGATAGCGATGTTCTACATGCTCTTCGGCGTGATACTGCCTAGCATGGGTATAGCGATAGCCACCATACTCACCACCTTCATATCCGTGTTCACTGTCAACGACGCGCTGCTCGAAGCCGCGATAGTCGGTATAGTCTTCCTGCAGTTGATATTCCTGCAATTGATAAGGTCATCGAGGCCTGTATTCGCACTGTGATGCCATGGCTATAAATTTTGAGAGGCTTGTCTCGCGCGGCCTGGCCATAAGGGTCTCCAGAGAGATGGACCTTGCGGGAGTGAAAAGCAGCGTAAACCGCATACTAGGCATCGCAATAATCGGCGCGCTGGCAATACTCATAATTATCTCCTTCCTGCTCGCCATCTCGCACACCACCGCCGCGTCTCTCGCCTTCGTCATCGGCGCAGGCACTGCGGCGTTCTATATAGCCATCATATACGTATTTCTTGAGTATAGGATAGACAAGAGGCGCATGGGCATGGAGAGCATGCTGCCCGACTACCTGCAGATCGCATCAGCGAACCTGAGGAGCGGACTCTCCCTGGACAGGGCGATGATGATTGCGGCGAGGCCAGAGTTCACGTTCTTCTCAAACGACATAAAGGACATGTCAAGGAGGGTGTTCGGCGGCGAGACGCTTGCGAATGCCCTGAGTGGAGTCGCTGTGAAGTACCGATCAAGGCAGCTCAACCACACTGTCAAGATGATCACCGAGTCGCTGCGTTACGGCGGTGCAATGGCGGACCTGCTCGACCAGGTAAGCAAGGACATACGCGGCCAGCAGATGATCCAGAAGGAGGTGTCGAGCCAGCTCTTCATGTACAGCATATTCATAGCGTTTGCTGGCATAATAGCTGCGCCGGTGCTCTACGGGCTGACAGGGCAGATGATAAGCGTCACTGATACCGTATGGAAGGGCATACTCGCTGCCAACCCAGGCGGTCTTCCGACGATAGGCGTGTCGTTCCTTAAACCATCACCGCCGCAAATAAGCATAGCTACTTACAGGTACTTCTCAATCGCAGCCATAATCGTGATAACGGGTTTCGCAGGGCTGATAATGTCTGCGATATCTACAGGATCGGCTATGCGGGGCATAAAGTATCTTCCTCTGTTCATACTCGGCGGCCTAGGAATATATCTGATCATAGCGAAGCTCATAGCAGGCCTTTTCGCAGGCATCACTCCCGCAGCATGATCATGTCGGTACAATCGATGCGCCGCACACTCCGTTTATCATGCTTGCGACCGTGCATGACCCGGAAGAATTGCTTATGTAGCCGTTGTTGTTTCCTATTACATCATGCGTCTGGTTAAGCATTCCCTGGTATGGCACCGAGAGCGGCCAGTATGATACTGGGGTCATGCCGCTCACGCTGTTGTTCAGGTAAAGGCTCTGCACCTGGCTAGCATTCATGGCATTCGCGTATATCTGTATGTCTGCGGCATCGCCAATGAGATTCTGGCCCGCGCTGTTGCCGTATCCTATCTGGACCCCTGTGTTCTGGTTTGATACCGAAAACGGGTCGCTCAGTACGTTAGCTCCGTCAACATATATGGTTTCTGTGCCTCCGGATATGACTGCCGTCATGAAATACCATTCGTTCGTGCTAAGCGACGTCGATGATTTGAATTCCGTGGCGTTTATCCAGTCGTAAAAGCAGGGGTTTATGGAGCTGCCGCATGCGCCTACGCCCCATGCATCCTCCTTCGCCACCAGCCAGCCCAAAGTGCTCGGCGCGGCTGCATAGTCCACCCAGCCAGATATCGTGAGCGGCGATGGTAGCTGCAACGCCGCAACGTTAGGCACCTGCACGTATGCATCGTTTGTGAAAGCCATGGCGCTAGGCACGCTCCCGTTAGTGACACCTAGCGCTCCAGCCTCGCTCTGCGCGGTTCCGCCCCGTGCTGCAAGCACGCGCGGACCCAAATAAAGGTGGCTTAGCGTGATGTTGCCGCACTGGTTCAGGTTGGCGCAGTTGAGCACGCCTTTCACCACGCTTGCATTGTAAAGGTTTGGCATGTTGGGGAATACAGGATCGGAAATGTATCCTGCCATTTTGGTATACATCATATTCTGCGCTGTGCCGTTGTTGTTCTCTCCTGAATAATCGTTCGCGTTGCCGTTGAGCGGCCACCACCCGGCTAGGCTTGCGTTGGAGAGCGGCGTGCCATCCAGGCCATTGATGTAGAGCCGGGACACCTGGGCTGGCGAGAGCGCAGTTGTATAGATTTGCACATTTGCTATGTTGCCGGAGAAATAGAGGCCCCACACCTGCTCATACCCTATGATGGTGTTGCCAAGTCCGGACAACGGGGAGGATGCCGAGCCTGAGCTGTATGTCGGCCCTGGGGATGCCACTCCATCCACATATATCTTGAAGTCGGAAGGCGACACAGAGGTGCCTGACGGCGCATAGAATGTTCCGACTATCAAGTGCCATTTGCCGTTGTTCACCGCCCTATTTGCGTTCAGCAGCTGTATTACGTTGTTACTGTCCAGCAGCACCGCCGGGGTGCCTGCTGTTGAGCCGCTGCAATAGCTACCAGGGCTGCCGCATGAAGGGCCTACAGCGAGGGTTATGCTTTGACCGGCCCCGCTTCCCCTGTCACTGACAACTGCTCCCTGCGACGCGGTTGTCTTCACCCACGCTGCAATCGTGTAGGCGGTGACAGAGTTCTGCACGTACGGGACGGACACATAGCTGCTTGCGCCGTTGAATTGTGCATATCTGGTGTTAATGGCGCCAAGGCTGAACGAGCCCTGCCCTGATCCCACAGATCCTTGCTGTTGCGACTGCTGCAGGTATGAGGGAGCGCCAGATGCCTGATAATAGTAGCCGTTCTGGATGCCTGTCTTCACCCGGGCGAGGTTCAGCAGGGCCAGTGCAGAGCCGTCAAGCAGCACAGATGTGCCGTTGCCTATCACGTTAGGGGATATGAAATCAGATGGATATACCAGGTAAGGGAAGAGCGGTGTCAGCGACCCCAATGAATTTGTGACCAAGCCGCCCATGCTGCATATGTTCGAAGAGAGTGAGCCGGCATCAGGGGTGACAAGTATGTAGTTTGCATTCTGGAATCCTGACGGCACGTTGCTGCATGTCGGCGTGCCACCTATGTATACGGCGGTGCCGTATGCGAACATGAACGGGCTCCTGCTCCCAGACAGCGCGCTCGTATTCCCTATCATGGTCTGTGGCTGTGCCGCGCCAGTCACGTAAGATGTGACGCCTCTCTCCGCGCCAAGCAGGCTCCGTGTCCCGTTTATGCTTACGTTGGCTGTAGATGAGATGGGGTAGTTGATTATTCCGGTGCTGAGGTTCAGAGTCACAAGGTCTGTCAGCCTGGCGGTGAGGTTCAGCGGCGCTCCCTGGTAGACGCTGATTGACAGGTTGCTGATAGTGAAGCTGCCGCCCTGCAGCGACGCCAGTCCCTGCAGCGCAGAGGTGTAGTTGACTAGCATGGCCCCTCCCATGTACGATAGCATATTAGTTCCGTATATCGTCCCGTTGTCCATCAGGCTTGCCAGAGCATATGCGGTGTTGTTTATGAAATGGTACTTCCTCAATGATGGTGTGGATTCGTACACTGTAAGCGCGTTAAGCGAATTATTCAGGCTAGCCGCCAGGAAGCTGCCAGAACCGCTGCTTATGAAGCCCAGCAGCACAGAGGAGCTGAACGCAGCAGATGTGGCGGAAGTGAGATGGTCGTAGCTGATGCTTATATCCACATAACTTGAAAGCTCGCCAAGCATGAGTATGAATAGGACAAGCATTGCCAGCGTAAGCAGTACCCCCTTCTTGTTCTTCATCTCCATAATACCACGCTAACGTTGTATAGAGGCGCATTCGCGCTGGCGCTGATGCTCATCGGGAACGCCGCGGCGCTGACCTGATAAGCTGCGCTGAGTGACGGCGGAGTGAAGTTCACTCTTGCGTATGTAACGCCTGAAGGATATCCGATGTTGCCGTTGCCGCTGTAGTCGTTGGTGTCGCCAAGCAGGGGCCACCACCCCGCTATGGTGGAGTTCACCGGCAGGCCGGCGATGCCCTCGTCGTAAAGCGCTGTTATGCCCTGCTGTTGGAGCGGCACGGCATATATCTGCAGGTCCGAGATCGTCCCGTTGAACGGCAGGCCGCTCCCGCTGGCGTCGTTGCCTATGCCGAGGTTGTTGTTGTCGAACGATATCATGTTTGTCGTATTGAAAGAGCCTATAAGCGAAGCATTTACATAGATGCTCGCCTTGTTCGTAACGGAGCTCCATACAGCAGTGATGTAGTACCATCTGTTGGCTGCGGGTTTGAACGACACCTCGTAGGAGCAGCCCCAGAAGTTGGAGGCCATGAAGAGGAGCCCGTAAGCAGTGCCGCAGCCGTTGGCGTTGCTGCCTATGTACTCCAACGCGTAGTCGTTAGTCTTGTTAACGATCGCCTGCGTGTCAGGATACGCATTGGAGTTGAAGCGCACCCATGCCGATATCGTTATGCCGGTGTTTGGCGAGTCGAGCGATGCGGAGCTCGGCACGCTGACATAGCTGTTTATGCCGTTGAACTGCGCCAGGTGAAGCGACGGCGCATACGTGCCGTTTATGTATACGCCGATGTTGGGGGTGCTGTACGAGCTGTTGAGTAGGCTTGTTGCACACCCCCCATAGCCATTCACGTACATGCTTGCTATCGCCTGCAGCACGCTGCCTCCAGGCACAGCTCTGCACGTGCCGAATACGTATACGGTATTGCCGGCAGATACGTATGCGTTGCCATTGGCGAGCGCCACATCCTGGAATAGAGCAGAGCTGGATTGCGGCAGCGTAGTGTCCCATACCGGGGAGCTGTTGTCCGATAGCTTATATGACAGGAAATGGTCGTTCGCCGCCAGCATATAGAAGGCTCCAGCCGTGGATGACGGCGTGGAATTTGATAGCGTGCTCTCTATGTGGAATTGCTTCGTGGTGCAGCCGCAGCTGACGTTTATCTGCCATACGTTGGTCTGCATCGGGAAGTAGATGTTGCCGCCCTCAAGCGTTCCGCCGCCGAATGAGCTTACCCCGGGTATGTTTATCGACCAGAGCTGGAGCCCGCTCATGCTGAGCCCGACTATCTGGTTTGCGCTGCCGATTACTATGAGATTGCCCGCTATCAACGGAGTGGTTGATGTCGTTATGGACCACGTGTAGCTCCAGATCTGCTGCAATGCGCCTCCGACTACGGCAAAGCCCAGTACGTAGTTTTGGGATGCCGGAGCGCTGGTGCTGACTATGAACTCGCCTGAGCCGTACGCTGGCACGGTTGCTATGTTGGGCAGCGATTTGTGGAAGAAGCTGCCGTTAATCGGGCTCATTAGCACTACGTTGGCTTGGGCGCCGAACGCGATATAGCCGCCGCCCAGGGACATCGGCGTCGACTGCGCAGAAGGCAGCTGTGTAGACTTCCAGCTGAGCGAGCCGTTCCTCTGCACCGCGGAGACATAGCCTGTGGAGTTGCCGTATATTATCATGTTGTTGTAGATTATCGGGTAGAGTACATTACCGTAGACCGCCTTGCTCAGGATCGGGCTGCCTGTCGTGGCGTTTATCACATACAGGGTGTTGCCTGATGCAAATGCAGCCATGCCGTAGCCTACAGACACAGGAGAGCTTATCGGACCGCTTGCCGTGTGGGTGAAGAGGAGCTGCGGAAGCTGCGGCCCCACAGAGGACGATGCTGCGAGCGGGCCTCCGTTGCCGAACGACTGCCATGTGCTTGCGGAGCCTAGAGTCGCGTTCGCTGCGGCCATCGCATAGAGTGACCCCGCGTCGGCAGCCACCGTCAGCCCTGTCCCCATGAGGCTCTGTGCGACGCTGAACGCCTGCGAGGTCAGCGGCTGGAATACCGGTGTGCCTGCGAAGTGCACATACGCGAGTATGCCTATGGCCGCTCCTGCAACTATCAGCGAGAACGCCGCATCGATCGTGAAAACGAATCCCTTGACATTTTGTCCCATCAGCTCACCGACGATACGCTGCCGCTCCACACCATCACCGTTATCTGCGCAGCCTCTCCGTTTATGAATGCACTCTTCCTGCTTATGTAAGTCGTTACAGAGTTGCCTGTCAGCGGGCTCCTGCCCATCGTTATATTGAGCGTGCTGCTGTTTATGATTATATAGTAGTTGAAGCTCGTGCCTAGGTCCTGCCCTGCCATAGAGTAGTTGTAATCCACCATTGACATCAGCGCGTACATCTTCGCGGCCGAGAGGCTTGGAGACCCCTGTGACTGTGCAAGCCCTATCCCTATATCGCCCCAGGTGCTTACTGACGATGTGTTGACCGCAGACTGCCAGTCCGCAGGACTTCCTGTAGACATTAGGTTCTGCGCCACGGCTTCCGACTGAAGCTGCATTATGTAGCTGGTCCCGCCTGTAGCAAGCGAAAGCTGGTTGCTTATGTCAAGCCATGCGATTGCCAATATCGTTATCGCCGCCAGGAATATTATCATTGCGAAGAGCGCGTCAAAGCTCCAGAACTGTGCCCTAAAATTGTCCAATCATAATCACCCTAGCGTTGTATCAAGGCCTACGGCCCGCGGCATGCCCTGCAGGTAGAGCTGTTGTATCTGGTATTGTGAAAGCGATGTATTGTATATCTGCGCATCCGCAACCCCGGCAGTGCAGCTTCCGATAGACCAACTTGACTGCTGCAGGTTCTGCGTTGTTGATAAGGACAGCGTATTCGAGACTCCGTCCAGCGACACGGCGTACTTGCCGTTAGAATAGCCGAGCGTAACGAAGCTCCATCTGTTTAGGGGCACACTGAGCTGGCTGTATACCGGGGTTTGAACGCTGGTAGCCGTGCTGGCACCGAGATATCCGCTCTGATTTATAATGAGATTGAATCCGTCACCATCTGCGCCCTGGCTCCCAATGGACGCCACGTAGCATAAAGAGACTGAATTGAAGCTGATCGGGTATACCCACGCAGCGACAGTCTTCGGTCCGGATCCGAGTATGGAGTTAGGTGCGTCTGGTATATCCACACCGGTTCCTTGGAAGGAGAACGCGGCAAGCTGCTGGCCCACTTTAGCAGTGTTGTTGTAGCTTATTGAGTTGAATGCCACATCTATCGCATTTGATGATGCGTATGCATGGTTTGCATAGTTGTTCGCGTTGCCATTTAGCGGCCACCAGGCTTGGATGCCCTGGCCCTGCAGCGGTACAGAGGTCAGGCCTTGGGAATACATTGTTGCTACCTGGCCCGCAGTGAGCGACCCATTGTATATCTGCACGTTGGCTATCGTCCCGTTGAAGACGTAATTTAGTCCGGAGTATTCCCCTATATACTCCTCGGATGAGCTTCCTGGAGCTATCGCTGTGCGGTAGCTTCCTGCGAGGGTGCCGTTCACATATATGTCAAGCACGTTGCCGTTATATGTGCCTGCAACGAAATACCATGTGTTGAGATTAGGCGTTGTCGGATCACAGACCCTCAGTGTGTTTACCCCTATCTTAAACATATATGCAGTCGGGTTGCTCACCTGGTTATCACAGTTCGAATCGCTTTCAAGAAGCATGATGTGATTATTGCTTACCGGGTTCCCGCTCTCTATGACTTCGTTCTTGTAGCTGTTCAGGTGCACCCATGCGGCTATGGTGAAGTAAGGGAGGCTGAGCCCTGCTGATTGTATGAAGCTGGTTGCTCCGTTGAAATTTGCTGCGTTGAATGCGGTGTTCGATGTGACCGGCAGGTACACCGCCTTAGCCTGTCCGGTCCCTATCACAAGAGAGCCGACGTCCCCCTTGCCGCTGAAGTCAGGCACGCTCAATCCATCGTTTACGCTAAGCGGCCACCACCCCGCCAGGTCGTTTGCCGTGGTAAGGTTCCCATTGAATGGTTCCGCGTATATCGTAGCATTGCCCGAGAAACCGTTAGCCGTAAGCAGCGTGCTCTGCTGCCCGGTCGATGTGGTGTTGGCTGCCACGCTGTTAGAACCGCCAAGCAGGTAGTTTGAGGTGAAGAAGCCCATCGGCACATGCGGAGCCGCCACGCCTCCAAGTGTTGATACGCTGGCCAGCGTGTCCACCGAGTACTGATACGATATATCATTCGCCGCCCCGTTGTTGCCGTAGCCGCTGTAATCGTTCGCGTTGCCGTTGAGCGGCCACCATCCCACCAGGTTGCCAAGGCTAGCCGGAGGCGCGGCGGCCGGCCCCAGCGAGTATATCTGGCCGATCTGGTTTGCAGGCAGCGAGGCGTTGTAGATCTGCGCGTTTATCACATATCCGTTAAGGTAAGTGGCGTTCGCGGGCGATCCTCCTATTATCACATTGGCAGACCCTGTTATGCTTACTCCTGGGCTGGATGTGGCTACCGACAATCCATCGACGTACAGCTCCGCAATCCCAGAGCTCTTGTTATACGTTGCAGCTATATCGTACAGAGCGCCAGGGACTATCGAGTTCTGGCCGATTAGCTTAAACGCCCCTCCCCAGTTTATCAGGAATATCGGGGCGCCGCCGTTCGTTATTGAAAGCATGAATGGCTGCGCCGCAGCGCTAATCTCACCGATTACTGGGTTGTCGAGATAGGGCGTTGTTGAACCTGTATTCAGGCTTTTCAGCTCAACCCACGCATCGAGCGTTATGCTGTTGCCTATCGTGAGTACGCTGTTTGACTGGACGCTGATCAAGCTGTTTGCTCCGTTGAAATACGGTGCAGCAACGGAGCCTGGCTGCGAAAGCACAGGCGGCCCGGCTAGGCTCGCAGGCTGTGGGGATGGGACATCGATGAATATGCTGCCGCCAGCATTCGCCACCTTGACATAGCCGGTATAGATAGGTATCCTGTATACGTTTATCCCGTTGCCGCTAGATACGAGCGTGCCGTTTATGTAGAGGTTGCGCGCGCTGCTCTGGGCTATTCCGGTTATGATTTCCTTCCCAACCGTCGTATTGGCTATTACTAGCCCTGTTGTTGATATCGATATGTTATAAGATACAAGGCCTATGCCAGCGCTTAGCGGCACGAATGCGGAATAGCCGCTGCCGGCCTGCAGCGCCTGGTTTATGTAGCTCGCTACGCTCTGGGATATGAGCTGCATTACAGATGCCTGTTGCGCAGCGAGCGCAACCGATCTCTCGTTCGCTATCAGGGCGAATACAACAATGAATACAATCAGCACTATTGCATATATTATCATGAATTCTAGAGCTATCTGCGACCTCGCGCCAGCATGCCGCCACCGCCCCCCCATTGAACCTTCTACTAAATCAATGGCAAATAATAAATAGTCTTGTTGGGACGCAGAAGGAATCAGAATAAATAGTTTGGCTGCCATAAAGCATCATGGAGATAGCCTCGTTAAAAGGGAAAATCCCCTCCGAAATCATAGAGTCGATGGATAAGCGCGGCATCGCTAGGCTCACCCCGCCGCAAGAGGCAGCGATAAAGGCGGGACTGCTAGAGTATGAGAACCTGGTTGTAGCTTCGCCGACCGCGAGCGGCAAGACCCTCATCGCAGAGATAGCGTGCATGAGATCGATACTCGCAAAAAGGCAGAAAGCGGTCTATGTAGCCCCTATGCGCGCGCTGGTAACCGAGAAGTTCAACGAATTCCGCGAAGCATATCCGTACATAAAGGCCGCTATGTCTATAGGGGACCTCGATGCGAACGACCAATGGCTCGCTGATTACGAGATGCTATTTGTTTCTACAGAGAAGTTCGACAGCCTCATGCGCCACGGGATATCGTGGGCCAGCGGTGTCGGGTGCTTCGTCTTCGACGAGGTGCACATGCTCGGGGACATGTCGAGGGGGCCGACGCTTGAGATACTCATAACGAAGCTGCGCCTGCAGTCCAGCGCGCAGATTATAGCGTTAAGCGCAACTGTCGGCAACGCAAAGGAGATAGCGAAGTGGCTAGATGCGAAAGCAATAGAGAGCGACTACAGGCCGGTAAAGCTCAACAAGGGGGTGATCTGCAACAACCGCGTATATTATGATAGCGAAGAAGCGGACGAGCCCAGAGAGAGCGCTCCTCTCAACGGCACGAGCAGGCTGCCTGAGCTGAGGCTGATCGAGGATACGATACGGCAGGGCAAGCAGGCGCTCGTCTTCTACTCGACGAGGAGAAACGCGGAAGGGGGCGCGAAAAGGATAGCAGAATCGCTCTCTGGCATGCTCGTAAGGGGCGACTCTGCGGTGCTCGATTCGTTGAGCAGGAAGGTGCTTGGGGCGCTCGACAGGCCTACGGAGCAGTGCGTGAAGCTGTCGAAGCTGATAAAATCAGGGGTGGCATTCCACCATGCGGGCCTCCTCAACGTGCAGAGGAACGCGATCGAGGAGGCGTTCAGGTCCAATGCGATAAAGGTGATATGCGCTACGACGACTCTTGCCTACGGGGTGAACCTGCCTGCGCACACGGTGCTGCTCAAGGACATCCACAGGTACGAGAACTCTTCGAGTGGGATGATGGGAGTGAACGAGGTGACGCAGATATTCGGGCGCGCCGGCAGGCCAAAGTACGATACGGAGGGGCGAGCGCTAATCATAGCCGCCAACATGGAGCGGATGAAGGAACTTTACAGGGACTACATAATAGCCAAGCCAGAGCCAATAGACTCTGCGCTCGGGGTTGTCCCTGTGCTGAGGTCGCATGTGCTCTCCCTAATCGCTACCAACTTCATCAGCTCCAAGGAGTCGATGAACTCCTTCTTCAGCAAGACCTTCTACGGGCTCCAGTATAATAACATGGGCCATATGCACCGTGTTATAGATGAGGTGCTGCACGACCTCAAGAGGTGGGAGATGATAAAGAGCGACGGCAGGTCGTACGTTGCCACAAAGCTTGGCAGCAGGGTGAGCGAGCTCTATATAGACCCGCTCTCGGCGAAATGGATGGTAGACTCTATCAGCAACGTCTACGACAGCCTCGACGTCCTTTTCATGATATCGAATACGTTGGAGATGAGGCCCTACGTGCGTGTTACCGCGGACGCCGAAGGTCATTACGCCGCTTACCTCCAGACGCACAAAAGGCTGATGCTGAGGGAGTTTGACCCCATGGACTATGGGAATTATGAACCAGAAGGTGCATTCAGCACAGCGCTGATGCTGAACGATTGGACCGAGGAGATGAAGGAGCCTGAGATAGTCGAGAAGTACTCGTCAACACCCGGGGCTCTTTACACGAAGATAACGAACGCGGACTGGCTGATATACTCTGCGATAGAGCTCTCAAAGATACTGAATGTGCCTTATAGAAAACTCATAGAGATGCGAGTCAGGCTGCGCTACGGCATAAAGGAGGAGCTGTTAGACCTTGTCAGGCTGCAGCAGGTAGGGCGCGTCAGGGCGAGGACCCTATACATGAACGGGATAAGGAGCGTGAGCGACGTGCGCAATAACAGGGTAAAGGTGGTAAGCCTGCTTGGCAAGGAAACTGCCGATAAAGTGCTCTCGCAGGTATAGGCTTTAAACCTTTATCTGGTAATACTCCTGTTTCTATGTACGTATCAGAGGGCACAGCAAGGCGCATGCTCAAGGAGGCGGGTGCTAAGAGGGTGAGCAAGGAGGCCTCCTCGGAGTTCCAGAAGAGGATAAACAGGTATGCGTACGATGTGGGCCAGAAGGCGGTGAAGCTCGCCAACCACGCAAAACGCAAGACCGTGACGGATTCAGACATAAAGCTCGCGGCATACTAGACGGGCAATCCGAAGAACTTGAGTATTATGAGGGTGCCGACCGCCGGGAGCCCGAAGAGCGCTGTCGGTATCATCGTAGCCAGCTCTATCGGTATGTCTACGCCGAATATGTAGTATAGCGCAAGGAAGGCGACTATCCCCAATACGCTGTTTATTATTATCCCGAATATCACCTTGAGTATGAACTTCCCTACCTTGAAGATTATGAAAAGGACCAGGGCTATGAGCGCGGCTATCACTATCTCGCTGAATACCGTTCCGCCTATCCCGAATACCACTGAACCGGAATAGCTGCTCATTTAAGTAATAAAAATGGTTGCGTTTCCTCTATGCGAAAGGCATATTAATTTTCGAGAAGCATATTGCCAATTGGTGGCGGGCGAGCAGCTTACCGAAAGGAGGAAGCTCCTCCCATACAGAGCACATCCTGCCTAAGGCAATATCCGGAACAGAAACGAGACCACTGCCGCGCACAAAGCGATGACACCACGAGCGCGCGGGTGTGGATGAAACGCGCCGGGGAAATGTGCAGATGAGTATGCAAGGCCTTGAGCCGCTCAGTCAAATGCTGCATAAAACAGAAGGAGGGCTACGGCCCGCCACCATGTTCATGCTATCGCCTTCCCTTTCCTAAGACGCTCGCCGTGTATGTGAACGCTGCGTCCCATACCGGTCTCCCAAAGTGCCGGTGCATGCTCTGCCAGCACCTCGGCTACCGCGCCTAATCAAAACTCAAGGCATTTAAGCTCATCTGCATCTCGCCGTTCGTCCTATTGTACCACACACTAGAATTCAGCGCCTAAGCCTTCGTAACTTCCTTTCCTCTTCAACCTCCTTGTGGAACGCCTCTATGTGTTCAATATACTCATCGCGTATCTTTTCACTTTGCTTTTCAAAAAACTTTTTGACGTGCGCGCGCATCGCGTTGCGCACATCCTCCTTGATGCCCTCATTCCCCCCACGTATTTTCTCGTATATCTCCTTCTTTGATGCCTCCAGCTGGTCTGCCGCTGCGGCTTCATTCACGATGTACCTGGCCCATTGCCCGCTGAGCCCGGCCTCTTCAAGCCTCTTCACCATCATGCCCTTTCTCTTTGGGGTAAATGGCGGCATCAGGTTTTGTGATATCTGGTTGATGACCTTGTCGTTGAGTTCATACGCAACCCAAGCCACTGGAGTCAGCCCTTTCTTGAACAGGTCATAATGGCCTGTGCGCGCAGAGTTCGTCCTTCCAACACCTTTTTTTGAGAACTCCAGCACAAAGAAGCCACACTCCTTGTAATCCTGCGCAGTTAGGTTTGCGAAGCCGAGCATCCCGAGCGGCACAAGCGAGCCGTTCCGCAGCAGAGCGTGCATTCTTGAATAGAACTGCTCGTCAAGCTGCCTCTCCTTAACCGAATTTGCGCGATCTAGGCTGTTCATCTTAATACATAATTATGCCATCTCCAAAATATTTAAGCATTGCTAAAGTATGCAAAATATAGGTGTTTTTTCGCTAATTTGCAAAACGGTCCTGATGGGCTGCATCGGATGCGTGCTGCTCCAGATGGCTTTGGAGGGGGCGAGATTTGAACTCGCGGTCTCTAGATTTCCCGTCACTGCTTTCGCTCCGCACTCAAAATGCTGTGCATATGAGTCTAGCGCTCTAACCAGGCTGAGCTACCCCTCCTGAAGATAGATTGAATAAAAGGGTTAAAAAGCGTGCCTATCTGTACATGTTCTCAGGCGCGTTCTTGAATTTCCTTATGCGCTCCGAGAGCTCCCTCGGTATCGCAGGCTTCACCTCCTGGAAGGCGAATGCGAAGTCATCCTTCGTCACGGCCGTCCTGCCTAGCCTTATAGCGTTCATGCCGGCCTCTCGGCAAACATTCTCTATCTCCGCACCGGTGTACCCTTCGGAGAGCTTCGCCAGGTCATCCAGCCGTATGTTCTTGTCGAGCGGCATGCGCTTCGTGTGCACCTCGAATATCGCCTTCCTGGTCTCATCATCCGGCATCGGTATCTCTATTATCTTGTCGAACCTCCCAGGCCTGAGCAGCGCAGGGTCTATCATGTCAGGCCTGTTCGTGGCGGCGAGCACCACGACATTCTTCATCTCCGAGAGGCCGTCGAGCTCGGTGAGCAGAGTGTCGACTATCCTCTCCGTCACGAATGAGTCGCCGTTGCCGCCGTCCCTTGTCGGCGCAATCGCGTCTATTTCGTCTATGAATATTATGCACGGGGCAGCCTGCCTCGCCTTCCTAAAAATCTCCCTAGTTGCCTTTTCGGATTCGCCGACGAACTTGCTCAGCAGCTCAGGCCCCTTTATTGAGATGAAGTTGGATTCGCGCTCCGTCGCGACCGCCTTCGCCAGCATAGTCTTGCCCGTGCCAGGCGCGCCGACGAGCAGTATCCCCCTCACGGGCCTTATGCCCATCTTCTCGAACGCCTCAGGGTTCTTTATCGGCATCTCTATGGCCTCTTTGAGCTGCGTCTTTACGAACGAGAGACCACCGACATCATCCCAGTGGATGTTAGGCCTCTCGACGAATACCTCACGGAGCGCGCTCGGCTGTATGTTCCTGTATGCGTCTATGAAATCCTCCCTCGTAACGTGGAGGTTTACGAGCAGCTCGTTCGGTATCGATTTTTTGTCTATTATGGTCGGGAGTACCTTCCTCAGCGAGCACATCGCCGCCTCCCTAGCCAACGCGGTGAGGTCAGCGCCTGTGTATCCGTGGGTCAGGTCTGCCAGCTCGTCGAGGTTGACTCCCCTGAGCGGCATGTTCCTCGTGTGTATCTGGAGTATCTCTTTCCTGGCGTTCCTGTCTGGCACGCCTATCTCTATCTCGCGGTCGAACCTGCCGGGCCTCCTGAGCGCCGGGTCTATCGCATTAGGCCTGTTAGTTGCTCCTATGACTATGACCTGGCCCCTCGATCCCATGCCGTCAAGCAGCGCGAGCAGCTGCGATACCATTCGCCTCTCCACTTCGTTGGTCGCCTCCTCTCTCTTCGGCGCTATCGCATCTATCTCATCCATAAATATTATCGTCGGAGCCTTCTCTTTAGCCTCGTTGAATATCTCGCGCAGCTTCTCCTCGCTCTCGCCCACAAACTTGCTGACCAGCTCAGGTCCGGATATATCTATGAAGTGCGCATCGGATTCATTCGCTACCGCCTTGGCAAGCAGCGTCTTGCCCGTGCCAGGCGCACCGTAGAGCAATACCCCGCGCGGCGGCTCTATGCCCAGCCTCTCGAACAGCTCCGGATACCTTATCGGGAGCTCCACCATCTCCCTTATCTTCTGTATCTCCGTCTTCAGGCCGCCTATGTCCTCATAGTGCACGTCGCCGATCTTCACCATAGACTCTGATATCGGCTCTGTCCTGACGACCATGTCAGTATCTTTCGTCACCCTTACTACTCCATGAGGCGATACCTGCGCCACCACGAAATTGAATACGTAACCGAACATCGGTATCGGTACAACATCCCCCCTCACTAGTGGCTTGTCTTCCAGCTTGTTCTTCGCATACTCTGCGAAATCCGGTGATATCGGAGTGCGCTGGTTCGGCGGCGGGGCCAGTATCACCTTCTCGGCGTTGTTGACATTCGCCTTCGCGGCGAAGACCCTGTCACCTATCCCTACACCAAGGTTCTGTCTTATCCAGCCGTCCACCCTTATGAAATCGAGGCCCTCGTCCTGCTGGTGCGCAGCCATAACTATGGCGGCTGTAGACCTGCGTTTGCCCTTTATCTCAAGCATGTCTCCCGGCGTGACATTGAGCAGCTTCCGTGCCTTGGAGTCTACCCTAGCAATACCCCTGCCATCATCAGTGACAAGCGCGCTCGCAACAGTCAGCTCAATTCCGTTTACCATGCGAATCACCTAAGGAAAAGGTACTCCCACCTATAAAATAACACAGCAACTACTTTAATAGCTTATCTGTATGCTTCGGTGCGCTGGTGCGGAAAGCTACTAATCTTCGCCTTCGTCCTCGTCCCCTTCGTCGTCGTCCTCCCAGTCTTCGTCCTCGTCCCCTTCGTCGTCGCCGCCCATGTCGTCGTCGTCAGCCAGCTTGTATCTCCATAGTTGATCCATCAGATCACGTTAGGCGTTCTTGCACCGCCATTACGCTCTGTTATTGAGCACACTATATAAAAACCTTTCTGTTATGCGGGCTTTGGGACAAAACTAATCGCATGTCTTCGCTTACAACCAAATGCGCCTTTCCACCAATATATCCTTTAGTATATCCTTTAGCGCGTGGGTCATTGTTGGCTTTTTCAATGCTCTGTTATGCGATTATTGATGGGTTTGCGTTGATGTCGTCACATCCTCGTAAAAAAGCTAAGGTATAAATATTTAACCGAGAGATAACTAGAGAATCGGGCGTTTTTTGCAAAGGGAAAACCGCTCAGGAAAAAGGTGCGGATTTTAGGAATCCTAGCACGTGAATTGTTACACTCAAGTGATAAGATGGCAGACAAACCACACATGAATTTGATCTTCATAGGGCACGTAGACCACGGAAAGTCAACAACGGTCGGAAGGCTGCTCTATGCCACGGGCGTAATAACGGACAGGGACCTGGACAGGTACAAGGAAGCGACGGCGCAGTTTAACAGGCCTACGTTCGAGTTTGCGTTCGTGATGGACACGCTTAAGGAGGAGCGTGAGCGTGGGATTACGATTGACATACAGCACAGGGATTTCCAGACGTCGAAATACTACTTCACGATAATAGACGCGCCAGGTCACCGCGACTTCGTCAAGAACATGATCACAGGCGCAAGCCAGGCCGACGCGGCTGTGCTGGTGGTGAGCGCGAAGGACGGCATACAGGCGCAGACAAGGGAGCACGCGCAGCTAATCTTCGTCCTAGGGGTCCAGCAGATAATAGTCGGCATAAACAAGATGGACGAGGTCGGATACGACCAGAAGAAGTATGAAGAGGTTAAGAAGCAGGTCGGGGACATGCTCAAAACCATGGGCTTCAAGACGGATCAGATACCGTTCATACCATACTCGGCGCAGATGGGCGACAACGTGAAGGACAAGTCTGACAAGACAGCGTGGTACAACGGCCCGACGCTGCTTGCGGCACTCGATGCGCTGAAGATGCCGGATAAGCCGGTAGACAAGCCGCTCAGGCTGCCAATACAGGACGTTTTCAGCATCTCCGGTTTCGGCACAGTTCCTGTCGGCAGGGTCGAGAGCGGCGTGCTAAAGGCGGGAGACCAAATAGTGATAATGCCTGGCGGGGCCAAGACGGAGGTCAAGAGCATAGAGATGCACCACCAGCAGCTCCAGAAGGCGGAGCCTGGCGACAACGTCGGCTTCAACGTCAAGGGACTGGAGAAGAAGGACATAAAGAGGGGCGACGTGGTCGGACCTGCCAGCAATCCGCCAACCGTAGCGGCTGAGTTCAAGGCGCAGGTCATAATACTGCACCACCAGAACGTCATAGCGAGGGGATACACTCCGGTCTTCCACATACACACCGCACAGGTGGCATGCACATTCGAGGACATACTGGAGAGGAAGGACCCGAAGACAGGCCAGACCGTGGAGCAGAACCCGCAGACGATAAAGACCGGAGATCTCGCCATAGTCAAGATAAAGCCGACGAAGCCGATAGCGTGCGAGAAGTTCAGCGATTTCAAGCCCCTAGGCAGGTTCGCGATACGCGACATGGGCGAGACAATAGGCGCAGGGGTAATAATGGAGATAACCCCGAGAAAGTGAATCGATGCAGACAGCAACCATCAAGCTCGTAAGCACAAAGGCCAAGGATGCCGATTCGATAGCGAACCAGATAAAGGAGATAACCAAGTCAATAAATATAAAATGCAAGGGCCCGATACCTCTTCCCACAAAGGTGGTATCGCAGACAACCAGGAAAGCGCCGTCGCACCAGGGGAGCCACACCTACGAAAGGTGGGAGATGCGCTTCCACAAGCGCCTAATTACCATAGAGAGCAGCGAGCAGGCGCTCAGGCAGATAATGAGGATAGTGGTGCCTGACACGGTGCAGATAGAGATGAGCCTGGGCTAATCTGCTGATTCAAGAAAGCCAGTTGGTTATAATATTTTACAACTAAGTGGTATTCAACAATCATATCACTAAAGTTATAATAAAATATAACTTCGGTTATAAAATAGGAAGATTTATATATTTTTAGCTACTAAAGTTATAATAAAATATTACTTTGGTAATTCTATGAATATTCCGTTGAGGAACAGGCTGCAGAAGAGGGCACAGAGGGACGTCGCCCTGCTGGAGGATGTTCTTGTCAGGATACTCTACGAGGCAGACAGCACCGCCGAAATACACGGAGGCACAGCCATCTGGCGGTGCTACGGCGGAAGAAGGTTCTCCAAGGACATCGACATATACCTGGCGTCTCAGGAAAAGCTCCAGGAGCTCAAGGAGCGCATAAGGGTCGTGGCGGACAGGTACAACGCAAAAGTTGAGAAGCTCAAGGACACCGGCCACCTCATCTACATCTCCTTCTTGTTGGACGACATCTACTCCGAAATAGACATAAATTACAAGGCGTATTACAGAGAGCCAGTGGTGAGACAGTACGAGAACCTAGATGGCTCCTTTTATGATGTGCTGACGCTGCCGCCGGAGGCCCTGATAGACGAGAAGATAAATGCGTACGCAGACCGGGAATCCATAACGGATCTATATGACATAGGGATACTGCTGGATCATGCCGATGTTAAGGCCCTGAGACCCAAAATGAAGAAATTTGTTTCATCATTGAAAACGCCAGCTAGACTGAAAGAGGAGGAATCCAGGTTACAGGGTCTCATATACGAGGGGCCGATACCGTCGTTCAGGACGCTTGTTGACCGCATAAAGGGTAAGATTTCATGACAAAATACATAGGGCTTTTGCGAGAAAGGTTCAACAATTATGACTACCCGGTCTTCACGCTGACCGATGCGAGGGTCCTGCTCGGCAGGAGCAAGATAAGCGAGGGCTACCTTAAGACGCTGATCAACCACCTGATGAAGAAAAACGAGATAAGGAGAATATCCAAGGGCGCATACACCTTCCATGATGACATCGCAGTTGTCGGCTTTGCATTCAGGCCGTTCTATTACGGATTGGAAGATGCGCTGTCCTATAGGAATCTCTGGACGCAGGCCACAAACCCCATAATCATTACAGGAAATCCGGTGAGGGAAGGCGTGAGGAAATTCGGAAACGCGAATTACATAGTAAAAAGGATTAAAACAGGCCTCTTCTTCGGGTTCGATTTCATTAAGCACTACGACATGTGGCTGCCAGTGTCAGATGCGGAAAAAACACTGATCGACCTAGTCTACTACAAGCACGGCGTAAGGGACGATGCAATGGGGCCTTTGCTAGAGTCTATAGACAAAGAGAAGCTTGATGGCTATCTAGAACATTACAGCCAAGGCTTCAGGAAAAGACTGCATTCTTATATTGGTAAATCCAGATCGGCGCCGGGGAAGGGCTGGTATGGGATGAATGTGCAGGGCGCTCGCGTGTGATGTCTCATCTCGCATTCTTCTTTATCTCCGATATCCGCTTTAGCAGGTCTGCCTCCTCAATGCTGATGAGGTTCGCGAACTCCCCCTTCAGCAGCCGCTCGTCCTCATCTGTCACCCTTGTGTAAAGCACGTGCCCCTCCCTCACCTGTCGGCCAAAGGTGGGCTCGTCCATCGATATCGCGACGCTGTCGCCCGCCCTTGCAGATTCGAGCGGAGCCCTCTCCGTCTGTATCCCCTTTATCTTCCCTACGACCTCGCCCGTGTCGCTCATAAGCAGCCAGCCGACCTTTATCCTTCCAGCTGTGATATTCACGCCGAATATCGCCGGATGTGATACGCGGAAACAGCTGTTAGGCAGCACCTCAACCCTGCCTGGGAAAACTATCCTGCTCTCTGCTTTGCTAAGGCTGCTCCTTTGCATCTCATCTATGAGGAGCTTGTAGTCGTCTATTAGCTTGTATATTATATTGCTGCTTATCACCTTCACCCCGCTATCGAATGAGGCCGCCTGCGCCTCCTGGTCGATCGTCACGTTGAAGGAGAGCACCACCTCATATGCGGGATTCACGGATAGCTGTGAAAACGCGTCCACCACGTCCCTCCTGGTCACGCTGCCCAGCCCCTTCTTGCTTATCCTGAAGCCCATGCCCTCCATGAGCTTTGATATCGCCTCGAGGCTGCCTATCGAATCGGCCTTTAGCACAACGCCGTTCTTGTCCGTCTGGAAGACGTCGCCGAGCTCCGCGCTTACCTCGCTCGCATAACCCTCATCTGAGACCTGTACGACCGGGGATCCGACCAAGGCCTCCTCGAGCCCGACCCCGCTTATCTTGATCCCCACGGCTGCTGATACTTCATCGACATAGTCGAACCTGCTCGCCCCTTCGTGTATCTCCTGCAGCGGCTTGGCCTTGAGCAGGGAGCGTATCTTTGCGGTTGCTATGCCGCCAGGGGTTGCGAACGCTATCGTGTCGTTGGCCCTCAGCGAGCCGTCGTAGAGTATCACATCGATGGTTGTGCCAAGCCCCTTGACCTCCTTCTTCTCCAGTATGCTTCCCCTGCCAGGCCCCTTGACCTCTATGCTGAGCCTCATCTCGAGGTACTTCTGCGCCAGCCCGGTTGTGACCATGAGCAGCTCTGACACGCCCTCGCCTGTCTTCGCGCTCATCGGCACTATCGCGAGCTCTTTCTGGAAGTTCCTCACACGGTCGTAGCGCTCCGCGTTGAAGCCGAGCTCGCTGAGCTTCCCTATGACCTGGAAGATTCTCTGCTCCAGTGCATCCTGCACGTGCTGGTTCTGCCCCTTCACGGCGTCAGCGAAGCTCTTCGACTTGCTGTCTATCCAACCGGTTATAAGGTCTATCTTGTTGGCTGCGACTATGAACGGGGTCTTGTACTCCTTGAGTATCTCTATAGCCTCGATCGTCTGCGGCTGGAAGCCCTGCGCTATGTCGATGACGAGTATGGCGAGGTCGGCGACGCTGCCGCCCCTCCTCCTAAGGTTCGTGAAAGCCTCATGGCCGGGCGTGTCTATGAAAAGAAGCCCTGGTATGGTTATATCGCCCATGCCCTTGAGCATAGGCCCGCATATCTTTTCTATTACGCTTATCGGGACCTCGCTCGCGCCTATGTGCTGGGTTATGCCTCCGGCTTCCCTTGCGGCTACGGTCGAGCTCCTTATCCGGTCAAGAAGCGCGGTTTTGCCGTGGTCTACGTGGCCCATTACCACTATTATAGGCTGCCTTATCATCGCCATCACAAAAAGAGTACAGTATTCTCTCTAGTCTAACATATAAAAAGTTAGCCCCATTTAAATATACCGAAGAATGGCCATGCAGAAACGTCTTAGCCTGGGGTTATAATGTCAGCGCTCCTCCACAGGTACAACGAGGCTATCGTGCCGTACGGTTTCCATCTCTCTGCAAGCTCGGAGAACTTGCTCCCTGTGGGGTAATCCTTAAGCCCGTATGCGCGCTTTATCGCTTTCTTTATCCCGAGGTCGTCGCGCGGCACGATGTCCGTCCTGCCCAGGCTGAAGATCAGGAACATCTCTGCCGTCCATCTTCCTATACCTCGTACCTCGTCCAGCTCCTCTATTATGTCCTCATCATCCATAATGTCGAACTTGTTGAGTTCGATCCTGCCATCTTTTATCCTTGTGCACAGGTCAACGAGGTATGAGTACTTCTGGGGCGATATCCCGGCTTCTCTCACCTTCTTCTCAGGCGTCGTAAGGAACCTGTTAGGGGAGGGCAACCTGTTATTATACAGCGCCTTGAAGCGTCTTTCTATTGATTCACCAGCAGCTCCTGATATCTGTTGGTATATTATTGCACTCATCAGCGACTCGTATGAGTCGCCGCCCCAGTTCACCCTTATGCGTCCGATCCTCTTTATGAGCTTTGCTAGCACCTTGTCGCGCTTCGAGAGGTGCTTTATCGCTGTGCTCCGGGCACCCTTGTCGTATATGGTTGGAATCTTTCCTTTCATGTATGCAAGTTTTCCGAAGGTTTATAAAAATTGTATGGTCAATGCCGTTATCCGTGTGAAGGAAGTTCTTGCAAAGCTATTTATTTATGGGCATGCAAATCCAAGATGATAACGTGTCAGCCAGGTTTTTCATAATAGCGATTGCTGCTGCGCTGATTGTGGCCCTGCCTGTCTCTTATGCAGCATTGCCTCAGTTTCCAATTACCCCGTACAGCAACGTCACCCAGGTCGGCTACCATGTGTTGAATATATCGACATATGGTTACTTCACCGCTGTAATAGGCCAGCGGAGCTTCAACACGACCCAGAACTTCATATCGCCGAACGAGTCTGGTGTGACGATAAACAATGTCTCGTATGACCTTTATCCAGGGAAACCGGTGTTAATATCCGGCACCAATGATAGCTACGTAATGCTTGTGCGAGTCAACTATATACCCAGGCAACATACCGTCAACGTCAATATATACAGCTTGCAACCCACTATCACAACCACCAGCTCTACAACATCCAGCACGAGCACTACCGCGCCAGCTATTTTGACTACGGTCCCCATCATTGCGCATACGACCTCCATAAACCAAACGACCACCATAGCGGCGCAGCAGTCCGGAAGCCAGCTCGGAAACTTCATAGCGCGGCTAATCGCAGCCCTAAAGAGCCTCTTCTCCAAGCTTTAGCCACTTCACTGTGCCGCACGCAAATATCCTCGGGGATTCCTTCCTCACCAAAAGGAACTTCTCGCCAGGCCGCATGGCGAGTTGCGCCGCCATGCTTATCTCGAAGTAGTCACCCTCCTTTGACATCTTGCATGCGCTTGACCTGAAGCCGCATACGAGCCAGAGCTCGCTGTAGCTAAGGTCCTTGTCCTTCACCAGTCCACTTATCGATATGTTGGCTTTGATCCGCTGCGTTCTCCTGATCTCCGCTCTGGATAGCAGATCTCCCTTGCTTATCTCGTCAGATTCGGCGCCCTTTATGGCTATGCCGACCCGAGTATTGGTTCCTGCTTCATTTATGTCCTGGTCCTGGCTCTGCAACGACCTGATCGTCACTCTCTTGCCGGAGCTGCAGAAAAGCTCATCATGTACCTTTACTACGCCACTCCTGACTACGCCAAGGAGCACGACGCCCACTCCTTTTACATCAAAGGAATGGTCCACCTCGACAATCGGGTCACCGGAGCTGTCAGCCTGCTGCGCGCCCAGATAGGAGAGCAACCGATCCTCTTCCACAACGGTGCTATGCAGCCCAGATTTCTGCATTATTGATGAAGCATCCTGGTCCGCAGTCAGTATCGCCTGTTTGCCGAGCAGCCCGCACCCGATAATGGATTCGCCGAAAAGCCTGTCTATGCTCTTGGTGCTGACTACGATATTGTCTGATATGGTCAGCACCTCGGCTACGGAGTTGAACTTCTTCTCCGCGTCGGTCGGGGTGAGTATCGCGAAAACGGATTCACCATCCTTCCTGTTGTAGAATGTTATGCCGTTTGACGAGCCTTTCTTGCCCAACCTGGCTGCGAGCTCCTGATCGTTCGGCACAGCCACAAGCACATGCTTCATGCTCTCACATTTCTACCTCAAAAAAGTTAAGCTTGCCCTTTGCGGGTATCGGCCTATCGAACCTTATAGGGTCTTTAATCATGAATCCGTATTTGGGATTGGCGTAATCGATCGCAAGATGAAGCTCCCGGTCTTTCAGGAACGCCTCCCTGTCGTTGTATTTCTTGACGTCATATAGGAAAGCCCTGCCGATTATCGCGCCCCTCGCAAGCTTGTAAGGGTCCACGCCTGCTGCAATGCATGCTGCGATGTCGGGTTTCAGGCTTGCGTGCACAAGAAATTTCCCCCTGAACCTGGTGTTCCAGCTCCTCAGCTCTATCGTTTTCCTGCCTGAAATCAACAGGTCCGCGAACGGCTGCTTCATCGATAGGCACTTCATAGAAACAGTCAGCGCGATTTCATGCCGGGCAGCATCTCCATGCTCTGCTTTGCATCCAGCACCAGGGTTATACCCCTGTACTTCTTGACCATCTGGTTTATATGATCCTTGTAGAAGTGCATCGCATCCCTGTCGCCCTTCGCAGCCTCCCTCTTATACGTCTGGCAGAGGTCGCAGTTGTGCGCCCTCTTCTCCGAGCCGTCCCTCCTGTCGTATATCTTCAGTACCACCTTGTCAACACCATCCCTCACGCTAACACCTCCAGCAACAATAGAGTATAACGCAGTCAAGATATTTATGGGTTGCCCTTCATGCGTCTTTATAGGAAAAACCAAATATGACGGTTGTCCATAAGGGCGCCCTGATTTCCGCATGCTCCCATGCCGCAACCGACGATCCTATCTGCCGCTTGGCTGTATCGCCCTGATGCCTGGTTGTACCCTCTCCAATGCCGCGCCTGGCATGTTGAAATGCTCCATGATTCTGCTCTTTACATCGCTATCCGATATGCCAAGCACCATCCCCTTGATAAGCACTGCTACGAAGGCTTCATCGCTCGGAAGCGCCCTCTCGCGCACACGCCGAATCAGGAGGCTATAGGCAGGTTCGAGGCTGAGCCTCGGCAGCATAGCGAACTCCCTCTCAACTATGCCTGAGAAGTAAGAGACCTGCCTGGCCGTGCTCTCATCCCTGAGCTTCGTCAGCTCCTTGCCGAGCGATTCGAGCGCCTCCCCATACGTATAAATCCCGTTCATTGACGGTTCGTCCATCGCGCGTCTCACCAGGGATTCCAGGCGCGCGCGGTCTACATCCATGTTAGCCATGGATTCCAGCGTCATGTCCACCAACCTGAGAAGGCGGTCCACCCTGTAGTCAACAAAATCCTCGCTCCCCCTTGGCGCCCCGTTCCTGGTGGACCACGTCCATAGCTTTGAGCTATGCATGAAATTACACCGCAAATGTGATATTTATAACCTTTCCAAGCTGCTTCTCATGGCAATTAGCAGCATTCTGTGTATACGACATACATGGCGTTGCGTGTGTTTACAGCCATGACCAAATTGCGTGCTGTGGGGCTATGGGCTCTTGCGCGTTGTGCGATGCCTAGGAATGCATCGAGGAATACGCGGCCTTCCATCGTCACACTGCACGTGATCGGCCCGTGCTGCATTGCAACGGTCCTGAGCAGCTTCCCGTTCTCCGCTTCCTGCCATGCGTTTATGCCTCGCATGTCGTTGTCCACGCTGTCGACAGGTTGTACCTGTCCAGCCTGAGCATGCTCCTGTATTCGCTTGCGCTCGGTTGCATGAACATCAATCCGCTGGCGCGCTCGGTCGCCATGCGCAGCAGTTTTATGTCTTGCATGTCAAGGCTAAGAATTTTGACAGATTTGCTCTGCGCCCCTTCCGGCGCAACCTCCAGCATCATGCAGGTCATCAGTGCTTTGCGTCGCCCATCATCCGTCATAACCAAGGCTTTTAAACCTATGCCGCACCTACGGTTCCTTTATAATCCAACGACGGCTCAGAATGGATTCCGCAGCCTGTACCTCGAGCCTCTCCACAATATTTCGCGCATTCTGGCGCCGACGACAAGATTAGTTATAAAGATGAAGTTGATGATGAGGCTTATCGGAAGTAGCGCCAGGTATGGGCGCTTTGCACGGCTGTACATCTTGATGATGCCTATGGCAAACGGAAGAAGCAGTATCAGGTACCACAATGAGCGGAGCGAGAGGATTATCCCGGAGAGCAGCGTCAGCGCCTGCGCGAAGTAGAACAGAAGCCCATAGCGAAGTACCTTTCTGTTCCCGAGTATCGACAATGCGGTCTGCCTGTTGGACCACTCCCAGAACGCCTGAAAGTTGTCATCGGCATTCACGGTTATTGAATGGCTGTTGACATACGTGATCCCCAATCCCTTCTCCTTTGCGAAGTGTGCTACCGCAATATCATCAGACAGCGCTCTCTGGAAGAGCTTGAAGTCGCTGCTGTCGATAAGGCTTTTCCTGAATGCCATCGAGCCTCCCCAGACGAACCTCGTGACCGTGGATTCCATCATGCCGTTGCCAACGAAGCCCCATGCCATCTTGACCTTCGACCAGAAGCCCCTTACCGGGTTGAAGTACGGATAGGTGGTCGCGACGCCCACCTTCCTGTCCGACAGCGGCGCCACAAGCCGCGACACGTGGTCTCTAGCGCATTGCACATCAGAATCTATCACCACATAGATGTCGAAGTCTCTGAACCTCCTCATTGCCGTTATAATCGCCGTTACCTTGCCGCTGCCGCCCTCGTGCCTCTTTGCAGCTACTATGCAGTTTATGCGTGCTCTCCTTATCGCTCCGATTGCCTGGTCATCAGCGCTGTCGACCACAGCGATTATCTGCATATTTCTGTAGTTCTGCCTCTTGACCGAGAGCAGGTTCTGCTCTAAGGTCACATCGCGCCCTTTGCACGGGATTATGACAAGCACTCTTCCTCTCGGGCCTTTCGTGTACCTCTCGCCGCTTCCGGCAAGAACCCCAATAAGGTTCAACAACATAAGCCCGAGCCATGCAAGCGAAATAAGAATAATCAGGATTGAAAAGAGGAGACCCATCCGAGCACCTACCCGTTTACGGCAAGGAACCTTATGTTTGCATCTATCCTCTCGGCGGCCTTTTTCGCCTCTAGATCTATATCCTTCCTCAGATTGTGCTTCCTGCCGAAAAATTCCGCAATCCTCTCCCTAGAAGAAGGATCCTTGGCCGCACCGAACGGGCTCACGCACCTCACCAGCATGTGCGTGCTTGGCGAATATAACTGCATCAGCCTCTTCCAGTTCCGCATCGCCCAATCCCTGTATATATCATCAGCCACCGGGTTTGACCCTGCGACAGCCAATACCCTCCACGAATCCTGCAACCTTATCTGCTTTGAGAGCGCAACGCTTAAGGCCTTGCGCACAAGCCCCCTGTCTCCGAGCATGCCGATGCTCGCGACAGCCCTGGACTGATCCTGCGGCGTTGTGCCATTCTTGTAGATCTCGATGAACCTTGAGAGCAGCCTTTCGCTCGGGTTGTTGAAAGCAACCGTAGCGTAAACTGCAGCCTTTATGTCATCGTCGATGCTCCTGCCTTTTGCAGAGGCATCGAAAAGCGCTGAGGCTTTCGATACGGTATCCTGGTCTTTGAGCATGCCTAGTGCCGATATCGCGCTGCTGCGCAGTATAGCGTCTGTAGGGTCCTCTCCCTTCTGCCTCCTCCAACCCAGCCTGCCAAGTACGGATTTGTGGAAAGCCAGGCTTGCCTCCCTGGCGCGTCCCTCCCATTTCCTTCCTTTGGACATGGTTGCTATCCAGTTCAGGTGCCCAGAGACGCTAATGCATAGCGGATAATCCGAATCCATCAGGTAACTATCCACGAAATCGAGGTATGTGGAGACTTCGGAGCTGCCTGACCTAATGGCCGCAAACAGGTCGTTCTCTATTCCCCACCCCTCCAGCACGCCCAATTTCTTATCTTTGACCATCCTTCCCAGACTGTCGAGCATAAAGCCCTCGTATGCTACACGGTAGAAGCCTGACTGTCCATAGTTGAGCTTTATCCATTTGCCCTTTATCGGTATCCTAGCCCTGGCATCCGAGAAGAGGAAGCTTCCTGGGCCGTCTTCAGTTATGTAACTTATCGGTATTATCCACGGCTTTTCGTGAATATTCCCAGATATAGTGAAGCGCTCCTGCGAGATGTCAGCGTATCCACCGTCTATCTTGATATGCACCACAGGATAACCTGGCCTCTCGAGCCAGCCGCTCATCATCTCCTTTATCGGCATGCGCTTGCCCTCTGCCATCGCCTGCTTCTGTATTGCGTTCCAGAGATCGGCCCTGGTTGCATTCGAGTAGGAATGCTTTTTCAGGTAGTTGCGCAGGCCTCTTCTGAATGTCAATTCGCCCACATACTCCTTGAGCATCAGCAGCATGCTGCCTCCCTTTTCATAGCCTATGTCGTCGAACATCTTCTCTATTTCTGATACGGTAGCCACCTCCATGCTTATCGGATGCGTATTCCTCATGCCATCTGCGGACAGCGCTGTGCCTATTGTGTCGTACCTGTAGCCTAACATCGTCTTCCACTCCTTGAACTGCCTGTCGACCGCCAGTGAGGCCATAAGGGTGGCGAAGCTCTCGTTCAGCCACATATCATCCCACCATCCCATCGTAACAAGGTCGCCGAACCACTGGTGTGCGAACTCGTGCGCTATCACATTTGCTATGTATTCCTTCGTTGCTATGCCGGCTTTCTTATCGTTGCAAAGGAGCGTACCTTCCCTGAATGTGACCGCCCCCCAGTTCTCCATGGCGCCCGCCGCGAAGTCCGGTATGGCTATCACGTCCATCTTCGGCATCTTGTACTTCACCATGAAATAGGACTGCAGGTCGGCTATGAACCTCTTGCTGTATTCCAGCGGGAGCTTTGTCAGAGCGCGCTTTCCAGGCACGGTTATGACGCTGACCCTCAGTTTATCCAAACTGCTTGATACGCGCTCGAAAGGCCCTACTCCGATGTAGAGCAGGTATGTCGACATTTTCGGCGTGGTGTGGAAGGTTACCAGCTTCTTGCCTGCGCCGATCTTCTTCGTGCTCTTGACCGGCATGTTCGATATCGCGTCCATGTGATTGTCTATCACAAGCGAGAGGTCGAACGTAGCTTTGTACTCCGGTTCGTCTATACACGGCAGCGCCGCTCTAGCGTTTGGCGCTTCGAACTGCGTTGTAAGGATATAGCCCTCCTTACCCTTGTATGTGTATTTGCTCCTGTAGAAACCGTAGAGCCTATCGTTGTGCTCTCCCCGGTACAATATCACTATCGATATTGGGCCGCGCACGGGCCTGCGCAGCCTTATCGTCATCACCTCGTTTTTTGCGTCAAGCCTGAATGACGCTTCATAATCAAGTCCCCCAGACCTTACCTTTACGCTCCTTATCTTAAGCTCCTTGGCGTTCAGCTTTATGGTCCTTGTGCGCCTAACCGCATTGGCCGTTATCACTACCTCTCCATCGAACCTGAAACTCTTCATGTTCGGAGTTATCCTTATCCTATAGTTGAAAGGGATTACGCCGACTCCTATTGTAGCATGCCTGCGTATCATGACACCACCACGTTCTCAGATATCTGCCTGTAGGATTCTAAGAACTCCTCTTTTCCAATCGAGTACCTTAGCTCTTCAGCGTATCCACTGTAATGCGCCCTCATCTCCCTGTATGACTGCTCTCTCGAGAAGCCCACCGAGCCTAGCATGGCTATCGATCTCGAGTTGAAGCTGAGCACATCAGCGTTGACCGTTCTGGTATCTCTGTCCATGAAAGTGAAAGTCGAGAGCAGTATCACCGCCTCTTTCGCATAGCCTCTGCCCCAGTGCTCCTTTCCGAGCCAGTAGCCTATGCTGCAGCTTTTCGCCTCTGCGTCGCGGCCGATGATGCCGGCAGCGCCTATCAGCCTGCCTGAACCTGCTAGATGTATGCCGAAGTGGCATCCTGTTCCATCGCTAGCTGCCTTTTTCGTGCTGCTTATGAACGCTCGCGCATCATCTAAGCCGTAAGGATACGGGAAAGCGCCCGCCGACGCTACATTGTACGCGATCTCGTAATCGTTCGCGTTCCTGGCTATGTCATCGGCGTCGTTTTCGGAAACGCTCTCAAGGTAGACCCTGAACTTGTCGTATAGTATTCTTATCGTCTCACCACACGCACCACACAATATATAGATTTTGCATCCAAATCTGTTTATAGCTTGTGCTGTGGTCAGATGGGCGTACTTAACACAATGCCGCCTTACAATCTGTTCGGCCTAGAGGAGCAGGACTACAAGAAAGCAAAAGTAGTCGTTTTTCCGGTGCCGTACGACTCTACCTCCACATACAAGGTGGGCTCGAGGGAAGGGCCGCATGCAATAATAGAGGCGAGCAGGCCGATGGAGCTGTACAGCGAGGAGCTCGGCAGGCGGATAAGCGACATAGGTATTTACACCATGGAGGAGATGGCGCCAGATTTCGATTCACCTAAGGGGATGGTAAATCGGATATCTAAGGAGGTATCGCTTGTGCTGGAGGACTCGAAAGTGCCGCTGCTTATAGGCGGGGAGCACACCATAGCGATAGGAGCAGTGAAGGCTATCGCAGGCAGGTACAAGGACTTCAGCGTGCTGCACCTCGATGCTCACGCCGATTCCTACGACGAGTTCAACAACAGCAGGTACTGCCATGCTTGTGTGATGGCGCGCATAAGGGAGATGTGCAAGAGCTGCTACAGCGTAGGCGTCAGGAGCATAGACGAGAGGAGCGCGAAGAGGCGCAACGACATTCTCTACATGAAGGATGCGAGGAAGCTCACAGCAAGGCAGATCGCGGAAAAGATACTTAGGAATACAGGTAGAAGCCTGTACGTGACCATAGACCTTGACGTGCTCGACCCGGCGGAGATGCCTAGCACCGGCACGCCTGAGCCCGGAGGCTTCAGCTACAGCACCCTGAAGGACGTACTGGAAATTGTCCTGAAGCGGAGGAAGCTCATCGGAATGGACGTCAGCGAGCTCTGCCCCATACCGAACATGGTGGCGCCCAACTACCTCGCGGCAAAGCTTATATACAATGCATTGGGATATGCATTCTCCAAGAGGGCATGAGGCGCGCGCATGAGACCCAGGATAAGCGTTGTGCTTCCAACGAAAGAGGAGGAGGGCGCGTTCTCCACGATAGCCAGCCTCAAGCGCATGTTCCCCTCTGGGCTGGAGATAATAGTAATTGACAAGAGCGGCAGGGAGTTCTTTGGCAGGATAAAAAAGACGGGCGTGAGGGTGTTCAGGCAGCGCAGCAACGGCGTCGAGAATGCGATGATAGAGGGGTTGAGGAAGTCGCGCGGCAGCGTGATAGCGAGCGTGGACGCGGACGGCACGCACGAGCTGTCTGGGGTCGAGCGCGGGATGAGGCTGATAGAGGCCGGGCGAGCGGACCTCGTGCTAGGCAACCGGATGGGAGGCCTGGAGCAGGGCTCCATGAGCGGCTACCTGCGCTTCGGGAACGCCGTATTGTCGTGGATATTCAACCTGCTGTACGGGCAGAGCATCCATGACGTACTCACCGGCATGCTCATAATGGACAGGAAGGCGCTGGATGCCGTTAAGGGAATAAACCCTGAAGGCAACCCGATCGCATTCTTCCAGGTGCAGATCGCCAAGCGGGGCTTCAGGCTCGGCGAGGTGCGCATAAAGTACAGCAAAAGGAGGTACGGCAAGTCCAGGCTCGCTAAGTCAAAGTTCCTCTACGGTATAAGCACCGCGCTGTATATGGTGAGGGAGAGGCTAATCTAGCCATCCCGTACAAAAGGTTTTTATACCTTAAGATACTTTTTATATTGAAATAGACAAAAAGTGTCGTAAATGGAACAAAAAGTATCCAGCTACCGAGAGCTTCCGGAGCTCTTCACGATGTCCAGCCTATCCGGCGCCCTCCATATCAACAGACGGAGACTGAGCCGTATGCTGGAATCGTGGGTGGAAGAGGGAGTTGTCGTCAGGCTCAGGAAGGGCACATACGCAAAGAGCGATGCGAACCAGTTCAGGATAGCAGCGGGGCTGTACAACGGCTATATTGGTTTCTCATCCGCACTGTACCTCTACGGGCTCAAAACGGAGCTGGAGCGCATCGTGTACGTGTGCGTCTCCACTAGGGAGAAAACGTGCTACTTCAAAGGCGTAAAACTCCAGCCTATCGAGATCCAGAAGCAGCTTTACGGCACAGAGCTGCATGACGGCACGCTCGTGTCTACGTACCCGAAAACTATATTCGATATGTTCCTGAAGCCCAAACATGCGAGCATGTTCGATGTCTACCGGGCCATTAATACACGACCTTTTGATAACCGGGAATGGATGGAGCTGATATACTATGCGAAAGATTCTAACCTGTCAACTATGCGAAGAATCGGGTTTGCCCTTGACGGAATAGCACCCGCGTGGTTCACCGCAGAGCTGCTCTCCTTGGCCAAAGGGAGCGGGAAATCTTTCTTCGGCTCCAAGAAGACAGCCAATTTCAATTCGAAATGGCGCATATACGACAACATAGGTGTAAGAAGGTGGGTAAATGCCATATGACTTGGCTGATGTCTCCCTCAAGACCGGCATAACGCAGGAGAAGTTGCAGAAGGAGGTAGCTGGCATGGTGGCGCTGCAGGAGTTGGCTGCCCTCTTTGCCAGCGAACGCCAGAAGGTGGCGCTTTACGGCGGGACCGCGCTTAATAAGATATACTTCGGTAAGGACCAGCGAATATCATATGACTTGGACATAGAGAGCTTCGCCTTCGAAAGAAGCATCTCGCTCATGCAGAGGGTGTGCGACAGCAAGGTATCCCACATAAAGGCGGCCAGGTTCGTCTACAAAGGCGTCGTGGTAGACCTCACAAAGGCCAGGAGAATCGAGGAGCCTTCCTTAAGGAGGGTGGAGAGCTTATTGGGATTCTTCAATTATCCTATGGGATCGCTCCTTGTTCCGTCCTACAGCTTGGAGCTGCTCCTTGCAAGGAAGACCACGGCGCTGCTTTCCAGACTAGTGCCAAAGGATGTCTACGACACGTGGATGGGGCTGAAGCTATTGAAGGGCGAGAAGCTGTACAGATCATACGTTCTTAAAATAGCAAAGGCGGAAAGGATGAACCTGCAATACCTCATAGGGCAGCTAAAGTACTTCTACAAGAGTGGTGATATGAGGTATGAGCCCGAGAGCATCGACGTGATCAGGACAGTCAACTTCAAGATAATGATCGGTGACGTAATATTAAGGCTTTACAAGATCTTTATGTAGGGATTGTATGAGAATCGCGTTCGTGTCGGATGTCGCTTTCCCGTGGCATGTCGGCGGGGTTGAGCAAACCGAGCGACTTGAGGCAGAGCACCTTGCAAAGGGCCACGAGGTGCACTTCTTCTCATTCAAGTGGAAGGGGATGAAGCGCGATTTCACGGACAAACGGATCCACTACCACTGCTCGCATTACCTCACCGACAAGGAGTTCTACAGGCACAAGCGCAGGTCGATAAGGGAGGGCTTTTACTTCTCGATGGTAGCATGGCGCATATTCTCAAGCAGGTTCGACGTGGTTCAGGTGAACGCGTTCCCATACCTGCACCTGCCAGTAATGAAACTCTACTGCAGGATTACGGGCGCGAAGCTGATCATGGACGTAGCGGAATACTGGACAAGGGAAGAGTGGATGGGCTACCTTGGCAGGGCGCTTGGCGGCATAGTCTCGGATTACACGAACTGGATGCTCCGCGGAGCGGACGCCTACATAGCCAACCCGGGCAAGGCCTACGACGGGCTGGTGTCGATAGGGGTGCCGCGCTCGATCATAGAGCGGTTCACCCCGATACTTGATGACAAAGAGCTATCTACGGTAAGGGCAAAACAGAGGCGCGGCCTTGTTGTCTACCTTGGCAGGTTGATAAAGGAGAAAAGGTTCGACCTATGGCTGGAGGCCGTGAAGGAGGCCTCCAGCATCGAGAGCGGCATAAAGGGCATAATAATAGGGGATGGGCCGGAGCGCGCAGCGATACGCCATATGATCCCTGCGCTGGGGCTCAACGCCACAGTCCAGCTGCGCAGGTTCTACAACGAAAGGAGGGCCGCCCACCGTATACTCAAGAGCGCATCCGTATTCCTCAACATGTCTGAGAGGGAGGGGCTCAGTGCCACAGCCCTCGAGAGCATAGCGCTCGGTACACCCGTAGTGCTGCCGAGCTATTCGCCGATACCTGATGCTGTCAAGGGGATGTGTACCGTATGCGATAAGGATGATGTGCCGCGCACGCTTGCAAGGATAGCCAGAGGCAATAAAAGCTCATTCATAAGGAATGCCAAGAATCTTGATGGCTTCAAGGCGTCCTCTATACCATCATTCTACAAGAGGCTTTTTGCAAGGCTTGATCTGAAGCCAGTATGATATGCGATGGAATGCAGAAAGCGCAGCACGCCCTCTTCCAAAACAGATAAAAAAATAAAAAGAAAGGGATAGCGCTAGCTATCCCAAGTTTCTGCACGCCTGAAGGCTTACGCCTTCTCGGTCATGCCTACAGCAGAGCCTATGATCGACAGTATGAAGCCAATCACGACCAGCCACATGAAGCTTGTTCCGGCTGTCATTAGGAGCAAAGCTATTGCCGCTGCCCATGTCAGTTTCGCTGCCGCACCTGCCGCCCTTCCTCCTCTGCCCGCCAGATTAGCGAAGCTAATCAGGAATACCGCTATCGAAGCCAGTATCGCTATCGGGTAGATGAAAGGCAGCCAAAGGCTCGCTACACCTGTATTCCACGCGCTCAACGCACTAGAGTACCCTATCGCTCCACTGTTTAGGAGCAAGGCAGCTGTCACCAGGAAGAATATTCCTCCTAGGAACTCTAGGCCGAAGGCCGCGTATGATGTTCCGCTTTTGCCTCTTGCCATACATTCACCTATATGAATCTCAAAGAGAAGCTTTTTAAATGTAACTGTTTGGGGTGCGATGCGACGTAGTTCTTGCTGCCTTCCGCCAAAGCGCTGCACAGCCTAAAGTTATTTATTAGTTGCGTTCCATTATATTGAATTGCCTTGCACACTGTAGTAGAGGACGCACTTCTTATCGTTTAGGTGAGCCCCTGGTAAAGTCCCCCCTGAGACTGGTAGCCAAGCACGAGATTGTTAGCGATAGCGAGGCTAGGAAGGTCTCAAAGAGGTTCAAGATAACGCTAGACAAGTTCCCTAAGATACTGAGTACAGACCCGCAGGCTGTCAAGATAGGCGCGAAGCCCGGCCAGCTTGTGGCCATACACAGGAGCGACCCGACTGGCGACTACCTGTATTACAGATACGTCGTAGAGAGGATATGAGCATGCCGGACAACCACGACCTGCTTGAATCATACCTTAGCAACACCTCGATAGTGCAGCAGCAGATAGACAGCTACAACCGTTTCGTTAATGTAGGACTGCAGAAGATAGTGGAGAGCCAGTCCAACATAGAGCCAGAGGTATCGGACTTCGCAATAAAGCTGAACAGCGTGCGCCTCGGTTCGCCCGTCGTGATAGAGTCGGACAGCTCGTCAAAGAGGATACTGCCAAATGAGGCGCTTGCCAGAAACCTCACGTACAGCGCCCCGATATACCTGACATACACCCCGGTAATAAGCGGGATAGAGAAGAAGATAAACACGTCGGAGGTGTTCATAGGCGAGCTTCCAGTAATGGTGAAGAGCGACATATGCTACACAAAGGGCATGTCGAAGGAGCAGTTGCTCGCCGAGGGGGAGGATCCTGACGATCCAGGAGGCTATTTCATAATAAAAGGGAGCGAGCGCGTCCTAGTGGGCATAGAGGACCTTGCGCCAAACAGGATAATCTGCACCAAGGAGAAGAAGGGCGTGGTGAGCAAGGTCTTCTCAACCACCCTGAATTTCAGGGCGAGGTGCAGCATAACGAGGGACGATTATGGGATATACAAGGTGCTCTTCCCGACCGTCTCGAAGGGCATAGACCTGATACTCGTGCTGAAGGCGCTTGGCATGCAGCCAAGCGAGATGCTCAAGGAAGTAGACGACGTCAAGGAGATAGCGAACGACATGCTGCTGAATACAGACCTCAGCAAGGCCAAGGAGATAAGCCAGGATGATTGCGTGATGGAGCTGGGCAGGATGTCCGCGCCCAACCAGGCGAGGCCTTACCAGCAGAAGAGGGCCGAGATGCAGCTCGATACATATATACTGCCGCATATAGGGTCGAAGCCGAAGCACAGGAAGGAGAAGGCCGAATACCTCGTCAGGATGGCCAAGCGCGCATCGATGGTCGCGTACGGCTACGCCAGGTCAGACGACAAGGACCACTACGCGAACAAGAGGATAAAGCTCGCTGGCGACCTGATGGAGGAGCTGCTCAGCAACGCCTTCAAGTTCTTCGTTAAGGACATAAAGTACCATGTCGAGAAGACGACAGCCAGGGGCAGGAAGCTCAACGTCAGGACGAACATCAACCCCGACGCACTCACAGACAAGATACTCTACGCGATGGGCACGGGCTCATGGCCCGCCGGCCAGACCGGAGTGTCGCAGGTGCTGGACAGGACGAACTATCTGAGCGCGCTAGCGCACCTCAGGCGAGTGAAATCGCCGCTCACCAAGAAGCACCCGCACTTCAAGGCCAGGGACGTGCACGGCACCTATCTCGGGAAGATATGCCCGAGCGAGACGCCGGAGGGAACGGAAGTTGGCCTCACGAAAAACCTGGCTATAATGTCGAAGGTGACCGTAGGGGCCGACCAGGCAATGCTTGAAGAGAAGATAAAGGAGCTGAAGCTCCTGGAGAAGGAACAATAGATGATTTGATGGCGAAGAGCGCAGGAACGGAATGCTATGTCTATCTCGACGGCAGGATAATAGGCTCCGTAAAGGACGGTTCAGCGTTCGCCAAGGAGATACGCAAGAACAGGCGGGCGGGCCTGATATCTGGGGAAGTGAACGTCGCATACATAAGGAAGCTCAACGAGGTGCACATAAACGCGGACAGGGGGCGTGCAAGAAAGCCATATATAATAGTGGAGCACGGCAAGAGCAAGTTCACTGACGAACTGAAGCAGAAGCTCGCCAGCAAGGAGATAGACTTCAACTACATGATAAGAAGGGGCGTGATCGAGTATCTCGACGCGGAAGAGGAGGAGAATGTGCTCGCCGCGCTTGATGAGAGCGAGATAACGCCCAAGACGACTCATCTGGAGATAGACCCGGCCTCGATATTCGGGTTGACAGTGAATTCGAGCGTGTTCATGGAGTTCAACAGCGTAGGGCGGCATTCTATAGCGCTCAACTTCAGCAAGCAGAGCCAGGGGCTTTATGCGATAAACTTCAACAACAGGTACGACCCGAGGGCGTTCCTGCTCTACTACCCGCAAATCCCGATAGTGAACAGCATCACGTACAGGACGCTGGGCCTCAGCAAGCACCCGAGCGGCCAGAACTTTGTCGTGGCGCTCTCCACGTATTACGGCTACAACATGAAGGATGCTGTGGTCCTTAACAAATCGGCTGTCGACAGGGGGCTTGGCAGGAGCATATTCTACAGGACATACGGCGACGAGGAGAGGCGCTACCCCGGAGGCCAGCAGGACCACCTCAAGATACCTCCGGCAACGACCGACGGGTATCTCGGCGAGCACGCGTATGCTAAGCTTAGCGACGACGGCATAGTCGAGGTAGGCACGCAGGTCGACGAGGGAGATGTGCTGATAGGCAAGGTCTCGCCGCCCAGGTTCCTTGAGGAGCAGACGAGCTTCGGGGTCGGCGAGGAGAAGAGCCGCGACAACTCCGTATCGCTGAGGGCGGGCGAGGAGGGCGTGGTCGACGACGTGATGCTAAGCGAGACCACAGGCGCGACGAAGATAGTGAAGGTACGCATACGCAGCGTCAAGATCCCGGAAGTGGGCGACAAGTTCGCATCGCGGCAGGCGCAGAAAGGGGTCGTAGCCCTCATACTCAACCAGGAGGACATGCCTTTCAGCAAGGACGGCATAGTGCCCGACCTCCTGCTGAATCCGCACAGCCTGCCGGGCAGGATGACGATGGGGCACATGCTGGAGATGCTCGGAGCAAAAGCGGGGTCTCTTCAGGGTACGTATATCGACGGCACACCCTTCTCCAAGAAGGGAATAGAGAGGATAGAGGAGTACGGCCAGGTGCTCGAAAGGTACGGCTTCGACAGGTTCGGGGACGAGGAGCTCTACGATGGCAGGAGCGGGAGGAAATTCAACGCGAAGGTGTTCACCGGAGTCGTATACTACAACAAGCTGCTCCATATGGTGAGCCTTAAGCTTCAGGTGAGGAGCAGGGGCCCTGTTCAGATACTCACCCACCAGCCAACTGAGGGAAAACCAAGGCGCGGGGGCCTCAAGTTCGGTGAGATGGAGCGTGACGCCCTCGTCGGCCACGGCGCCAGCCTTTCGCTGAAGGAGCGCATGCTTGATCAGAGCGACAAGGCGGAGATATGGATCTGCAAGAACGACGGCGATGTGGGCTACTACGACTACATAAAGAATGTCCCTGTCTGCCAGCTCTGCAGGGGGAACAACCTAGAACGGGTTGAGATAAGCTATGCGTTCAAGCTCCTGCTTGACGAGATAAAATCGATGCACATACTGCCGAGGATGCTGCTAAAGAGTGAATGAGATGCAAGCGGAAAGCATAGATGGAGTGAAGTTCACAACGCTCTCGCCAGAGCTGATAAAGCACATGAGCGTGGCAAAGCTCATAGTCTCCGACACGTACAACGAGGACGGCTACCCGATCGACGGCGGTGTGGTGGACCAGCGCCTCGGGGTGATAGACCCGGGATTGAAATGCAAGACCTGCGGCGGCAGGGCGAAGTCGTGCCCAGGCCACTTCGGCCACATAGAGCTCGTAAGGCCGGTGATACACCCAGAGTTCGCTAAGACGATATACCTCCTGCTGCAGAGCACCTGCGAGAAGTGCCACAGGATACTGATGTCGGAGAGCCAGATAGCCGAGATAAGGCCGGCGATAGAGGAATTCGTGAAGGGGGAGGCTGGCGAAGACACGGAGGTCGAGGCGCCGATAATGAAGGAGCCGGAGAAGAAGACAGGGCCGATAATGAAGAGGCTGAAGAGCGTCAAGAAGTGCCCGCACTGCGAGGCGCCGCAGAGGAAGATAAAGCTTGAAAGGCCGACCTTCTTCTACGTGGAGGGCAACCGCATACGGCCCGACGAGATACGCGACTGGCTCTCAAAGATAAGCAACGATGACCTCTCACTGATGGGCATAGACCCGATAGCCACAAGGCCGGAATGGCTGGTGATAACGGCGCTGCTGGTCCCTCCGGTGAATATGAGGCCGTCGATCACCCTCGAATCCGGCGAGAGGAGCGAGGACGACCTGACTCACAAGCTGGTCGACATAATGCGCATAAACCAGAGGCTGAGCCAGGACATAGACGCTGGAGCCCCCCAGATAATAATAGACGACCTATGGGAGCTCCTCCAGTACCAGGTCACCACATATTTCAACAACGAGACGCCTGGCATACCTGTCGCAAGGCACAGGTCAACGAGGCCTCTCAAGACCTTGGCGCAGAGGCTGAAGGGCAAGGAGGGCCGCCTCAGGTATAATCTCTCTGGCAAGAGGGTGAATTTCTCAGCGAGGACGGTCATATGCTCTGATGCAAGGCTGACTGTCAACCAGGTCGGGGTGCCAAGGAGGATAGCCGAGAACCTGACCGTACCGATATACACTACACAGTGGAACATAGAGCTAGTCAGGGACTACCTCAAGAGGACGGAATATCCGATGGTGCTCAACATCATATCGAAGGACGGAGTAAGGAAGCGCGTCACCGAAGCGAACAGGGAGGAGCTGATCAAGTCGTTAGCTCCGGGTTTCGTCCTTGAGCGCCAGCTCATAGACGGCGACCTCGCGCTCTTCAACAGGCAGCCCACCCTGCACAGGCTCTCGGTCATGGCGCACGTGGTGAAGGTGCTGCCGGGGAAGACGCTGAGGCTTAACACGTCGGCAGCCGTTCCGTACAACGCCGACTTCGACGGCGACGAGATGAACCTCCACGTCCAGCAGTCGATAGAGGCGCAGGCCGAGGCGAGGTACCTCATGCAGCCGAAGGACCTGATACTCTCGCCACGGGATGGCAGGCCGGTTATGTTCACCGAAGAGGACCAGATAGCCGGTCTATACCTGCTTACAAGAGACGGCGCTTACTTCACCAAGGAAGAAGCGTCGATAATGCTGTCATCCGTGATGGTCTATGAGATGCCGAAGAGGGAGAAGAACGGCCTATACAGCGGCAAGGCGATACTCTCGATGATACTGCCGAAGGGCCTGGACTACACCGCCACGTCCAACCTCGGTGAGAAGACGGTGATAAAGGACGGCGAGCTCGTCACGGGGACGATAAGCGAGAACATAATAGGCATCGGCGGGCCCCTTATCGCCGAGATATTCGAGAAGTACGGCTCTGATGCGGCGGCTAAGTTCCTCCACGAAGTATCGAACATAGCGGTGAGGTCGGCATACATGTCGGGCTTGACGATCAGCATACGCGACTACTACGAGACAGAGCAGATAAGGAAGGAGAAGGCGCGCATAATAAAGGAGGCGGACGATAAGGCCGCCGCGCTCATCGAGAGCTACAGGCAGGGCAAGCTCGAGGTGCTGCCTGGCTATACGAGAAGGGAAACCCTCGAGCTAGAGCTGAGGGTACAGCTCGACATAGCGAGGGATATAGCCGCAAAGTTCCTCATGAAGACGCTGACCCCGGAGAACAACGCGTACCTGATGGCGATGATAAAGGCGAAGGGCAATATAGTGTTCTTCGTCATGATCAGCATGCTGCTCGGCCAGCAGGCGGTGAGGGGCCGCAGGCCTTCAAGAGGCTACAACGGCCGAATACTCACGTATTTCAAGAGAAACGACAAGAGGCCAGAGGCGAGAGGCTTCATAAGGTCGTGCTTCATAGAGGGGCTGTCGCCGTCCGAGCTCTACATGCACGCGATGGGCGCGAGGGACTCGGCGATGACCAAGTCTCTCATAACGGCCGTGAGCGGCTACATGCAGCGCAGGCTGATAAACGCGCTGCAGGACCTCTACGTTGCCGATGACGGCAGCGTTAAGGACGCGAGCGGGGCGCTGATAGAGACGATATACGGAGGCGACGGCATAGACCCGACGATGCAGATGCTCGCCGCAAGAAAAGGTGACCTGATGGCAGGGAACATGAAGGTAGCGTGCGGAGAGGCGGTAGGGGTGGTGGCTGCGCAGTCGATAGGCGAGCCGGGGACCCAGATGGTCCTTAGGTCATTCCACTCCGCAGGGATTGCGTCGGTCATAACCACGACCGGGCTGCCGAGGATAATAGAGATCGTGGATGCGAGGAAGAAGCCGAAGTTCCCGATGATGGAGATACGCCTCACCAAGCCTGTGGCGAAGAGCTATGAGAAGGCGAAAGAGGTATGGAAGAAAATAGAGGAGGTCAAGGTCTCTGGGGTAATAGACGGCTTCGAGGAGAACCTCAAGTCCGGCACGATGGTGCTGCACCTCAGCAAGGAGAAGACCGCGCAGCACGACATAACCGGAAGGACGATAGCAAGCAGGCTCTCGAAGCTGGAGGGAGTGAGCGCAGACCAGGACGGCAGTGACGTAAAGGTAAAGGTGAAGGACAAGGACACGAAGAGCATACGCACCAGGTTCGTCAAGGTGCTCAACTCGGCGATAGCCGGCGTGCCAGGCATACAGAAGGTTGTGATGCAGACCGATGACAACAACGAGTTCTATCTCACAACATCGGGGAGCAACATAGAGGGGGTGCTCGGCGTGGAGGGCATCGAGAAGGATGAGGTTTACAGCAACGACATATTCGAGGGGCTCAGAGTATACGGGATAGAGGCCGCCAGGAACCTCATAGCGAACGAGCTGCAGAAGACGATCAACGAGGAGGGAATAACGGTAGGTTTCAGGCACCTGGGCCTGGTGGCTGACGCGATGACGCATACCGGAGTAATAAAGAGCGTGGGCAGGCACGGGATAGCCGGAGAGAAGGAGTCGGTATTCGCCAGGGCGGCTTACGAGGAGACGGTGAAGCACTTCACCAACGCCAGCGTCTTCGGCGAGACCGATGCGCTCACGGGCGTCGCCGAGAACATACTGATAGGCAAGCAGGTAGGCGTCGGCACGGGCAGGGTGCACCTAGCGATAAAGAAGGAAGAGCTTAAGAAGATTAAGAGGAAGGATTAGGTGGATAGATTGCAGAACGAGAGGCCTTTCGACCTGCTCAACAGGGTGATAGGCAAGACGGTGCTTGTGCGGCTCAAGGGCAGCCTTAGCATACGCGGCAGGATCACGTCCTTCGATGCGCATATGAACATTGTGCTTGAGGAAGCGGAGGAGCTGGACGGCGGAGAGACGAAGGCGAAGCTCGGCACCATACTGCTCAGAGGGGGCAACATAATTTTCGTCTCGCCAGCATAGAATAAATACCTTTAGGATAGAGCCATTGGGGGTCTGATGGATACATCAAGAGCAGCGACGCCGCAAGGCGTGCATGTGGGGCAGGACCTGCAGCGCATGGGGGACCGGAAAGCGCAGGAAATAAAACAGTGCGAGGGCTGCGGCAGGGTGCTGCTGCATTCGGACGCTGAAACGAGGTACTGCAGCAGATGCGAGATGAAATACATAAGGAAGCAATACGACTGAGACCAGTACAGCAAGCAATAAATAATGCCGATACAAAACATCCATGCGGGCTTGTAGCGCAACGGTAGCGCACCTGCATGGCATGCAGGGGGTTGCGGGTTCAAATCCCGCCAAGTCCATATTGTGGTCCAATGAAAATGTTATCCGGAAAGGAGAAGGATGAAGCCATGGAGCGCCTTACTGCAGCAGCGGACATAGCCACCGGCTCCACCTGTTTCAGGGCGAAAGCCGGATCCGTCATAGTCAAGGATGCCACCATAATCGGGAAGGGGGTCAACTCGCCTCCAGACGGTGAGGTGCTGGACCATTGCAGGAAGGATGACCTGCCGGCGAATTTCAAATCAGACAAGACATGCTGCGTGCACGCAGAATGGAGAGCGATAATAGAGGCGCTAAAGACCAATCCAGAGAAGATTAAGGGGGCAAGGCTCTATTTCGTGCGGCTTGACAAGGAAAACAGGATGCAACCGGCTGAGCGCCCCTACTGTACGATATGCAGCAAGCTTGCCTTGGAAACCGGCATAGCCGAGCTTGCTTACTTCAGCGGAGAAAGCGTTGTCGTTTATGAAGCCAAGGAGCACAACGACCTCTCCTTCGCGTTTAGGGCACCGCAGAATGGCAAATAGCCGTTGATACATCAGCAAATCTTACACCGTATATGCGCCAAGTCCATTCTTCGATGACAAAATTAGTTTTGTTGAGAGTAAAAATCCCGCCAGGATCCTCAGCGGGTAAGTCCAGATCAGGTTTTGTACCGTAGGTGCTAATGCACTGTTCACTGGTTCTGGGGCGCTGCTATTTTTGATATTTAGCCAAAATAGCTATAATGCTTAACTAAACTGTACTAACATGAAAATCAATGTCAAATTCAAAGAAGATAGATTCAGTGAGAGACGTGGAGGAGCTTCAAAGGCGCTGGATATATTATGTAATAGGTGCGGTAATCTAGTGCTAATTTATCAAAAAGATGGCCCAGGGCCTTTGCTTAGATGCTATGTAGACCGAATCTTATACCCAAAGAACTATCTCCCTAAAAACATAAAATACGTAAGACATATACCAAAGCTTACGTGCAACGATTGTAGCGCTCTGATAGGAATGCCGATGAGATATAGACGCCATGGAGAGAATAGACTAGCCCTCAACATGATTAAAGGCTCATTTAAAAAGAGAATAAGCATGCAAGTCAAGTTAATAAAGTGAATATAGTATGACCTTTATCACACTGCTTAGATAACAATATATATCTGGATCGACACTGCACGTGCGTGGGCATCTTTTGAAATTTTTAAGAGGGCGTCCCTACTTCCCTGAAGTGCAGGCAGCGAATGCAATAATAATATTACCTGGACTCCCGCGGTTCAAGCCTCTGACTCCTTTTTGAGAACTTTCTTTGTGTAGTTTATTTTTTTGCATTAAAGGCATTTAAGTCCCGTTGTACTCTGTTTTATGAATGACGATGTGTTACCCTTTGCCTGTGTCGATTCTTCCTGTTGTAGTATGTCACTATTGCCACAACGATGATTATCGCGATCATTATCACGATAGCCGCGTATAGCGCAGCGTTGGATGGAGTAGGAGTAACAGGTGGACTTACCACGGTCGTAGGTGCGACGGTAGTCGCCACAGTCAGTGCGGTTGTGGTAGGAACTGTTGTAACCTGGGACTCCATTATTGCGACGATCGGGTCTGGCGGCACAGTGAATGTTATGGTGCATGCTATTGTATTTACGGTGAATGGGGTTATCTTACTCCACGTCCCGTTAATGTATATGTATGGAGCAATTCTTCCTGAAGGCAGCGAGCAGTTGTACGGCAATGTAATCGTGCGCGTCTTGTTAGATGAGGTTATGTTGTATGATGTCCCTACTATCGTATAGTTCTTCGGAGGTGTTGGTGGGCTTGACACGGCCGTTCCTGGCACTGTCGTGGTTACCGGGACGATTGTGGTCGTTGCAGGGCTTACCGTCGTGGTTGTTATCGTCGTAGTAGCAACAGGCAATCCGCCTCCTGCTCCGCCGCCACCACTGCCACTTCCGTGCGATGTTATTGTGATTAGAGTAGAGTTGAACACATAGCCAGCGTTGTCTGTCGCATTCGCCCTGAACAGGAATGTCGATATCGCGGCCGGAGAAACTATTATGGTGTTCGTAGCGCCTGAGTTGGCTACGATTACGTTGCCCATTAGACGCGGCGTTGATGTGGTGACGTTGTACAGCTTAACGGTTGTCGGGCCGCTGCCGTTGAGCACCTCTATGGTGAACTTCACAGATGATCCATATACAGGTGTAGTGGTGTTAGGAGTTATTATGACAGTCGGAATCGCATTCGCTACCAGGGTGTTCGTGAGCGTGTTTGACACTGTTGTGGAAGCGGAATCGAAGACGTTGGCTGTTACTGTATATGAGCCTTGCGTGCCAGATGGGACTGTGAATGATAGAGTATTTGTGGTCAGGCTGGTGCTAGAGAAGTGCTTGCTCTCCAGCGTTCCTATAGAATTGGATACCACTATGTTGCCGGTGTAGGTCGGAGTCCCCCCAGACCATGTGTATGTTATCGTCTCATGCTGGCCCACATCAATTATGGAATTCGAAACTGTCAACGATACACCAGCAAGCGCATTGTAGACGGTTGCTGTGCCGCTTGCACCGGAGGTTGTAGTGACAGGTGTTGAGGCCGTGTCTGTCATCTTTACCTCAAATGTGTACGAACCGGGTGCTATGTTTGAGGGGGTGACGCACGATATCCCCAAAGAGGATGTTGCGGTGCCTGAATATGCTGCGCACTGCGATGAGGTTGCGGCGGTGTAGGTGCTGCCACCATTCAATGAATAATACCAGTAGTACGCGACTGTTCCCGAACCGCCTATTGTTGCAGGCAAAGTGTCTGTTGCAGCTGTCTGACCTGCATCCACCTTTGGAACAGCTGTCGGCGCAAGTGCTGTTGAAAGAGCATTGTTGACGGTTATTACAGAATTGCCTAGCGCGCTGAATATGTAAGGTGCCGTTGTGCCTATGTCCGTCACGATGATCCTGAATGTGAAGACGCCGTTGTATGTTGGTATGAATTTCAGGTCAGTTGTTCCACCTATTGGTATGTCTATTACGCTGTTCGCCACGACCCCACTGTTCGAGTAGACAAGGTTTGCCGTGAACGGCCCTGTGCCACCGGTTATCTCGCTGTTGTACGTTACGCTCTGACCCAGATCCAGCGTCGCTGCATTGGGAGTTATGCTAGTAACAGACGGCGCAGCATTCACCTTGATGGTGTTTGATATGGAATTGAATATGAATGGGATGGAGGTGCCATCATCCGTCGCTATTACATTATAGGTGTCTGTGCCCACGGGTGGCACTATGCTGCCGAAGGAGAATACGGCGCCAGCACTTATTCCTGTGATCGTATTCACAGTGGTGCCGCCTATTACAAGGTTTGCCGTGAACGGTCCTGTGCCACCGGTTATCTCGCTGTTGTACGTTACGCTCTGGCCTGAATCCAGCGTTGTCGCACTTGGAGTTAGGCTGACAACAGACGGCGCTGCATTCACCTTGATGGTGCCGCTTTCTATAGAATTGACAGTCACATGACTACCTTGGCTGTTGCTTGATAGGGAGTCGGTGATAATCACATTGGCGAATACTGTATTTCCTGCCGCTGATGATGGTATTGTCCAGGCGAATGAATTGCTGGCCAGCGGACTTGTATACAATGAATTTGCTACCGTTGCACCGCTGATTGTGTTTGATACGATCCAATTGTATGTATAGGGTGATATCCCTCCAGTAAAGGACGTGGAGAATGTCACGGACTGCCCCGCGTCCAAGTATCCGCTGGCACTTTGCGAGATTGAAGGCAACGTGATTATATCTAACGGCGGTATCGTACCATAGTTGTATGCAACAACATTCCCGTTGCCTCCTGAACCTCCGTTTCCGTATCCAGTGGCGCCGGTTCCGCCGTTACCCCCGAGAGTGTTGTATGTACCAGCGGTATATCCTCCGCTGCCATAAGACAACAAAACAAAAGCTCCACCCCCGCCCCCCGCACCTGCACTGGTTAACAGAGCACCAGATCCTCCAGCAATGCCGTTTGCAACGATGTTACCAGCAATGATATTGCTAGCTTGTATGTATAATCCATAGACACCGTTCCCGCCAATTATTCCAGAACCAGAAAGCCCGCCTCCGCCCCCTGCCGATGAGAAGTATCCTATAAAGTTCCCTGACCACGTGATTATATTAGCATTAGAAATTGTAGGCGAAGCAAGAGAATTTCCTGGGTTACCATTTTCGGATGTAATTGTCCCACCAATGCCACCAGGAACCAATGTAGCACCGCCGTTCTCACCAGCTACGACCGTGCTCGCCCCCCCGCCACCGCCAGCCCCGGCAAATGAATTAGGCACTCCTATGCCAGCTTGGCCTGCGGGTCCGCCGGTTCCATCGCTTCCTGTTATTATGGTGCCGTAGTTTATGAAATTACCCGCACAGTATATATCGTAGCCATTCGTGGTCAGTACAACATTCGTGTCTATAGTGAGATCGATGCAGTTTACAACATTTGCTGACAATATAGTATTAGAACTATACGTTATATTAGAAGTTGCTACATACGCCGCGCTGGCGGTGCCCGTCATAAGGATTAGTAGCAAGAAAATAGAAAGAGCAGCAGCTAGGCGGTGGCAATCATAAATAGCCAATTTTTTCATCTCTATGCACGACATAGCATCGAATTCAAATCTTATAAGGCTTATGATTTCGAAGCCTATGCTCAGATCGATGCTCTGGCCGTTCTTAATACCATGGGCCCGCGGGACAACGGTCCTAAATTCCTCTGGGCTTTCGATGTTTAATGTTAATAAATGCATTTATTTAGATTTATTTGTTAACATAGCCGGCCCCTGTAGCTTCGCATGTGTACTGAAAGAAGGAAGTCACAACATCAACCGTAATTATCAGAGCGGCAAGAACCGCCAATACGGCAGTGCAAATGTGGCGATTACTAATAAAAAGAATGCGTTGACAACCGCTACAACAAAATATGCCTATGCATCGCTTATGCCCACGATATTGTTTTGTGGAGCAAGAACATATATCCTCACGATGGTTCCGGTTTGTAACTACACCAAAACCACGCCTGACCGATGTGTAGTCCTTAAGAAGGAAGTGTAGTGTAGTCCAGACGACAAGCTTCTCTTCTACGGCCTGGAGAACGATGCCGCGGCATCGCAGGTGCGCGCGGTTTCCAAGGCGCTTCTGTCCTATGTATCGACGAAAGGCAAGGGCGTGCCGGGGATCCGCGCGCCGGGGACACCCAGGGTGACCGAAGAAGAGGAAACGCAGATGTTCTCCATCATCGCGAAGATGGACATGAAGGAGATGACAAGGGCGCTCAAGACGCCGAAAACGGAGGGAGGGCAGATAGTTCCAGACGCGGAGCTGTGATGGACCTCAAAAAGTGCGGTTGAATCTTGGCGACCTGTGCCGAAGATTATTTTCCAGTCGGGAGCGATTCTTTGGCGAGCTCTGCGGGCACCGGATAACCATTGAATTCTGGCAGCACGCTCTTTCCGTAGATCAGCCTGCACAACGCCTCGAATTCATACTTTGCACCTCTCAGGGCGTTGTGCGGCTTCGGTTCTGCGCCCAAGCCGACAAAATTCAGTATTGCGTCGCCGCTTAGATAAAGACCACCATCCTGGCTCCTCGGAATCTTAATGCCATTTTTGAGCATATAACCCATACAGACTGAGTGCATATCGAGCATCCATATGGGCAGCCTGAAATCCAACCTGTACCGCTCTGCATATGCGTTCACGCAGTCCCTATCGAAAGACGGGTTTTGACCTGCAGTCACGTTGCATCTATTGGCCTCCAGGAATAGTCTGACGTCTTCGACGACGTTCTTCGGGTCGTTGACTGGATCTCTCCTCATTTTATCTAGGTTGAATCCATTTATTTTCATGCCTGCTTCCATGACTTCAGCCCCATGGAACGGATAATATTCCCTGTAGAACTCATTGAGCCGGCCGTTGTAGGATATAAGACCAACACTAAGTATAGCGCATTTCCTTGGGTTGAGTCCCGTGGTCTCGATATCAAGGACTGCTATGTTTTCCAGATATCTCGTTGAATCATCAAGTTATATGTCAATTACTATTTATTTAAGATATGCCATTTTATTGGCTTTGTCCGTAAAGTATGATTTGTCCAGAAAATTTTATTATTGTCCATAAAGTCATTTCTTGTTTGTTTTATGATAGAGCCAATCTATACCGAATATTATAACAAACCATGATAAGACCCCGCCAAACAATTGACCTAAGAAAAACCCTATGCCTGCAACTGCAACTGGACGTCCAAGTGTCCAAAGAATATCGAGTATTGCAAATATAATAAAAGCAACATTTCTAACTGGGTGTTTTTGTGGGTTTTTGTTTTATTCATAAAGACATCACTTACCCTTTCCAAAGAACTTATTAATTTTATCTTGTAGCCCGTCGCCCTGTTTGTTTTTTGGGCAAGCTTTTGATATGTCTGGTGGTTTATGTTTGCAGATTTTATACAACTTTTCTTCTAAAGGATTTTGTATGCCACTTACATGGCTAAATGACTTTACGGCATTCTGAAAATTCCCAGTATATAACCTAAAGGTAACATTCACTGGTATATTGTTGTTTAGTGCTGGTGATTGTAGCTTTATACTTTCTTCAACAAAAAACCTACCGTCTTCTTTATCTCTCCCAATAGAAAACGTTATGGATGACGCATCTGCTGACCAACCAATATGATAATTATCAATGCTTTTGCCAAATGCCTATTCACATAAAATGTAGTCAGTTTCTGTAAGGTGTTTAAACTCTTCAGAACCAAGCATATTTACTAAAGAATTTGCATTATTCATATTATCCCTCTTTCCAACCCTGTGCCTCTATTTCCTCCTCTAACTTCTTCTGCACGAACTTAGATAAGTTTATGCTTCTGTCCTCTATGAATCTCTGATGACGGGGTAAAATCGTTATAGACTTGGGAACTGCTGGCTCGTCCCTTTTTTGCCCTTTTTTCCTTTACCCTTTTTATCCAGTGTACCCTGACCCTGGGCTTGTCCCAATACGGGGAATGGCACTTGACATTTGGGCAGTGCTCTGGCGGCTTTTCCGGATCCTTTGGGATCCATTCATAGCCGCATCTCGAGCATACGAACGCCGTTAGCTTTATTTCCTTTCTTGGCATTTCAAAAACCTTGCACTAGAGTTTGGCCTGCGCCTCATTATTAATTGTAACGATAGGTATAAATATCTTATTGATAGTAATATTATCAATAAATATATTATGCTTAATAATATATTGTGGTGGTGCAATGGCTGGAAAACCGGCAACCCCCAGCGTGTGATGCGATGACCTACGTGCCTTTAGTGAGATATTGCCCTCGGCATAATGCCAGGCTGCGCATTGTGCGCGTGAACGGGCGGGACAAAGCGTTCTTCGAGTGCCTTCATTGCGAATACAGGGAAGACGTCTACCCCGAAGCAAAGAGGCGCGGCTGGCCGCATGCCCTTGACAGGATACGGGCGCAGGTGGGATGATGGCGCGCTACTACTGCCCTAATGACGGGTCCAAGCTTGTAGAAAGCAGGTCAGACAAGAGCGTCTACACACTTTATTACATCTGCCTTTATTGCGACTTCAAGTACAGGGTCCCAGAAGTGCCTGCAAGGGCATACAAGTACAGGCTATGCGGTGGTGCAAAACAGACGAGTTGAGTTACATGGGCAAAATATGCGTGTATTGCGGAAAAGCCGTCAAGAGGATTGAGGTCGAGCCGGAGACTGCAGAGTTGATTTACAGGGGGTTTTGCAGCATAGAGTGCTACCTTGGATTTATTGCAAAAGTCTCGCATGTGAAAAGCCTGCAGCCCTTCCTCAAGTCCAGCGAGATGCCGTAATTGATATGGTGTGAAAGTTGGCTGAATTGACCGCATCGCTGCTGCGCAGGGAAGGGGGCGCTTTGACCACAGCCGGCTATCGGGCAGCAACCCAGATCTATCGCGCCTGCAAGAAGGACATGGAGATCGTGTTCGGGGCCTGCAAGGGGGACACCGAGGACCTGTACAGGATAATATACGGCACCCTCTACGCCATGGAAGAGAAGCTCTCTACAGCGCTCTGCATACACATTGCCGAAGCTGCGTTGGCTGGGATCTACATAAGCGCCGCGTATCACGGCGCTGGCCTCGCCCATGATCTCGCGCCTAAAATGGTCTCCGCGTTCGTTGACTTCTCGCAAGAAAGCATAGAGAAAGCCGCAATTGTAGGGTGACGCCTATTCCGCACACAGGCTGATCACCCGCTTCGTTTCCCGTACCTATAGTAGCTGTCAACGGTTCCGTACCTGGCCGCTATCCTTCCTTTCAGGTATCCTGCAATGTCAGACGGCTCCTTCCCTTCAATGAACCTTACCTTAACCAGGAAGCCGCGGTCGCCGTCCGATAGAAACACCTCCTCTATTGGTTTCAGCGCTATGAGCTTCTCCGCAAGACTCCCAGCATCCACATCAGGCTTTGGTTCTACCAGGTAGAACCTGTGAAATTTTCCCTTCTTGCTTGCGCCGGGCTTTGCCAGTTTGTCTGCCATGCCTACACCGATAACCCTTATCTTGAAACGATGGGAACTGCCTCCAATGTCCTTTCCGCGGCAGATGCACGTTGCCCTTCCATCTCGAGCTTGTGCGCGTTTATGTGCCACAGGTACGCGGTGGGATTCCTGTGTTCAGCACCGCACATCCAGCACCTGTACACCTCCTCTTCCGGCTTCGCGGCCAACCCCACGATCCTATCGGTTATTCTCATTGATCCACCCTAATCATGAAGGCATGGAGGGGACCAACGGCTCACGGTAATCTCGGGAACGAGAGAATGGGCTTGCCAAAAAAGGAAGCACATTGGTCATATTCCCCACAACCACACCCTTGTATGATTTTACGGGTTTCTTATATTTAAAGCTAGCGCAAATGTAACATTTTATAGCGGGATTTGGTCATTTTGTATAGTCGCCTAGAAGTTACCTCTCTTTCAAATCCGCCTCGCTCCATCTGAACCTGGTATAGTTGCTCTTTATGTCTATGCTCCTGAAGGGGAAGGAGCCTTTTACTATCCCGGTTATCCTCGCGTGCTTTATGTCCGGGTCTTCCTGGGTGAATATGCTCTTGTGGGCTGCTATGGCGTTCTTCATGGCGTCTGCCCTGTCCTCGAAGAGGCCGATCCCGAGGAACCTGTAGCTCCCACTCATTGGGGCGAGCAGCTGGAAGGTGCTCATTAGGGGGAAACCTTCGTCGTAGGACTTGTAGTACTCCATCATTCTTACAGATCTCTTGAAAGAGGTACTGTTGAACCTGTAGTTCACCGCATATGCCAGGATGTAGCCGAACGGCGGCTTGTTCACCGAGAGCGTGAAGCGCTTTATTATCCCACTCTTCTTCAGGGTAAACAGCCTGTAGTAGAGCGTGTTCCTTCTTATCTTCAGCGCCCTCGAGAGGCCGCTCATGCTTGCGCTGCTGTCCTCGGCAAGCAGCATGAGGAGGCTCCTGTCGGTATCGTCTATACCCTTCGCGAACTTCGATATGGTGGCCTTCGCGATGGGGAAATACCCGAAGTTCGTGTGCATAAGCTCGCTGGGATAGATGTTGACGCCGTAATCGCCCAGCTTGCCTGGCAGGAGGCTCTCCCACACTATGTAGCTCATCGGGTCGCTCGTCACCGCATGTATGATGAGGTCGAAGGAGCCCTTGCACAGGTAGATGTTGTCCGTGTACGGGTCATCTTTGAATATCTCCACCAGCTCCTTCAGTTTGGGCTTTTTGTCCAGCCTGACGATAAGAAGATGCCTCTGGACCAGGCCAAGGGCGTCCTCATCGACCTCTACGCTGAATCTTATATCGTATGCCGACTTCAGCTTCTTCAGCTCTTTCGTGGCGGTGATCCTGGAGCAGTGGGCCAGATCCGTAAGCTCCCTTATCG
>DAHWIF010000011.1:0-115294 GCA_027345565.1 Microcaldota archaeon
CTTTATCTGCTCGAAAGGCTCTATGATGTTCTCGCTCAGGGTGTCCCCTACGGAAAGGTCCTTTATGCCCACCAGCGCGGCTATGTTGCCTGCTGGTATGGAATCTACGATCACCCTGTCCGGGCCCATGTATATGCCCACCTGCTGGAGCTTCTGCGTGCCCGACTTGCCGGATATGTGCAACTCTGTGCCCTTCTTGGCATCCCCTGAGAAAATCCTGCCTACGGCGACCTCGCCAGCCTGCTGGTCGTACTTTATTCCGAATATCACGACGTTCGTCTTTGCATTTATTTCGGTGTTGAGCATCGCCTTCCCGTCCTCGGAGTTGAGGTCGCCGTGCCAGATCTGGGGTATCCTGTACGGCTGGGCCTCTGCGGGGTTTGGCAGGTGCTCGACGACCATCGCAAGCGTAGCCTCGTCTATCGGGCAGAGTTCCTGCAGCTTTTGGAGGTCGTTCTTTGCGGTCAACTCAAATATGTCCTTGAACGTGGCGTTCTTCGTCTCCATTATGCGCTTCGATATCGCCCATCTCCTCAACGCAGAGCCGAACGCGACGCTTCCCTTCTCGACGCTGACCTTCCATTTCTCTCCGTAGCCCTCTGGAGCGTACGTCTCTATCATCTGGTTTATCTCGTTTATCAGCTTGAGCAGCCTCTCCTGCGTCTGCTCAGGGGTGAGCCTTAGCTCGGTGAGCAGCCTGTCGACCTTGTTGAAGAAGAGCACTGGCTTCGCCTTCTCCTTCATCGCCTGCCTGAGCACCGTCTCGGTCTGGGGCATCACTCCCTCTGTGGGGTCCACGACAAGTATCACGCCGTCTATCGCCCTCATAGACCTTGTGACGTGCCCGCCGAAGTCGACGTGGCCGGGTGTGTCTATGAGGTTTATTATGTAGTCCTCGTTCTTGTAGTTGAAGCCGAAGGATATGTATGCGGATTTTATCGTCATCCTCCTATCCTTCTCTATGTCCTCGTAGTTGGTGTAGAGGACATCCCCGGCTACGCTCTTTGATATCAGCCCTGCCCTGGCGAGCAGCGAGTCCGTAAGCGAGGTCTTACCATGGTGTACGTGAGCTATTATGCCCACGTTGCGGATGTGCTTGTGGTCGCGCATCATCTTCGCGACCTCCTCTACCACGTATTCCTTTCTTGCCATATGGACACCGCTACTTCGCGCTCCTTGCCATGCGCTCTGTCTCGTTCTTCCTCTTTATCGCATAGCTGTTTATGTCGTTCTTCGATGCGAGTATCAGCTCGTTGGCGAGCGCCTGCGCGAATGTGCGCTTGTTCCTGAATGCGCCGGTCACGGTCGCCATGGCTATGTTCCTCAGCGCTATGTCGAGTCGCCTACTTGCACTGACGTCCACCGCCACGTTCGATATTATCCCGCCATATCGCACCCTGGTGGTATCCTCTATCGGCGCGCTATTCTCCAACGCCATTACGAGCACCTGGACCGGGTTCTGGCCAGTCTGCTTGCTCACCATCTCGAACGCCTCCATCATCGCCCGCGCCACCTTCATCTTCTTGCCCTGTAGGCGCCCTTTTGTCCTTATCACCTTGCCGCCAATCTTTCCGCCTGTGCCGCCGCGCATGAGGGCGTTCTCCAGCCTCTCTATTATGTTGAGGTTCGCCTTGTGGAATGTGCTCTGGCTCCTCCTGCCGTACGAATTCGGATACGCTATCGGCTTTAGGTTGATGTAGTTCTTCATGCTTGGGTCGTAGACCTCAACATCGTAGCTGTACTTGTTGAACAGCATAGTAGAGCCTGATAGAAATATCTCCTTTTTCTGCGCTTCCGAAGGCTGGGCCTGGGCCCTTTTCCTTCTCTGGGCAGATTTCGGCTGTGCGGCCGCCTTGTCGGTTCCCCCCTGTAGCTGCTGCTCGTCCGCCATCCGATCATCTCTTCTGCTTCTCAGCCTTGCCCTTGATTATCCTCACAAGGTTTGTACCGTTTACCTCCACAACCTTATACTTCCAGCCGGGTATGCAGCCCATCTGGCCCCTCTGCGATCCTCCCATCCCGACCACCGTGACTTCGTCGTGCTCATCTATGAAATTGATCGCGCCATCGCCTGGCGCGTACGCGCTGACGACCTTGTGGTTCTTTATGAACTGCAGCTTTACGCCTTTGATTATGCCGGAGTGGGGCTGCTTCTGCTCAGCAGATATCTTCTGGAGCACTATCCCCTTCGCCATCGGCACGGTGCCCATGGGGTCATACTTCTGCTTCAGGCGGAAAAGCCTCCTTTTCAAAGGCTTCTTGAGAAGTCTCTGGTGCTTTCGCTGCCTCACAAGCTTTCTCGCAGCAAATTCACCGTTCGGCATATCATCAATCCTTGAGTATGCTGGAGTGTCCAGCGTCTATCACAGACAGCATGGATATCGAGTACGGCTTGCCGCACATCGAGCCCAGCTCTACGGGGTTCCCTTCAAACTTTATGACCTTTATGCCTGCGACGCTGGCCATGTGGAGTATGTCCTGCAGGTTGCTCTCCTTGTTCTTCGACGCCACTATCACCAGCTTGGCCGTGCTATCCCTTATGGAATCGATTACTGAGTTGAGCCCTATCGCTGTCTTACCGCTGTCCACAGCTAGACGTATATTGTTTGTTAGATCTGCCATGCAAAACACGCCAGAAATAAGAATCCGCCCGCAGGGGGAGAACTCAAAGATATTCTCGTGGAAAAGTATATATAGGTTCATGTAGGCGCACGGCGTTGGGCGCATTGCCGCTTTACGCGTGTATCAGCATCGGCACCACGAATATTGCGAACATTATGTCGATGAAGACCACTACGGTTATCGCAATGTAAATGCGGTTTCTTTCCATCGCAAATGAGAATATCGAAAGCAGCACCCTGGCTATTGGGGTTGAAAAAAGTATGAAGATGCCGAGGACCATGAGCTCGTACCCGAGCCGGTAGGAGCTTGGGACTGCATAGGCGAGCAGTATGCCGATTGCCAGCACGGCTGCGCTGGCTATCACGCCAGCCCTGAGCATCCACGATATCGCAGTTTCCATTTTTGCCCCGTTCATGCTATACCAACTCCCCTCAATATTGATTCTACGGCTACGATCGCCAATATGATGATGAAAAGACGGACTATCACTCTATTCCTTTCCGTTTCCATCACCTTGCTCCCTGCGTACGCGCCTATCGCAGTGCCAATCACAACAGGCGCGACAAGCGTGGGCCTTATGTAGCCAAGCGCCCAGTATATGCCGCTGCCGGTCACTGCCGTCACGCCTATCATGAAGTCGCTCGTGGCAGTGCTTACCTTGATTGGCAGGCGCATGGCCGAGTCCATGCCAAGGACTTTCAGCACCCCCGAGCCTATGCCCAACAACCCGGAGAGGAATCCTGCGCAAACCATGACGGCTTCTCCCCAAAGCCAGCGCACCCCTTTGTAATGCACGGTAGTCTTGGCCGGCTTGTCGTAATAGCTGCCCTTGAGCTGGAAGAACCTTGTCGACCAGTCGCCCTTCCTGGCTAACGTGCCGCCCCTTTTCCTCAGCATCACATACAGCGAAAAGAGGAGGGCTATGCCGAAGAGCACAAGTATCACATCTGGTAGATTATGCGCATAGACCACAGCAGCGGCTAGCGCTCCGCCTATCGCACCGAGAGTCGTTCCTATCTCTAAAGACATGCCTATGCGTATGTTTGTTATCCTGTCGCGGATGTAAGCGGCGGCCGCGCCGCTGGATGTTGCGATTGTGGCGACAAGGCTGGCGCCGACAGCGTATTCTACCGGTACTCCGAGGAAAATCGCAAGCACCGGCATTATTACCACAGCCCCGCCAAGGCCTGTCATCGAGCCGATGAAGCCTGCGGCGACTCCGATTACGGCAAGCAGCAATGTATAGAGAAACTGCATCAATTAATCATATGCTGATTGTAAGCACTAGCTTAAAAATCAGTGTGGATTCAGTCTTGCAGCACAGTGTTGCACCCGGCCGGCTGGCTTAGCATGCCGCTCAATACAAGCTTCAGGTATCCGAGGAACGGCACCGACCCTATGACCTTGCCCTCGACGAGGGATTGGTTGGACGGCAGGTTCTGATACTGCATGTCAAGGCCGGGGTTATTGTCGCCCTTTGTCAGGTAATAGTATGTGCCGCTAGCGTTCAATACCGCATAAACCCTGTGGACTATATAAGTGTCGCCATCTTTGTAGAAGGAGTCCTGTGGCACTGTCTTGTAAACTATTATGCTGTTGTTCCTATCCCCGGTTATCGTCGTATTGCCTATGGTTATCGAGCTTGTATATGCCTCCTTCATCACGGTGCCGTTGCTGAATACCACGTCGGCAACCCCGCATGTGTACTTGACAAGGTTCCCGGACTGGCCGGAATACGGCACTATGGAGCCGCTGCCGCTTGAGGAGGGCTTGAAAAGCCCGATGGAATAGCCAGGCTGCACCACCTGCGATACGAACAGGGTATTGCCGCTCACATTGTACGCCACGCATTCGAGCGACTCTCCGGCTTGGTTGCTCAGCATCCCCTGCAGTTCGCTCTTCGTGACCTTCACCTCCGGAGCGCGTATTGTAGATGCATTTGCTCCCTGCAGAAGTATCATATCGCCGCGCTGCAGCGCTGGCAGCATGCTGCAGCTCGGTACTGCGTCTATCGGATTGCTGGTGTGGAGCACTGCCCTGAGCGCGAACCAGAATGCCACAACGACGATTATCGCGGCCAGTATCTCCAGCGCGCTCCTCATCTTTCCCGATTCTCTCGACCCGTTTATTATCTCTAGGCCTATCAGGACCACGAGTATCACGAATGCCATCACGCCGAATATGACGGCCAGCGAAGCTACGCCTTGGTACACTATGTAGAGGGCGAAGGCGATGACCAGTATTATGTAGAGGGGCCATGTCGTTATGCCGCCCCTTTTTGCGCTTTTCCCGCTGGCCGCTTTACTAGCCACTCATACCACTGGTTGCCTGCTGTTCGTCAGCTCTATTCCAACGACCCTTGACTGGTTCTCCTGCTTGACTACGCCTACCGCAGTGTCGGCCATCGTTATCAGGGGGTCGTTGTGGCTTATCACAACAAACTGGGAGTTCTTGCTCAACTCCTTGACCAGCTTCGACAGCTTCTTCGAGTTCTCCTTGTCAAGCGCCACATCTATCTCGTCGTACAGGTAGAATGACATCGGCTTCCTCATCTGTATGGCAAAGAGCAGCGCGAAGATCACGAGGGATTTTTGGCCCCCGGAGAGCTCCTCCTCGCTGTGCTTCCTGTTAGCCGTCTGTATGTTGAAAAGCAGCTTGGCGTTGAACGGCTCACTCTGATTATCCAGATACAGGTATGCCGATCCGTCGAATATGCTGCTGTACAGCCTCTTGAAGTTCTCGTTGACCTGCGCGAACGTTTCGTTGAATGCGTTGAGCCTCCTGGACTCTATCTCGCCTACCATCGCCATTATGGAATCCTTCTCCTTGTTCAGTATTCCGAGCTTCCTGGCAGCCTCGTCAACGTCCCTCTTCCTCTGCGCATACGCTTCGGGAGCCTTGAGGTTTACGTTGCCGAGCAGCTCCATCTCGTGCCTGCACTCCAGCTGCTTGGTCTCAAGCTCCTGCATGTCCTTGAAAGCCACCGGCTCTATCTCGGTGTAGGAGAGCAGCTCCGCCTTTATGTCGCTCAGCCTTGTCTGAAGCTGCGACCTCCTCGACTCTGCCTCTATCATCTCCTTCTCGAGCCTGGCCATCTCCCCTGCCATCTTGCCCTTCTGCTGGGCCGTGCGGTCGATCTTATCGTCATGCCCCTGGAGCTCCTTGAGCAGCGAGTCCGAGCTCGAGCTCCTGTCCTTTATGCTCTCCTGTATCTCCTGCTTCTTCTTGCCGTGATCCGCGATCGCCGTGTCCGCCTCGGCCATCTGCGCTTTCGACGCCTTTATCGATGCTTCCTCTTCCTTCAGCTCCTTGGCTATCTGCTTTGCCCTGTCGGCCCTCATCTCGTTCTCCTTCTCTATCGACCCGAGCCTGACCTTGATGCTCTCTACCTCCTCCCTGAGGCTCTTCAGCCTGTCTGCGCTCTGCTTGCCGTCGCGGCCAGGCTTCTTGGAGCCCGCAGACCTGTTCAGTGCGGTGTACAGGCTGTCGCATTCGGCCTTGAGCACCTCCTTCTCCTTCTCTATCTCTATCTTCCTGCTTGCGAAGCCCTCCTTGGACTTGCTAAGCACCCTTATTCTTTCTGCCATGCCAGATGACGACTTTGAGAGGGTGCTTGCCGTGCCCTCGAGCTTGGAGAGCTCTGCCTGCAGGTACTTAGCCCTAGCCTGGCACTCCGCAACTTCGATTTCGGATGAAGCCACAGCCTTCCTCCTCTGCTCCCACTCCGCCTCTGTCTCACGCATCCTGGCGGCCAAGGCGCTCCTCTCCGATGCGAGCTTGCTGAGCTTCGCCTCTAGCACGGCGGGCAGCTGCTGCACTCCGAGCTTGCCGCCTGTCACTATCCCAGACTGCTCCACCACATCGCCGTCGAGAGTGACCAATCTGTGCTTTCCGACCTCCTTCACGGCCTTTATCCTGTCAACTATGTACGTGTTCGAAAATATGTATTCGAACGCCTTCCTGTATTTGGAATCGAACTTGATATTGTTTATAAGCGGTTCCATGCCGTTTATTTCGCGGGTCTCTTGGGAGTTTATCTCTTTAAGGGGTATGAAGGATGCCCTGCCGAGCCCCTTCGACTTTATTATCTCTATCGCCTGGCTGGCTGTGTCCACAGAATCAACGACAAAATAGTTCAGCCTGCTTGATCCGGCAGCGTATACCGCAATAGCATACTTGCTGTCATAGCTGCAGAGCTCAGATGCCCTTCCGTAGAACCCTTTCTTCATCTCCGACTTAAGAACTGCTGCAACCCTGTCTGCGCTCCTACCAGACATGGCAAGAGCCTCCTTGACGTTTATCATCTCAGTATCGCATGCTGATACCCTCTCCCTGAGCTCATCCATCTTTTTCTGGTATGCTTGGAGCTCCTTCCTATCGATTGCAGCCCGCTCCTCCGCTGACCCGATCTTCGACTGCAGCACCTGCAGCTCCTTCGCTGCCGCATCCTGCTCTGCGCGCAGCTCATCGAGTCTCTGCTTCGCATCCTTCAGGCCCTCCTCCTGCTTCGACAGCTCTGAATTGCACGATACGTATTCAGCGTTGATGCTGGACAGCCGCGATTCGAGTGCCTCTCGCTCCTTCTGCTTGTCCGAGTACTTCGTGATCAGTTCCTTTTCCCCGGAGTCTACATCGATCTTTTGCAGCTCCTGCTCGCTCTCTGAGAGCCTCGACTTCAGCGTGCCAGTCATCTTGGAATTCTGCTCGATCTGGGCCTTTATCTGGTCGGACTCCTCTTTGAGCTGCTTTACGCGCTCTTTGCTCCTCGCAAGCGCCTCCTGTATATGCGCCTTCTCCGAGTCCTTTATCTTTATTATGGAGTTGGCCTCCTCTATCAGCTTGTTGGCCGTGGCGAGCTCTATCGAGCTCTCGTTGAGCTTCTTTGTCAGCTTCTCCCTGTATGAGGTAGCGTCCAGGAGCTCGTCATCGAGCTTCTTCAGCTGCATTTCGAGATCCTTCTGCCTGCCTGCGGCATTCTCGTGGCTCTCGACAGCTTTCTCGTACTCAGCCCCTATCTGCGCCTCCCTCGCCTTGAGTATCGTATACGCGACCCTCTTTGATGTGATGAGAAGCTCTGTGTACCTCTCTGCGTCGGTCTTCTCCTTCTCCAGCTCGTTGAGGAATGCCTGCCGCTCGTTAAGCTGTATGTTCGATTCGGTTATCTTCGTGTCAACCTTCTCAAGCTCCTTCATCGCGCTCTCTTTCTTGTCATCGAATTCCTTTACTCCGGCTGCGACATCTATCAGCCCCCTGCGCTCCCTCGGGCTGAGGCTGAGAAGCTTGCTTATCTCGCCCTGCGCTATCGTATTCGTCTCGTTTATCTCTGCCTTGTGCGCCCTCAGCACGTCTAGAAGCTCCTGCCTCGATGCCCTTTTTCCATTTATCCTATAGGCTATCTTGTTGTTCGACTTTATCATTCTTGATACATCGAGGTTCTCGTCGCCGGTGAAAGAGACCGTAACATACGCCCTTCTCACGCCGTCGCCCTTTGACGACTTTGCCGTGCTGTTGATTAGCCCTTTCGCCGATGACACCCTCATGCGCTTCAGAGAGGATTCCCCAAGGGCGAAAAGGAGTGAGTCGCATATGTTCGACTTTCCGGAGCCGTTTGGCCCGACTATGCAGTTGAAGCCCTTGCTGAAGTTAAGGCTCGCGTGCTTGAACGACTTGAAGTTATGAATGGTTATCCTATCGAGATACAGCATTAATCCACCAGGGTCGCGCTGGTTATTATCTAGGCGTATGTTCCTTATTTATAGCTTTTGATTTAGCGGATTTAAGGCGTCGGGATCGAAGGCGGGTTTAATTCGTAAAACTTCCTCGCTAGGAAATCAGAGTTAGCAGTTGTCCAGTCATGATTCTCATCAAGTAACCTCTCGGATTCTTCTAGAATCTTACTCGATTCCACAGGGTCACTTGTGATATACCCTTCAATAAATCCTTTTAGAGCATATGTTGATCTTTCTTGGTCTCTATCTTGAGCCGAGGCGATTCTCTCGGTCAACCACCAACCAATGCCGTTCAGGCCAGTTATGTCAAGAACACGAGCTCCCCAGAAGAATCTATGGATCTCCATAGCGGCTAGTCTTTCTTTGGTGAGGCTTCCGTCTGATTCCTGGAAGTATCCTAAACTGCTTGGTAGCGTATCAACCATATTACCAAATGCATCAACATTGCCGCCATGCAACCCCGAAACGTATTGTTCGCCTTCTTCGTAGTGTTCCTTCTGCTCACTGCCAAGCTTCATTATGTTATATTTCAAATCCCGGTGCATTAACTTCAATTGACTGCCCAAGGTTCTACCCATGTTTTCGTAATATTCTGCCTTGCTAACGCCCATATAGCTGGCGATGCGATCGGCTATTTCCTTGTTCACATTAATAGATCTTACAAACGGTAGATAAGGGACGTTCCACTCTCTTATCAGAACGCCATAATCAACTTGTCTTAGTTTTGAATCCTGTGCTGTATAAAGCTTATGTGCGCTTGCTTTTGCGACATTGAGCTTTGAAAGGGATGTCGCCTCAACAGCCGCTGCGCCATATGCCAGCATATTTTGCGGATCGCCGCTATTGATGTTTATCGGGGCGGTTCTCACATTTTCTTTGCTGAGGGTAAAACCTTTCTGCTCAATCACCTTTGTCTTACCTGCCTCTTCCTTAATTACAAAAAAGACACGCTCACTCTCCCCCCCAAAGGCAATAGTAGGCTTCATCTTGCTTCGCTTTTCTTCGGGTAGCCAGCTTACATCGGTATAGTATATGCCCTCATCTGCATCCTCAAACACCAAAAGCGGCCTGCCTTGTCTCCCGTTGCCCAATAGATTTAGTGGCACCCCATAAAGTTGCATGTTTGCGGCTATGCTCCAGCGCAATGCATCATTATCTACTCTATCCGTTTTCTCTAGGATCTCAAATGCCTTTACCAATTCGCCAGACTGCATATACGTATTGAACTCCATCGTTGCGTCCTCCATGAGCCTATGTTCCTCTTTGTAAAATAGCCCAGCGTATCGCTCATAAGACGTACTTCCCATTAGAGTAAGCGTTGCCTCCCCAAAAAGTTTTGATCCGTCAAACTTATCTCCGAGGAGCTCGCCAAGTAGATGAGATGAGATAGGTGTGCCGAGCGTCTTTTTTTCAAATCCCGTATCTACGGCATGAGTCAACTTGTCTTCATTTACATCAGTGAGCAGAAGGCTCAGCGCAAAACCATACCTCTTGCCCTTTAATGAATTGAAATCAAGAGCGGTAATCCCGTGTTTGAGGTAATCTTTAACTATCTCTTCATAGTTAGGTATATAATCCTGTGCGATTTCGGGCAAGTGATTTCTCACCATGTGTGTCTTGAAGAAATCTATAACCTGCCGGTCCACATTTTTAAGGGCATTAAGATTAGCGATTACTTGCTCTCGCTGATAATACATCTCCCGCAATGAGATAGAGAATCCGAATTCTCTTGCTGGCCCGAAAGGGATCTTTTTAATCTCTTCTACATCGCGGACAACATAATGAAAATCAAAAGCAGTTCTTTTTTCGCCGTCTTTAGGCAGTACAGATATTACATTTCTGATAGTATCTGCGTGATTGCTTGCAGTTGCTAGGTCACTAGCTGTGAAGTAATTTATCCCTGTATCACTTGTGATACCAACATCAAATACCGACTTAATCTCCTTTGCGAGTGCAAAGTCTACTTTGCTGAAATTCACGCAATCCTCTGCAGTAGCTGCATTTAGATTTACACCTATGCTGCGCGTCCCAGCTACAGTCTCGTCTCTGACCTGTTTCTCTGGCAGCGTAGTTAATAGTTTAAGCGCGGTCTTAAAGCTGATTTGTTTGTCCTTAATCAGATTATGCAGGTTTTCGTCGGAGGCAACATTGAGAGTATCTTCTTTATTCAGGCCTTCTGTTCTTGCCTGTGAGACAAAATTATGGTCGGTAAGCACTAATCTTGTATAGCTAGTTCTTTTGCCTTCATTTGGCTTCGATACTGGTGTTTGCGCTACCACGCTCTGGGTACTTGGGGGCGCTTTAATAAGCGAAAACGCTTGAAGTATCTTTATGCTCTTATCCTTCTTTACAACGTATTTTAGACCGAGCCTTTTCGCCGTGCTCCTCAATCTTGTATCGACCTCTATTTTTAGTTTGGTCAGCCCCTTTTGCACATCATTGTCCTTATTCGAGTCCAATAGCGACTGGGATAAGTTGAAGAAATCAGCTATATCTTGGTTTATTTTCTCTATGCTTTTCTGATCCGGCTCTTCTAATGCCCCTGCGCTTTCAATTACTCTGCTGGCGGCCTTTCTTGCCCTCTCCACGCCCTCTTCTACCGGAACATTTGAATACATTTCGCCATCCGGTCTACCCATTTCCCACACCTTGCTCCCCCTATAATATTAGGTCTTTTTAGATATTTAAGGGTTTTTGCTCGCTTTCTGAGAAGTGCGCGAGAGGTACAGTTGGAGCGCTGCCTCTATGTTCGGAGCGTACATCACCCCTATGAGCCTGCCTCCCTTCATCACGGCGAGCGTATCCACTTCATCGTTCCTCATGGTTTCAAGGACCTTGGAGAGACTCTCGTTGTATTGTATCTGTTTCACCTGCGTAGTGAAATACGCTGCGCTCTGCTTGGTGATTCTCCCGTGGCTTTCCATCATCCTTGCCAGCTGCTTCTCCGATGCCTTCATTAGCCATTTCCCTTTCCTTACCAGTACCACTCTGGTGCCCCTATCAAGCATTGCCTTATATAGGGATTCGACGCTCATCCCGCTCTTAGCTATTATGTAGTTGCTGCTCATCATGTCCGCGGCTTTCATCTTATCCGTATGCATCTTTACAACGGCAGCCTGCATCTCCGCCCTTGCACCGTCGTAAAGGAAGAGGGCTATTATCACGTCCCAGAATACTATGAACTCGCGGTATAAGAACGTCGCATTCGGCAGGGCAACCGCGTACACCACAGTACCAAGTATGATCGCTACGATGACCCAATCGCTAGCCCTTACGGCCATGCGGGTTGACTCCATGAAGCTGTGCTTCCTCTGAAGGTAGCTCCTGAGCACACGTCCTCCGTCAAGCGGGAAGCCGGGCAGTAGGTTGAACAGGCCGAGCAGTATGTTTATCTCGAAGAGGAACTGTATTCCCTGCTTCAGGAAGCCAGTGCCAGGAACGTAGAGCCATAGCACGCCGAAAACAACGCCCAACGCTATGCTGGTCAATGGCCCTGCTATCGCTATCCTGAACTCGACATCAGGCTTTACTTTATCCATGTCTATTACGGACGCGCCGCCTATCGGAAGGAGTATTATCTTTTTGACGCGTATGTGGTTGCGCTGCGAGACTATCGAGTGGGCGAGCTCATGGATCAGGACGCAGATGAAGAGGATTATTATGAGCGAGAAGAGGAAAAGCCCCTCTGTAGATGTGGCAAGGAAGACGAATGCGAGGAGTATCAGCGCTAGAAAAGTCCAGTGCAGCTGTATAGTTATGCCGGATATCTTGCCTATGTTTGGCGAAAGCGAGACCATGAAAGCACGTTATTAATGCTCCCGATTAATATAGTAATCTGTGTTTTATGTCCGGTTACCAGATTAGATTCCTCTACGATGGCGCTGCGTTGCTTCTCTACAGCAGAGCGAAGCGTCACCTGGTGCTCGGCGACCTGCACCTGGGCTTGGAAAGGAAACTGCACGAGAGAGGCGTCCATATCTACAGCATGGCAGAGCACATGGCTGGGCAGATAAAAGCCCTGGCAGAGAGAGGTAAAACCGGGAGCGTGATACTGCTGGGCGACATAAAGGAGAGCATAATGTATCCAGATGCAGCGGAGCGAAGCAGCATAGACGAGTTCTTCAGGCTGCTTGGCGGACTCGATGTAAGAATCGCCGCGGGAAACCACGATGGGCACCTCGCAGAGCTAGTCAAGGCTAGGATTGACAACGAGATAATCATCGGCAACGTAGCGATGCTTCACGGGCACATGTGGCCTTCTGAAGAGGCGATGACGAAGGATTACATCGTCGTGGCGCACAACCATGTGGCTGTATCGTTCAGGGATGAGAACGGCGCGCTCTACAACCAAAGGGCATGGTTGGTGGCGAAAGTAGACCAGAGTGGCGCTAGGAGGAGATATAAAACGTTCAATGTGAATGCAAAACTGATAGTCATGCCGGCTTTCAATGACCTGATAATCGGGAAGGCGGTTAACGAGCTTGAAGGGAACCACATAAATCCGTTGTTCAGGAATATGATATTCGACTATAAGAATGCGGACATATATTCTATGGATGGCAGCATTTTAGGCACGCCCTCCTCACTTGCCGGGCGTTGATTTCCCGCCCGTTTCTCTGTGCTCCGATTTTTACACATTCATCTGTCATGTTTTTAGATACATATGCATTTGGCAGTTTTAGGTAGTTGCTCGGGATTGACCTTATTCCCCCCGTATTATAGTTATTGGTATAACACCGTTATTGAATTCCAGCTCTGCGAGGTCTATCGGATTTATCATCCCTTCCGGGACCTTCATTAAAGGCGGCGCTCCGTATGCGAGCTGCAGCGCCCTCGCTCCTATTATCCTGGCCTTTTCGTACTTTGAGTATTCTTCGTCTGCCATCGCATTACCTTACATCGGGTTAGGCGGGAACCTTACCTTAGCCTCCTCCATCTCTGCTTTTACCGTCTCCCTCCATTTCACGAATCCTTCTATGCTCTTCGGGTAGTTCTCGTACATGTCATTTAAAACCTTCATCTTCTTGACAACATACCTCAGGTTGTTGAAGGCGTTCATGTTAGACACCCCCTGTATGACCATCTTAGCCTTAGATGTCAGGCTCAGCTCCGGTATCATGCCGTAGCTTATCGCCTCTGCCTCTTTTGCTGTGAGGAAAACCCTCATGCCATAGTTTATCGTCTCGTTGTTTAGCGACTGCAGGTATGTCCTGAATACCTCCAGCCCCGCGGTCTTCTTCCCGTACTCCTTATTGTACTCTAAATTGTACTGCCACATCCCGTTTACGCTGACATCGCCCGCCTGCACAGACCTGACTGCCTGCTCGCCGGCCATAATTCCGGATATGAGCGCCGGGCCTATGCCCCCTGCGCTTATCGGGTTAGGCATCGCCATGCTGTCGCCTGCACCCAAATACCCGTTGAATGTGAGGCAGTCTAGCTGCCGCCTTACCGCTACAGACCAGTAGCCCTTGCCGTTGTTGTTATCGTTGAACAGCCTTGGATTCTTTATCACTGGGTTGTTCTGTACATACTGATCCATAAGAGTGTGGAGCGTGTCTTTCTTGTTCATCTTCCTGTTCCTTATCTCGAGGCTCTGCTTCTGCACCCCGATGCCTATATTCACCCTGGCGCCCTTCTTCGGGAATACCCAGCCATAACCGCCCGGTGACCACTCCTGGTTAAGGTGGATTAGCGCGTTTTTTGGGTCATAGAACCTCTCGTCCTCATGATCCACGTCAAAATCGTAGATATACCTGCCGGTCGATTCGACATCGGAAATGTCGACCACCTTGTCAACATACGGATTATCCGGCAGCTTCCTCCTAAGCGTCGTGGCAACGCCGAGCGCGTCTATAATTACTTTTGCCCTTATCTCCCTGTGCTGCATGTTCTTGTCCTTGCCGAACACTCCGACGAAGTAATTGTTCTCTATGATCGGGCCTTCGACCTCGAATTGAGGCATATATTCCGCACCGTACTTGACAGCCAGCTTCATCAGCTTGCGCTCGAATATCGGCCTGTTGAGGACGTATCCTGCTCCCTCGAACGGAACCCTGTACTCGAGGTCTGGGGAGAGCACAAGCACGCCTTCTACCTTTACATCGAGTTCTGGGTAATCGAAGCTGGTATCCAGCCTGGATTTTATGTACTGGATGTGTGAATCGGCAACGGCATCACCGCACACCCAGCCCCAGTTGGTCTTCTTGCCGACCTCCTCCTCCTTGTTCCTGTCAAGAAGCGCGACGTTGAGCCCGCCCTTCGCTGCAACCGCTGCGGCGATCGAGCCGGCTAGTCCCGCGCCTGCAACTATGACATCAAAATGGTCTGAGGGCATGGATTACTCACTCTATAGTATTAAGCTGCCTAAAACAATTAGCCTTTGCGTGCTTATATTCTATGCAGCATCCTATTTAAGATTTTGCATTCTGCTTCAGGCAAAGCCGCTGTCCTTGTGGCGCTCCTCCTCTTCCCATGCCGAAGCGAAAGATGGCGGGATGCCTACCGGCAGCACACTTTTTGCAGATTGTATAATATCGTTTACTGCACCTCTCAACGAGGTATCATTGATTTCTGCTTCGAACGTTAATAGAATCGTTTCCTCTTCGATATTTATCTCCGCACTGACAGCCCTTATCACTGCCCCGTATCTCTTCTTTCCTATTGTAAACTCCCAATCTCTCACAGCATCATCCATCTGCGGCTGTTCGTGCTTTTTGAATAGCCCTCTTATGGAGCTGCCTATGCTCTTGCGCTCCGGCATTATCGGCGGGATTTTAACGGTTGGAGGCCTGAAGGAGAGATCGGAGCCGTTGCGCTCCAGCGCTAGCAGCGTGCCGAATTCTGGCATTACTAGCCCTGGCCTTACAGCTTCGCATAAAGTCGCTACTACGTCGTGAGTTTTGCCCAGCCTGCCGATTAGGTATACCTCCTTAGTTATTCCCTCCCTGTGCAGAACTCCAATCTCCGGCTCCATGCTCTTCCTGAAGCATTCCATGATTCGGAGTGCGGCCGGATGATCTAACTCCTTCAGCCTTTCCACCGCTTCATCCACCGTTACAACCATTCCGACCGTTTCCTGTGCGAAATCCGCAACGGCTTTGTTTACCCTTTCGAAGTATGCTGCGACGGTCGGCGTCATCTGGATTTTGCCGCGCTTTATCTCAAATGCGAGCTCATTGGCTATTGTTGGGCACTGCATGGCAGTGTATTTCCCGAGCAATTCGTCTAAGTTTGTCGGTGACTCGTTGAGTATCGTCCTTACAGTCTCCTTGCCGATTTTTGTGTATTCCTCTTTTAAACTTGGAGGTTTGTCCTTCTCTTTAAAGACCGCGGAAAGGGCCATGTGCCAAACCGTCTTTACCTCCCCGGGTCCGTTTATCTCACCCATTGTTTCGAGCAGCTTCATCGCCCTATAAGAAGTGAGTAAAAACTCTGACGGATATGGGCCATCGTATCGATATACGAGCGTGCCGTTAGGATCCATCAGGCCTACTCCGGTCTCCAGTCCGCGCTTATAGACAACTGGTGTAAACGTATCGCCTACGCCGAAAGCCATCCTAACCTGATGCCGACCAGATGCGAGGATCTCTGTAGACTTATCAACGGTTGTTTGCGGCATGCTCATCGAGATGCATCTGTCTATCCAGATATTTATAGTTTTGGCAGATGTTCCGTCAGGAGGCCCATCCCTCAGTAAGAAGGTTGTGGCGCATCAGCAGCGGCGTGACGTATTTGCTCGTTACTGGGAGGAATATGATGAGCATTATCGCATCGCCTATTATCCAGGCTCCTAAAGCTGGCAGGTATTGCGCAGCGCTTATCAAACCCGCTTCGAAGAGTATTGAGACGCCGAGAAAGCCCCCTATCATGTTTGTTATTATTATCAGCCAGAAGAAGAATAGCCCAAGCGCCCTTGGCTTCTGCAGTATATCTGCGGCGAACGGGCTTACATTATGCTTCGCCGCATCGCTCCGGTATATGATGAATGCCGTTATGACTGCGATGGTGTCGCTTATGCCGAAGACAATGGCTACCGGCAGTGATATCCCTGTAAAGATCCCTGCACCTACAACGGTTCCTATGTACGTCCCGATCATGCCCCAGACTCCCCACCAGAGCGTGAAGAGAACTATGAACGCCTCAGCCCAGTAGAAGAGCCCTACGCCTGCGAATGATACCGGCGAGAACACAACACCCAGATAAGAGAGCATTATTGCTATGAGCGCCTGCAGCACGAAAAGCCCGTACCTTGCGGGCGTGTTCTTTCCGGGGTTCCATGCAAGTCCGTATCTGCTTAAAGATGCCATACGCTATGCTTCTTCTTGCCCATTTAAATATATTGCCAAGAATGCAACTGCCCTGCTTCTGCCAGATAGGTGCAGGGGGTGAGATTTGAACTCACGAAGGCGCTAAGCCACGGGATCTTAAGTCCCGCGCATTTTCCGTGGCAATGCCGTTCCGGACTCTGCCACCCCTGCGATTTAGATGCTTTGCTGCAATATAAAAAGATAGCTATGCGTACATCGACGGCGGACCGTATGAGCCGGCATCCTTTATGCTGTCGTGGCTCTCCTTGCTCTTCTTCAGCATATCCCTCACCTTGGCCTCTATGTCTTTTGCCTCCTTCTCCAGCTCCGTGACGTCTATGTCCAAGTCGAGCAGCTTGTTTATGCTGTTGATCGCCTGCTCCGCATATTTTGGGTCTATTATTGACGGATTGACCGACACAAGTATGTTTATGTCTGGTATATTTGACCTGCACGAGTTGAGGAGAAGCAGCGCGCTTACTCCTGCAGATACCCCTTCTACTACGGCGTTCAGCCCGCTCTTCTGGGCCGTCTTGATGGCGTCTGGTGTCGAGGCTATCGCATATACGCTTTTGTCGTCATCGTCCCTGGCCGGCATTCCGCCAACTGATATTATCTGGGCGACCCGCTTCTCCTTGATCAATTCAAAGAGCTTGCCGCTCAGCTCATTTACAAGAGTTACCGGTATGGCAAATTCTGAAAAGACGGTTATTACCTTCTTCTTTCCGTTGTAGTACAGCCTGACTGGAGGATACGGCTTGCCACCGTGTATTGACACTATCGGCGGGAAGTCCGCGCTATCTATATAGCCCGTGTATTCCATTTCAAGCTTGTCTATTATGTAGCTGATGGTCATCGGCCCTACTAGGCCCAGGCCTGGAAAGCCCTCTATCAGCGTCGCCCCCCCTAGGTCTATATCCTTGACGAACTTTATTTCCATGCTTTATCGCCTATTCTCCTTATCTGCGAAGTTATTTATAAGCCGTTACTTGGTTTCTGGGTATTTTTCTCTCGATATACCGACGATACATATTTAAGTCTTCTCGTCGATAAAGATGTGGTGAAACCATGGCTCAAAGAATAGGAAGCGAGCGGGTAGGAAGAGAAGACGGTTATCTTTACTACCTAGGAAAGGACGGATACGTATGGCGCACCCCGATGAGGACCAACCCAAGGGGCAGGAAGGCCAAGGTTGGGAGCGAGAAGGTCAGGAGAGAGGAGGGCTTTCTCTACTTCATCGACAAGGGCGGATACGTAGCAAGGGCAAAGATGAACAGAAGGGGACGAAGGTAATCCCATTGGTGTTGCAGAGCCAGGTTAAATACCGAACTTTGCAACATCTTTTATTTTTATCCTGTTTTTCCTGACAAACCCAGCGTTGAACTCAAGCACATATCTGGAAGGCGCTTTTGGCCTGTAACCGGAAAAATCTTGCCATGAAGATGGTTTAGCTGACTCTACGAAATCCACGACCTTGTGGTTGCTGTCAAGCCAGACTATATCAAGCGGGAATCTCATATTACGCATCCATATCGGGTGACTTCCGTCGTTCGGGAAGATGAATAACATGCATTCATTCTGCTTCATCGACTTCCTGAACATTAGCCCTACTGTCATCTTCCTCTGCGTATCTGCAACTAGTGCCGTCATCCTTTTCTTTCCTATCGTTATTGCTTTCCTCTTGAAATCCACGTTCCTAGATAGCAGCCAGAGTAAACACATTCGATCATTTGGTTATTGAAACGCTCTGCTCCCTCATGAACTGCTGCAGGTAGAACCTGCTTCCCGAGCCTTTTCCGTTCACGCTGCTTCCCTTCCACCCTACAAATGTATGCAGTCCAACTATCGCGCCTGTGGTAGCGCTGGTATCCCTGTTCATGTAGACCGTACCGGCCTGTATCTTCTCTATAAATTCGTTGATCTCCTTCCTCTTCTTTGTGTAAAGCCCTGCAGTAAGCCCATACTCTGTGTCGTTTGCCATCCTGAGTGCGTCGTCGAAGTTCCTGAATCCCTCAACAACGAGTATTGGTACAAACAGTTCGGTGTGCACCAGTTCGCTCTCGTTGCTCACCTCTATTATTGTCGGCTCTACGTAGTATCCGTCCAAGCCTATGTTGACCCTGTTGCCGCCATAGAGTATCCTTCCTGTGGACTTCGCCTTCTCGACAGCGTCGCTATACGTTCTGAAGGCGTTGGCGCTTATCAGTGGCCCTAGATAAACATTTTTGCTTATGGGATTGCCTATCTTGAAGCTCCTTGCCTTCTCTATTAGCTTGCTGACGAACTGCTCCTTTATCGACTCATGGACATACACCCGAGAGCACGCACTGCACTTCTGGCCGCAGAAGCCGAAAGCGGCGCTCGCGATTCCGGATGCTGCCTCATCCAAATCCGCCCCTTTTGAGACTATCACGGGGTTCTTCCCGCCCATCTCGACTATGAAGGTTTTCTGCAGGCGGTGCTCATACGCTTTCGTTATCATTCCGGTGCCTACCGCCCTGGATCCCGTGAAAACTATACCTGCCACACCTGGGTTTACAACAAGCTCGTCGCCAATCTCTGAGCCAGGCCCGGACAGATAGTTGAATACGCCTGGCGGCACCCCTGCCTGCCTCATGTACTCATATATCTTTAGCCCAGTGAGCATCGTCATGCTATCCGATGACGATGGCTTGAATACGACAGTATTTCCTGTGACCATGGCGCCGGTGCTCATCCCAGTAGATATGGAAACGGGAAAATTGAACGGCGCTATCACGCCGAACACGCCGAATGGCATCATCCTTATAGTAACCGTCTCTGATTTCGTAGAAGGTGCACCCTGGAACCCGGCGCTTACCTTTGCAGAGACCTGCTTTCGATGCATTCGCCTCAAAAAGCCCTTGTTCGCTTCCAATTCATCAGCATAGTACCTCATAAAGTCTATCGCCTCATCGACCTCGCCAATAGACTCGTACCTGGATTTCCCGTTCTCATAGCTCAGTATCGCGGCTAGCTCAAACTTGTTCTTCGAGAAGATAGCGGCTGCATTCCTGAATATTGATGCCCTTTCCCTATAGCCTGTGGAGCTCCATGATGGAAGTGCATCAGCCGCGGCCCGTATTGCTTGCCTTGCGTGTTCTCTGGTTCCTTTTTGGAAGTACCCTATCACGCTTCCGTCTATGGGCGACTTTTCCGTGAGCGTTTCTGCCGCGAAGACCTCCCTGCCGCCTATATAGATGGGGTGCTTCCTGCCGAATTGTGCCTTTGCGCGCTGCGCTGCATCGTCGAAAAGCCTATCGAATTCGTCCTCCTTTCCAGACTCTATAAAACCCTTGTACGTGTACTCGTTCAAAAAAGCTGCCCTTGCCATGTGACCATCCGAACCAGAAACCCCTTAAGTACACTATCTGATACGAATCCTTATATTGCTTTTAGTTTTGTGGAAGTGTCAATAGTTGTAAATCGTTGCATGGTTTATATCGGTAGTTTTTAAATACTATGGAACAGCTATAGATTATAACTGAGTTATAATTAGTGTTTATTATGGCTGGAAACGAGAACGAACTGCTGGGATACGCGGACGAGGAGTACAAGGAGCGCTATGGCTTCAGCGACAAGACCGAGTACGCTTACAAAACAAGGAAAGGGCTGGACGAGGACGTAGTGAGGGAGATATCCAAGATCAAGGGCGAACCTGACTGGATGCTCGAGAAGAGGCTTACCGGATACAAAGTCTTCAAGAACAAGCCTATCCCGACATGGGGCGCCGACCTGAGTGGAATAGACTTCGACGACGTTTACTACTATCTCAAGCCTGGGGGCAAGAAGGAGGATTCATGGGACAAAGTGCCGGAGGACATAAAGAAAACATTTGACAAGCTTGGCATACCTGAGGCCGAAAGGAAGTTCTTCTCCGGTGCGGAGATACAGTACGATTCTGAAGTCGTATACGGCCACGTGAAGAAAGAGTTGGAGAAACAAGGTGTCATTTTCACGGACACGGATTCTGCGGTAAAGAAGTATCCAGAACTTATGAGGAAATATTTCGGCACAGTAATACCGCCGACAGACAATAAGTTTGCTGCATTGAATACTGCAGTTTGGTCTGGTGGCTCGACAATCTACGTGCCGAGGGGCGTCAAGGTTGCAATGCCACTTCAAGCGTATTTCAGGATAAACGCAGAGAAAGCAGGGCAGTTCGAAAGAACATTAATCATAGCAGATGAAGGCGCGGATGTGACGTATATTGAAGGTTGCCTGCCAGCCGATGAACTTGTGAGCAGAGGAGATACATTCGGGAGGATTGATGAAATAAAAACCGGGGATAGTGTACCTACACATGTTGGTGACATGCACAAGGTAAAACAGACATTCATACACCCACATAAGGGCACTATGTTGGAAGTGTTGCCGCTTTCGAAAGGTAACGGATTTAAGTTAACTGGGGAACATCCCGTCCTCTGCATAAAGAGGAACAAGGTGCTTGCAAGGAGGAGACTTAGGAAAAACTGGAAACCAGAAGTATCATCGGACCTATTGCTAAAAACAGAACCAGAATTTATCAAGGCGGACGATTTGGAAGAGGGGGACTTTATTGTTTATGTGGCGCCTGCATACCGTCAAGACGACCAAGGTTTTGATGCAACTATTCTAAGGATACTGGGACTTTACCTTGCTGAAGGTTCAGTTACCCATAACAGAGCACTTAGAGGCATAAAAAGCGTTTCATTCAGCTTTGGAAAGAGCAGGAAGGAGGCACACCTAGCTGCAGAACTGAACTCACTCATACACGAGAAAGGTTGGAAGAGTAGCATGTGCAGATCAAAAGGCGGCTATTATATAGTAAGTTCATATGCAAAAGAACTCATAGAATTGTGCGAAAGCAACTGTGGAAAGGGGGCAGCATCAAAAGTGCTTTCCAAGAAGATAATGGCGCTCCCACCAGAAAAGCAAAAGGTGCTAATTGATTCCTACTGGTTAGGCGACGGTAGCGTTTATGTGCGTTCTGGGAAAAAACTAATGCGTGCATCTACAGCAAGCAAATTCTTGGCTTATCAAATACAGGAAGTATTAGCTAGAGGTGGAATCTTTGCAAACCTTAACATAAGGAAAGGGTCTGCTGATGTTATTTTGGGGAGAAAGATAGTGCGGGGAGATCAATACATAATAGAGTACACTGAAGATAAAGAGATGGGTGAGGTAAGAAGTAGGGGTAACCAGTACTTTGTCCCGATAAAGCAGATTAAAAGACATGCGTTTGATGGCCCAGTGTATAATTTTGGAGTAGAAAAAGATGAGTCCTATCTTGTAAAGGGATTTGCGGTACATAATTGTACAGCGCCTATCTACATGAGCTCCTCGCTGCACTCTGCCGTAGTCGAGATAATCGTGCACAAGGACGCACACGTTAGATACGTTACAATACAGAACTGGTCGAGGAATGTATATAATCTTGTCACGCAGCGTGCATATGCATATGAGAATGCGCACATGGAGTGGATCGATGCAAATATCGGTAGCAAAGTAAATGAAAAGTATCCGAGTGTGTACTTAAAAGGCAGAGGAGCAAGGGGCGAAATCCTCTCTGTTGCTGTTGCGGGTGAGAACCAGGTCCAGGACTCCGGGGGCAAGATGTTGCACCTCGCGCCGGATACAACCTCGAAAATAATATCCAAGAGCGTTTCGAAGAAGAACGGTGTTTCATCGTATAGGGGGCAACTTTACATAGCTAGGAATGCCGCCAACGTGAAAAGCACCGTCCGTTGCGACGCGTTGCTACTGAACAAGGAGTCGAAGACCAACACTTATCCTTACATGGACATACAACGGGAAGACGCAACGATAACACACGAGGCTGCTGTAGGAAAAATTGGCGAAGAGCAGCTCTTCTACCTTATGTCGCGCGGCCTCACAGAAGAGGAGGCGCTAACCACCGTGGTGCTTGGCTTCCTTGATCCGCTAACTAAGGCCCTCCCTATGGAGTACTCAGTGGAGCTAAGGAGACTTATAAAACTGGACACCACTGGCTCTGTTGCGTAGGTGATGACTTGTATCCTTACGGGCTTTTTGCTGAAGACGCGATTCTGAGGTACAAGGAGCTGCCGGAAGAGCAGAACGAGCTCTACAAGAAAGAGTTTGTTAGTCTTAGCCCGGAGCATCTTCTTGACATTTATCAAAACAGGGCGATTGCTCCAGACACACCTGCCAACTTGTATGCGGTGACTAAGTCTCTGTTCATCAACGGGGAAATAAGGTTCGACGTGATAATTGGGGGTAGTTGCCATGTCGTAAACCCAAATGCGAGATATGTTACGGTGCTGCCAGTATCTGATATTAAGATTGACGCGCTGGACAGCAAGCTGTACAAGAGCTCTGAAGACAAGTTTGCGGCGCTTGTACACGCGTTTACAAAGGAGCTAGTGCTCATAGATGTTCCGAAGGGCGTGAAGGCGAAGATTAACTTGCTTTTCCTCAACCTCGCAGCCCCGCTTGCCACACAGGTGATAATAAACACGGGCGAGGAATCCGAGCTCGACATACTTGAGTGGTACGCATCATCTACGAAAACGGACTCTGCGAGCGGAGTGATGCACGAGGGCAAGGTAGGCGCGTATTCGAACGTTAGCATAGACGCTATACACAATGAGGACAGGAACACCGTTGTTGTCGGATTATCAAAATACAACATAAGCAACAATGCGAACCTCAGACTGAATTATTTCTATAACGGTGGTTCGAGCTCACGTGCCAAGAACCGCTTTGCAGCTACGGGATACGAAGGCTCGGTCCATGTGAACGAGCTTACCTTCGGCTCTGCGAAACAGAAATTCGATGTAACCAGCAACATAGAGAATGCTGCGCCGTCGACAACCGCGGAGCTTCATTCCAGAGCAGTGCTCATGGGCGAGTCGCGCTGCATTATGAAGGGTTTTGCAAAGATACCGTTCGGATCGAAGAACGCGCGGTCTTTCGTCCATGAATCTGGCATGCTGCTTGATAAGAGCGCATACCTCAATTCCATGCCGGCTATGTCTATAGACGAGAACGAGGTGAAGGCTACGCACGCTTCTGCGACAGGGCCGATAGACGACGAGCTGATATTCTATCTGATGTCAAAGGGGCTTGACGAGCACAATGCAAAGAAACTGATTGTGGAGGGCTTTTTCTCCAGCTCGATTGGCAGGTTCAAGAACATCAATGCAAAACTGGCTGGCGCGTCGCTTATAGCAGAGAAGATGGCCAATGGCAGCTTCGGGAATCCCCTGAAGCTCTCAATGGAGAACATATGGGTAGGCCGAGAGAACGAGGAGGACATATTCAAGGGCCACTACAAATACAGATGATATTATGCGGACAAACTACGAGATTGCGCTGGGCGAGTTCATGCCTGCATTCCGCGCAAAGGCGGCGCGGCTCATGATAAGCAAATACGGGATTAGCCAGCAAAGGGCCGCAGAGCTGCTCGGGCTCACCCAAGCATCGATAAGCAAGTACGTGAACAGGCATTACTCGGATGCTGTGAAAGGAACCGAGTCGGACATAAGCGACTCTATGGTGGATGCTTTCATACAGGAGATAATTGGTTCGCGCGAAAAAGAGGCGCAGGGGCACATGTGCAAGGCATGTCAGAAGTACCACAGGTTCGACTGCGCAATAATGGTAAAATAGGTGATAGAATGATTCTGGAAGTGAAGGACCTGCACGTGCCCATAGAGGGCAAGGAAGTTATAGACGGCGTTAGCCTCAGGGTAAACCAGGGTGAAACCCATGTAATAATGGGGCACAATGGTTCCGGGAAGACAACATTGGCAAAGACGATAATGGGATATCCGAAGCTGAAGCCGAGCTCTGGCGACATACTCATAGACGGGCAGAGCATACTTGCTTTGACTCCTGACAAAAGGGCAAAGCTCGGGATCTTTTTGGGGTTCCAAAACCCTGTCGAGGTGGAAGGTGTGGGATTCATAAACTTCCTGCATAGCGCAAAGGAAGCGGTAGCCTCTAGCGTTAACACCAAGGAGCTCATGACCGACATACGGACGAGTGCAGTGGGGCTGAAGATGGTAGACAATCTAATAGGGAGGTCGCTCAATCAGGGGTTCTCCGGAGGCGAGAAGAAGAAGGCAGAAGTGCTCCAGATGGGGGTCCTTAGGCCTAAAATCGCGATACTCGACGAGCCTGACTCCGGCCTAGACATAGACGCGGTTAAGGTCGTGGCTGAGAACATAAACGAGTTCGCGAAGAGGAACAACATGGGCATCGTGATAATAACGCACTACAGCCGCATACTCAACTACATGAACCCCCAGTTCGTCCATGTGATGGCAAATGGGAAGATCGTAGCGGAGGGCGGCAAGGAGCTGATAGAAAAGCTTGAAAAGGAGGGATACGAGTCCTTCACTAATGGCAAGTGATGCCTTGGCTAAAGATTCCGAGAAACTGGACGTGGCTGCGATAAAGAGGGACTTCCCGATATTAAAGATAAAGGTGAATGGGAAGCCGCTGGTCTATCTTGACAGCGCTGCTACGTCGCAGAAGCCACGACAGGTAATCGATGCCATCTACAGGTATTATACCGAGTACAACGCAAACATACACCGCGGCGTATACCAGATAGCTGAAAGGGCTACCGAGGAGTACACAGATTCGAAGATGAAGGTTGCGAAGCTAGTCGGGGCACAGGGGATCGAGAATATAATCTATGTGAGGAATACAACAGAGGCGATAAACCTTGTTGCGCTCTCTTGGGGTGACCAGAACATCAAGAGAGGGGATCACATACTGATATCGGAGATGGAACACCACAGCAACATAGTGCCGTGGCAGATACTAGCGAAAAAGAAGGGCGCTGTTCTGGATTACATAAAACTAGACAACGAGAAGTGTGGGCTTTCCTATAGCAGCCTTGAAGAGGAGCTAGAAAAGAACCCAAAGGTTGTCGCTTTCGCCCATGTGTCAAACGTGCTCGGGAGCATAAACGATGCGAGGAGGATAACAAAGATGGCGAAAGACGCAGGCGCAATGGTGCTGGTTGATGGCGCACAGGCTGTGCCGCACATGCCCGTAGATGTGAGCAGCATAGGCTGCGATTTCTATGCCTTCTCAGGTCACAAGATGCTCGGCCCAACAGGCATAGGCGTCCTATATGGTAGGAAAGAACTGCTCGAGGAGATGCCTCCCCTCTTCGGAGGCGGAGACATGATAAGGAGTGTTGATTTCCACTCATACACGCCGAACGACCTGCCGTGGAAGTTTGAGGCAGGCACCTCCAACATAGAGGGGGGCATAGCGCTTGGAACAGCCGTAGATTACCTGAACGGGATAGGCATGCAGTTGATAAGAGAACATGAGAAAAATGTGACAAAGTACGCTTTGGAGGCATTGCAAGGAATAAAGAACGTTGCTGTGTTCGGGTGTAGCATCGATGAGATTGGTAAACGCGGCGGAGTGGTATCGTTCTCGATAAAGGGCGTGCATCCCCACGATGTCGCCAGCATATTCGACAGGGGTGGTATAGCGATACGCGCTGGCCACCACTGCGCCATGCCATTGGTGACAGGCGTGCTTGGCGAAGGGGCGCTTTCAAGGATGAGCTTCTACATCTACAACGACGAAAGCGATATAGACAAGGCGGTTGCCGCCATAGGCAACGTGAAGCGGATATTCAAGGTAAGCTAATGCCGATGGACATATATGTAGAGGAGATAATATCGCACTACGAGCACCCGCACAATAAGAGGAAGATAGCGGATGCAGATACGAGCTTTCATGACGACAACCCATTGTGCGGCGACGAGATGACAATGTACATCAAGGTTAAGGATGGCAGGATAGCTGATATATCATTCGACGGCTCCGGATGCGCGATAAGCCAGGCGACCGCCAGCATGCTTACAGATCTTGTCAAGGGCATGCCTGTTGAAGAGGCGAAGGGGGTGGATTATGCCAGGGTGAAAGAGCTAATTGGAATAGACCCCGGGCCTGCGAGGATGCATTGCGCCACGCTGCCGCTCAAGACCCTTGCTGGCTGCATCTTTATTTACGAACACAGGAAGAGCCGTGGCTAGGTCGCGCCGATTGAGACCCGTCCCAGTATGGCGGTGCTTGGAGCCGTCTCGATCACATACTGGCCTTCGCTGCATATAACCTGCTTCGAGTATGGGGTGCCGATATACGTGTATGCTGGATAGCCGCTTTGGTTGAGCCATGTCTGCCTTAGCGGTATCTGAGTATTCTTCATCCAAAAACACAGGTCTGTCTGGTTCTGGAACGCAAAAAGCATTCCGATGCACGGAATATACGCGTCGCAGTTGCCCAAGGCGGTTGCATTCATGTAACCTTCCTCCTGCAATGCGGGGGTGTTCGCGAGGTATGCATAATATGTTGTGTTTGATATAACTATAGAAACTACCCCGAAACGTTCGTTCAACGTCGCTGCGTCAACCGTTGTGGCCCTTGCCTGCAGAAAAAAATATGCGACAATCGCCACGACGGCGATTGCGGTTATGACAATGACGGGATATTTGTTTCCCACTTACTCACACAACTATGAGATACGCAGCGACTATCATAACTGCAGATAGGGCCAGCTTCATTTTGACACCCTTCTCATTGAATACCGCACCAGAGAGCATGACGACCATGATTACGTTCACTACATTTCTCATAGGGGATACGATGCTGATTGGTGCCTGCGAAACGGCGGCGTAGTACAGGACCCTGTATGCTATTGTTAGAACCGCAATCAGGAGCGTAGGTTTCCAGAATTTCCTTATGTTCCTTTTGATCTCATTCCTATTGCTGTGGTAGTACCTTGAGATTACGAAGAGGTTGAGGGCCATGAACATCTCTATGAGGAAAAGCGCGGTGTAAACGCTTACGCCGTATAGGACGTATTTCAGCATTATCGCGCCGGAGGCCATGAGGACCACTATGACTGCCATCAGGTATGGGTACCTTTTGCTGTATTTCGCCGTTGCAGGCCTGCTTCCGAACAGCAGGAAGAACGTTGTCGTAAGGAGCAATGCTATGCCTATGTACTGGATATAACTCAGCTTCTCTCCGAGGATCATATATGCCGCTACAACGGTTAGCGCCTGCGGGGCTGTGCTCATGATTGGTGTAGATACCGATATGTTGGCGTGCTTGTACGCCCTCGCCGTGAGCCAGTAGCTAACTGATGATGTGATGCCGACCGCAAACAGGACGACCCAGTCAAAAGCGCTTATGTTAAAGTTTGCGAAAGGGAGGAATACCAAGGCAAGCGAAGCGATGAAGATGGTGGTTATCGTGCTGTATGCAAGCGCATGCTCCCGTTTTAATGTCCTCTTCTCCACTATGGACACTATGCCAATGAGGAAAGAAGACAATATGATGAGATAATACCATTCCGACATTCAATCCTCTGGCTTCAGAGACTCTCTTATCATCACAGATCAGAAATACCTCGTCTCATCACAAGGTTATAGAAGTAAAGAATCTAATTAAGCTTTGCCGTTTGACCATGATAGGTTAATAGCTGTTTGAGACGTCCATTGCATAGAGCTCGTGGCTTATTCTGCGCCTTTGCCATGCTGGCAGGCCATTCTTACGCCTTGGTAGGGTTATTTTGTGGTCAGATACAACGCCATCGTGGTCTTGGAGCAGCCTGACGAACTTGCCCTGCCTGAACGTCAGTGCGATATCCAGAGGTGTTCTGCCCAATATATCTCTTACATTCGGGTTAGCCCCTAGCTCAAGCATGTCGGCGCCCATTTTGTAATAGCCATGGTATGCAGCTATGTGCAAACCGCCGTGAAGCCACGCTTTTGTAGTCTTTTGTAATATTTATACCTAGTCTCGCCATGGAGTTTGCTTTTCCGTCTACGCTCTCGCTGGCTCTATGCTGTTGCCCCTACGCTACGGATGAGAGCTCCTGCCATAAAGTCTAAGCATGCTCGCCGCATGGGTGAGCAAAGTATGGGATCCGGAAAACTCCTCCTTTCTAAGCACCGACCTGTCCCATATCTCCCAGCCCACCCTTGTGAGTGATACATTGGTGTACCTAACCATCGCGGATACGGTATCATCATCGGTTGTACCATCGTCGGTTGTACCATCAGAAGAAATGCTTATCGTTACAACGGATGGCGGTAGGTCAATGACGGTGTCTGTAGCAATATCGTATGGAGGTGTGGAATGTGGTGTGTTGGCATTTCGAATTATTGAGGTTGTTATATCCTCAGCCTGCTCTCTGCTAAAACCATCTGGAAAGTATATTTTACCTATTACGGTAACGCTCTTTTTCTCTGGGTTGACCTCTAGCTCCATAGCGGTAAACCTGTCGCCTGGAAATGCACGGTATCGCACCACGCCATCAGAAACTTCCTTCAGAACGAACTTTGCCCCTAATTCGATTGCATTATCCGGTAGACCTGCTTTGCCGTCTATACCCAGTTGCCTCGATGCAGATCCCACAGAATCACACTACTAGCCTCATGCAACCAGATATTTATACTTAGCCCCTATCGGATTCGAACCGATGTACACGGGTCCAAAGCCCGCGGTCCTTGGCCGCTAGACGAAGGGGCTGCACTATTGAGTAGCATCCCAGATTTAATAGGATTTCGCAAAGTTGGCTATGTGCTTAGCATCCTCGCCGCATACGACGCACTTTTTACCCCTCGCCTTAGCTTGCGCATCAAATGGCATATTGGTTATCTTTGCCTTAGTCTCGGACTTTACCTTCGCCTCGCATTTCAGCGAGCCACACCATGGCGCCTGCGCGAACCCACCAGACCCACCGACAATCTTCTTAAGTTCAGGATACGTATTAACCTCGTGTATGCTAGCCTCGAGCGCCTTCAAGGCCTTCTTGTAAAGGCTGTCCTGCACATCCGTTAGCAGCGCTTCTACCGCTTTTGGCAGCTCCTTAATCTTTATGTCCTGCTTCTTGTACGTGTCCCTCCTGTAAATGACTACCTTTTCGGCCTTTATGTCGCGTTCGCCGATCTCTATCCTTATCGGCACTCCTTTCAGCTCCCACTCATGGAATTTCCAGCCTGGGGAATACGCGTCGTTGTCATCCACAAATGTTCTTGCGATCTGGGCTACCTTCTTGGATAGCTCATGCGCCGCCTTGATCACCATGTCCTTGGTGTCATTGTTGTATATCGGCACTACCACGACCTGGATTCTTGCCAGCTTCGGTGGTATGACAAGCCCTTTGTCATCTCCATGCACCGCCAACATCACCCCGAGCTCCCTTGTGGAGAAGCCGAACGTGTTCTGGAAGACGTATTCCGTCTTGCCGTCCTTGTCTAAGAATTTTATATCGAACGCCTTGGCGAACCTCTGGCCATCGCTGTGGAAATCGGGCCCCTGCACAGATGCGCCATCCGGAAGCATGTGCTCTATGCTGTTTGTAGCCTCTGCGCCGGCGAACTTCTCCGTATCGCTTTTTCTTCCTGTGATTCCAGGCAGGGCCAGATACTCCTTAAGCACCCTGTTGTATATGCCAAGTACCACATCACGCTCGGCGTCGGCCTCAGCCTTCGTGGCAAACGCAGTGTGACCTTCATTCCATAGGAACTCCCTGCTCCGCAGCAATGGCGTAGGGTGCTTGAATTCCCACCTCACGACGTTGTTCCACTGGTTGTACCTTACTGGAAGGTCACGCCACGACCTGATCCACTTTGAGTAGCTTTCATACATTATCGTTTCCGACGTAGGCCTTACCGCAAGGCGCTCATCAAGCTTTGAACTGCCGGTATGCGTAACCCATGCAACCTCGGGGTTGAACCCCTCGACATGCTCTTTCTCCTTATTGAGCAGCTTCTCTGGTATGAAAAGCGGGAAGTAGACGTTCATTATGCCTACAGCCTTGAACATCTCATCCATCGCCCTTTGTATGGTTTCCCATACGAAGTAGCCATCAGGCCTGAATGCAAGTGCGCCAGACACTGCAGTATAGTCAACGAACTCAGACTTGCTTATTATCTGGGTGTACCACTCTGAGAAGTTCTCCTCCTTCTTCACAGTAATGCCTTCCTTGCTCCCCTTATCGTCATTCTTTGCCATCATACCGCTTCTTATCATTAGAATTACATGGCTTTTAACCTTTCGCGCAGCGCCATAACTATTTAACCTTTTATCACAGAAACACATTATGGCTGATGGGGGCAAGATAACGCTCGATGGCGGCAGGCTTGCCGTGCCGGACAACCCGATAATACTCAGGATAAACGGGGACGGCATAGGCCCCGAGATAACGTCCGCTGCGATAAGCGTGATAGATGCGGCTGTATCCAAGGCTTACTCTGGAAAAAGGCGGATAGCATGGATGGATGTCCCTGCCGGAGACCAGGCGGAGAAGGAGCTCGGTGAGAGGTTCCCGGAGAGCACCGCCAACGCGCTGAAGGAATACAGGTTCGTGTTGAAGGGCCCTCTTACCACACCGGTAGGGAAGGGCTTTAGGTCTCTGAACGTGCGCATGCGCATCCTTCTAGACCTCTACGCCAACATAAGGCCTGTCAAGTACATAAAGGGATTGGACAGCCCTCTCAGGAACCCGGAGAAGATAGACATGGTAGTGTTCAGGGAGAATACCGATGACCTTTACACGGGCATAGAGTGGCCGTACAACAGCAAAGAGGCGGATACGTTAAGGAAGCTGCTTAAGGACAACCTGAACGTGAGCATAGACCCTGATGCTGGAATTGGGATAAAGCCTATCGGAAAGGGCAAGACCGTGCGAATAGCAAGGATGGCGCTCAAATACGCCATTGCGAATAAGCGCAGGTCAGTCACTATAATGCACAAAGGCAACATAATGAAATACACGGAGGGTGCATTCCGGGAGTGGTGCTACGAGGTGGCCAAAAGTGAGTTTCAAGGAAGCTTCATGACTGAGGAGGAGGCTAACGCGCTTGGCGGTGCGGTGCCTCAGGGCAAGATACTCATAAACGATAGGATAGCAGACAACATGTTCCAGCAGATAATAACAAGGCCGGAGAGCTACGACATCATACTCGCTCCGAACCTTGACGGAGACTACATTTCTGATGCAGCTGGCGCACTGGTAGGGAACATAGGCGTTCTTGGAGGAGCGAACATAGGCGACTTCGGAGGCGTGTTCGAGGCTGTGCACGGAACCGCGCCGAAATACGCAGGCAAGAACGTTGCTAACCCTATGGGGGTGATAAAGGCGGGAGAGCTTATGCTCATTCACATCGGGTGGAGCGAGGCTGCTGAGCTTGTAAGCAGGGCTGTCAATGCGGCTGTAGAGCAGAGGAAGGTCACGAACGACATAGCAAGGTTCATGGGCGCCAGACCGCTTGGCACCAAGGAGTCCGCCGACAATCTCGTGAGCACGATTGTGGCTCTTAGCCAGGAATAGATCCAATGGAAAAGATGGTAATAGCGTTTGGCGGCAATGCGCTTGAGCGGCCTGGAGAGTCCCCTAAATACGGCTTGGAGGCAAGAAATGTAGAGAAAGCGATAGGAAGCATATCTCATGTCTTCAAGAGCCGCACCGGCCTGCTCCTAACGCACGGCAACGGAACACAGGTCGGTGTTGAATACCTTAGGAACAGGTACGCACATAGGTGGGTTGCGCCACTGCCGTTCCAGGCGCTGAATGCAGAGACTCAGGCTACTATAGGAACGCTAATCGAGACGGCTGTTCTGAAGAGGCTTAAGAGCATGCGTGTTGGCAGAAGCGCGGTCGCCCTTCTAACCCATGTGCTAGTAAGCCCTAAAGACAGAGCATTCAGGAATCCATCGAAGCCCGTAGGCCCAGTGTATTCCAAGACGGCGCTGAGAGACGCTCACAAGCTTGAGAGATTCAGGTATGTAAGATACGGAAACGGGTACAGGCGGGTCGTCGCTTCGCCTTTCCCTAAGGCGGTATCTGAAAGCCGGACGATAAAACACCTTGTTGAAAGCGGGCGCATAGTGATAGCTGGCGGCGGAGGCGGCATACCGATAATAGACAGCGCAGGCACATACCCGAAAAGCGCTGCCGTTATAGACAAGGACCTGACCGCCGGGCTGCTGGCGACGTCGATAGGCGCCAAAACGCTCGTCATACTTACCTCTGAGGATTACGTCTACCGCAACTACCCGGACAATAAAGATCCAATAAGGAGGGTTCACGCTAAGGAGTTGGATCGCATGCTAAACACTTTCGATGCAGGAACTATGAGGCCAAAGGTACAGGCGTGTGTGGAATTCATAGAGCACGGAGGCAAAAAGGCGTTCATCGGACGGCTCTGGGGATTCGAATCCATAATACGAGGAACATCGGGCACCATGATCGTCAAGTGATCCTTTGGCGCATCATATTGCAAAATGATAAAGATTTGCCTGCCTTCCTCTCCCTTATTCTCCTGAAGAAGTTCTGGTACGCCTTCAATAGCCTGAACTTTATCCCGCATCTTGTCTGGGAATACAGCAGCAGGTATTTCCTGTCCTTCTCTATCTCCTTTGCGGACCTGTTCAATACCGCCATCGATATTGCTGTGTTGCCCTCCTTGTAGGACTTTATCGTCTTCTCAAGGAGGAGGTTGTAGAACTCCTTTGCAAGGACAAGCCTCTCGTCTATCTCCCTCTGCCTTTTGGCATCGGGGTAGATGCTGAATTTGTAGGCCCTCATAATGTCCATAAAACAAGTATTATAGTTCATATTTATATACTTTACTACATGATGTGATTCATGCGGCTCAATCCATCCGCCGCCTTGAAAGGCGGGGATTTCTTGAACCACAGCCTTTTAAATATCTGCGCGGCCACTCTACTTCTGAGGGACTGTGCATATGGAATCATCCGGCATTGTGCGGGCAGGTGCGCCTACAGATATCATACCTAGGCGGAGCATGGCCAGCTCGCTAATGCAAAAGATAGGGGATATTGGCAGCTACGTGGGCGACGAAAGAGGAATTGCATTCCTGACTTCCATGAGGGTGCTGATCTTTGAGAATTCCTACCCGGATGACAAGTTCTCTGGAGAGAATAGCAGGCCGATTGCTGTTGATAAGATATTTTATGTGCCTTGGAGCGAAGGGCGGCTGCAGTCGCTGCTGCGCATGGACAGGGAGGGCTTGCTGGGGCTTTTGCGGAAGGAGCCGCCTTTGGTTGTTGAGATAAGCTTCTTTGACGGATCATCTTTATACGTTATCGGAACCAACGGCAACCACAGGGTTGCGGCTTCTGCTGCGATAGGCATCCGGGATGTGCCTGCAGCGGTTGAGGCGCGCTGGACGTGCGGTTTGGAGGGCAGGCACTTGGAGTGGCTTGTTGGGGAGGCAGAAGAGAGAGCAATGCGCTGGCTTGAGCGCTCCAGAGCCGCTTCGGGTACGGCGAATGTGGTTAATGCACTGCATTGAGCACGCTTTCCAGTATCTTCCGCTCCTCTTCCGCGAATATCTTCTCTTCCTTGATGCTTTTTCTCTTCAGAGTGAAGTCCAGCACTAAAAACCTATCGTCCTCTTTACCGTGGATTGTTGATACGAGTATCTTCACTGGGTCATCTATGTCAGGTATGCCCTCTATCTCCAGTATCCATTCCTCTGTAACCCTCCTATAGTGCATGAGCGTCGATATCTCCTCTACGGCGAGCATCAGCTTCTTTGCGCTTTCTATCTTCTCTACCTCTTCCGGGCTTATTCCCGGTTTCCCTTCCCTATCAGCGATGTATCTGCCGTAGTCGCGCAGCATTGTCGCGCTATCTTTTGCTATCTCGTTGGCTACAAACAGGTCACGCTCATCGTCGCTAGGCACCTCAGAGGATACCAGCCTGCCTTCGACCTTCATCCTGCCTGCCTTTACCTCGTTCTGTAGCGTAAGTATCGCCTCGTTCGCCAGCTCGGCCTTCACTTTCACGAGTAGGTCCTCGCATATTATCCATGCGGCGATTCCGTCATGTTCTGCCATCAAAGATTGCCACCACTTATTATTGCGACCACCTTGTCGCCTCTTCTGAACCTGAGTTTCCCGTATGCCGCGATGCTAGCTGCGCCAGCAAGCTCCGCCCTCACTCCATCGTTTTTGTAGAGCGCCTCCTGAGCGGCCTGCATCTCACTGTCGTCTACCGTAACAACTGTGCCGCCGCTCTCACGTATTGCACGTACGGCTTCCGTGCCATATGTTGGCATTCCAACCGCTATCGCATCCGCCTTTGTGCGCGGAGTCTCGTATCTTACCGGTCTTCCTAACCTGAACGACTTTGCAAGCGGGCTGCACCCTTCTGCCTGGACCGCTATTATCCTTGCTTTGGCTCTCATCTCATGCAGCGCCTTCGCGATGCCGCTTAGAAGCGTCGCATTTCCCACAGGGATTATGATATGAATAAAGCCTTTTAGCTGCGCCGCGATCTCATAAGCTATTGTCCTCTGCCCCTCTTTCCTGTAGCAGTAGTCGCCTGCGAGGAACGCGCCGGTCTTTTCTGAATACTTTATTGCTGCAGCCTGCGCTGCCGAGAAATCCTTATGCGCGCGATATATTTTTGCATCATGGGTCATCAGTATATTCCTCACCTTATCCGGGTTTGCCGCACCTCCTATGAAGGCTATCACCCTGGTCCCTGACGCTTTTGCATAATAAGCGAGCGAGTACGCCATGTTGCCTGTCGAGGCTACGGCTATCTCCTTGTATCCATACTCATTAGCTTTTGCTATCTCTATTACAGAGCCCCTGTCCTTGAACGACCCCGTCGGATTGCAAAGCTCGAGTTTCAGGAATAAGCCGCTATGAGAGTTGCTCTCGACCAGGGCGGTGCCGCCAAGAGCGTAGCGGGTGTATTCAGAGTCTGGTAATACGCTCTCATAATCCCAAAAGCTTGCGCTCTTTGGGATTTTCAGCCTTCCCTTGTATATGACATCGAGAATCCCGCCGCACCTGCCGCATAGCTGTCTATCATAGTCGCTGCTGAATCCAGAGCCGCACTTAGTGCATTCGAGGTAGTAGTCCATATTCTTATTTGGACAGCAATTTCTTTATAACGTAGTTAAGTATGCCATTTGACCTGTAATACTCCATCTCTATCGGCGTATCTATCCTGCTCATGATCTCTGCATCAGCCTCTGCCCCGGTATCGCTTCGAGTGTATCTCATTTTCACCATGTCTCTGGGCTTCATACCGTCATTCAGCACTATAGTGATCGGTTTCGAGAAGTCCACCTTTAGCGTCTGTGCGTCTTCTCCTGCCTTGAACTGCAACGGGATTATGCCCATCCCTACGAGGTTGCTCCTATGGATCCTTTCGAAGCTCTTTGCAACCACAGCCTTCACCCCGAGCAGCATGGGCCCTTTCGCGGCCCAGTCGCGTGAGCTTCCTGAGCCGTATTCCGATCCGGCAAGAACGATGAGCGGCACTCCTTCAGCCTTGTACCGCATCGCAACATCGTATATCGTACCCTTCTGTGCATCAGGATAGTGCAAAGTGAAACCCCCTTCCTTGCCAGGTAGCATGATATTCTTTATGCGGCTGTTCGCGAATGTGCCCCTCATCATGACCTCGTGGTTGCCTCGCCTCGACCCGTAGCTGTTGAAGTCTGCTGGCTGCACCCCATGCTCAATCAGGTACATGCCTGCCGGGCTAGCTGCGCTTATCGCCCCTGCAGGCGATATGTGGTCCGTAGAGATGGAGTCGCCGAAGGCGGCAAGCACCATTGCGTTCTTTATAGGCTCGACGCTCCCTTTGCTCCTTGGGTCGAAGCCCTCGAAGAACGGCGGCTGCCTTATGTATGTGCTGTCTCGCTCCCATGCGTACATCTTGCCTGCCGCTGCCGGCAGCTTGTTCCAATACGGATTGACATCGTATATGTGGCTGCCATACTCCTTCTCGAATATGTCCTCGCTTATGACCCTATCCATGACCTCCTTTATCTCTGCCTGCGTAGGCCAGATGTCCTTTAAGTAGACATCCTCCCCTTTGTCGTTCTTCGCCAACGGCTCCTTTGTGAGGTCCTTGAGCACGGTGCCGGCTATGCCGAAAGCCACCAGTAGGGGCGGTGACATCAAGTAATTCGCCCTCACATCCGTATGTATCCTCGCCTCGTAGTTCCTGTTGCCGGACAACACCGATGCAACGGCAAGCTTGTTGGCGTTTATCGCCTCGCTCTGCTTCTCGATGAGTGGGCCGCTGTTTCCTATGCAGGTTATGCAGCCGTATCCTACCAGCTCGTAGCCTAGCTTCTCCAGGGGCTCTATGAGACCTGCCTTCTGCAGGTATCTCGTGACTACCCGCGAGCCTGGGCCCAGGCTCGTTTTCACCTTCCTTGTGTCGACCCTGAGACCCTTCTCAACCGCCTTCTTTGCGAGAAGACCGGCGCCTATCATCACCGATGGGTTACTGGTATTGGTGCAGCTGGTTATCGACGATATGACGACATCGCCATCCGACAGGGTAATCTCGTAACCGTCATCATACCTTATCTTCACAGATTTTTGGTTGTGGTGGAGCGGCGCGTCCTTCATATGGCTGCTTCCTACCGCCATGCTCTCGTCAGACCATCTCGTATAATCCTTCGCATTCATCCTATTTGGGTCGCCTTTGCCATCTTCCAGGAATATTCCTATGAACTCCTCTTTTATCCTGCCAAGCGGGATCTGCTCCTTCGGCTGCGCGGGCCCTGAGACGCTCGGCTCTATCGAACCCAGGTCAACATCGAGAGTATCGCTGTATTCGACTTTGCTATAGTCGATGTCAAGCATACGCTGCTCTGTATAGTACCTCCTGATGAGCTCTATCTGCTCCGCGCTCCTGCCGGTCACCCTCATGTAATGCAGCGTCTCTTCATCCACCGGGAATATCGCAATGGTTGCGCCATACTCCGGGCACATGTTAGAGAGCGTTGCGCGGTCTGGAAGCGACAGATTCCTTAACCCGTCTCCGAAGAACTCAACGAACATGTTGACAACCCCCTTATCCCTTAGCAGCCTTGTCAGCGTTAATGCGAAGTCTGTCGCCGTGACCCCGTCCTTAAGGCTGCCTGACAGGCGCACACCGAGCACCTTCGGAGTTGTGAACGAGACGGGCTGGTCAAGGAGCGCCGCTTCTGCCTCTATGCCACCTACGCCGAATCCGACTATGCCCAAGCCGTCTATCATCGTGGTGTGTGAATCGGTGCCGACAAGCGTGTCCGGATAAGCCACATAGTTGCTGCCGTCCTGGCGCATTGTGACGCACGTCGCCAGGTACTCTAGGTTCACCTGGTGGCATATGCCCGCAGAAGGAGGGAACACCCTGAAGTTCTTAAGCGCATGGCTCGCCCATTTCAGCAGCTTATACCTCTCCGCATTCCTCTCTATCTCCTTCTCCTGGTTTATCTCCAATGCCTGTATGACATTGAATGCATCGACCTGCACGGAATGGTCTATTATCAGGTCTGTCGGTATTATTGGCTGTGCCGCGTCAGGTGACCCGCCATTTTTCGTTATGTAGTCCCTTATCGCCGCTATGTCAACCACCGCAGGCACACCCGTAAAGTCCTGCATCAGTATCCTTGACACCTTGAACGGCACGTCCCTGTCGTCTGGGATCTTTGCATTCCAATTGGCTAACGCTTTCACGTCCTCTTCGGTGACCGCCTTGCCATCGAGGTTCCTTATAAGCGATTCCAATACAATGCGTATGGAGAACGGCAGACCCGATGTCCTGCCTATCCCTAGCTCCTCCAACGCCGGTATCGAATAGTATAGCACCCTTTTCCCATTAAGGTCGAAGCTTCTCAGAGCCGTTTCCTTCATGTTGCCGATACCAGCCATGATACCATCAGAGCATCGAGTCCACTTGCTTTGTAAGCGCTTTAACCTTCTCTGCGGACACTTTCAGCGCCGTGTTCTCCTCCTCGGAGAGCTTTAACTGTATTATGCGCTCCATCCCATTGCTGCCGAGTACAACCGGCACACCCATAAATATGCCGCTCATGCCGTATTCGCCGTCTAGGAACGCCGCGCATGGCAGCACCTCCTTCTTGTCCTCCAGCATCGATGTTATCATCTGGAGTAACGAGGATGCCGGGGCGTAGAATGCGCTTGATTCCTTCTCTAGCCTTATTATCTCGGCTCCGCCGTCCCGAGTTCTCTGTATGAGCTGGTCTATCTTCTCCTTCGGCATAAGCTCCGTGATCGGGGTGCCGTTTACCGTTGAATTGGCCGGCAGCGGCACCATGAAGTCGCCGTGTCCGCCCAACACCGCTGCGGACACGCTTTCCACGCTAACCCCCAGCTCCTGCGCTATGAAGGTGCGGAACCTTGCAGAGTCCAGTATGCCTGCCATGCCGACAACGCGCTCCCTTGGGAACCCTGTCACCTTCTTCGCCAGGTAGACCATCTCATCGAGCGGATTGGTAAGCACTATGAGCTTGCTCTCAGGCGCGTTGGCCTTAACCTGACCGCATATCCCGCCAACTATCTGGGCGTTTGTCTTGAGCAGATCGTCCCTGGACATCCCTTCTTTCCTGGGCATCCCTGCCGTTATGACCACTATCTCGCTGCCCTTTATGTCGGCATAATCCGATGTTCCTCTCACTTTTGTGTCGAATCCATCGATAGGGCCGCTCTCCATTATGTCTAGGGCTATGCCCTTCGCTGTGCCCTCGGTCCTGTTCCAAATCACTATGTCGCAGATGTCCTTCCTCGCTAGAAGCTCCGCTGTAGTTGAGCCTACCCTGCCCGCGCCTATGATAGTCACCTTCTTCCTCAATCGCTCATCTCTGGTCTATTGGCACGTATTTCAGGCCTGTCTGGCCGGTGTACTGCTCAAGAGGCCTTATCAGCTTGTTCTCCTCCCAATACTCCAGCATGTGGGCGCACCACCCCGATATCCTGCTTGCGGCGAAAAGCGGCGTGAAAAGCTCCACCTTTATGCCGGCGCTCACATAGACGGGCCCTGCGAAGAAATCCACGTTCGGCCAGATTCCGTGGCTCTGGCCGAGTTTCTCTATCATGAGCCTCTCGCCTCTCAGCGCTATCTCCGTTAGCCTGCGCACCTCCTCCGACGAGCTGTTCTGCAGCGATAGCAGATAGCTCTTTATCACCCTTGCTCTTGGGTCGTACGCCTTGTAGACCCTGTGCCCGAATCCCATTATCCTCTTCTTGCCTGCGAGCGCATCGTTTATGTACTGCTCAGTGTTGCCCGGGTCGCCTATCGCATACATCATCCTCAACGCCTCCTCGTCAGCCCCTCCATGTAGCGGCCCTTTGAGCGTCCCTATTCCTGAAGTGACAGAGGAATACAGGTCAGAAAGAGTAGACCCGGTTACAAGCGTGGAGAATGTCGAGGCGTTGGAGCTGTGCTCCGCCTGCAGGATGAACATCATCTCGACAGGCTTGTGTTGCTCTGGTGTAGGTTTCGTCCCGTTAAGCATGTATAGGAAGTTCTCCGAAAGAGAGAGGCTGGCGTCAGGGCTGACGTAGCTCCCTCCATTCCTGTAGCGGCCTATCGTAGCCACGATGCTCGACAGTTTTGATATGAGCCTTGCCGTTTTCCTGAGATTGGCTTCCTTTGATGAATCGGACGCCTCGTTGTCATAGAGCGATAGCGATGAAACTGCGGTCCTTAGGACATCCATGGGGTCCGCTTTCGCAGCGTTGCTTGCGATCATCTCCACGATGCCTTTCGGCAGGTCCCTCTCTGCCTTGAGTTGTGCGGCGAAACTGTCGAGCTCTGCCCTTTTCGGCAGCTTCCCATATATCAAGAGGTATGCGACCTCCTCGTAGCTCGAGCTGCCTGCGAGCTCCTCTATAGGATAGCCACGGTAATAGAGTTTCCCAGCTACGCCGTCGACTTTGCATATGCTGCTCTCGGCGACGTATACGCCGTCCAGTCCCTTGTGCACTATCGGTGCCTCGTCGGCCATCCCTCCACAACATTATATGGCACTAAACGCATTTATTCTTTGGTGTTATTATACCGAAATATTTAAATATTTACTTGTGTATAATATATTTATTTAAGTATAAGGTGCTGGGTTGGGTTTGATTAAGGTAGCTAAGTGCGTGCTTGTGCCGATGACTGTGGCGCTGATCCTGCTTGGGACGGCTCACGGCGCATCACCACAAATGACACTGCAGATCGTTACAGAGCTTGGGAATGTGAAGAGCATACTGGGGCAGGTTGGTCCGGTACTCAGCGCCGTGCTTTTCATAATAGCCGGCGTGTTCTATGCCATTGGACAGGTGATGCCGCCGGACAAGAGGGCCAACTTCCACAGCACCGCCATAAACATAATTATAGGGGCGATTGTGGTCGGGGTCCTGAGCGTGGCTTCTACCTCTCTTGCGACAGCCTCATCGCACCTGCTCAGCAACATGACCTCGAACTCGCTTTAGTGGTGGATTGTTAGGGTATGACATAGCCGTCAGCGTGATAGCCATAATGATAAGCATAGGCGGAATAATCCTGGGCCTCGGCTATGCGATGGACAACAGCAGGCTCAAAAACTTTGGGAGGGACGAGCTTATCCAGTCCTTCATCAACGGTGCGATGGTTGGTGCGCTCTTCCTCTTCTTTAGCCCGGCTGGGCTCGGCACCGGCATCATAAACGGGATTATTTCCGGCGCGCATGCCAACGCGTCGTGCAGCAGCTATATGAGCACTAACTATGCAATATGCTTCGCATACAACTATCTGGTCGGAATAAAGCCTGTCACTATAAACAACGCCAGCTATCCCTCCCTGCTCGACTCGTCCCTGGAGCTGCTGCTGCCTGCATCCGGGATATATGTCACGCTGGGCCTCATATCCTCTGTGCAGCTTGGATTCGGCGTTGCATCGATATCTTTTGCCAACATACTTACACCCGTGTTGTCGCAAGAAGACTTCATAATAACCGGGCTCACGTTTGCGATAATAGGCATATATGCGCAGTCTGTGCTGCTGGGCGTAATCGCCGTAGTGGCGGTGCCGTTGCTCCTGCCTGTAGGCCTGGTGCTTAGGACCTTCTATCCTACAAGGAGGCTTGGCGGCACGGCCATCGCGATAGCCATAGGCCTCTTCGCCATTTTCCCTTTGACCTACCTGCTTGATGCGCAGATAACGGCCAACTATTCCGGTGCGATAAACCAGGCGGCGCTGAGCGCATTCTCGGTGCAGGCGAACAGTTTGGAAGGCGGCGTGTTCTCGCTAGGTGCGCTATCAGCAAACGCGCTATCCGGGCCGCTTCAGGGGCTTGCATCTGGGATATCGGGGCTGGTAAGCTCCTTCTCGGGCTTGATAAAGGAGCTGCTGAGCTGGCTTGCCCTCCTTATAGTGCAGGTTTTCTTCTTCCCTGTGCTCAGCGTCGTCCTGACAATAACGGCGATACGCGAGCTCGCCAAGATATTGGGCTCAGAGGTATCCTTTGGCAGATTTGATGTGTTCTAGTGAGCAGATGAGATTAGATATAGACAGGTACATGCCGCATGCCCTCGTAGTGGCGTGCTTTGTCGCGATGGCCTTGGGTGCCGCAACGCTAAACCCATACGTGGTATCATTTGCAGCTGCAGTGTCACTGTCAGCGCTCATTGTTCATAAGATGTGGGGGATAATAGAGGCGAGGATCTTTGAGGGCACAAACCTTGTGCAGGTTTTCGGCGGTTTTGAGATCAGCGGCAACAGGTCGGCTATAATCTCGAGGGCGGCGAACCGCTACACAGCCACGTCGGCAGCCAGAGTGGTGTCGCTGGGTTCAACAACAATAGACAGGGACAAAATAGAGAACATGATAGCGCACACGAACTTCCCGTTCAAGCTCGTCATGCACGTAGAGAGGGTAGGCGTGGCAAGGCTGCTCGAGCGCCTCCAGACAAAAAAGGGCATGAGGGAGATAGAGCTGTCGCGGATAGAGAGGCCGGGATCTGGGAGGGGGCTCGTAGCTGCTAACAGGCTGAAGAATGAGATATCGCTTCTGGAGCATGAGATAGAGGGGATAAAGAGCGGTGGCATGCCGCTGCGGCTCGCTTACTACATAATGACCAGCGCTGTTTCCGAAAGCAGGCATAGGGCAGAGGAGGAGGCGCTAATGCAGATAAGGGGCCTCTCGTCAGAATTCGATGCTGCGTTCGGGGCGAAGTCGTCTTTGCTATCTGGGGAGGAAATGGTAAAGATGATGAGATTTGACTCGGCGGTGTCATGATTATCAAAACAGACTCGAAGGCGGTTGCGCTGCAGTGCACGGTGATCAGCCAGTCGGAGCCTGAAGCCGACATGCAGTGCGATGGAGTGTACTTAGGAAAGACGCTGAAGTACAGGTTGCCCTTTTTCCTTGACAACACAAAGCTGGTAAACCCGCATGTATCTGTAATCGGAATGACAGGGTCTGGGAAGACCTACCTGGTGAAGAGCCTGCTCGCAGGGCTTAACATATGGCGTGATTACAGCGTACTTATCATCGATTGGAATTCTGAATATACGGATGTGGTGGAGTTCCTAGGCGGGAGGGTATGGAAGGTTGCGTGCGTTGCGGACCTGCCGGCGATAGAACATTTGGTAGAAGGAGTGGAAAGCGTCGACCTCTCGGCCGCGCGCGGGGACACAGAGAAGGTGGAGATTGCCAAGAGCGTACTGTCCGCGGTGAGGAGGTTCGTTCTTTCCCTGAAGCCGGGCTATGATACGAAAAGGGTGCTTGTGGTTGACGAGGCCTGGAAGCTTGCTAACCTGGCGCAGGACCTTGGGAAGCTCTTCAGGGAGGGCAGGAAGTTCGGCCTTATGGTCGTAGCCGCGACGCAGCTTGTCGGTGACGTGAACAATGAGGTGCTGTCCAATGCTGCGTGCAGCTTCGTGTTCAGGTTGCAGGGATCAGATAACTTGAACGGATTGGTGTCGTCTGGACTTTTGGGGCAGGACTACACATTAGCGGCGCAAACGCTCGACAGGGGCAGCTGCATCGTCTCTTTGATATACAATAAGGGAAGCTCCCCGAAAAGGTTCATGATTGGGAGAGTGCACGGATTTGATTTCAGGACTTATGCTATATGTGGTGGTTCAATGACTGTGAAAGTAAGCGTGAGGAAGCTGAGTTCGGTTCTGGAGAGCATGGGATTTGGGAGTGACACCGCGATGCGCATAGAGAAATTCTTCGCAGAGAACTCCGGCGGAGTCGATATCGCGCAGCTCGTTGGCTTCCTGTTCGGCGCAGGGTTGGCGCGTGCGGATGTGTTTGCTTTCTTAAGGTCCTTAGGAGTGAGGGATCGCTCCATAGCGATTGCCATAGAGTCTCTCAAGGGTGTTGCGCTTGAAAAGTGATGGTCATTTCTGCTCTGCGTTCAACGTTGACGCCAGGCTAAAGTGCAGCATGCAGCAGCTCAGGGGCAGGATGGAGAACAATGCAGCGCTCAGGCTTCTGAGCCGCGGTACGCGCTTAAGGTACGAGGTTATCGGCGTACCAGAGAAACAGCTGCTGGAGCTGGGCCAAGACGGGATAAGGTTCATTTTTTACTTCTCGAAGCCCACCGATATGGTTTTCTCTGCGGGGCTTATGCGCCTGTTTGCCATCCTGGCCATGGTCGATGACCTTTACGATATAAGACTGGGCGCGGTGTACAGCTATGTTATAGATGCGCTTGCCAGGCATTATCCTGTATATGAATTGGACAGGAGGGATAGCGGAGATGTCAAACGCCTGTCAAAGGAGGTAGACGCGCTGACATTTGCGAATTCACGCCTATCACACGATATTTACAGCTTGGAAGAGGCGAAGAGGGAGCTCGCTGCGGAGCTGGGCGCTTGCAAGGAATTCTGCGCAAAGGTCATAGACACAATGTCGCGCAGGGACAAGGACGCACCGGACAGCATCGGCAGAGCGTTTGGGATAGGCACGGGGCTTGCAGAAAAGGTAAGTGCAATCGTTAGGGGTGGGAGATGATGCAGTATGCGTTTGGCCTATTTTACACTCTGGCTGGAGCCATTGCATGCCTTGCTTTGGTAGCCGTTTCAGACTGGGGATATTCGCGTGCCTCCATCTTCATCTATGAGGACGCGGACGTGGTGAAATTAGAAAGGTTCTCTCTGCGCGACCTTATGGAATCAATAAGGTTTGCAAGCACATGTCTTGATGGCTGCTCGGTGGTGAAGCACATGGCAGTGACAGAGGACGATGTAGCGCGTTCGTTGCATAATCGCTTTGCTTTTGCTGCAGGAGCCAAAAATCTTTCCAGGGACGAAATCCGCTATGCATTGAGGGTCGCAGAGGGGCTTGGGCTGATAGGGCTTGATGGGCGCTACATAGAGTGCGATGGTTTCGGGAGGCATTCTTCTCTCGCGAGGCACATGTATGAAGAATGGGTGCGCTCTGGTAGCGGGATTCCACCAGGCACAGCCGGAAAGCTGCTCAAGGAGAATAGGGTATTGATGCCTAATGGCTGGCTTGGGCATGGAGCTGGCGTGATGGCACTGGTAGGCGATGCAGATGAGCGCTTGGATTCTTTGCTGCGCACATTTTCGAAGGACAGAGCTGCATTACTGCTTGACCTTATAAACTGCAACATAATGGTGATAGTGTGCTAGGCGTGCTATCGTTTGCTGTAAGGATCGGAATCCTATGCGGTGTGGTGCTGCTTAATGCGGCTTGTATATCATGCTTGGTGCCATTTTTTGTAGGCTCTGGTGCACATAGGAGATTCGGCATCGCAGGGGCATCGCTTTTGGTTTTTTCGTTGACCGTCGGCATGGCGTTTAAGGTCGTCTAGACCTCAACCATTACATCGTCGCCGTCTATTTTCGTCCTGTAGGTCTTCACTTTGAAGCTTTGGTCCCAGGCATCAGGAGCCGCTTTGCCGGTAGTTATGTCGTAGGTCATGCCATGCCACGGGCACATTATAACATTGCCATTGAGGTCGCCATCAGAAAGCGGCCCGCCTTGGTGTGGGCAGTGATCCTGTATTGCATAAACCTTTCCGTCTATCTTGAAAAGGGCTATTTCCTGGTCGTTTACAGATACCATTCTACCCTTTCCGTCCTCAAGCTCGCTCACCTTGGCTACATTCACGAATCCGGCCATTTATCCACAATGAGATATGCTAGAGGTGCTTCTTAAAGTTTTGTGCTTGCATCTGGTAAAGGCGTTCCCATATTTCTTTCTACGATCCCCCTGAAGAATATCAACGGCCTGCGGTCCTGTTGCACCGATGCCCGTAGCTCGTCATCTGTTAGCCGTATAAGGTTCCTGATGCTTCCATCATTTGGTGCGAGCGTGCTCTCGCTGACCAGCCTATGCACATCCATATTCATGCACATTAGGGTTGCATGCCTATGTGCATCGCTAAGGTACCTTATCGCGGTGTTTCTGTCGACTCTCTCTTCTGACAGCTCCATCTCTATAAGATGGCTGGCGGCTATTGCTGAGCCCCATCTTGGGTCTATTTTAGTCACCCCGTAATGGAGCATTAGGAATGCCGTACTTAACGGGGCGAGCAGCACCTCGGTTATCCTCTGTGTTCCCCTTCCGCGGTTCGGGTATGACAGTTCAGTGAAGTGATTTACGTATGCAAATGCGTATGCGGCCAGCGCATACATGACAGCTGTTTGGGGCAGTGCCTCGATGGTCGACTGCAAACCTGCAGGCTCTGCAGAGCTGTTCATGTCCCGTATGCTAGATACGCTCTGCTCAACCCTCCTGTATATATGATGCATCTTTTTAGGGTGCTCGCGCAGCATTCCTGCAATGCTTGATGCGACGTTTTCCTGATTGGCTATCCTATGATATGGAGCGCGTGGGGTGGTTGGCTCTAACACGATGTTATTATAGAGGTCTGTGAGATAAGCGCTTGCTGCAGCCATCTACCCGGATTTTGATAAATAACGCAAGTATTTAAGCCTTGTCCCGTTTACGGTTTTGCATGTGCCGTGACCAGAATCCGCTGTGCTTTATTATCGGCGTAAATACGGAGGTTATCGGCCTTTTGCGCACATTAAACAAAAAATTGTTTATCTCCGATATCTCTTCTTCGGTGAACCGCCACCCAGATGCCTCTGCATTCTCTATCGCGTGGTGGCGATCGCTAGCCTTGGGTATCGCAACAACCTGCTTTTTTGAAACCAGCCAGTTAAGAGCGACCTGAGCCGCGCTCTTGCCGTGATCCTCGCCTATCGATTCCAGCTTCGCCTTTAGCTGCTCATACTTCTTGCTGAAAATGGCGCCCCTCGCAAGCGGGCTATACGCCATGATGGTTATTTTTTCCCTTGTACAGAAGTCCATCAGCTCCTCCTCTATATCTCTGACCAGTATACTGTACTCGACCTGGTTGCACACTATCTCGCCGCTCTTCAGGGCGCCCTGTGCCTCCTTTAGCTCCTTGACATCGAAGTTACTAACACCGATGTGGCGTATCTTTCCGTCTTTCTTGAGCTGCTCCATCGCACGCATCGTCTCGGCTATCGGGATGCTGTGGTTCGGCCAGTGCAGCTGGTACATATCTATTTGCTTTACGCCTAGCTTCCTGATGCTCGCGTTGCATGAGCGTATGACATCGTCATACCTGAAGTTATGTGGTGACACCTTTGTGGCGATGAATACGTTTTCCTGTCCTTTTATCGCCTCCCCCACCATTTCTTCGTTGCCGTACATCTCTGCGGTGTCGACGAGGCTGCTCCCGTGCTCTATCGCTGCCCTTATGGCTTCGATGTCTGAAGCTCCGTTAAGCATCTTCCACGTTCCGATGCCTATTTCAGGTACCTTCTCATCGGTGGTGCCGAGTTGCTTGTACTCCATATCATGCCTCTATCGACTTAGTGTGCGCGTGCCATTACCCTTCCATTTACGCCATGTTTGAGCGTTATGCCTCTAGAGGCCACTGAAAGCCTTAGAGAGCTGTTATAAGCTTGCTGCGCCCCTTGCGTGGGATATCTTCCGGTTATGCATCCTGTGCAGATCTCATCCCCAAGTCCGATCGCTTGGTGCAGCCCAGCTACAGTCTGGTAACATAGGCGGTCTGCGCCTATCAAGTTTCTTATCTGCTCGTTGTCCATATGCGTGGCAATCAGCTCCTTCCTTGTTCGCATGTCTATGCCATAGGGGCAGTATCCTATTACTGGAGGCTCTGTGATCCATACCTCGACCCTTGCTGCGCCTGCCTTCCTGAGGAGGTTTAGTGGCACGTTTATTGTTGTGCCCCTTACGATGCTGTCATCCACCAAAATCACGGACCTGCCCATCACTGCATCAGGAACTTCGTAAAACTTCAGGTCTACCGCCCTGTTTCGCTCTTCCTGCGTCGGCAACGTGAAAGTCCTGTGTATGAACACGTTTCTAGTCAATGCCGCAACAACGGGAATCCCCAGCTCATTGGCTATCCCGTCCGCTGCGCTCCTTGCACTTTCTGGTACAGGCACGACAATCCACTCCTTCTGGTTTTTCTTCATGGATTCTGATCCGTATTCTACCGCCATTTTCTGTCCGGCCGCAAACCTGATCGCGTACATGCTTTTGTGCCCCTCAGGGCCGTATGAGAGCGGCGCGGCGCTTGGTTTGTCAACCAGGCTTGACGGAAGGCTGAAGTATATAAGTTCGAAATGGCAGTGCGCCGGCTTTTGCGCGTTTAATACCTTTTGAGTAAACCTTGCTTGCGATGCCCCATCCACAAATATCATTTCTCCGTTTGATACCATCCTTGAGAATTCAAACCCTGCTGAATGGAATGCCACAGTCTCTGACGCGAACATTACGCCGTTGGTCAAGGTAGACAGCCCCATCGCCAGCGGACGTATGCCGTGCGGATCCCTGAGAACTGCCAGCTCGCCTTGCCCTCTTGAGGTCAACACAGCAAGGGCATATCCGCCTTCGAACTGTTTGGTTACCTCCGCAAGCGCGTACTCGAGATCCTTGCCGCGTTTTAGGTGATTGGCTATGAATGCGCCAAGAATCTCAGTGTCAACCTTGCTGTGGAACTTATGACCCTCTTTCAACGAACCCCTGTGGGCTTCCGGATCTACAATCGTACCGTTAAAAGCTATTGCCATCTGCCAATCGTTGATATCAAACACCATAGGCTGCGCATCCCTCACCCCCGGAGAGGCTGACGTCGTGTACCGCACGTGTCCTATGCCCATAGTGCCGGATAACCGCTCGAGAGGGCCTTTTTTCCTAGCACGCTCCTCCATTTCACTGAACTTTGTGACCAGCCCTTTGACCAGCTCTACGTTTATCTCGTGCCCACCATTATTATCGAAAGTTGCTATGCCTGCCGAATCCTGCCCTCTGTGCTGCAGCCTGAGCAGCGCCCTATAAATCTCGTATGAGGCGTGACCGTTCTCCGGAGGGAACATGTAGTATTCGAGCTGGTCGGCTGAGCGTTCCCTGCGCATCCTGTTGGTGTAAAGCTCATCTCCGAATGCTACTCCTACGACACCGCAATGGTCCTTAGGGGTGTTTCCATCTTGCCGGTGGGTGTTTGCTCCCGCTCTCCGGTCTACAGAAATTCGTTTCATTCGCTCCCCCTAACCAGAATGCAATGGCAAATCTCAATTCAGATATTTATAACTTGGCTTGATTCTTATTACATTGAATTCTGGTGCGCCTAAGATGATACCTGTTATCGATTTCGATAGGTTTTTGATGGCCTTCTCGCTAGGCGTGCACATAATACTCGCTTCTGTCGGCATAGCGCTTCCGGCGATAATAGTCGTAGCGGAGATAATAGGCATCAGGAACGGGGATCGGCAGTATTCGGTCATGGCAAGGCGCCTTTCCATCGTGCTCGTTGTGCTCTTTGCCGTCGGTACAGCCTCTGGCACCCTGGTGGCGCTCGAGCTCTTCCTTCTGTGGCCTGGCTTTATGGTCCTCGTCGGCCAGGTGGCCATATTACCACTCTATATAGAGGTCTTTGCGTTTTTCCTTGAAGCGATTTTCCTTGCAATATACATATACGGTTGGGACAAGTTCAGTAATAGGTATGCGCACGCACTTGTAGGCGTAATTGTAGGGATAGGCGCAACAGCCTCCGGAGTCCTCATCACCATGCTCAACTCATTCATGAACACTCCAAATGGGTTCAATATAGCCACTTATCTCAGCACCGGAGCGATCACAGATGTAAACCCGGTTGCCGTCCTATGGACACCGGCAACAGGGATAGAGGTCCTCCACGTCATAGCCACAACGTACTTTGCAGGTACTTTCATATTCGTAGCCTATATGGCATTCAGACTGCTGAGGAGCGGCGGCATGGAGAAGGCCTATTACATGAAAGGGCTTAAGCTCACTTTTGCGATATTGGTTATAGCAACGTTCGCGTCAGTCTACACCGGGATACTGTCAATAAACCGCCTTGCCATCATACAGCCTGAGAAGTACGCTGCACTCGAGGCAAACCTGCAATCTATGCCAAATGCGCCAGAGGTAATATTCGGCTATTTATCGAACAACAGCGTAAAGGGTGCCATAGTGATATCAGGCCTGCAGAGCATGCTGCTCGGAAATGCCAACATAGTGGTACCCGGGTTGCTCCAGTATCCAAAGGATACGTGGCCGCCGTTTTTCGTGCATGACACCTTTGATATTATGGTTTTCCTAGGCTTCGGGTTCGCTGGGTTCATGCTCCTTGTGCTGCTTCTGGCCGTTCTAAAGAAAAGACCATTTGAACGTCGGCTAATATTGTGGCTGACAACCGTTGCCGGTGTATTTGCGGTAATACTACTTGAACTTGGTTGGGCGACGGCGGAGATAGCCAGGCAACCGTGGATAATATACAATGTCATGCTAGTTAGTCAGGCTGCGAACTATTCACCATCGGTCATACCTATAGCGATCTTGTTCATAATCATATACGCAGTGATCATACCGGTGACTTTGCTGATACTTAGGCTTCTTTTTAGAAGCAGGCCGCTATCAAACGACTTGGTTGGAACATGAACGTAATTTATATGCTGAACTATGCTGTTTTCGCTGCCTTCTTTACTTTATTCGTTATTGAGATAGGCATCGCGGTCTCTTTCCTCATATCATATCGAGACAAGGATAGGCTGAAACGCTATCTAATGCCGATATGGGAGATAACGGGCACGTTTGCCGTATTCTATTTGGTCAACTTCGAGGCCTCCTTCCCCACTGCGATAAAGATAATCGGCAACGCCTATTTAGTGCCGTTGCTCATCGCTGCGATGTTCTTCATATTCAGGAACGCTTTCATAGCGTACAGCGAATACATAAGCAACGCGCCTTCAGAGCGCGCGTTCCTTAGAGTCTACAGCATGGCCACAATAATAACTGCATTCCTCGTGGTAGCCGTGCTCGGATCAGGAGTAAGCGGTATTGGGATAAACGTACAGGCATTGTCTGCTAGCATATACGCTATGCTGCTTAACCCGTTCGTGCTGCTTCTTTTTGTTTCGGTAGCACTAATCGGCATATTTGTGATATCAGTATTTTTCGACTTGGACCACCTTAAGAGGCTCGGATATGCATCGGCGCCAATAGCAATTTTGCTTGTTTTTGCTGCGCTGTACTTTTATGGTAGGTACGCGCTGGCCAATGCAGCTGCATATTGGCCCCTTTTGGCATTAACCATTGCCTTGCTTGCCGTAGTGATGTACCTTGGCATTAGGGCTAAGAGGGCCTCAAGATACGCGGCGGTTGCATGGCTATTCTGGGCCATCCTGTATTTCGGAACGATAACATACCCGTATTGGTTTGGCGGGACGGTAAATTCGCAGTCTTACCTAGTGAACGCAATTACTGGAGGATATACGGTTGCCATAACGATCATGGGAGGGATATTCCTTGTAGGAGCGCTTACATACTTCATTTATATAGCATACTTGAAGAAGTCTAACGGATCGGTGGGATATTGACGTCTATACAAACAACTGTTGCTCTATCCACAATAGTGATATTCGTACTCGCGTTACTGCTTACCTTATTCATAACAAGGGATTACGCGGTGAAGAGGGCACGCGCGCTCCTTTTCTGGAGTCTTGGTCTTTGGCTGTTCGTTGCCGGTGTTGGGCTGGAAATCGCTTTTGCATTAGGCGTATACAGCGGGTGGCTTGCAAATTCATACATAGTCGTAGTGACGCTCCTTGTCCAGTTCCTCGCGCTCGGCTCCATGCAGCTCATAAGCTCTGCAAAGCTGAAGAAGGCGTATTACGGATTCTGCATCATAACTACTGCGATTCTATTCTACTCCGTCATTGCATTCCCGGCCGTGTACATACTCAGCAGCGCCGGCGTAGCAATAAAGTCGACATCTTTGGCTGCAACAATAGCGTCGTTGCTGATCACCTTCCCGGCTGCAGCCATACTGGTGGCGGTGGCAGCGTTGACATACGTAAAAACGCGGAGCCCGAAGATGCTTTCAATAATAGCTGGCGTTATAGTAGTGTCAGCCGCTGGGACTCTTTATATAGTGTCTTTCCCGGCGTTGCTCTACTATTCCGAGTTCTTCGGCATACTTCTGCTTTGGTTGGGCTTCTTCGACATGCGAATGCTCAGACTAAAAGGAAAATGAGCCATACGAGGATTGAGACTGTAAGGTTGTCGAACTTTCCGGGCGTTATCCCCTCTGCCACAGCCCCAACCGCAGATGCCAGGACGGCTATCCTCGATACTCGAACGGTGAAGCTGCCAGGAAGCAGGATTGATGTGAAGATGAAGATGCTGAATAGGCTGGCTACAAAGAAGGCTAGGCTCCCCTCAATGCTCTTCTTCCCGTTTGCATATTTGGCGCACGCATACTTGCCTGCGATTGGGGCGATTCCATCGCCGAACGACACCGCGCAGATTGCAGCCACCCCTGCTATGCTCCTGAATGAAAAAACGGTGAAAAATATCAGCATTGCCATCAATATCAAAGGCCCGTATATGACGTCTGTTCGCGATCTCTCCCTAGCGAACCGGAAGACTTTTGTCGCGTGAGGTGCGCGCTTTGGGAGTGCGGTGAGCATCACCGCAACAAATGCAAGAATGGGTATGGAGAATATGACTTTGGCGTATTGGCCGGTTGGCAGGAACCAGAATACGATCAGACCCCCCATCCAGAGATGGATTACCTTCCTCGCAGCGCTCTCAGATATCCTCCTCTTCGAGACCAGCACATCCATGGCCACGGCTATGGCAAATATGTATACAAGTTCGCCGATCCCTATAATGGCATTATATGGGACTGCCATCAGAGCACATCATTCATTTGACTCCAAGGTGCTCCAATATAGGATTAAGCGATTCCTCAAGAGCGCCAGAGCTCTTCACGGTTATCAGGTTGTCGTCTATCTCCATGTTCTTATCGGTGGGTATTCCGTGGAATAGTTGGATTGCCTTCTTCACTTCCGCATCTTCCGGCACAGCCATCTTCTTGCCTTTTATTATATTGGCCTTTGCCAGCACCTTCTGCGAGTTTCCTACCGCGCCGATGTACTTCTTGCTGCCATTGAACTTCATAATCAGGTCCAAAAGGGGCCTGAAATCCTGGAGTTTATATGAATCTACCCCTGCTCCATCCACGAACATTATGCCATCGTAGCCCGATGGGTCGACCCTGTTTGCGTTTATATCTGGCATGCAAGTCGCACCGTGCATGCCGTTGCATTCCTTGTTACTGTAGCTAGTCACCTGGTAGCTCACATTCCACCTGTCGAAGAACATCCTTATAGTGGATAACGACTCGTCCCTGAAATCATTTGGAGGTATGAAGATCAGGAATTTCATTTAGTCACGTTTCCATGTACGGGGCCAAAAAGTAAGCGATTGTTGCATCGCCTATCTTGTAATTTATCCTTATAGGTTCTTCCGTCTTGAGTGAAAGGTCTATCGAGTTGCCTGGTGGGCACGTTCTAACCATCCTGTCAAGCATGTTAAGATTGAACGTTGCAGAGGACGCCTTGCTGACGTTTATCTTCTTCACGAAGTCCGGGTTGCTGTGTTCCTCCTCCAGTTCCGCAGCATCGCCTTTGGCGAATATCTTGAACACCTCCTTCTCTGTCTTGAAGCCTATCAGCGATGAAAGCAGCGTTGCATCCTTGAGCACCTCCCTGAATGGGTCGCTTTTTACCTCCACTGAGGATTCGAACTCTATCTTCGGCTCCTTGTCGGCCTCTTTCTTTATGTCTATCATCGGCAGCCTGTACCTTCGGCGGCTGTTGTCCCCTATGAACTCTATTGCGAGCTTGTTGCTAGAGTCCTTCATGCTAAGCTGCTCATTGTTCCTCGCCGTTGAGAGTATCTTGCTGAGGTTCTCGAGGTTCAATCCTATCGATACCGGCTTCTCAACATCGTATTTCGAGAACGCCTTGCCAGGTATGAAGAATGAGACCATGCTTATACCTGACGGGTCCATAGCCTTCAGGGATATCCCCTCCTTGGATATGTTGAATGTGCCCTCATCCACAAGGCTGACTATCGAGTCAACGCAGCTTCTCCAGTACCTAGCATCATCTATCTTTATGTCAAACATAGAAACCACACAGTAATAGTATATCTATTCTGTCGTAAAGGAATAAAAATATATGCAAAGCGGCTTAATACGGGAATATTAGGCCTGTTTCGACTGCAAGCTCAGACCTGCCTTTTGGGGTCAAGGAGCCGATCCAGCGTCTTTCTGTCCATTACACCAATGTCCAGGCATACCTCCTTTAGGCTCTTGCCTGTCAGATATGCCGTCCTTGCTATCTTCGCGGCCTTGGCATAGCCTATGTATGGCGTCAACGCCGTCACCCTAGACAGGTCCATCTTCAGGTGCCTTTCTATTTCCCGTCTGTTGATTTTTATGCCAGATACGCATCTGCTCGAGAAGGTGTTTATCGCGTTTGTTAGTATGTTTATCGAAAAAAGCGTGTTGTACGCTATCAGGGGGGTGAACACGTTCAGCTCCAGCTGCCCGGATTCGAAGGCTATGTCAGTCGCGCGAGAGAGCCCGATTACCTCAAAGCACACCATATTCAACATTTCTGCGATGCTTGGATTCACCTTGCCAGGCATTATTGATGATCCTGGCAGCACCGCGGGAAGTATTATTTCCCCTATCCCAGCGCGCGGTCCAGATGTCATGAGCCTCAGGTCGTTCGCTATCTTTGACATCACTATCGATACCTCTTTGAGAACATCGCTAAGGGCGAGTATGCACTGCTGCCCCTGCATCACCTTAAATGTATTCTTTGTTATGGAGAACTTCGCCCTTGTCATCCTATTTATCTCATTAACGGCTTCTGCCGCATAGCGCCTGCTGGCATTCAGTCCGGTCCCCACGGCCGTGCCTCCAAGAGGCAGCTCGAGGAGTAGGCTGCTTACAGTAATTAGCCCATCTATCGCGTATCCTATCTCTCCTGCGTATCCATAGAATTCCTGTCCCAAAGTCATCGGCACCGCATCCTGCAGGTGCGTCCTCCCAACCTTCACCACCTTTGAGAACTCACGCGTCTTGTTCTTTAAGGAGGTTTCAACGCCTCTGAGCGCCGGAAGCAGGTCTTCCCTTATGGTGAGGTAACATGATATCTGAAGTGCCGAGGGGAAGGTATCATTGGTCGATTGGCTCATGTTTACATGGTCGTTCGGATGCACTATCGCATAGTCCCCTTTGTTCCCTTTAAGCAGCGTTATTGCCCTGTTAGCCAGGACCTCGTTGACATTCATGTTTATGTTAGTGCCGGCGCCCGCCTGAAAAACGTCAGTTACAAATTGGTCTGCAAACTTGCCGCCGAGAACCTCGCTACACGCTTTGACGATTGCTGTGCCCCTTCTCTTATCAAGAGATCCTGTGCGCATGTTGGCTATGGCTGCAGCCTTCTTTATGGTCACATACGCCTCTATAAGCCTCCAGCTTATCCTTTCCCCAGATATCTTGAAGTTGTCTACGGCGCGCTTCGTCTCTGAACCATAATAGGCATCTGCAGGCACTTTCACCTTGCCGAGAACATCAGACTCTGTCCTGTATTTCATATTCTCACTCTTTCTTGTTGCCAATTATATTACTTTTCATCGTATCTTTCTTCATAAGCTGTATGGCCGTTGCGGGGTCTACGCCTTTCGGGCACACCTTTGAGCACGCCCCGGCGTATTCGCAGCTCCATAAGCCCTCCAGCACGTCGACCTTTTCTATGCGCTTCGCCCCCGCCTGATCCCTCGAATCGGCGTAATACCGATATTCTTGGGCGAGCGCCTGAGGGCCTATGAAGTCCTGGTTCGTATTTACAACTGGGCATGCGTCCAGGCATAGCCCGCACATTATGCAGTACGAATACGGAAGGAACTTTTCTATCTGCTCCTGCGATTGTACGTACTCCTTGCCGGCTGCGTACTGGGCATTTTTATCCTTCCTATAGAGGTACGGTTCGATTGCCTTGTGCTTATCGAAGAAGTCGTCGAAGTCGTTTACTAGGTCCTTCAGCAGCGGATGCCCCTCCATCGGCGCAACCGTTATGGTGCCGTCTTTCGCGCTCTTGAAAGCATTGGCCTCGCATGCTAGCGACGGCTTGCCGTTTATGACCATGCCGCACGACCCGCATATCCCCATCCTGCAGCTATACCTCATCGAGAGTGTGTTGTCATTCCTCTCCTTAACGCTCTGCAGTAGCTCAAGCACGGTGGTGAACCTATTTGCGCCGACCAGGTATATGCGCGATTCGATCGTCATTGTTGCGGGGTTGAACCTGGCGATTTCCAAATTTATCTCTTTGGTCCTGCCGCCCAGTGCCACCTTCTCTGAATGCACATGCTCTTCTGCATCATTTTTTGCTATCTTCATCAGCCTCCAGGGCGATTCACGCCTGGCAAAGTAAACTTCATGCATGCCGGATATGCCGAAAACTAACAGGCCTAGCGTTATCAAATAAAAAAGCGGCGTAGTGGCAGGCTGGTAAACAAAATAGGCAATCGCAGACAGGACCATAAGCACCGGCACGCCTATCATGGCAACATACATTGGTGCGAACTTTACTGATTCCTTCATGCGAACCACACATAGAGTATTGCGATTAACCCTGCGACCCATATCGCCAAGGACGCATATGGCAACATCTTATACATCGGGGTGAGCGGATGGCGCTTGTACTTCTCAGCTATGGTAAGATATGATTTGTTTAGGTAGCCGTGGACGAACCCTTCTGTGGCTATTACAGAGGCGCCCTTCGCCGTCTCGTACACCTGCGGCGTGAAAAGCACCCACACGACTATGAATGCGGCCTCGAACGCCCACGATGGCAGCAGCCCTACATACTTCGCCACAAAGATTACGAACGCGATTAAAGAGAAAATTATCAGCACCCTGTAGAAAAGCATGTGGACGTACGCCTCCTTGTCGAAGCCGAGCAGCCTGCCTATGTTTGACTGCTTGCCGCGTGGATCATACACCCGTTTCTCCATATTACCACTAGTAAGTCCTCGCCTTTGGCTGCCATCTGGTTATTGTGACAGGCGCGTACGATATCTCTATATTTCCTTTTACAGCCTTTGCTATTGTGTGTTTTAGCCAATGCTTGTCATCGCGCTTTTTATAGTCGGTCCTTGCGTGTGCGCCCCGGCTCTCCATTCTGTTCAACGCACACTTTGCGACCACCTCAGCAAGTTCCACCATATTCTTTATCTCCAATGCGTCCCTAAGGTTCGTATTGAAGATGTTGCCTTTGTCTGACACGCGTACTTCCTTGTACATCTCCTTTATCCTACGTATGGCCGTTAACGCCCCTGCCATGCCTCGCCTATCTCTGTATACATAGAGATGCTCGCCCATCACGTTTTGTAGCCGCTCCTTTAGCTCGTACGGGTCGTTTGTCCCGTCGTTGTCCTTGATGCTGTTCAGCCTTTCCTCTGCGTCCTCTCCCATCTTGACCACCACATCTTTCGCAATGGAAATGCGTGTGTGCCTTGCCGCAGCAATGCCGGTTATCCTTCCCCAAACGGCACACTGACTTAACGAGTTCGAACCTAGCCGGTTTGACCCGTGCACGCTCACACATGCGCATTCGCCGGCTGCCCAAAGCCCGTTAACCGTGCCTGAAAGCACGCTGGATACCACGCTGCCGTTTATATCGGTGTGTATGCCCCCCATTGTAAAGTGTGCTGCTGGCCTCACAGGAATCTGCTCTTCGACCGGATCCAGGCCCAACATCTTTATTGTCATCTCCCGTATCATAGGGAGTCTTTCATCGATTTTTTCAGCGCCAAGGTGCCTTAGATCCAAATGCACGTACTTCATGCCTGCCTCTGAGTCGTCCACGCCCCTGCCTTTCTTTATCTCGGTGATTATCGCTTTAGATACTATGTCCCTTGGCGCAAGCTCCATCACAGACTTCGCATACCTTTTCATGAACCTCTCGCCTTTCGCGTTTCTCAAATACCCGCCTTCGCCTCGCGCCGCCTCTGTTATCAGTATGCCGCTTGGCACAAGTGCAGTTGGATGGAATTGCACAAACTCCATGTCCTTTAGCGGCAGTCCGGCCCTGAGAGCGAGAGCCGTGCCGTCCCCGGTTGCTGAGTGTGATGTGGTGGTGAACGGATACATCCTCGAATATCCGCCCGTGGCGATTATGCATGCTCCTGCACGGAAGAGTTTTATGCCACCTGTCGCTAGGTCTATGGAAAGCAGCCCTGCAAAACCGTTTTTGTGGAGCAGAAGATCTGTGACGAAGTGCTCGTGGAATCCATCTACATTCTCGGATTTGAGTACGGTATCGTACAGCGCACGCATCAGGAAGAAGCCGGTTTTGTCAGCGGCAAATGCGGTTCTCTTGACGCTCATTCCTCCGAACGCCCTGAACAGTATCCTCTTGTCTGGCTCTCTAGACCACGGTACGCCGATGTGCTCGAAGAACCTTATCTCTTTCGGTGCATTATTGACAAGTACCTCTATGGCGTCTTGATCCCCTAGGTAATCCGATCCCTTGGCGGTATCATAGCCGTGCAGGTCATATGAGTCATTATGCATCTCTGGGTAAAGGACTCCTGATACGCCGCCTTCGGCCGCTACAGAGTGGCTACGCATCAGGTGCAGCTTTGATACGACTGCGATGCGCCTGCGCGGTCCGATTAGCCTGCTGGCGTGTATCGCTGCTGCAAGTCCTGCTATGCCGCTGCCGAGAACGACTATGTCATAATCAAGTATCTCCAATCACTCATACCTTTTGTCCAGCTTTTCTGTCCATTTCTCCTTCTTCTTATAAAGCGAGAGCATCCTTTTTGTCTCATCCCTCACAATGTTCTTATCCACATGTGCGCTTGCGACTCCTGAGCTGACAGCGGCCTCCGCGACCCTTGTCGCTATCCTTACATTAAGAGCTGTATACTCGTTCAGGTCTCCGAACCTCGGTATTATGTATTCTGCGGATCTTTGCCTCCTTTTTATGAAAGTGGCAATCGCATCGCTTGCTGCAAGTGCCATCTCATCGGTCACTTTTGATGCGTGCGCTGAGAGCATTCCCCTGAAGAAACCCGGAAACGCAAGGTAGTTGTTGACTTGGTTGGGCTGCATGCTGCTTCCTGTTGCGACTACGGTTGCACCTGCATCCTTTGCCTCATGGTAATCTATCTCTGGATCTGGGTTTGCGAGCGCGAAAACTATAGGGTCTCTTGCCATGGATGATATCATCTCCTTTGTGAAAACCCTTTTCTTTGATACACCTATAAGCACATCAGCTCCGTTTACGATGTCAACCAACGCACCGCTTTCCTTTCTGCTATTGGTGGCCTCGGCAATCCATTCCTTGAAAGCGTTCATGTTTTCCTTCCTGCCCTTGTATATTGCTCCTGCTGTGTCGCACACCGTCACATTACTCGCTTTCGATGCGCACAAAATCTCGGTTATCCCGAGCCCTGCGGCTCCAGCACCGTTTATCACTATCTTCGCAGACCCAAGGCTTTTGCCGACAACGGCAAGAGCATTCATGAGAGCGCTCCGTACCACTATTGCCGTGCCGCAACGGTCATCGTGGAATAGCGGCAGCCCAAGGCGTTCCTCCAGCCTCCGCGTTATGCTGAACGCTTTTGGTGTTTCTATGTCTTCTATGTTCACGGCAGCTATCGATGGCTTTATCATCTCCACGAACCGAACTATGTCGTCCTCGCTTTTAGACCCGACGCATATAGGTATGGCGTCTACGCCGCCGAACTTCTTGAAGAGCAGCGCTTTGCCCTCAAGGATAGGCATCTCCGATTCCGGACCTAGGTCGCCGAGGCCGAGCACGCGGGTGCCGTCGCTTATTATTGCAACCGTATTCGCACGGTTTGTATATTCGTAGGATAGCGCTGCGTTTTCCCTTATTGCGGCAGCGACATATGCGACCCCAGGTGTGTAATAAAGGGATAAATCGTTCTCATCTCTTATTGCGACCTTGCCTGCGATCTCCACCTTGCCGCTCCTTTTCCTGTGCGCTGCCAACGCCTGCTCCTTCAGCTCTCTTTCGCCAGTTTCCCCCATAAGCCTATTATCCACATAAAGGTTTTTATGAACCGTGCTGTAATTTTAATGATTGGTTGCGGGCCAGATGCGGGCTATGCGGCGGCATATTCGACTGCCAGGGTGCAGACTGGGGAGTATGCTGGTGCGCATTCGTGAAACCTGGAAGGGGAAGGATGGGCAAGATTAAGAGGCTATCAGATTCATGCGTTTGCAAAGAATGTCTCCGGCGAAGGTAAGTCTTTTATATATCAAAAACAGAGCCATTTGTGTGATGAGATGGCAAAAAGATTCGCATGCAAGGACATAGGACTGTCATGCGGCTTCGAGGCAAGAGCCGAAACTGAAGAGGAATTGATGGGGAAGATAGCCGCGCATGCAAGAACGGCACATAACATGCAGAGCATAGACGCAGCAACCCTAGCAAAGGTCAAGGTTGCGATAAAGGACGCCTGATTCTGCATTCGGATGGGGCTGCCGAGATTTGAACTCGGATATCCAGCGCCCGAGGCTGGAAGTCTGCCAGGTTAGCGTACAGCCCCGCAATAGGAGTTGTTGCCCTACTTATAATAATGTTGGCGACTCCTACACATTTAGGATCCCATCAACAGAGAGAGGCGTGAACCTGAACTCGTTGAATCTCGCTTTTGCGTCCTCTATGGCGATTTTTGTGATTTCCGATGCGCGCTCTCGTAAATTCCAAGGTATAATGTATGTATTGGTGGGCTGCTCCTTATCCGTTCTTAACCTCTCTTGAAACACGGCCCCATCTGGCATTTTCTCCATAGCAATCGTTTGCGCAAGAACGCTGCAGTCTCCCAATGCCTTTGCCCGAATCCTCCTGCTAACTCCTGCTTCTTTCAAGACCACCGCTGCCGTTGCTCTCAATTTTAGTGACCTCTTCACGGCTTCGATAGGATCCTGCACCTCTACGACTACCTCTCTCGAGGCTAGATCGTAGTTGTCTCCTGCGATCTCAAGGAGCTCCCTGCGTGCTCCGGTATGCTTCCTTATTTCACCGTATTCGCTTATTACAACAATGTCGTTTTTGTGGTCCAATATCCCCTGTAGGGTCACCTGCACGAAGTTCCCTCCAGGTTTTAGAAATTCTGCAGCGACCTGTCGTTCTATCACGTCTAAGATTTTCGCTGCCCTTTCTAATGTATGCGCAGCCATCTCTGCACTTACGGCCGCTTCAAGATGCATTGCGTTTCCCTCTGCAGACTCGCATCTGTATTTCAATAATAGAGCCAGCTGGCCTACTGCGCTACCTACCTTATAAAGGTCTACAACTCCTGGGAAATCCTCAGTTGCCGACACGAGTGAATCTACAGCTTTTAAAGTAGAAAAAACATTTTCCTCGAGTAATTGGTGGTCTGTCGCATTGTTGATTTCGGTTACCAGTGCAGATGCTCCGTGACCGAACAGGAGCTTTGAAAGCTCTGCTGTATCCGTGGTAACCGCAGTGCTATTGGCGTCTATCAGCGCTGCGTTAATTCTATCGGTTAGGGCCCTTATCGACTGTGTGTCAAACTCCTGATACCTTTGGTTCGCTAGTCTCATTTAACCACTTTGCACGTGAGAGCCTTCGCTGGGCGAGATATTTATATGTTTCTTTTGGTTTTGCGCGGGGGTTTTATTCCGATTGTACATCAAGCTCTTTATATTAAATTGCTATAGATATACGATGGCAGCAGACGATGCGCTTGCATTCGCGTACAAATATCCATTTTCGGAAGAAGCTAAGGTCTTGATACGCTCCAGGGAAGCCGACCTACGAGGGTCGATGGATAAGTACCTTGCACTTGCTGAGAGAAGGCTCGAGGAAGCGTTCTCCAACGGCAAACTCGAGTACAAGGACATAGCGTACGGGAAGCTTGACCATGTGATAAGCTACGTCTACGAGCGGATGCTGGTAAGTGCATTAGGCAACAGAGCTGCCGTCCTGAAGTTTGCAGCCGCAGAGGCGGCTAGATCTAGAGATGCACTGGACGTCAGCGGCAGCCGCGACCTGCTACGCCTATCAGAAGAGCTTGGCATTGCAATATCGCCCAGTAGCCTGAACGAGTATAAGGTAAGCTTCCTCGCCGTGCTGAGATACATGTCGTCCGTACCGGGCTTTTCGCTCTCGAACTTCAGGCTTCATGGAGGCGATGTAATAATGAGCAGGCGCGATGCTGCCGATCTCCTTGAGAGTGTGATCTTCAGGCGGATACTGCTAGGGCTTCCCATAAAACATAGCGACCTTCCGCAACAGGTGATAACCAGGTCTAAGACGATAGTGCAGCCAATTGTAACAATAAAGCCAGTAGCTGGTGGAAACCGAGCATGGATAGACCGCCTCCTCGAGACACCCATACCCGATGTGCGCCATAGGGTAGTCAACCTTGTGCTTGCGCCATATCTGATTAACGTCAGGGGGATGACGGAAGACGACGCATTTAAGGTGATATCGTCTTATATAGAGCGGTGCAAGGCGCTTGACCCAAACACAAGGATAAACGACTCATACATAAGGTACCAATGCTCTTATGCGAGGAAGAAGGGGCTGCGCCCACTTTCACTGGTGCGCGCCAAGGAGCTGCTTGGTGATTATGTTGACTTCGACATGCCGAAAGAGAAGGTGGTAATGAAGTGAAGGTTACGCTGTTGTGTGATATATGCGGGATGCTTGCAGAGAGCACATGCTCCCTATGCGGCAAAAAAGTATGCCGCAGACACTATAACAGGAGGGCAGGCATATGCAGCGCATGCATGCACGGGAGAAGATTCGCAAAAGGGTAATAACCTTTTGCACCGTAATATTACCAGTGAGGATATGCCTGAAATGAGCAACTGCGCGTATAACGTGCACAAACAACTAGTCAAGAGGCTGCAGTTCCTGTACCATGCTGACCGGTATATAAAAGAATCAACAGCAGATGGCCACTCAAAATGCGAAGCCATGTGGCATCAGATAGTGGAGAACGAGAAGAAGAACGTGCGCCTGCTGCAAGAGGCGACAAAGAGGGATAGGGCGAACGAAGGCCTTTAGCTAAGATATATAAATCTTGGATTGTATATCATATCGTCAAACGGTAATAGGATCGGGGAAACGCCCAAACCCATTCCGAACTTGGAAGCTAAGTCCGATCACGACACATGTGTACTGCCTACGGCGGGAAAGTGTGTTGCTGTTTGGCACTTTCTTTTTGGTGTGATGTTGGAAGGTAGGAGGGCTCTGATTAACAGCATAGCTAAAGAGCGTATCGAGATACTGTTCGACTTGGCGGAGAAAGCGCTGCCGAAAGACAAGAATCTCGCTGGGTCTTATTTGTCAATACTCAACAAGATAAGGACGCATTACAAGGTAAAGGTGCTGCCAAGAATCAAGAACAGGATATGCGGCGGCTGTTTGTCGTTGCTCATTCCGGGCCTAAATTGCAGAACGATGATCGTGAGCTCTGGCGGCTACATTATCTACAGATGCTCGGCTTGCGGCATAGATAACCGAATCCGCTACAGGACCTAATGGGCCCGGTGAGATTTGAACTCACGACCTACGGCTTATAAGACCGTCGCTCTAACCAGGCTGAGCTACGAGCCCCGATTTGATTTAAACATTGGAATATTAAAAGTTGTGTCAGCCAGGCATCGTGTAGTTGTTGCTGACGTATGAGGGCTTCGGCGTCTTCGGTGGCAACGCCCCCGTGAAGTTGTCCAGTTCGTATATCCTTACACCGTATGTGCCATTGACGAAGTTTATTCCTGTTGCGTTCGCAGGGTATACTTGGGTGAATCCTGGCAGATCGCCGAGTATGAAGCCTTTGTAGTAGTTGGAGCCGTAGAATGACGATGGTGCATCGGTTATCGTGTCGTTCGGCCCATTTGGCAGGTATATCATCAGGTATTCCACGAACGGTATGCCGCTTACCGTTATGACACCTTCATAGGAAGCGGATTGTATCACCGCATTAAGCTTGCCGCCCGATTGGTTGAATATGCTGAGCACCCCTTTTGCATTGGGGACAGAGTCGACGCATACGGTTTCATTCGAGAGAGACATCCCTTGAACTATGTATGAAGCTATCAGTGGCGTTGTGCTATTTGATATCTTGCAGTAGTAGGATATGCTCTGCACCGAGGAATTCGTCGGTATCAGCGCGGGCAACGGCACCAATACGAATTGCGGGTCATGCGCTATCTCGCATGGTGAAGTACCTAGCACGTATGGGACTGGTGGGCTTTGCGCCTTGCCCTGCGCTATCGCGTAGGCTTTCGATGTCGCATTGATGTCTACGCATGCAAGGAAATCGAGAGCCTGCCATTTCGGTATCAGGTCCTGGTCCATCAGCACGTACTTTGTCTGGTTTCCATTCATGAATGACGCCAATGACTGCGGTCCATACCCGTCTGAAGACCCAAGCACATAGTGTGCCGCAGTGGCATAGTCCTCTGTGGGGGCAGAGTTGTCTCCTCTCAGCACAGCCGGCGAGTTTCCGAACCAGTTTATCCAGTCTCCGTAGTCCCACCATGCGAGCACTCTGTAACCGAAAGGCCCGACGTTATCCTTTATCCACGCCATAGCGTTGAGCCAGTACGCCGGCACAAGGTTGCAGAACATGTCGTCAGCGATGGAGTTCACGTGGTTAGCTATTATCGAACATGCGTTAACGGGGTTTGTAGCGTAGGTGTACGCTCCGGTGAACGCCTGTATTATCGTACTGCTTTCCCCGAGCATTACTTGATGGTTTATGGCTACCGCAGCGATCTCTATTATTATGAATAGGAATAGGAGCCCGTAGAGATAGCTCCTGCTTCCGCTTGGCTTTATCAGGAATATGATGGCCAAAAGCATGATTATCGCGAGGACTGTGGAGATGAAGAAAAGGCCGATTGCAAGCACAGCGTAGACTACGTTCGCATGCTTCTGGATCGCATTTTTCAGCTCGTTCATAGACCCTGCGGCTACAGCTAATTTCGCATATTTCTTTATGCTGAAATCATTGTCAGCAAGAAGTAGTATCTCGCCGATTATTATGCAGAAGAGCATTATGAAAGCTACGCCGAAGTGCGGCAGGTATTTCACCTCCGAGAAGCCGGCGACCATCAGCGGCAGCGCTATGGCGGCGTATAGTATACCGGTCTTGCTGTTCCTGAAAGCTATGCTTACGATTATCAGCAGGAGCGCCACGGCGGATATAACCCACACCAGGATCGGTATTCCTCCTATGCTAGAGCCTATCAGGCCAAACCCTGCTGTGCCGAAGTTGTAGAGCAACCCAGTCGGTATATACTCTTCTACTGTCATGAATAGGGGTATAGAGGGGGTTGTGTAGTGCGCACTAAGGTTGATGTAACCCTTGAACGGCTTGCCAAGCGGTGTGAAGAACACGGCTATTATCGCGATAGTGAAAATAAAGCCTATCCATACAATTCTTGTGAGGGTATGGGGATCGTACCTTCCATGCCTCCTTGCATAGGCGTAGATTAGGTATATCCACGCGAGGACATTGCCGAGCACCACTGCGGCTATGATGCCGAGCCCTCCAAGCCTTTCCTTGAAGGAGAGCTTGCTCTTTACCAGCCATCTGCTGCAATAATCCAGCACTGCTACAGTAACAATTGCTATTATCGGGAATGCGATGGTGGTCGGCACGCCTGCAATCTTCGGTATCGCAGATGTTATCGATGTGCTATATGCGTTATATGCAACAAGGAATATCCCTATCACGACTATGATGATTATGTTCATCTTGTAGAAGTACTTCGATATATCTCCCCGTATCACGCTTATGGTGCCCTGCAGCAGTATGTATGCAGCGAAGACGCCTGCATCCACTGTATAGTAGTGCGCGCCGAGGAATGTGGATGCAAACGCCACACCTGCGAGTATCGCTAACCTCGAGTTCTTCATGTCCCTTATGGCCAAAACATACATTGCGAAGAAGAAGAACAGCGAGAATATGCCCCATGGTTCAAGCAGCTGCTCGCCAGCCACGAAGGTCGTGAATATGACGGGCATCGATGCGGTCAGCGACGCCCCTATCAGCCCAACATACTTTCCGTATTCCCTGTAAAGCAGCACAAACACAGTGAACACGAGCAGCGCCGCAACCATTGGTGGGTACACCGACCCGACATAGCTCATGAGATTTGTACTGAAAGTGGTGCTGTTCTTTGGCCCGAAGTAGTTTGCCAGGCTATACCAATAGGCTTCGAGATACGGGACTAGCGGCTGTATCCTCATCACCGAGCCGCTCGCCTCTATCGGCCACGCGGCGTGAGATGTGTAAAACTGCTGGCCGTAAACAAGTATGGATTGCGCAGCCATCATGTCATAATACGGATCGAACTCGTAGAACTGCGGCGACGGCCCTATGCCGAATATCCTTGTGGCGAACGTAAGCAACATTATGGCGAGCAGCAGGATCCACGGCCATGCGGTCTTGATGTTAAATGAAGATTTTGCTGGGCCCTCCGGCTTGCTAAGCCTGTTCAGGAGCATCTCCTCCTCGCGCTCGTGCTGCTCAATTAGCTTTTGCTCCTCTTGCGCATGCAGCTCGGCTAGTTTTGCCCTATCTCTCTCATCGAGCTTGCCGGCGAGTCCCTGCTCCTCTTTGTGCTTCCTGGCAAGCGCACCCTCCTCTGCTTTATGCGCCTCTATTATGCTCCTGGCGCTGTCGAAATACGAAAGCCTTGTGCGTATCTCGTCTAGGGACCTTTTCGATGCCTTCTGCATCTCGTTTATCTTCGCCTCCTCCTTGCTTATCGCCTGGCTTCTCGTCATGCCCGACAGGCTGAATCCACTGAATACCCCTTGTTGGAAACACAGTATCACGCCAGCTACCGTAAGGACAAGCGCATTGATCTCGAAAAGCCCGAGAGAGAATATGAAGGCTGTTGAATATGGTATCAGGAAAGATTCGACCCATGTGAGCGCTGCGGGGGCTATGAGCCCGAATATGAAGCCTATGACCACGATCTCGAAAAGATGCAGGTCTGTCCGCTTGTAGAGCAAGGCCAGGGCAAGCAGCAGCCCTGGCACGAACATGGATATGAACGCGACCAGGCTAGTTGCTATTATTCCCCCCATCGAACCAATCTTCGCTCATATCCCATTTAACTGTTTAGTATTGACTTAGGCACCTCTATGGGTTTCATCGTAACCCCAGGAAAGACGGTGCCTGGCGGGACTATCCGCACCTTCACGCCTATCGCGCCGTATTTTGGATATGCGGTGGCGTGCGCCTCCCTGACCATGTTTGTCACGTCTCCCGCCTTTGGCATGTAGCCTACGCTCTTCCTTATCGTTTTTGCCCTGGCGCCCTTAGCGGCGAGCTTCCCGCTTGCTATTATCTCTGCGCCTATCGCTCCGTTGTCCAGTATGGACTTGAGCATCGATTGGATGACCCGCCTTGCGTTTATGCCGCGCTCGAATTTCTCCGCTATCTCCCTCGCTACGAGCATCGGCTCCAACATCTTGTTCTCGACCTCCATGACATTTATCTGGGGGTTGTCGACCCTGAACATGTTCTTTATGTTCTCGGTAAGCGTGTCTATCGTCTTGCCTGCCCTGCCTATCACCCTGCCTGGGCTCAACACATACACAGTTATCCTCGTCAGCACGGGTGTCTTCTGTATTTCTACCCTGGAAAAGCCCGCCCTGATCAGTTCCCTGCTCAGGTACTTTGATATGTTGTTCTTGATTATAGCATCGTCTATGAATCTTCTTTCTATCGCCATGATCACGCCTTCGTCTGTTGTGCCTCCTGTTTTGCCTCTGCCTTCTGCCTTTTCTGCTTTACCTGCTTAGTGTCCTTAACCTTTTGTACTGGCATCTCTTTGAACCTTTTCTTTTCTTTCGATATCGCGGCTGCCATCCTGCCGCTAAGCCCTTCCTCTTCGCCATATCCGAGCGCCAGCTCGACTCTCGCGAACTCCACGTCAGCCCTTCTTGCCGACCTCCTTCCCATGTTGTGACCTAGCCACAGCACTCCTTTTGGCGCCGTCCTTTGCAGTATCATGGTTTTGTTCGCTGCCGCATGCACGACATACATCGACTGCGGGTCGTCGCCCTTGTTTTCGGCATTAGCCATCGCATTTACGAGGACCTTCCTAACAATGGCCGCGCATTTCTTCGGATACCTCCCCTTCCTGCCGCCGAGCTCGTGCCTGGATCCCATGTGGGCGTTGTGCCGCCTGTATAGCACAGGCATCCCTGCGGCTACCGAATCAAGCGTGGATAGTGCGCCTTTTGTGCTCTTGTACCTTATGGCGTCACACACTATACACAGGTCCTTGAAGCTCGCGTTTATGTCCTTCATGCTCGCGAAGACAAGACCGTCGCGCTTCCTGTTGAACGAGTACTCAGCCATCATTTCTCACCTATGAACTTGCTGCCTCTTGTCGCCTTTATTCCAGGGGCGGAGTGCACAACGCTCTTCGTTGTATACGCAAATTCGCCAAGCCTATGGCCCAGCATGTTCGCCGTTATCTGAACCTTCTGGAACTCCTTTCCATTGTGCACCTCGAACATCAACCCTATCCATGATGGCAGTATCACAGCCTCGCGTACGTGCGTCCTAATCGGTTTGTTTTTGCCCTTTGTCTTGTAAAGCTGCACCTTTTCCATAAGCTTCTTGTACTCCATGCCTGCGCGCTTCATGCTCCTTCTCTGCCTGGCCTTTACCATCTGCATGTACTGCTGGTCTCCCAGAGCACCAAGTTCCGATGGTAGCTTGCCCCTAAACGCTGGTCGTTCTGCCATATCATCCCTTCTTTCTCCTTCCGGTCCTGCTTGCCGCTATGTGGCCGACCTTCCTTCCTGGAGGCGCATTCCTTGACGTCATGCTGCTCTTTCCTTTGTGATGTTGCTTTCCTCCGAACGGATGATCAACCGGGTTGCTCTTCACTCCACGTATTTTAGGCCACATCGTGTTTGTGGCGTGCATTATGTAGTGGCTCTTGCCTGCCTTGACAAGAGGCTGTTCGGTCATGCCGCCTCCTGCAACAGCGCCTAGCTGCGCCCTGCAATCGTCATTAAGGACGATGCTGGCTCTTGACGGAAGCGTTACATTGGTGGTGCCGCCGAGATGCGCGGTCACGTATGCGGTGCTGCCGGCGCTCCTCACTAGTTTGCCCCCGTCACCCGGGGTGGACTCTATGTTGTATACCGGCATGCCTTCTGGTATTTCTCCTAGCCTGTGCACGCTGCCCAACGTGAAAATCCCCTTGCCTATGTGTATCTTGTCATGCACCTTTATCCCTTCTGGTGCTATCAAGCTTGCGCTCGTGAAGTCATCGTATTCAACCTCCATGAGCGGCGCGGTGTGCCCAGTATGGTTGAACAGCCTTGTAACCTCGCCCTCCATGCTCGCTTTTGTGTTGTAAGGGTAATTTACACGGATGTCGAATGTGCCTGGTCTCTTTGTGTAGGCTTTTGACCCTTTCCCCCTTCTCTGCTGCCTCAATCTCTTTCCCATTTCTACACCAGTTTCAACCTCTTTGCTATGTCCTCTGCCTTGTATCCCTGTGCGACTGTCACAAATGCCTTCTTGCGGTTTGATGCGGTAGTCATGGTCCGTATGCCGCTGACCTTCACGCTGAATGTGGCTTCAAACTCCTTCTTTATCTGCTGTTTTGTTGCTCTGTAATCTACGACGTAAGCTATCACGTTGCTGCGCCCTATCTGGTTTATCGCCTTTTCTGTCGATAGCGGGTACCTGAGTATTCCAGTCATACCATCACGATAGTCTCCTGCTGTTTATTTCGCCATCCAGTTTCTCGAGTGCCGCTTCGCTCCACAGTGCTTTCCTGCCAGGCCTCCCGCCTGGTGCAAGCGCGCCGACGCTTATGCTCTGAACTCTGCATACGTCTATTCCTGGTATGTTCCTTGCTGCTTTCGCTATGCCCCTGTCCTCATCTACTACTATAAGAAGCGATCTTCCATAGCGCCTTTGCCTGGATGAGCGCCTTATGCCCTTGCGCCTGATTTTCGCCCCCTTGATCTCCTCGCCGTCCAACTTCAGGCTCTTCAGCATCTTGATCACCTCCTTCGTCCTACTGATCGATTCGACGTTTGAAGAGAGCACTATCGGCTGCTTTGTGGCTGCTATCGCGCTGCGGATCGCTTTCTGGTACTCTTTAGCATTTATCCTCTCCTCTATCCTCTTCTCGACAAGATGAGGATGCGCTCTCTTTCCTTTGACTGCGGATGGTATGCGCTTCACCTTGCCCTGTGCGCCTCCGCCGAGTTTTTCCCTCGGCCTTATAGCGATGCCCATGTGCCTGCCAGTCCTGTATGAATTCATAGCCCCATAATATCTTGCCGTAGTCTGCATTCCTGCAAGCACGTAGTGCGCTTGCGGCTGAAGCGTCCGTGTGTTCTCGGCAACAACCGCCCTGGCTATAAGATCGGGCCTCACCGCCTCCGAGAACGCTGCCGGCAACGTCACCGACTTGAGCGTGCTGCCATCTATATTAAGGACCTGGGCATCGGTCATCTGATCACCTTACCGGTCGTGGCTATGTATCCTATCTTTGGCTCCTTTATGCCTTTTGCGTCCCTGTTATCCATTGATTTTCTGATCCTGACCAGCCGCTTGGCGGGACCCGGAATGGAGCCGTCGATTATTATGAAGTCTGACACCACGTTGCCGTAATTTATGAATCCTTGCTTAGGGTTCACACTCCCTGCGTCATCCTTCTTACCAATCTTAAGGACCAGCTTGTTGTGCTCCGTCCTGTAATTGAAGCCTGTCTGGCCTGCCTGCGGCACGCTCGGGAGCACCCTTTTGGTCCCGAACGCTCCAAGCGGGGATACGTGCCTTATCTTCTGCGTCGCCTTGTGAGCTTGCCTTGCGGTCCCGAACCTCTTTATCGGGCCTTGCCAGCCCTTGCCCTTGGATATCGAGATTATGTCGACGTGCTCCCCGTTCTTGAATATATCAGAGGGTTTTATCTCCTTGCCTAGCAGCTTTGCTGCGTATTCCATCTTCTCTACTGTGCTCTTGCCGATTATTGCAGCTTCGAACCTGTCCTGATGGCGCTGGCCGACGGCCGTGCCCCGCGGATACGCCGCCATGAGCAAAGACACGCCGGCGTAGTTTTGAGCATCCTGCTTTGCTATGTCTATCCTCTCCCTTTCAGGGGCCACCTTTTTCACGCCGACCCTCTGGGCAGCGGCCTTGTCGTAAAGCTCGTTGGCTATTTTCAAGTAGCCGGTTGATCCTTCCTTCTTATAAAGCCTTATGCCATACGCCTCTATTGTCGGCACCTCTATTATGGTACATGCCTTACTAGTCTCCGATGCCTTCTGCGTCTCTTCGACCACCATGGCGCTCGTCATCCCGACCTTGTATCCCACTATGCTTGAGAGCGACATCTCCTTCGCTCCTCTAGGTATAGCGCGCATCCTGGGCAGCCTTCTGTACGCCCTCCGCTTCTGCCAGTATTGCATAGAGCCTCTAGTCATGATAGCACTCTCGGACCTTTATTCCGACTGGAAAATCAGTACCGTAAATGCAGTTATATTGACTTTGACACATTTATAAATTTATAGCTTGCCTTGCGATTACAAGAACTGTCAGCTCCTCAGGTTCGCCCTTTTCGACGGCCGTCTCTTTATAGTTCCGTATCCCTTCCTAGCTATTCCGCGGTGGAGCCTTCCCGAGTATGTCAGCCCGCGATAGGACCTGCCTTTTTGCGTGACAACGTTTCTATATGCAGGATCGGCCAAAACCTGTGGTGACGACCTGTCAAGGAGTATTACCTCGTAGAACAGGTCCGTGCCGGCCTGGCCTACGAAATAGGAGTTGAGTACCTCTGTATTGGTGAACCTGGTTGCTGCCCTCTCCTCGGCTATCGAACGGGTGGATTTTGTAGGGGAGAAAAACCTGCCGCTCTTTGAAGGCTTCCTGCCGCCCCCTGGCCGCTCCCTTTTCTTCTTGCCCCCTCTGACCCGCACTCTGGCTACAATCACTCCCTCTTTTGCCTTGTAGCCAAGCCCCCTGGCCCTAGCTATATTCATAGGCCCGTCAACTCTCTTTACAGGTGGGTCCGCCCTCCACGCGGTCATCCTGTCTTTGTAGAGTTGGTTGCGTTCCTTGTAGCCTTGCGTGAACGAGGCTTTCATGTGTTTGTATAAACCCATCTTATCACTGCGAGAAGACGCTGGATAAGTTGCGCGCCAAACTATAAAATACTTCGGTTCCCGGCGCGCTGGGCCGATTTTGCCCGTTTTACAAAATTACAGACTTTCACTGACATATTTCAAATTTTAGCTATGTTTAAATACTTTAAAGCCGTAATCTACCTCAGGACAAAAGCGTTCTTTGGTGTGTATTTATGGCTATAAGAAGGGTATCTAAGAAGGTCTCTAGGAAGGCCCGTGCGAGGGCTTCGACAAGGAAGATGGCTAAGAGGAAAGTTAACCGTGCTAGCACAACCCCCGCGAAGCGCAGGCGCAGCACGCAGCAGAACGCGCAGGCGAAAGGCGCGGACGCAAAGGCTGCGAGGCGCGGCGATGCACTGAACATAGCTTCTGCGGAGGAGGTGAAGTCGGCTGTCGAAGGCCTTCTCTCGGACAACGACTCAGTCTCATTCCTGAGGAAGAATATAAGCAAGTGGGCGCCGGACGTGCTCAACATGCTGGTAACCCCGAAAACCGACGAGTATCTCGCGGAGCAGCTTGGAATGAAGATAAACGCAGTCAGGAGGATACTTAACCTGATGCAGGGATATGGGGTCACGAACTACTATGTGGCGAAGAACACCAACGGGTGGCTTTCCTTCGCGTGGTACGTCAACACAGACAAGGTGGCGCCGTTCTTCGATTACATAAAAAGCGTTTCTAGCAGGAAGAGCATAGTGACGGATGAATGCAATGATTATTTTATGTGCAACGGCTGCTACCCGAAAGACAGGCTGATTTTCACTTTTGACGCCGCTTACGAAGCAGGCTTCAAGTGCAATTGCGGACAGAAGTTTGCAAGGATAGACAAAGATGCAGCTGAGAAGATGAGTGCTGAGGGTAATGCCGCCACCGATGATGTAGGAGTTCCGGCAGGCACGCTTTAATCCTTCTTTTTATACTTTGCTGCTAAATCTTGTTGGTAGCGAGGTAGGGTAGTCTGGAGTGCCCGTCGGGCTCATAAAATTTTGAGAGACCCGAAGATCAGTGGTTCAAATCCACTCCTCGCTACACTTAACACTTGACTTCCGCTAATACCGTAACCGATACAAATTGAATACTACCTTTTATAAGTTATCAATCAAAATCATATTATATAAAGCGCCGCGATTAGCGGAACTCAGGGGTGTCAAATTGACTGAAAACCAATTCACATACGATATGCTCTGGCAAGCGTATCAGAAGGAGAAAAAGTCAAACGAACTACAGCTGGTGCCGAAGAGCTTTTACGAGGATTCAACCGAGCTCATAAAGGAGCTGAAGGAGAGCTCGCAGACAGAGGACGGCGTGCCTCAGAAGGAAAATGCAGCGAAGCTTCTAAATGGCACATTCGAGCGCAGGAAGCAGAAGATCATGATATACGCGGCGTACGGAAGGCAGCCGCCGGGCCCGCTGCCGCAGCACGAAGCCGAGCTCTACGACGCTGCTGTTCGGCTCATGCAAGAGAGCACGCTTGACAAGAGGGCCGATGGCGCAAAGGCAACAACGCTTAAGGCATTACAGCCCATACCGGAGATATTGCTGCCATCCGGGAGGAAGCTGGGCCCGCTTGAGAAGGACCAGGCGTTTGAAATAAGCAACAAGGACGACAGGGCATTCCTTCTGAACAGCAACATATGCGGGGAGACATGACATGGAGATGGTAAAGGAGATCAGGACATACTGCCCGAAGTGCAACAAGCACACTCTACACGCCGTCAGACTTTATTCAGGCAAGGCTGAGCGCGGGCTCAGCATGGGCACGAGGAGGAGGCGCAGGAAACTCAAAGGCTACATAGGCAAGGTAAAGGGCCAGGCCACCAGGATAAAAGCATCGAAGAGGCAGAAGGTGCTGCTGGAGTGCAAAGAGTGTCATTACACTGTAGAAAGGGTAATCGGCACCCGCACGAAGAAGAAACTAGAGATAAAGGCGCAGTGATATGGCCGACAACGAGACACCAAAGATAGGGGCACTGGTCATCGCGCAGGTGTCGAAGATAACGCAGTTCGGCGCGTACTGCAGATTGCCTGAATACAACAACACTGAAGTCTTCCTGCCGATAAGGGAGGTATCGTCAGGCTGGATAAAGAACATACGCGAGTTCATACACGAAGGGCAGAGCCTTGTATGCAAGGTAGTCATGTATGATAGGAACCGGAACACGATAGACGTGTCGCTAAAGAAGGTCACGCCAAAGGAGACGAAGGTAAAGATAGGGGCGTACAACCTAGAGAAGAGGCTTTCCGCGCTACTACAAAGGGCAGCCAAGCAGGCAGGTGTCGATAACAAGGAGACCATACCTGGCATGCTCGCCGAGTTCGGCACCTACGCAAGCATATTCCAGCACGCGGCAGAGAACACCGAGCAGTTCCGCAACCTCAAGATACCGAAGGGCTTCAAGGAAGAGATACAGACGGCAATAGAGGCGAACAGGAAGGAGAAGAAGCACACAGTATCGTACATAGCGACAATATCCACGTACAACACAGAGTCCGGCGCAACCGAACTCAGGAAGCTGCTCGGCGGGGCTGTGGACGACGGCGTAATGGTCTCCTACATAAGCGCGCCGAAGTACAGGTTTGTGTCAGACGGGAAGGATTATGCTGAGGCCGAAGCGAAGATAAAGAGGGCGGAAGCCGATATATCCGCAAAGATGAAGAAAGGGGTATTCAAGCTTGAGAAAGAGAAGCTCAGGAAGGAGAAGGAGGACATACTAGCACAGATATGATTGCATGAAAGACAGCACAACTATAATCCTGAACAAGGAGGTAAAGCTGAACAATCCCATATTGGTGGTAGGCCTGCCTGGGATAGGCAGCGTGGGCAAGCTGGTCGCCGAGCACCTCAAGAAGGAGTTCAACGGCGAGAGGATAGCGACGCTATACTCAAGCCACCTGCCCCACAAGGTGGTGATGCTGAAGAACGGCGGATTGAGGCTAGCCAGCAACCGCTTCTACTACATAAAGAGCAGGAAGAAGAACGGGAACGATATAGTGGTGCTTACCGGGGACGACCAGGCGCCCACGCCAGAAGGGCAGTACGAGATTAATGATAAAATAATCAGCTTCTTCAAGGAGAAGTTGAAAGGCAGATTCGTCTACACAGTAGCTAGCTACACTACAGGCGAGCCCGTTAACGGGACGCCGAGGGTTTTCGGGAACGCGACCAGTAAGCAGGTGATAGACAGCTTCAAGGGCAGCGGGGTGCTCTTCGGGAAGTCAAAAGGGGTCATATGGGGGTCCGCCGGCCTGATAGTGGCTTTCGCCAAGCGCCAAAAGCTTGACGGGATATGCCTGATGGGCGAGACGTCATTCGTAGATCTTGACGCGGCCGCAGCCAAGTCCGTCCTGATGGTCTTGGCAGGCAGGCTGGGCCTGACGATAGACACGCAGAGCATAGACAAGATGATAGCGCGTACCGCAAAAACGATAAAGGAACTAGAGCACCAGATGACGATGGCATTCCCATCGATGCAGGGCGGAACAGGCCCTGCCCAGCACGAGCAGCACCCCACATATATACGGTAGTAACTGCAACGTTATTAATCTAAATTCGAGTTAGCCGGGTGTCTAACAAACACTAATTTTACGCAGATAAAAAGAGGTTCCAGACTGCGATTTAAACCTTTCCAAAAGCAGTACTCTCATGAAAAGATACTTCTCTTCGGAAAGCGTCACGGAAGGACACCCTGACAAGGTATGCGATGCCATAAGCGACGCGATACTTGATGCGTGTTTGGCGCAGGACCCGGAAAGCAGGGTCGCTGTTGAGACGCTTGTGACCGCCAATTTCTGCTGCATCGCAGGGGAGATCACCACAAAGGCAAACGTCGACTTCGAGCAGGTCGCAAGGCAAAAAATACGTGAGATAGGGTACACCGATCCAAATCTCGGGTTCTCGGACAAGGCAGAGATACTTGTCAAGATACACAAGCAGAGCCCAGACATATCACAAGGCGTCGATGCGAATGAGCAAGGCGCAGGCGACCAGGGGCTGATGTTTGGATATGCGACCAATGAAACAGAGCAGCTTATGCCGCTGCCGATAGTGCTTGCGCACGGTTTGACAAGGAAGCTGGCAGAGGCCAGGAGGAGCAGGGCGATACCAGAGGTGCTGCCTGACGGCAAAAGCCAGGTAACCGTCGAGTACGAAGGGAGGCTGCCTAAGCGGGTGAGTGCTGTTGTTGTATCTGTCCACCACAAGGAGTGCAATATAGAAAAATTAAGGGCGGATGTGCGCGAAAAGGTGGTAGGGCCGGTGCTGGGTGGTTGGGCGGATAAGGACACTAGCATACTGATAAACGCCACTGGCAGGTTCGCATTGGGCGGCCCGGCAGCAGACACCGGTGTTACAGGCAGGAAGATAATAGTAGATAGCTATGGTGGAATGGGGAGGCACGGCGGAGGCGCGTTTTCAGGCAAGGACCCGTCGAAGGTTGACAGGTCCGCTGCATATATGGCAAGGTACATAGCGAAGAACGTAGTGGCGGCGGGGCTTGCAGACGAGTGCGAGATACAGGTCGCGTATTGCATAGGCATCGCAGACCCGATGAACATACATGTGAACTGCTTCGGCACCAACAAAGTGCCGCTTGAGATTATAGAGGAGCTGATAAGGAAGAACTTCAATTTAAGGCCATCGGCGATAATAAGGGAGTTGGGGCTCAAGTCGCCGATCTACTCAAGAACAGTGGCATACGGGCACTTCGGAAAGGGGGGCATGCCATGGGAAAAGACCGACAAGGCAAAAATATTAAGAGAGGAAGCAAGCAATCTAACCAGGAACATAGAAGCACAGCGCCAGTAATCTAGCCTGGTAGGATCTGAGCTTCCCAAGCTCAATGCCCGGGTTCAAATCCCGGCTGGCGCATCATACTACGAGAAGAAGCAGCAGCATCCCGACAAGGCCGCCGCATATGCTGCATATGAAGTTTGAGGTGAACTTGTTGCCCATGCCCTTTTCCTCGAAGTGGCCAAGCACGGAATCCGTGATTGTCCCTACGAATCCGCCTATAGTAATCGCAACCAACGAGTAGAGCACGAACTCAGGCCCTCCAGGCAGCATTATCCCGTTTTTGAACACGACGAAGGCGAACGGTACGCTGATAAGAAGCGCAGCGAAGAGGCCGGAGGCGAGCCCGAACGCGGTGACTCCTCCAGAAACGCCTTTCTTGACGCCCTTTAGCGTCAGTATGTCCTTTGGCTGGCCGTCAAGCACACCAAGCTCGCTGCTGAACTTGTCAGATGTTACGGAAGCGACGCTGGCGCCGAAACCTGCCAACGCGGCTATCGCGATGCCGCTCGCTCCTCCTAGCATGGCAAAGAAGAAGATGAAGGAGAAGATAAGCGGGCCGGTGCCGTTTGACAGCACGTTAGCCACGCTCCTGCTCTTCTCATATACACCCAACGCACGCTTCCTGCCCCTCTCCGCGTTTGTAACCAGCGCTGAGAGCAGCAGGAAGTAGAGCATGAATGCGATGAAGACGATATTCAGGTCCCCAAAAAGCAGCAGTAGGAAGCCCAGCGCCAGCGCTGCTATTATGCCCTTGAGATCTAAGGTGAGGAAGGCCATATTGTTTCATTTTTATGAAATTATATTCCGCTATTAGTTCTTCTAAGAAAGCTTTTTAGAACTATTCTTCTCTAGATTATTACGGGTTCTCTACTGTAGGAAGGTCGTGAAGAACTGGTCGCCTTGCCAGCGTGGAAACACGCTGGCACTATTTCTTCTTCTCTTCAGGTGCAGCGTAGCGCCTGCAAACCATTAACAGAGAGACAGGCACTTTCAGTATTAAATACTTATTTGTCGGTAATCTATTACCGTGTTCTGATGCCAAAGGAAAAGACACCGCGTGAACTTGAGGACCTGCCGGGCATAGGCCCGACATCGGCAGAGAAGCTAAGAGCCGCTGGCATAGACACCATCGAGAAGGTAGCGGCATCCTTCCCTGCGAACCTCTCTGAGGTGAGCGGGCTAAGCCAGGATGCGGCGAAGAAGGCCATAGAGGCGGCAAGGGAGGCCACAACCATCAACTACGAGACAGCCAAGGCCATACTGAAGAGACGGGAGGACATAGGCAAGATATCGACAGGATCCAAGGACCTTGATGAGCTGATAGGCGGCGGCATAGAGACGGACGCCGTGACGGAGGTCTATGGCAGGTTCGCGAGCGGAAAGACCCAGCTGGGTTTCCAGCTCGCTGTCAACGTGCAGTTGCAGAAGAAGGAGGGAGGACTTGGCGGCAGTGTCCTGTTCCTCGACACCGAGGGTACATTCAGACCGGAAAGGATAGTCGCGATGGCGAAAAGCGCCGGCATTGACCCGGAGGCCGCGGTGGAGAACATAGTGGTTGTAAGGGCGCAGAATACAGACCAGCAGGTGCTCACAATAGAGAGGGCAGACAAGCTTATCCAGGAAAAGAACATAAAGCTGATAATAGTAGATTCGCTCACGTCGCTCTTCAGGGCGGAATTCTTGGGTAGGGGGGCGCTGAACGAGAGGCAGCAGAAGCTCAATGCGCATATACACAGGCTGGCGCTTCTAGCGAACAAGTACAATCTTGCGGTTTTCATAACGAACCAGGTGATGGACAACCCAGGCATGCTGTTCGGCGATCCGACCACTCCGATAGGCGGCAACGTGCTTGCTCACGCAGCCACGACCATGCTGTACTTGAGGAAGGGCAAGGAGGACAAGAGGATAGTCAGGCTTGTCGACTCTCCGAATATGCCAGAGGGGGAGTGCATCATAAAGATAACTGTTGATGGCATAAAGTGATAAGGATGCTCCTCCTGGTAGGGACCGGCGTGTCCTACAACGACATATCCGCACGCGCAGCCGAGGCGTGCAGGCCGTGTGTTGTTTACATGGAGAAGTATACGAGCCCGGCTGGCGCGCAACGCATAGACTATCTGGAAAGGATTATCGGAAAGCGCATAGGAACGCTGACAAGGGAGGACCTCGAGGACAGGGCAAGGGAAACGGTCTCGAGGGCTGCATCAGAAGACATAGCCATACTTATAGGCGGGGACCCGCTCACTGCAACAACCCACAAGATACTATTGATAGAGGCCAGGAAGCTGGGCATAAAGGTGAGGATATTCCACGCAAGCTCAATAGTTACGGCTGCGATAGGAGAAAGCGGCCTGGACTTCTACAGGTTCGGCCAGGTGTGCACAATACCGAGATGGGCCAGCAACTACAGGCCAGTCTCCTTCTATGAGACTATAGAGAGGAACATGTCAATGGGGCTGCACTCCCTGGTGCTTCTCGATTATTATCCAGAGAGGGAGAGCACCCTGCCTCTCAAAGAGGCGGTGGCAGAGCTCAGGGAGGCGGAAGCAGCATACAAGAAAGGAATAATAGCCAACTCAACAGTAATACTGCTTATGCAGGACATCGGCACAGATGGGCAGGGCATAAGGGTTACAACGATAGGCGCAGCAGCCGATGAAGGCGAAGGCATGGTAACCACCATAATATTGCCTGCAAAGCTTTCGGAAGTAGAGGAAGAGACCCTAAGGAGCGTAGTGGTGTGATGCTTTCAATAAGATACGATGCAAAAGATGGCGTGTACGCAACAGACCAGTCTACTGTAGACACGCTAAAAGATGGGAATTTCGGCACCTTTAAGGATGGCAAGCTTTATCTTGAACCAGAAGAGGCGCTGTACATCATGGATGTGAGGAACACCGAATGCGAGTCAGCAACAGGATCAAACCTCACCTTCAACGAACTCGCAACAAGGCTGATGAGGAGCAGGAAGTTAATGGCGAGGTATTTCACTTATAAGGACTGGAGGGACAGGGGCCTGATAGCAAAGAGTGCAGGCTTCAAGGCGAAGCAGAACACAAAAACGCCAATAAAGCGGTATCCGGCCTCGCAGGTGAGCCTGAACGGGTACAGACTATCGGGAGTGTTCTTCCCCGAGGACATGACAACGATAGCCGATGAGTCAGATGACAGCAAGCGGATATACAATGACCTGTGGTTCGGCCAGTACGGTACTTATAAGCTGGGGGAGCACGGTGTGCTGAACAAGCTCGATGTGTATGAGACCGTGTACCTATCGGATAACAACGTCCTCGATGTGAGGAACAACAAGAGGAATGAAATATTCAGCACGGCGAGCAAAAGAAGGTCCGATTTCCCCAAGCTCTACCAGGTGTATTCGGACTGGAGGAGCAAGGGCTATGTTGTCAAGACAGGCTTCAAGTTCGGCACCCATTTCAGGATATACTTCCCCGGCGCGAAGCCGGTGAGGGAAAGCCCGGCGTGGGTGCACTCAAAGCACGTGATACACGTATTCCCAAGAGACGTAAAACTGCTGATATCGGAGTGGGCTAGGGCCATAAGGGTGGCGCACAGCGTAAGGAAGACATTCATACTCGCAATACCGGGAAATAGCAGGAAAAAGAGGATGCAGATAGACTTCCTGCTCTACCATAGGAAGGGTAAGGGCACAGAGAACCCGAAGGAGGATGCGCCCAGGTACGCGATGCTCTCGATAAGCGAGGATGAGTATATAGGCGGCAGCGAGCTCTCAGCGATAATAAACGAGGCTAAGCAGAGAAAGCTCGAGCTCGTAATAGCGATAGCGGACAGGGAGACGGCAGTGACATACTATAAGGTGAGAAGGATAGAGCTGCCAAGGAGCGAATACGAATACTACGAGATAGACTGGATGCAGCCTTAAGCCTTCACGCGTACCCTCTTCTTGACCGTTATGTATTTGTATTTCGGCTAACCCTGACTGCCGGCACCCGGTGCAGCGGCTTTTTACGATGTAGATAATGCAGAATACATAAGCGGGTCCGGGGGGATTTGGACCCCCGACCTACTGGTTAAGAGCCAGCCGCTCTACCAGGCTGAGCTACGGACCCTTGCTAGAATAAGGCAACATTTCTATTAAGGCTTTCGCATGAAGAAGAGGGCTAGCGAGATCGCTATAATCACATCAAGCGTGCTGCAGAAGATGCAGGCCTTCCCTACCATGTACATGGCGAATATGGAATAGATGATCCCTCCTATGCCGATGAGCATCCAGATGCCGGCTGCATGTTTGAGCCTTCTGTGCTGAGTGAACAGCAATGCGAGAACGAACCACGCAAGCGAATATACGGCAAGCGGTATGCCGAAGACTACCGAGTAGCTGCTTGCCAGAACAGTAGCGCAGCTTATTATCCCAGCGTTAGGGCATATCAGTGCACCAGGGAAATAATGCACATAAATGAGGTACGCGGATATGACTGCGCCAATGCCGAGCAGTATTTTCAATATGTCGTTGCGGTTCATTTTCTCGTGCCGTGCTCCTTGATGAACTCGTCGAGCGCAAGGTCCAGCCCCTTGCCCTTAGGCTTAAGTTCGTAATAGACCTGTACGAACGGCTTGTTTATATTCAATATGCTTCTGAGGTTGGTGGGGGTAGCCGATATGACTATGTCGCATTCTGCCCTGTTTATTGTAGCCTGCATATCCCTTACCTGCTTAGGGCTGTAACCCATCGCAGGCAGCTCCCTGTCGAGCTTAGGATACTTTACAAAAGTATCCTTTATGGTTCCTACGGCATACCTCTTCGCATCTACAATCTTGCCTACCTTGTATAGCTTGGCGGCCACCGTGCCGGCGCCGAACGGCATGCCACCGTGCGTTATGGTCGGGCCGTCCTCTATAATTAATGCGCTCGCGCCCTTGATCAGCTTCGGGTTATCAGGAGTCACTATCGACTCACCTAATAGGACCTTTGCCGTTTTATTGACAGTTTTTGCCTCAATCACAGCGCGCTCGACGTTCTTCTTTGGAGCAGAGTTCACTTTATTAACAAGGAAGATATCCGCGGTCCTTGCAACGGATTCACTCGGATAGTACGAAAGCTGGTCAACCGGCCTGAACGGATCTAGGACCATTATGAGCAGGTCTGGTTTTATGAAACTGGCATCGTTATTCCCGCCGTCCCATAGCACGACGTCGGCCTCTTTCTCAGCAGCTCTCAGTATCTTCTCGTAATCAACGCCAGAATATAGCACAAAGCCATTCCTTATATGCGGCTCATAATCCTCCCTTTCCTCTATCGTGCACTTATACCTGTCTAGGTCCTTCAGCTTCGAGTACCTCTGCACTATCTGATCCTTTAGCAGACCATAAGGCATCGGGTGCCTTATCACCACAACGCGCAGCCCCTTGGATTTCAGATACCTCGCAATGTACCTCGATGTCTGGCTTTTCCCAGAGCCGGTCCTTGCTGCGCAGACCGCTACCACTGGCTTTTTTGATTTCAGCATTGTCGCGCTGGGTGCGATCAACCAGAAATCCGCTCCTGCAGCGTTCACTATGCTGGCTTTGTGCATTACTGTATCGTAAGGCAGGTCGCTGTAGGCGAGTATGCATATGTCGGCATTGAGCCTCTTTATCAGCTGTGGTAGCTGTGATTCATCAAATATCGGTATGCCTTTGGGATAAAGCCCTCCGCTAAGCTCCTTAGGGTATGTCCTGTTCGCTATGAATGGTATCTGTGCAGCTGTAAAGGCTACGACTTCATACTCGGGGCTGTTCCTGAAGAGAACATTATACAGATGAAAGTCGCGACCAGCCGCTCCCATTATTATAATCCTTCTGCGCGCCATAGTTATCGTTACAGTTCATGCAAATAAATAGCTAACTGTCAGTAGATGACCCTTATGCCCTCGTACCTGAACTTTCTTGGTGCGGGTCCAACTATCGGTATCCTGTGTCCGCACCCTTTGCATCTTTTCTGCTCGTCAAGATGCCAACCCGTCACGTAATGCCCATTCCTTTCTATAACAACGCTGTTGCACTCAGGGCAGTATGTGTTCTCGTAGGGGTTTCCGGCCACGTTGCCGATGTAAACGTAATTGAGCCCGTTCCTTTTTGCGACGTCGTAATGCTGCTTAAGTTTCTCATAGCTCGTTACCGGGTAGTCTAGCATCTTGTAGTCCGGATGGAACTGTGTAAACTGCATCGGCGTATCGGGTCCAAGATTGTCACGTATCCACATTGTCAGCTTGTCGCAAGCTTCCAATGAGTCACCGACACCAGGTATTATCAAATCGGTTATCTCCACGTGGATCCCAGCTCTTTTCAGCTCTATAAGAGCTTCCTTTATGGGTTCGTTTGACATCACGACTTCGTACTTGTTCGCGAACTTGTCCTCGCCGTTGCCCTTGAAGTCGACAACAGCAGCGTCTATAAGTCCCTTCATCTCTGCTACCGTATCTTTTGTCATGTACCCGTTCGTCACGAATAGCGTCTTCAACCCCGCTTTGTGCGCCAGCCTCGCCACGTCAAGAGCGTATTCTATGAATATCGTTGGCTCATTGTAGGTGAATGCTATCGATTCGGTGTTATTCTCCACAGCAAGCTCTACGAGCCGCTCCGGCGTTATCTCAACGCCGGTTATTTCTTTGTCCTTAGATATGTTGTGGTTCTGGCAGAACTGGCACCCAAAGTTGCAGCTTGAAGTGCCAACGCCGAATACGTAGGTTCCTGGCATGAAATGGTTGAAAGGCTTCTTCTCTATGGGGTCTATCTGCATCGCCGAAAGCATGCCGTAGTTGACAAGGTAGAGCCTGCCGCCTATATTCTTCCTTACCCAGCAGAAGCCGTTCGACCCCTCTGGTATCCTGCAGCGCCTTGCGCACGCTATGCATTCCACCTTCTTGCCGGGCATGGCCCTCCATAGTATGGCTTCCTTCTCCAAATTCCCAACCGGTAGTAATTCTCATAACTGATATTTATCACTTTCTTATCATTTTCCCAATCAGGAGCACCGGAATCCAACCCAACCACCAATAACCTTTTAAACCTAAAAAACCAATAATTAAAAGGGCAAAAATAGGGCGATCTGTCGTCGTAAAATTAGCGGGGAATAAACGTGAGTGATAGTGAGTATTCTGCAAAGGACATAGTGGTGCTCTCCGGGCCGCAGGGGGTCAGGAAAAGGCCCGCGATGTACATAGGCTCTACGGCAAGCTCTGGTTTCATACATCTCCTTTACGAGGTGCTTGACAATGCGGTAGACGAAGCGATGGGCGGATACGCAAAGAACATTACAGTGAGGCTGACCAACGAGGATGGCGTGGATGTCGCAGAAATAAGTGATGACGGCAGGGGCATACCTATTGACACGATGCAGAAGGAAGGGAAGCCGGCATTGGAGGTAATCATGACCTCGCTTCATGCGGGCGCAAAGTTCGACAACAAGGCGTATAAGGTATCGGGAGGGCTGCACGGCGTCGGGCTAACTGTGGTGAATTCTCTTTCGGAATACACGGAAGTCGTAGTCAGGAAGGACGGCAAGCTGTTCAGGCAGAGATTCAGCAGGGGCGTAGTGGCCTCGCCACTCGAAGAGATAGGAGTTGTGAATGAAGGAGAAAGGGGCACAACGATAAAGTTCAAGCCAGACAAGGAGATATTCTCGGTGGGCAGCTTCGACACCATAGAGCTCACCGAGCGCCTCAAGGATCTTGCGTACCTCAACCCAGGCCTCAAAATACGGCTGATAGACGAGAGGGGGCAAACACCAAAAGAGGCAGAATACTTCTCAAAGAACGGGCTTCCTGACTTCCTTGATCACATACGGGGCGACGCAAAACCGATCATAAAGCCGATTCATATAAGCAGGAGCAACGACCATACAAAATTAGAGGTGATAATGCAGTACGTCGGAACCTATAGCGAGGATGTCCTATCGTTCGTGAACAAGATAAAGACCGCGCAAGGCGGCATGCATGTCACAGGTTTCAGAGGTGCGCTGACACGCGCCATAACCACCTACTGGCAGAAGAACGGCAAACTCAAGAGAAACGTCCCGATAGAGGGCGATGACACCAGAGAAGGGCTAATAGTGATAATATCGATACTGATGCAGAATCCGGAATTTGAGGGCCAGACAAAGGAGAAGTTAGGCAACAGCACCATCAGGACATTCGTGGAGAATACAGTATACCAGGATCTGTCAAGGTACCTGGAGGAGAATCCAGCAGAAGCGTCTAAGGTAATGGAAAAGGTTTATGCGGCTGCCGAGGCACGCGAATCGGCGCGCAGGGCAAGGGAGCTTGCGAGGAAGAAGGGGCTCTTCGAAGGCGCTATACTGCCAGGCAAGCTTGCAGACTGCACAGAGACAGACCCTGACAAGTGCGAGATATTCATAGTCGAGGGGGAAAGCGCAGCCGGGTCAAGCAAGGAGGCGCGTGACAGGTTCTACCAGGCGATACTGCCACTCAGAGGAAAGGTTCTGAACGTCGAGAAGGCAGCAGAAGAAAGGATATTCGCCAATGCAGAGCTTCATACGATGGTCACGGCGCTCGGCACAGGCATAAAGGACACCTTCAATCCTGACGGAGCCAGGTACAGGAAGATAATACTTCTAACAGATGCAGATGTGGACGGAAGCCACATAAGGACCCTCCTACTCACGTTCCTCTATAGGTACATGAAACCGCTGATTGAGCGCGGCTATGTTTTCATAGGACAGCCGCCGCTCTATAAAGTGTCGAGGGGCAGGGATGTGAGGTATGCGTATTCTGATCAGCAGCTTTCTGAGATAATGAAGGAATACGAGGGCAAGGGTGCGGTCCAGCGGTATAAGGGACTAGGCGAGATGAATCCAGAGCAGCTGTGGGAGACCACCATGGACCCCAAAAAGAGGGTATTGAAGAGGATCACCATAGGCGATGCAGAGCTGGCCAATACGATGTTTACAATACTTATGGGTCTTGATGTTGAGCAGCGGCGCCGCTTCCTCGAGGAGCACGCAAGCGAGGTAAAATTCCTCGACGTGTGATACTATGGCTGAAAGCGAGCACCAAGATGCACCAATCGAGAAGGAGATGCAATCCAGCTACTTGGATTACGCCATGAGCGTGATAATAGGCAGGGCCCTGCCTGACGCTAGGGATGGGCTCAAGCCGGCGCAGAGAAGGATACTCTGGGCGATGTATGGGCTGGGTAATGCGAGCGACAAGCCAACAAAGAAGAGCGCAAGGATAGTCGGTGAGACAATAGGTAAGTATCACCCGCATGGTGACCTGGCAGCGTATGCCACGCTTGTCAGGATGGCGCAAACGTTCTCTATGAACTACACGCTTGTAGAAGGTCAAGGCAACATGGGGTCGATTGACGGTGATCCCCCGGCGGCACAAAGATACACGGAGGTCAGGTTGAACAGCCTTGCAGAGGAGATGCTCGCCGACATAGAGAAGAAATCAGTGCCTTTCATACCGAACTTCGACAATACAGAGGAGGAGCCACTGATACTCCCGGCAAAGGTTCCGAATCTTTTAATAAACGGGGCATCAGGCATAGCAGTTGGAGTGGCGACCAACATGCTACCGCATAACCTCCGCGAGGTGTGCGATGCGATTATCGCATACGTTGAGAACCAGCAGATCACCCCGCAAGAGCTGCTGCAGTATATCACCGGGCCAGATTTTCCAACTGGCGGAACCGTCTTCTACAGCAGTGCGTTGACTGCATCGTACATAAACGGAAGGGGGTCGTGCACGGTGCGTGGAAGGTCTGCCGTAGAAGAGAGAAACAACAGGCAATCGATAGTGATAATCGAGATACCGTATGCGGTGAACAAGGCTTCCTTGGTCCAGAAGATAGCAGAGCTCGTCAAGGAGAGGAAGGTTCAGGGAATAAGCGACCTCAGGGACGAGAGCGGCAAGGAGGGAATAAGGGTGGTGATAGACCTCAGGAAGGACGCGAACGCCGATGCAATACTCAACGCACTGTACAAGCATACGCAACTGCAGGTCACGGTGCCTATCATGAACATCGCGGTGATAAAGAACAACCTTGTCACGCTGAACCTCAGGCAGATGATAAAGGTCTTCGTGGATCACCGCGCAGAGGTGGTAAAGAGCCGCACGCAGTATGACCTTAGTGTAGCTTCCGACAGGCTGCACATAGTGGAAGGGCTTCTCATCGCGATACTGAACATAGATGAAGTTGTAAGCGCGATAAAGAAGAGCATCGACCAGAAGGAAGCGCGCACAAGCCTAATGGAAAGGTATGGGATGACAGAGAAGCAGGCGAATGCAGTGCTTGACATGAAGCTGAGCAAACTTACAGAGTTGGAAGGCACTGCGCTGCAGGGCGAGAGATCGGACCTTGAGGCGAAGATTAAGGATTATAGAGACATACTCGCCAACGAGAGTCGTGTCTTCCAGATAATAAAGGACGAGACAAAGGAGCTAAAGGAGAAATACGGCAGGGAGAGGCGCACCAGCATCGATAAAGAGACCGACATAGGCGAGATAGAGAGCGAGGACCTCATTGTAGACGAAGATACGACCGTCATACTCACCAAAAACAATTACATGAAGAGGATGCCGACCAACGTGTACAAGTCGCAGGGAAGAGGAGGGAAAGGAGTTATCGCCATAGAACTCAGAGAGGGCGACTTCGTCAAGCAGATATCCTACTGCAAATCCAAGGACTACCTGCTTCTGCTTACAAACAAGGGGCGCGCGTACTGGCTGAAAGCGTATCAAGTCCCAGAAGCGAACAGGTATAGTGTCGGCAAGGCTGCAGTGAACCTCGTAAGGCTCTCTGAGGGCGAGAATGTCGAGCTGATGGTCAATACAAGGGAGGTCGCCGGGCGCTTCCTCACCCTCATAACCAAGAAAGGCACTATAAAGAGGATAAGGGCGGAGAGCTTCTCGAAGCCGCGCTCATCTGGCATACTTGCGATGCCCCTCAACCCAGGAGACTCGCTTGCGGACGCGTGCGTATCTGACGGCAAGGCAAACATCTTCATCGCCACAAAGAAGGGCAAGGCGCTAAGGTTCAACGAGAGCGACATACGGCCGATGGGCAGGAGCGCCCACGGCGTCAGGGGCATAAGGCTCTCGCAAGGCGACGAAGTAGTGAACCTTCTGCAGGCTAGCGAGAACGATCTGATCACCACGACCACCGAGAATGGCTTCGGCAAGGTCACGAAGCTCGATGAGTACAGGCTGCAAGGGCGCGGAGGGAAAGGGGTGATAAACCTGCGGATCAAGGAGAAGACCGGCAGCGTAGTCAAGTCGCTAAAGACCCCGGAACAGTCGAGCATACTGCTCATAAGCTCTACAGGAATCTCGATACAATTCCCAGTGTCTACCATACGCGTGACCGGGCGCAGCGCATCTGGCGTCAGACTGATGAGGCTTGACAGGGGCTCAGTTGTAGTCGACGCGCAGGTCATATGACGTAATCAGATAAATATGCTGCACAGTAAACTTATTAAGAGCACAGCACGGGATATAAAAGAAAGGATCGGCCGTGGGTGAGGGGTTGATATCTGTGCTTGTAGTTGGCAGGTCCAGCTACGAAGATAAGCTTTCATTATGCATGGTAGCCAGGGCGTTCGGCGCTTCGAACATAATGTTCTGTCCCACAGACCGCGGGGCGATGGACAGGCTTGCGAGGAGGTGCCGCTCCCTCAACAGGGACTGGGGAGGAACGTTCGGATTAGGATTCACGGACGACTGGAAGAGATATGTAAACGAGAAGAAGAATTACCTGAAGGTCTATCTCACGAGATACGGACTGCCAATGAGGAAGATAGGCTACCAGGTAAGGACCTACAAGAACGTGCTTGTGATAGTGAGCGAGAATGAGTCGACGAAGCAGCTATACAAGGCAACTGACTTCAACATCAGCATAACCACACAGCCGCACTCATGCGCCTCTTCTGTAGCTGTATTCCTGCATGACTTCTACCAGGGGAGGGAGCTCGCCATGCATTTCGAGAATGCGAGGTACAAGATCAGCCCAGAGCAGCACGGCATAAGGGTGGAGAGGGAGAGATTACACTGACCAGTATTTCTTTGTGCGTATGAACTGCCTCTGCGCCTCTATCAGGTCCTTGTAGAAGAGCATTGGGTCTTCCCTGTGCATCAGCAGCGCCCTTGCGGCGCTTGATGGGCCTATGCCGTATGTCGAAAGCGCAAGCGCTGCTTTTCCGCCATATGAGCTGAACAGTCCCGCCTCTTTCATTATCTCCCCCAGAACCTGCCTCTCCTCCTTCGAGAGCCTCCTGCCCGATATGCGCTTCTTGACTACCTGCGAATGCGCATCAGAGTACCTGCAGAGCATCACGCTGCTGCACGAAGGGCACTTTATCTCGTTGAGCCATTTCAGCTCATCGATTCTCCGCGTAAAAGAAAAACCGCAATATGTGCACAGCAGTCGTATGTCTTTCTTGAGGAGGAACTCGGAGAACGACTCCAAAAGCGCCTTGCTAGGGGCTATCGGCGCCATCAGCTCCCTTGTGTAGTACGCTGCATTGAGTATCTCGTAAGCAATCGGGGATACGCTGCTTTCGAAGAGCTCGACCACTTTTATCTTTCCGTTTTGGACTCCTCTTATGAGCTCCTTCAGGTTTTCAAGGTCGAAGCCTGACATTATCTCGTTTATCGTCTCCGTGTACACTGGCGTATCCTTCAGGACCTTGACTATGCGCTTAGCGAGCGACTTGGTCACTGACGCATCCCTGTCAACTACGCCAAAAAGCTTCGCCACGTTCACGAACCTGTACCTGAATAGCTCGGTGTCCTTTATCGCCGCTTCAAGGCTTTGCTCTATCGCATTCACGTTTATCCTCATCATCAGCTCGGCGACCTTCAAGCTGGATGGCGCATCCATCATCACAAAATACGGCGATGACCTGACGTTCACGCTGCGCCAGTGGAATGCGGTGACCATGTGCGCGAGCAGGCGCGAGAGCGCATCGTTGGCCAATGTGCCAAGCCCGGTGTTTATTATCACGTAGTCCTCTACCCTCTCGACCACCAACCTGTTCCTCTCATGCGTCCCGAACCTCTGTTGGGATTTCGCGAACTCAGATACCTGGCTTACTGCATAGTCCGACAGGCATCCAATCCCTTTAAGCGCATCAGTATCGCCTACAAGCGCCATGACCTCTCTTGCCACGGCATAGCTCACCGGTATGTCTTCACCGGCCCAATCCGGTATGGCTGCGTCAAGGTGCTCGCTAGGCTCGACGCTCAGCCTGTCTTCATCTATGCTTATTACCTTCCACGGGAGCCCCTTCACTATGAAGACTGAGCCCTCCTCTATGTTCGCAGCCACGAACCTCTCATCTAGTGAGGATATAATGCGGTTGTCAGCCACGCTCTTCACCACGAACCTCTTGGTGTCTGGTATCACGCTGAGGTGCTCGTAGTAGTACATGCGCGTCTTAGATGTAGGCAGGACCCTGTGCCCGTCAAAGGCTACCAAACGCTGCCTATTCATGAAGGCCAGCAGCGGTTCCAGGTCGCTCTTCTTGAGATTGGCATAAGGCCTAGCCCTGGTGATAATGCCAAATATCGAATCTATGTCGGTTTCCTTCTTGTCTAGTGCAAGCCCGCACACCTGACTGCAAAGCACGTCAAGCGCATTCTCCCTCACCGGATAGCTCTCCACCAAGCCGGCCTTTGCATTTTTGTATATCGCAGTTGACTCTACTGCGTCTATGTTGCTGGTAGCTATTATGATCCCTTTGGATGTGCCGGTTTCTGTGTGGCCGCTCCTGCCTATCCTCTGAAGGAGTCGGAGCGCCTGCCTTGGCGAACCATACTGTATCACGAGGTCGATGTTGCCTATGTCTATGCCTAGTTCTAGCGAGCTGGTCGCTATCAGGCACCGTAGCTTGCCCTCCTTGAACTTGTCCTCCATCTTTATCCTTTCGTCGCGGTCAAGCGACCCATGGTGCACCCCTATGCCTCCGAAGCTGTGCAGCCTGTCAAGGAGCATCAGCCTGCTGCCGAGCGCCTCGACAATCTGCCTGGTGTTGGCGAAGATGAGCGACGATCTGGATTTGGCGACGCTATCTGCTATCGCTCCAAGCCTGGCTACCGATTTGTCATCGAGGCCGAACCTGTCGCCGACCTCTTTCAGCGCGCTGCTGTATCCGGAAGGCAGCTCAACCTTGAGATCGGTTTTCTTATCCGGTTTCGTCACAGCTATCTTGAACTGCCTCTTGCCGCAAACGAACGCTCCGACCACCTCCGGGTCTGAGACTGTAGCGCTGATGCCTATGCGCCTGAAATTCGGCGCCACCTCCTCGAGCCTCTCCAAGCCAAGAGACAGCTGCGCGCCCCTTTTGTTCGAGTATAGCTCATGCACCTCATCCACCACTACGTATTCGACGTTCTTCAAGTGCTGAGCAAACGACTTTGAAGGCAGTATGCTTTGCAGTGTTTCCGGAGTTGTGATTAGGAGCATCGGTGCGACTTTCGCCTGCTTCCTGCGCTCGCTCTGCAGCGTGTCGCCGTGCCTGACAGATACGCTTATCCCCATCTGCTCGCATATCCATGATATCCTTTTTATCATGTCCCTGTTCAGCGCCCTTAGCGGCGTTATATAAATCGCCTTTATCCCGGCCAACCTGGCCGCGTCTCCGAGCCTCTTTATTATAGGGAGCACAACCGCCTCTGTCTTTCCAGACCCTGTAGGAGCAACAACCACGCAGTTGTTCCCCTCTTCGATGATTGGGATCGCAGCCTTCTGTATGGCTGTGAAGCTCTTGTACTTGGAAAGGAAGATCTCGTAGACGTCCATCAGACCGCCGGATTAGCTTTGGGATTGCAGTCTCCTGTAGCGCCTCCTATGGAATATCTCATAGAGGAGCATGACGGCAATCACGATTATTATTGGGACTGAATCTATCGGGGTTATGAACGTAAGATAGACTTGGTTGCCGGCAACGGCTCTAAACGGCTCCTTCAACTGATCGTATCTCATGTACCCGCTTACGTTGCCGAACGGTACGTCCTGAAGCGTGACAGAGCCGGTAGGCCCAAGGTAAATAGTGTAACTGGTGCCGTTCTGGAAAGTGAGGTACGCACTCGCATTAAGCGAGGCTTTGAAGAGGCTTTTCGCTGATATCCGCACGTCATATACTGGAAGCTTAACCGGTATTGTCACAGACGAAGAGATGTTTGCTGTTATGTTCGCCGTTACCAGCACGCCCTTGTAATACGCTCCCGTAATGGAATATGGGACTCCGTCGAAAAGCATGGTGCTGCTAGGAACATCCATCCCATCCACAACGAAGTATGTGGCGTTTATTTTATCGTATTCCGAGTCAAGCGCAGAGAACCTGACGAGATGCTGCCTTCTGAAGACGGCAGCCAGCGATACCGGCGAATTGACGGTTATCGTTGTAGAGCTGTTATAGTATATCCCATTCCATGAGTAGAATGCGACTCTTGTGGTGTTAGTAGAGTTGAAGTAATCATCATTCAATGATATGCGCGCGCTGCTGCCGGCATCGTACCAGCCGGCGCCAGAAGCGACGCCAAGGCTGGTGTTCAGCGATATCAGATACTGCTCCTGCCAGCGCGCAGACATGTTCACCGGCCCGAGCACAGTGAAGCTTGTGTTTAGCGAGGAGGAGCCATTACTCCAGCCGGAAAACAGCTCCCTTGTCCCTTCCCCGGTATCGACTATGCTGTTCGATAACGATATTTTTGCCGTCGAATTCGCGGCGTACCATCCCGATCCGCTTACGTTGCTGAATTGCGACGTCGCATTTACGTAGTACTCCAGGTTCCATTTGGCGATTTCAGTTACATTGCCAACCATCTGGACAGTGGATGAGCCAGAAGCGCCGGTGTAGCTGCCGGGCCCTGCGCCCTGCCATCCGGCGAACACAGCTCTCTCAGATGGCGTTATGTATACGTAAGGCTGCTGCACGCTGAAGTTCACCGCAGAGAAAGTCGGATAGTACCCGGCGCCAATCACGTTTCCGAACGGCGAACTGAGCTGCAGATGGTACACGCTGGTCCATAGGAGTGCGCCGCTCCGTACGCTTTGCACGGCAGAGCCTACTTCAAAATAGTTAGCGTATCCACCAACCTCTTTGACCCCGTACGGATTGGCGATGTTAGTCTTGCTGCCGCTGCCGTACCCTACGTATGCGGTCGCGCTCTGGAGCAGATGCAGAGCTCCATTCTTCATGTAAGACATGTTCTTAAACATCACAGTCTTCATAAACGTGTCCGTATTGTTCGCATTAGCCAGCTCGGCGTATGCCGATGGCACATATGGTCCTGATGTCGATGTTCCTAGGTTTGCGCTGCCGATGAGCTGACCGTTGAAATAGAAGTTCCATGTATCGCCGTTTGAAGAAAACGAGTACATGTTGAATGTGCCGTTAGTGCCCGCCGAGCCGCTCGGTCCAACGCCGCCATAGAAGCCTGTGCTATTGCCCCCTATGGGGAAATACTCCCAGAACCAAGCGGGATAGCCTGCCTTTAGGAAGACAGTGCCGTTGCACCCAGAGGCAGTGCAGGTTTTGGGGTAATCTCCAGATACGTTCGGCACCTCGTAGCCTACCTGTACGAAGGCCCCATTCTGGAGGGTCTCTCCGACCCAGAAACCCAATGCGCCAGAGGACGGGCTTTGCGGCGCAATCGTCTGGATGTAAGCTCCCGCACCGTTGTTATAGGCCGCCTGGCTGCCAGCATTAGCACCGCTCTGGAACCAATACTGACCGAAAGACAGCTGCGCAAGCAGAGTTGCGGCCAGGATGGCCGCCGCAGCCAGATAGGCAATCCTAAACCCTCTCATAGTCAATACCAATCCTGTTCAGTTCAACTATTATCTTTTCTCTATCCGAAGCCTTAATACTTTTCCACTCTATCATAGCTTTTTCAGGCATCGGCGAGGACCGTTCGACTGCCTGCTGAAGCATGCCAATCTCTGCTACATGGTACTTCGGCATTATGTGCGAGAATGCGCAACCTCGTTCGAAAGCTATTCTTGTAAATTTTTCAGCGTAGTGCATGCCCCCTATACCGAGCACGCAATCCGAATCCGTCTCATTTTCTGATAGCGCATCAACGACCGACCTTGCCACCAAGCCGCTATATTTTTTGCCCTCTAGCGTATCCTTTGTGCCTCCAACTTCGACGAAGAAGGACGGGGTCTTCAGCAGTGGCCCGTGGTGTGTCGCCTCATATATGACCGGGAGCCCCGAGTCGTTGTTCCTCTTCAAGCTCTCCATCACCGCAAGCGCTGCGCCTGGCGCTGCAACGCTCAGCTCCTTTGGCCTGCCTCCCAGCTTAGCATCATCCGACCAGTTGCCTTCATGATGCGTAGTAAGCGAAGCGATTCCACTAGAGCTCGAATGGCTGCAAACGAATACGATAAAATCTGTACTTATTATCTTGTCAAGGAAGCTGCAGTCAAGGATGTTGCCCTTTATCTCTAGAACATCAATTCCCCCGCTCCTGAAATGTCTATACCCATGAACATCATCCAGCTCCTCGAAGTCGAACGAAGAGACTACGGCTTCGCCTATGTTCTTAGATGTGAGATTGTCATCGGAGTAAACTACGAATGGCATTGCAACATACAGATACATAACAACAAATATAAACGTGAAAGCAGATGTAGTAGAAAGGCTGGTACGATGCTGTACAACTACCTTGCGTTACTGGTATTCGCGCTTATTGCGGTATTCGTGCCGGTCTCGTTGCTTGTAACCGCAAAGCTGTTCAGACACAGGACAAGGGACAATGCGGTCAAGACCGCACCTTATGAGAGCGCAGAGGCGACGATAGGGAAGAACAGGGATGTTATAAATGAGTACCTCCCCTTCTTCATGCTCTTCCTGCCTTTCGAGGTTGTAGCAATAGTGCTCCTCACCGGTTCGGCGGTGCTGCGCCAGCTAAGCTACACGAGCGGGATCCTTGTAATTGGGCTTGCAATAGCAGCAGTTGCGTTATCATTGACGGGTTATTTCATCATACGTGGTAAAGATGGTGGATGAAGAGACGTCCGCACCGTACACGAAAGATCAGTTCCTCAATGCAGAGCAGGAGATGAGCATGCTCACGGAGCAATCGCTCAAGCCCTACAGGAAGGAATACGCACCGGCGATGTTCAGCAGGCTCAGCGATATAACGAAGATAAAGATGAAAGACATAATCAAGTGGGGAAGGTCGAACTCGCTATGGCCGCTCCAGTTCGGGCTTGCTTGCTGCGCCATGGAGCTTATGGACTTCGGAGCATCAAGAGTTGACGCAGAGAGGAAGGGGTACCTCCTTTTCAGGGGCACGCCGCGCCAGTGCGATGTGATGATAGTCGCCGGGTGGGTCACGAAGTCTGTGGCACCGAAGGTGAAGAGGCTATACGAGCAGATGTCGAAGCCGAGCTACGTCATAGCATACGGCGAGTGCGCAACATCAGGAGGCCCCTGGTGGGAAAGCTACAACATAATCAAAGGTATAGATCAGGTGCTGCCGGTCGACATATACGTAGCGGGCTGCCCGCCAAGGCCCGAGAACCTTTTCGGTGCGCTAATGAAGCTTCAAGAACGGATACGTGGTAAAATTGCTGGATATACAACCAGGGGACTTAGCGAAAACCTGCGCAGAGCTGAAATCGAAGGGCTTTGACTACCTGAAGAAGATAACCGCTGTAGATTACATAGACCATCTGGAGGTAGTATACCTGCTCTACAGCATGAAAGAGAAGAAGGACGAGATCCTCAGAGTCAAACTTGATCCAAGCGCGCCGGAGATACACACGGCAATGAGGATATATCCTGCCGCTGATTGGTATGAGCGCGAGCTTTCTGAGATGTTCGGTATAAGGATACTCGGAAGGGACGCCAAGCGCCTCCTTCTGGAGCTCTGGAATGGCACAGGCGCCCCGCTGAGGAAAAGCTTCATTTGGGGTAAGGACTACGAAAAGGTGAAATGATGGCGGTAATGCGCATCAATGTAGGCCCGATACACCCTGGCACTCACGGAGTGCTGCGCCTTGTGGTTGACGTTGACGGTGACACGATAAAACAGGTGGAGCCGCACATAGGCTTCCTCCATAGGGGAGTCGAGAAGCTCATGGAGACGAGGATGTACATGCAGAATCCATCTTACACAGAGAAGCTCGACTACATAGCGCCGCTTAGCTGGGACGACCTTTATGTCAGCTCGGTTGAGAAGGCGCTCGGCATACCGGTTAAGGAGTCGGCGCAATACGAAAGGGTGATACTCCTAGAGTTCCAGAGAATAGCGAGCCACCTCCTATGGCTCGGCACGTTTGTTAACGACATAGGTCAGCTTTTCACCGCGTTCATGTGGTGCTTCAGGGATAGAGCTCACATACTAAAGCTGCTCGAGGACGTATCCGGCGGCAGAATGTTCTACGTCAACCTGAGGCTTGGCGGCTTTAACAAGAACCCGCCAGCGGACTTCGCAGAAAGGTGCCATGAGCTTGCAGATTATCTTGAGAGAAAAATAACCGAATATCCTGACATGCTTGACTCAAACAGCGTGTTCATGGAGAGGACAAAGGGGGTCGGCACGCTGAAGAAAGACGATGCCATAGCGGCAGGCGTATCCGGCCCTGTGCTGCGCGCATCGGGGGTTGAAGAGGATGCAAGGAAATCGCATCCATATTATGTGTACGACAAGATGAAGTTCAGGGTGCCGGTGAAGACGAACGGGGACTGCTATGACAGGTATAGGGTCAGGTACGAGGAGATGCTTGAGAGCATAAGCATAATACGCCAGGCTATAGATGCGATGCCGAGCGGCGACACGAAAGGCATGCCGATAAGGCTGATAGGGCCGATAGCAAAACCAGATGTCGTGATAAACCAGGAGGAGATGCCGAGGGGCGAGGGCGTAATCTACATGGTGCCGGACAAGCAGCGCCCGTACAGGATATCGCTCAGGTCCCCGGCCTTCATCAATCTTTCTGTGCTCCCGAAGATTTCTGAAGGGTACCGGTTCGCCGACCTGTTCTCTATAGTCGGGAGCCTTGACGTGATATTCGCCGAAATAGACAGGTAGGAATAAAAATATCAAAAGAGGATTATATCCATGGCAAAAGAGCAGCTCGAAAAGCTGTCATCAGATTATCAGGCTCTGCAGGAGCAGCTGCAGTCCCTTGCGCTGCAGAAGGCGCAGTTCACCGAGCAGATGGACGAGCTGAACGGCGCGCTTGAGGAGCTGAAGAACGCTAAGGGCAAGGTCTATTCTGCGATAGGCGGAGTTATGGTCGAGACAACGAAGGACGAGGCGATAAAGGGCGTGAAGGAGCGCCAGGAGTCAGCGGAGATGAGACTCACGATAATAAACAAGCAGTACGATGAAGCAGTGAAGAAGGAGAAGGCGCTGAGGGAGCAGATAGAGAGCATGATAAAGGGCGGTGCGCCCAGCAACGCAGTGACCTCATGAAGATAGCTATAGTGTCTGACCTGCATCTTGGCTACGAGAGATTCGAGGAGGACGCATACCTGCAGGCAAAATCCGCATTGGAGTCGGCCAGCGAGATGGCAGACGCGGTGCTGATACCTGGGGATATATTCGACAAGAGGTACCCGAGACCGGATGTCATATCGCAGGCAATAAACATATTCAGGGAGCTATCAAAGAGGAAATGGGGCGCTAGAATCACAGGCTATAATGGCAGCGTCGCCCTGCACACAGACGCTCCTATAATCGCCATACCGGGGACGCATGAGAGGATTGCCGAAGGCAAGGATAACGCGGTAAGGCTGCTCTCTCTCGCAGGGCTGCTCGCAGACACAAGCGAGGCAGTTACGACGATACAGAAGGGCGACGAGCTCGTTTCAGTATTCGGCCTTGGCGGGATTGCCGAGGAACTCGTAAAGGAGAGACTCGCAGCGCTATCTCCAAAGCCCACGAAAGGCGCATTCAGCATATTCATGTTCCATCAGTCGATATACGAGATGCTGCCGTACAACGACAATTTCATAAGGTATTCCGACCTCCCGAAGGGATTCGACCTCTACGTATCAGGGCATATGCACAGCAGGCAGGAGGCAGAGGTCCACGGCAAGAAGCTGCTCATACCAGGCAGCACAGTGCTCACCCAGATGAAAGGGGATGAACAGGGGAGCAAAGGCTTCATGGTGTTCGATACACGTGACTGCTCGCACAAGTTCGTGCAGATAAATTCAAGACCATACATCACTACTGAGATAAAGGTGGAGGATGCGAAACCGTCGGAATTGATGAGCAGGTGCGAATCCGAAATAGAGCGCATGGTCTCCGGCAAGAGCGCCAAGCCGATAATCAGGCTGAAGGTGACCGGCACCCTGGCAAAAGGCTTCGACAAGGCTGACCTAAATGCGCACGCTCTCATGATGAAATATTCGGGCAGGGCCTTCCTGACCGTAGATGTCTCGCAGCTCTCGAGCCCCAGCACGGAACTGATGATAGACGAGCTCAGGGAGGGAAAGATAGATGACATTCCGATAAAGGAGCTCGGCATGCTCACGCTTTATAAGAGACTTAAGGATGCCGGAGCCGACCAGGCGATCAACTATACCGAGCTTTTCAACATACTCTCAAGCGAGGCGAGCAAGGAGAAGGTCGTAAAGTCTGCAGGAGAGCTGCTTTTCGCGGAGAGCGGATAGCTACTTCATGCGCTCTATTATGCCTAGCGTACGGTTAAGCTGCTCCTTGTTTTTCGGGTCTATTACCTCTTTAAGGAACTCAAGATGCTTTGGGTTGCACTTCCTCTCCTTCTTGCTCCTAGATGCTGATATTATCTTGACGGTCCCATCTTGGAGCACAGCGGTTATCACCGCCCTGCTACCAGCATCGCGCCCGTACTTCTTCACGCATACGCGTCCAATTTCCAAAAGCACCATATCACTCCTTTATCCTCTTCAATATATCGCTAGCTACCTGCCCGGCGGTCATTCCTGATGTATTTATTATTACATCAAAGGGTTTTTTATCTCTGCCTAATTTAATCCCATATAGGCGCCTGTAGAGCCTATAGTTCATTGCGTCGCGTTCGCCTATTATGCGCCTTGCCAATTTGGCGCTTATTCCATCCCGGCGCGCCATCCTCGTAGCCCTCACGCTCTTGCTGGCGTCGAGCCACACCTTGAACCCTTTCTTCGAAAGCCACGGCATCGTGTAGCTGGTCATAACCACCCTGCCTTTCTTTATCCTTTCGAGCATGCGCCTGTCCGCCTCCCTGTCGAACCTCTGGTCGTTTTCGCGCTCACCAAGGAAGCGCATGCCTTCGTCAGAGTCCCACCAACCGGCCCCGCCGGGCGTGTAGCCGGCGTCGCTGGCAATCTTCCTGAGCACCTCGCCGCCTCCCAGCATCCCAACGCGAAGCCTGCGGCTCAATAGCCTCGCCACAGATGTCTTACCAGAAGCAGGCAACCCGGATAATATAACCGCGTCCATAGCTAATCCTATCCCAGCCAAACAGCCGTAGGCGTCAGTGCGCAACGAGCTGCAGCACGTACGATCTCTGCTTGACGCTTACGTCGTTCAGCTTCATGTCCCCGCGCTCGACCCTGCTCCCGAGCTTCACGACTTCAGCTGCGCAGCTTGCGCACAATACGCCTCCGAATATACGGCTGTTCGTCCTTCTGGACTTTCCGCCACGCACGCTTATCCCGTTCAGCTCCGCAGCGCATATGGCGCAATGCGGCATCGAGTGCGAAGCACGCCTGAAATGCATGACATTCCTGCCGCTAGAGGTGACGCGGTTAGCGCGCCTGAAGCTTCTTGACCTGTGCATAGGTTTTGGCAAAATCAGCACCTTGGAGTATTATCGTACAAAAGGTATAAAGAGGCTATCATTCCGATATGCCCTCGGCGGCGAGCTTCGCCTTCGTGTCCAGCTTAGCCCTCCTCCGGTCATACAGCAGTATGCTTACCGATGTGATGAGCCCAAGGACAAAGACCACTACGAAGAAAAGCCCCCTGTATTGAAGGCTGAATGCTGTGTTGAACAGGCTGAACGAGACGCTGTCGGTGCCAAGCGAGCTGAACAGGAACGGCAATATAAGGTAGTACACGACCAGGAAAGATGGTATCAGCACTATGGTAGACTTCATATTCAGCGACATGCTCTGCTTCACGAGCGGCATCATCTCTTTCTGCTTCGCGGATATCTCCTCCTTCGGCGCATCCCTCTTTATCATCTCGTTGAGCTCCTTCGAGCGTATCTTTATCTGGTCTTGGAGCGCCCTTGTCTTTTTCGGGTTCGACAGTTTCCTCTGGACGGCAGCCGCCCCTATCGTGTATGCGACCCCGAGCGCCACTATCTCGTAGACAGACAGGGTGGGCAGCACAGTGAGCGCGAGCATGCTTTACACCCCGAAAATGCCGGAGATTGCGTCCTTCAGCGCTTCCACAGCCTCGTCTGCCCTGTTCTGCCTGTTGTCTATTATGTACATTGGGATGTTCAGCTTGCTCGAGTATGCCGAGATTATGCTGATCTCTACTATCCTGTCATTGTCTATCTGGTGTGCATCCTCCTTCTCGCGCACCCTGCTCCTGTCTGCAGAGCGCCTCTTCATTATGTCGCGGGTATCCGCATCTATATGCACGAAGCCAACCACCCCTTTAAGCGCGTCCAGGAACATGAACGGCGAACCAGGGAAGTACATGCTGCCTGCCTTTATGGCTGCATGTGTGTCTATCACCACGTTGCCGCCTATGCCGCTCACCTTTTTGAACGCCATCCGCTGCACCTCCCGTTGCCTTTTTCTGCTCATGTACCTAACCTTGTCCCTGGAGGTTGCGTATCCCTTCTTTTTGGCTATCTCCTCCATGATGCTCCCGAAATTCACTACTTTGGTGCGCTTATAGCCCCTTATCCTCTCGACCAGCGTAGTCTTGCCTGCTCCTGCTGTACCTGTAACTATAACAAACGGCATGGGAACGATTAACTATGCAACTAAAAGTATAAAAGAAAAGAGGATTAGTCCTCCATGCCGTGCTCGTGGCCTCCCATGCCTCCGCCTGGGCCGCCAGGCGGCGCCCTGCCCTTCGAGCTTATCATGTCGTCTATCCTCAGTATTATCTCGGCAGCCTCGCTGGCGCTGTAGATAGCCTGTTCCTTTACCTTCAGCGGTTCGAACACGCCCTGCTTGGCCATGTCGCCGATCTCGTTCTTCGTTATGTCGACGCCAGCCACGCCTCCCTCCTTCGATCTGTGCTTGCTCCTGAGCTGCACGAGCGTGTCTATCGCGTCCATTCCCGCGCTCTCGGCAAGCGTCTTCGGTATGACCTCAAGCGCATCGGCGAACTTCTGTATCGCGAGCTGCTCCCTGCCGCCTACGTCGTTGGCATAGGATCTCAGCCCGTTCGCGACGTCCACCTCGACGCTTCCGCCGCCTATGACATACTTTCCATCCATCATCACGCTCGATATCGCGCCTATCACATCAGTAATCGACCTCTCGACCTCGTCGACCACCTGCTGGTTGCCTCCCCTCACGAATATCGTGACGCTCTTCGGCACCTTGCATTTCTCGACGAATATCATGCGCTCCCCGCTTATCTTTCTCTCCTCTACGAGGCCTGCGAATCCGAGGTCCTTTGCGCTAAGGTCGTCAAGGCTGGTGACTATCCTCGCTCCAGTCGCTCTCGCGAGCTTCTCTATGTCGCTCTTCTTGACTCTCCTCACGGCCAGTATGCCCTCCTTGGCCAGGTAGTGCTGCGCGACGTCGTCTATGCCCTTCTGTGTGAACATCGCTGTGCAGCCGCTCTTCTTTATCTTGGCCACCATCTCCTTCAGCATGCGCTCCTCCTGCTGCAGGAACGCCTGCATCTGCTCCGGCGACGTTATCTCTATCTTCGCTTCCGTCTCGGTCTTCTCTATTTCCAACGCAACGTCCAGCAGCGCTATCTTCGCGTTCGATACGTTCTTCGGCATTCCGGGGTGCGCTATCTCCTTGTCTATAAGGACACCGCCTATCAGCTCGGTGTCGCCGATTGCCCCGCCCGCCTTCTTCTCGACCTTTATGAAATCGTGGTCTATCACAGTAGTGCCGGCCACGTTCTTCTCCATGACCTGCTTGACCGCGCTTATGACTATCTTGCCCAGGTGCATCTTCGTCGCTTCGTCGCCTACATTCTTCGAGCCCATGGACACCTGCGCTATCCTCTGCAGCGTCTGGTCGTCAGATACGCTGACCTTCCTCGCCACTGCACTTAGTATGTCCGTGGCCTTGCGCGCAGCCATCTTGTACCCCCTTATTATCGTTGTCGGGTGTATCCCCTGCTCTATCAGGTCGCCTGCCCCTTTGAGCAGCTCCCCCGCCATTATGACAACGCTTGTCGTGCCGTCACCGACCTCCTTGTCCTGCGTCTTCGCTATGTCGACCATTATCTTCGCCACCGGATGCTCGACGTTCATCTCCTCGAGTATCGTGGCCCCGTCATTCGTTATTATTATGTCGCCCAGCTCGCTAACGAGCATCTTGTCCATGCCCTTCGGGCCCAGCGTGGTCTTCACGGCGCTAGCTACGGCTACCGCGACTGCGATGTTCGTGCGCTGCGCGTCCCTGCCGAGCACGCGCGATGCACCTTCCGGAAGCAAAAGAACCTGTTGTCCGCCTAGTTGGTTTTCAGCCATGATAATTCACCCTCATGTTAGCGTAAAACAATGCGCGATTTTTATGAATCAGCCCTTGAAATCGATGCGCATATAGCGCTAATATTTAGTCGGTAAAGTATTTATATCTTATCAATACACGGTCTCATGCAAGCGTGGGCAAGTCAAAATGGACTACAGGCCGATAACTTATGCGGCTGCCTCCTCGTTAAACCTGCGAAGCGCACTCTCTATCCTTGTTTTATCCTGCCTGGCTTTTTCCCTGCGCAGTACTGGATGCAATAATGCCGTAAGTCTCTGAGTGTGTAGATACTTTCTTGTAACATCGTCTAACATATTGAATTCGATTTCTGTACCAACGAGCGCAGCAAGTTTCTTATCATCATCGGCAATCCTCTGGTTTACATTTATCCCTCTCAAAACCGATACCAGCTGGTACAACCGCGCAACATCAGTACCTACTATAATTCCTCGAATGAGTAATGGACCACTGACAAATCCTTCAGACCTAAGTATATGTAAGCCTCTGTTATAAAGCCTCATAAACTCTTCATGCGGAAGAGCGCGCAGAATTTCATTTCTCTGCTCACGGTACTTTCCTATAATCTCATTCGTCCTTTCAGCTAATGCTATTCTGCCTCGTCTGTTTGCGCTCAGCCTCTCCTCGCCAAAAATAGCATCAAGGCTCCCGACCAGCCTGTCAGTTTTCTTCTGCAGGGTCCCCCACGAAGAAAGAACAGTATCCATGGCTGGCGAAGCCCTAGTTATAGTTCCAACGGCTACGGTGTGTTGTGCATCCATCAAGATCCCCCGGTAGGTCTGATATCAGAGATATTCATAATTATAGGTCTGATATCAGAGATATTTATAATTAACTGCAGGGCAACCTACCAACTGGGGCCGCTTCGCAGTATTTCAGACCAAACGGTCCACAATAACACCGAAGCCCCTTTCAATGTCCTTGTACTTAAGCACTGGCACCTCCCCAACGTCGCTGCAGCTATCGAACCTATCGTCGTTTTTTATGCAGCCGAGCAACTCCGTGCCTAAGCCATTAGCAGCCTCTAACGTGCTGCTGCTTGGCTTGCCATCCGACATGTTCTCCACAACGCCAAGTATGTGGGCGCCCAGCCGCTTGGCCATGATCCCAGACCTCATAGAGTTTACACCCGCTATCTTCTGAGGCGTGGTTACCAGTATGAAGCCGTCGATGTCAAGCAGCTGCATCGTGGTGAGCGGTACTTCGCTCGTCCCTGGAGGCATATCAATTACAAGGTAGTCAAGCTCCCCCCAATCGGTGTGCTCGAGGAAATCGCTGACCATCTTCGAGATGAGCGGGCCCCTCCATATTATCGGTTTTTTCACCTCGTCTACCAGCATGGCGGTTGACGCCACCTTCACACCATCCTTAATCGGCGGATGCAGCGGTGCATGCGGGTCCATCTTGTCGTCCATGCCAAGGAACATGGTCACGTTCGGGCAGTCTATGTCCGCATCTAGCAAGCCGACCTTCAGCCCCCTTGCAGACAACGCATAAGCCAGGTTTATTGCAACTGTAGTCTTTCCTACCCCTCCTTTGGCGCTGTATACGCCTACCTTGTGCTTTATCCTTGCAAGGTTCTCCTTAACGCGCTGCCTCTGCTGGATCACCCTTGCGAACGATGGGTGGGCTCCTGGAGGCAGCTGCGTTTCACCCTCCATGATATGATTACGCTGCTCAAAGCTAAAAACATGTTATCACAATGCCACAAATCCGGAATATCTGCTAGCCTTAAATAACTTTCCCATCATAATAACCTCTGGAAACGGAAACGAGCTATTGCTAGTTTTAGTACCAAAAGTGATAGAATGAAGATATCTGAACTGAGAGCAGGAGCCAGCAATGTCACCGTGACAGGCAAGGTTGTGCAGAAAGAGGAGCCGCGCGAAGTGGTTACCAAGTACGGGAAGAGGCTCAGCGTGGCCAACATAACGCTTCAGGACGACTCAGGAAGCATCGCGATGTCGCTTTGGGGAGACACGATAAACGAGGTCGACCAGGGCGACACGATAGAGGTGTCGAACGCGTATGTCAACGAGTTCAGGGGCAACCCGCAGCTTTCGACAGGCAAGTTCGGCAAGATAAAGGTCATAGAGAAAGGCGATGGCTCAGCAAGCGCATCGTCAGAAGCGCCAGCCTCGCCTGAGGAGGGCTCTGACGAAGAGATGTAAGACAATACTGTAAAAAGGCTGGGTTTTCAATCCGCTCTGCTAATTCGACGTTTTCCCCTCCTTTTCCTCATTCCAACAACCGAAACCGTCCAGTACCTGAGCGTGTAGAACAGGAAAGCGCTGCCCATGACTACGCCGAACCACAGCTCCGCGAGCCTTGCAAGTATCGTCGCAGCTGTGCTGGTGGTGACGCTCAGGCTGAATACGCTGCTTAGCAAGGCTGCGAGAGAGGCGTCCGTCACGCCGAGGTTGCCAGGCGCGCCTGAGATCATGCCGAACATAAGCGAGGATGTTTGGACGAAGACCGCACCGGAGAATGAGGGTACCACGCCTATGGCCATCAGCGTGAAGAACAAGGCCATGGCGTTAAGTATCGCTGCAGGCACTGTCACCGCGACAGATAGCAAGTAGACCTTTGGCGAATTCAGCCTGCTTTGGGACCTGAAGTACTCCTCTCCGTACAGCGTGAAGTTCTTTATGAAGCTGTTTCTCCTGAACAGCCTCTTGAGCAGGTTGTAGAGCCACCTGTTCAGTATGAAGGCAAAGGGCAGCAGCAGCACTACGTCTATCAGCGCGATGTATGCCACGAACCTGTGGAAGTAGAGCGCGGCGAACAGGGCCACAAGCGCAACTCCAAGGAAGTCTGTGAATATGTCAACCGTGACTATCGGGACTATGCTAGCCAGCCTTATCTTGGTTATCCTGCTCAGCGTATACGCGGCAACTACCCTTCCTATCTTGCCGGGCGTTATATTCATTGCGTAGAGCGAAAGGTATACGGAGAAGCTCTTCCTTAGCCCTACCTTGAGGCCGAGCACGCGCAGGAAGTACTCCCACTTGACGAACCTTATGCAGTATCCTGAGAACACAGCAACAAACGCAAGCGCGTATATATACGGGCGGGCGCCGAGTATCACATTGACTACCATCCCTATGCCGCCAACCAGGGCGAGCGCCAGGAATATCGCAATGCTCGCCGCAAGGCCTCCCACTACGAAAATCTCCACCCTCCTGACAAGCTTGATGTAGCCCTCCCTGTCGAGGTGGCTCTGATGGGTTATGCTGTACCACAGCGATCTCTTCCTTGCCATTCCATCAATTCCTTAGCACCGCCTCAAACCTGTGCTCGTATTCCTTGGATATCGTGTCCCAGTCGTGCTCCCTTACCATGAGTTTTCTACCATCGTTCGCGAGCCTCGCTGCCCTTTTCTGATTGCTCAGGACGCGTTCGATGCCCTTACTTATCCCGGAGACGCTCCTTGGCCTCACGTAGGTGCCGCAGCCGCCCATCATCTCAGGCACACCTCCCACTTTCGTAGCCACAACCGGCACCTCGCTCGCAAGCGCTTCCATCACAGCCAGCGATGCCGGCTCGTAGAGCGATGCAGATACGAACACGTTGGCGGTGTTATAATAGTATGGCATCTCCTTTTCCGGTATGCCGCTCATGATGCTGACCCTCTCAGATATGCCGAGGTCCCCAGCCATGTAGGTCATCGTGTCCTTCAGGTAGCCCCTGCCTATTATCACAAGGTTGAGGTCGAGGTCTTTGTGCCTCCTTACGAGATCGGCTACCGCCCTGAGCAGGTACACCTGGCCCTTCTGCGCTATCAGCCTGCCGTTGTTCATTATATTTATTGTATCTGCGTTTATGCCGAGCGCCTTCCTAGCCCTCTCCACGCCGCGGTCGCCCTTCCTCCTTTTCCTGTACGCTTTCGTATCGACCCCGTTGTATATCACGTACGCGCGCTCCCTGTATTCCCTAGGCACAGTGCTGAGCAGCGTGTCTTTCGACACAGCCGTTATCACATCGGCGTAGTGCATTAGCCTCCTGCCCCACACCACGTCGTACAGGTAGCCGCCACGGTCGGTTATTGCGTCTATGTTCCTAGGCATTGCATCGTGGAGGGTCAGCGCCAGGGCCTTGTTCGCCTTCTTTATCGCGCTTATCGTGTTGTAGAAGTACAGGTACCTGTTGTTGATATGGTATATGTCGGCGCACGCTTTCTGCACCGCCTCTGGCAGCCCCTGCATTATAGGAATCGGCATCGGCAGCGCCGGAATGTTGAGATGCACAGTCCTAAGCCTTATCACCCTGATGCCATCTACCTCCTCTATCGACTCCCTGCTCTTGTTGCCCAGCGCCCCCGATATCACCGTAACGTTGTGCCTCCTAGAAAGCCTCCTGTAGACCTCATACAGCACGCGCTCGGTGCCGCCGGCATATGGGTAAAAAAAAGGGTTGAGCACGCATATCTCCATGATAATACCAAAACATAAGAGCATTAATAAATACCCTTTTTGTGTAATGATTTTAAAGACCACCAGTAGTATGCTATTGGCACCAGATGGGACGATGCAGAAGAATATCATACTGCTCATGCTCGACACGGCAAGAGCCAGCGACGTATATGGCAACGCGAGCCTGAGGAACATAGGCAGGCTGGCGAGAAGCGGCACCGCTTATATGAATACGGTGGCGCCCGGCACATGGACCGCGCCTACGCACGCCGCGCTCTTCACTGATTCAATGGTGTCGGAAATAAGGCAGGTATCCAGGGATTTCTTCATTGACGGCTCTAGGAAGATAGATCCATGGATGGTCAGGACCAAGTTCCTGGACGGCTCTGCGAACACCGTTGCGGCGAAGCTCGCCAGGTATGGGTACTACTCTGTCCTGTTCTCGAACAACCCCTTCCTCACAAGCTATACGAACCTAGCAACAGGCTTCGACAAGATATACGACATATGGAAGCACTCCAACACGAAGTACAACAAGAAGGCCACTGACAGGCTTTCCTTCATATTTGAGGGCGGCGCGAAGACCAGGCAGAGGCTCTACAAGACAAGCTATGCCATATCCAGGGTCATACCCAGCCGGCTGCTCGACAGCGTATACACGCAGCTCAGGCTTAGGCTAGACCGTGGGGTAGCGGAGGCGGACGGCACCCACAGGCTAGACCGTGGGGCGCAGGACACGAACGCGGCGCTGTCGAGATACCTGAAGTACAACTACAACTATGCCCCGCAGTTCATATTCATAAACTACATAGAGGCGCACGAGAACTACCCCGTGAGGGAGAGCATGGTGCAGGACAAGTGGCTGTACCTGAGCGGCATAGAGGAGATGACAGAGGACAATGCAAAGGAGCTGCACAAGGCCTACAGGAGAAGGCTGGAGTATCTCGACAAGAGCATAGGCAGGACGCTGTCGACGTTGAAAGGCGCAGGCATGCTGGACAATGCGACCGTCATCGTGACATCTGATCACGGCCAGTTCTTCGGCGAGCACGGGCTGCTCTATCACGCAATGCCCCCGTATGAGGAGGTGGCGAAGGTCCCTCTCATAGCGGCGAACTTCGAGAACGGCAGCATAGTAGTTGAGAAGGATGTTGTTGGCTCTCCTGTGAGCCTTACAGCGCTGCACAATTCGATACTGGATCTTGCAGCAGGCAGGCAGGAGCATCTGAACGGGAACCTCAGGAGGGGAAGGAAGGTATTCTGCGAGCATACTGGGATAATAGAGGGCTGGGACGAGCAGCTGCTGGCAATGCTGAAGGCGAGGTCGTCCGTCGCTGCGAGCATATACAGGGCAAAGAAGAGGTACAACAACAAGGCGACCGCGGTGTACTCCGGTAGGTTCAAGCTGATCCACCACTACGGAAGGAAGAAGGACGAGCTCTATGACATAGAGGCTGACAGGACTGAGACGGGCAACATCATCGATTCGAAGAGGGAGGTCGCCCACAGGCTGCTCAGCTAGCGAGTATCTTCTTTATGTACGGCTGGTCGCACACAGATGAAGGGGTGTAATTGTCGATCCTGCATATCTGTGCGGTGAAGACGTCTGCCTCGCCTACCAGTGCCTGCGCCTGAAGCGTGCCTGGGCTGCTCAGGTTCGCTATTATGCCCTGCCAGTTGTTCTGGTATATCACGCTTGGCGATACCGGCGCCGCGCCCTGGATCGTCACGTTGCCGAAGTCTATGAACGGTATCCCTCCTTTGAGGTCGCTTGCCAGGTTTGGATTGTTTATGTCAGCTTCCTGGTATATGTTGTTCTCGAATGCAGTTACGCTCTGGAGAGGTCCATGGTCATGGTTATACTCCTCGACTCCGACGAATGCTATCGTGCCGCTTTGATAGCTGGAGTTGTAGAATGTGAATGTCGGGGATCCGGGATACGGCTCAGATGCGCTGGTGTTCGATGTCATGTAGTGCAGGGAGGAGAAGCTGCCGAACCTCATCAAAGCCATGATAAGCCCCCACCTCGTCACAGCGCAGAATGGGCAGTAATCCGCGCCAAGGTAAAGGATGCCTGGCTTCCCGTTGTAGGTTAGCGGCGTGAGGTTGCCTGCGCCTGCAGGTACTGGCAGGTTGCTTACTATTCCTGCACCAACCATGTTTGCTAGTGTCGTGTTTGCCGCTATGGCGCTTAGCTGTGAAAGCACGCTGGAGTTGACAGATACGTTGTCAAGCGCAGTCAGGCTGCTTCCGTGCGCCGATACGCTGAGCACAGCCACGACCGCTATTACGATTATGATTACGACTGCACCAGCAGTGTAAAGCCTTTTTCTTTTGTTGCCATGCGGCGCGGGTTTTGCAGCTGCGACCGTACCCTGGCCCAAATGATCATCCATAATTCTCCCATCAGCAGCAACAGCATTCTTTCGCAAACAAATTTATGTCTTGCTAAGCTTTCTGCAGTAGTATAGGATTCCCACGACCGCACAAGGGTCGTCTATTATGTTGTCATCTATCATCTCCAGGACTTTCTGCATTGTCAGGGGCACAAGCTTGATGGTCTCGGTCGGGTCCATCCTTTGCCTGCCGCGCACCAGTCCGTGCGCCACGTAGTAGCGCCTTACTGCCGATGTGAGGTCGGGAAGCTCATATGTCTTGAACAGGAATTTCATCTCATGGGCGCTGTAGCCTGTCTCCTCCTTGAGCTCCCTTGCCGCAGCAGCGACCGCAGACTCCCCTTTTTCTATGTGGCCGGCCGGCAGTTCGTACACCCACCTGCCTATCGCATGCCTGTACTGCCTTTCAAACACTATGCGGCCGTCGTCAAGGAACGGTAGGATCACCGACGAATCCCTTTCGACAATCCGCACAAACCTGTGGTGTTTCCCCCGCACACTCACGTCTCTCTCCACGACGCTGAATTCAGGCCCGCGGAAAAGCACCCTATGCATGATGCAATTACGCAACAAGCATTTATATCTTGGTTTCCCATTCAAGCACGAGGGGCTGTAGCGTAACTTGGCAGCGCGGCTGGCTCCAGATATTTATGCCGGATGAGCGGGCAACCGCAATGATGATAATCTGGAATGCAAATCAGATATGAAGAAACCAGCAAATCCGGGTTCAAATCCCGGCGGCCCCAAACTGGAAAAGGCTCTGATAACATCAGCTATCTTCCGCTCGGTTTTATTATCATATACGGGATAATCATTATCCGAAACGCAGATAACTCTACACTCTTTAATATTATTCGACTCTTTGCCGCAATTAGCCATTTCGCTGCACCATGCGCACCCCGTCATTTTGCATCGATACGTTAAGAAGTTCAAGTTTATCATTCTGCGACCAAAATCTTCTAAGGTGCGCAGCAGATTTGTCATCCAGCGAGATAGCCACAATAGAGTCCTTGCCCCCGGCTCCCGGCAACCTAGCCACCAATGCACCGTTCTTCTTGCTCTCTTCTATCAGCGTTGTTGCGTCTTCTGGTTCTATCTCCGCCCCGCTCAGCTCCCCCAGTCTCTTTGTCGTCATGCGGCTATTTTCAAAACCCTCTGCAAACGCATTGATGTCTGCAACGTCATCCGGACTGCGTACTCTTAACAAAGAGGCAGCAGCTTTTTCAGCGGATTCATCTATCTTCCTGATGATTTCATTGTAGGAATCCGGGGCTTTCTTTTTGAATTCATTTATCTTTCCTACTAAAGATGTAGTTATTGCAGCGTCGTTAACAAAATTTGCCATAGATGTTTTAAAAAAACCCGGCAATTCTACCTTCTTTATGCTATAATCCCACGTATCCTTTACTATACTCGCGACGTCTGCAGGTGTAAAATCCTGCGTAAATCCGGATATCACAGATGGAGAGTATCTTGAATATATTATGCTGCCGTAAGTTGCAGCCGCAACATCAAACCCACTCCCAATCTTGCCTGCAGCCAAGCTATGGCTTAGTTGTGCAAGTTTATGCAATGCATCGTCCTCCCAGAGATCTAAACTATACGAAGCTAATATCGCAGAGGTAAGCGATACGACAGCCGCAGAGCTGCTTCCCATCCCGCTTTTTGAAATCACGTTGCCGTTGGCATTTCCTATTCTATATTTAAGTGCATCATCGTTTCTAGTCTCTATCCGCAGCCCCTCAACCCGCAGCCCCTTTGAGGCAACATATGCAAGGGCTACTTCTGTAGATGTCATAAGAAGATTCAGCGCCTTCGGCCGCTCTGCAGCCAATTTGCCAGTTTCCTTGTCCAAAGCACCGTGTACTTCCATACCAAAATCCGGCACCCTTATTTGCACGGCATCGCTGCCTTTTATAAGCTCCACATTCGCATGCACATACGCGTCTATCGCGGTTACGTAGCCTATATTAGGTCTTTCTAGTACGGAATATCCGCCCAGCCAGAGGATCTTTCCAGGAGCCTTCGTCTCTATCATTTCTATCATCAAGACTTTACCCCGATGGTTGATGGATCTATCAATGAGTCCTCTTCACCTAAAATCCTCGGACCGTTGCCAGCCTTAGCAATGCTGATGCTTTCTATTCCTTCAATCCCAGAAAGCGCCTCTTCTACCTTGCGTCTATGCCTTTCCAGGGTAAAAATGTTTGCATTCGGCCCGGCATCAAACGTGTAAGATGCTATGATTCTATCTTCGGATTCATTCAAGCCGCTTATTGCAGATATAATCTCCCTCGATGCATCATTTAGGTACAGTATTGGTGGATAGGTATCGAGCATTACCGCATGCATGTTATTGCTGTCCCTCATCATGAGCATGCCAAGCCTTTCAAAGTCCATTTTCAGTATCGCCTCCTCCGTCTCCACGCAGGCGCGTTCTGCGTATTCAAGTCTTGCTTTGTAGAGGATGCTGTTAGCCACGGTCTGCTTCATGCCCGCTCTTGAGGATATCTTCTTTTTGGACTTTGATACTATGGCTACAATATCAATTATCTCCGGCCAGTGGCCAGGTCCTGCAATCTGCCTTATGCAGGAGTCGCTGCCGTCTTCCTTGGACCCCCTCTCCCACTTCACAAATCCGCCAGCCAGGCTCCTGCAGGAGCTGCCGCTTCCCTGCCTAGCTATCATGGACAGCTCCCTAGTGCCAAGGCCGAGACCCAGTGCAGAGTTGGCCGCAAAAACCATTGCGGCAATGCCGCTTGCGCTTGATGCCATGCCAGATGCTGTAGGAAATGAGTTTTCTGATACAACCACGGCCCTTGCATTTGTCCCTTTCATGCGCCGCATCATATCTATTATTGCGAACCTCTCCATGGTGTCCTTGTCGGATAGGTCCTGCCTGACGCCATTTATATAGAAAGCATCCTCGTTCGCCCTCTCCGTGAATATGACGCTAGTCTTTGTTCTGAAGGTTTCGTCAAAGGTCATGCTTATGGAGCTGTTCGTGGGCAGTATCAGCCTCTCCTCCCTTTTCCCCCAGTATTTTATAAGTGCTATGTTTGGTGTTGCCACCGCACTCACAACATCTTCATCCATTTTATCCATTTTCTTAATCCCGTCCAGATATAAAGCCTTTACTAAATACTCATTCAAACTCTTATTCCTCTGCTTGCACACACCATTATCCAGCGTATGAAGCAGGAAAAGACAAATCAGCTTACAACCGCTATGCCGAGGTGCGCGTATACGATGTAAAGTATCCCGCTCGCAAGCGCTATCACCCCGAGCGCGCCAATCAGGTATATTATCTTCTTCTTGCTTGCTACTTTTATAAGGAAGTCTATCAGCAGCAGGCTGATTATTGTGGCTGTGACTATGGCTATCCCCAGACCTATGTAGCCTATACTGGAAAGTGCAGCAGCGACATTGGTATGGCTCGCTAAATATGTCAGGCCGAACGCCCCTAGCGATGCGAATATCCCTATCACGAACGAGAGCCTGAAAACTTCATCAGGCTCTATGTTCATTAGGAACATAACGCTTGTCGTCACCCCGGACCTGCTCACCCCAGGCAATGCCGCGATGCCCTGCACCAGCCCTATGATTATGTAGTCCTTGAAGCTAAGGCTCTCGAACTTCCTGGTATTGGCAGCATGGCCGCTTTGCCTCTTCTTTCTGGAATACCAGATGAAGAACGCATCGCCGAGGAGCACGAGCCCTATGATAATCATCGGTATGCCAAGCGATATCCCTGTTATCGAGTCTGCGACCAGGTAAAGCGGCGCGCCTACCAGCCCGGTCATTATGGTTGCGGTGAGCACGTAGTAGAAGAGCCTCTTCTCAACAGTTGTGCCGCGCATGGCTATGACCCTTACTAGTGAGTATATGTCCCTCCTGAAGTAGATCACAGCCGCGAGTATCGTGCCCACTTCCATGAAGAGGCCGAAGGTGTATGCCTGCTGGAAGTTCAGGTGGAGCAGGCTTTGCGAGACCAGGAGCACCTGCGTCTTGCTGCTTATCGGAAGCCATTCCGATACGCCCTGGACTATGCCTATTATGATGGAATACAATGTGTGTATGAAGTTCACAAAAGTGTTTTATCCGCAACGATTAATAAAGAATACATTCAGCCGCCAAGCAGTGACCTCGCCACGAGCTTCAGATTCCCGAGCTCCCTGAGCCTCCTATACGAATACGCCACCCACTCCTTGCCATATGGCACGTATATTGAGACCTTTTCTCCATCGCCGGCAAGCTTTTTTGCATAGTCCATGCGTATGCCCTCTAGCATCGCGTACGTAACATCACGCCTGTAGCGGGTGTTCAGCCTCCTTGCGGTCTCTACTATCCTAGAATCGTGGCTAGCGATTGTGAATCTATCGCTTCTTTCGAACAGGGTGCGCATTAGCCTCGTGTAATTCCTGTCTGTGTCTGCTCTGCTGTAGAACTCCCTGCCTCTGGGACTGTAGGCGCCTTTTACAAGCCTAACTATGGCTTTATGCTTTAGCAGTCCAATCAAATCTTTACTGCTTCTTTCCAGGTATGCCTGTATGCATATCCCGACATTGCGCTTCTTTACAGAAAGCATGTACGCGCGTATTGTGCTGTCCACAAATTCGCTCTCCTCCATGTCGAGCCATACAAAGATTTTGTGTTTCAGTGCGAGGCCGACTATCCTTGTGTAGTTCTTCACGAACTCCTCCTCGTCAATCGCCAGCCCTATCTCCGTAGGCTTCAGCGCAATGTCCGCCTTGACAGCGTTGCTTTTTATGCTTGATATAAGCCTCGAGTATTCTTTCACAGTGAGCCGCACCTTTTTCTCGTCAGTGTGCCGCTCACCAAGGTAGTTTATTATTGCAGTGATTCTGTAGTTGTTGAGCCGCTTCGCAACGCGTATCGCATCGCCGACCCTCTCCCCTGCAATCCACCTGCCTGCAAGCAGCCGTTCCGCTTCGCCACTCAGCCCCATCTCAATACCCAATTCCAAGCTTTTCCAGGTCGCTGACAAGCTTGTGGTAACCGGTAAAGGTTATCCCCCTTATCCCTACTCTTTCGGCTCCAATGACGTTCTCATGTTGGTTGTCTATGAATACAGTTTCATTTGGTTCGGCGTCGAGCTCCTTTATCGCAAGTCTGTATATCCGCGCATCGGGTTTCCTCATGCCAACCAAGCATGATGCCACTACCTTTTTCACCGCCCCTGACCCGACGAGCGAATCTATTGCGAGTTTCCCAAACTCCGTGTATCGCGCATGGCTTATGTTCGATATTATACCGAGATTGTATCGGCTGCCTAGCCTTCTCATAAACCTGACTACATTCCTATTAACCTTGGCGAGCTTCCTGACAGCCTCGACAAAATAGAGCCTAGACTCCGGTACCATAATGCCTTTTGAGAACTCTTTCTCTGCAACACGAAGCGTCATCCGTCCGTACTCCATTTCGACCACCAGGGGCAGCACGATGGCGGAGAGGTAGCGGCTGCTTAGTCCAAGCTTTTTCGAGAGGTACGATATGTACATCCCTTCCGAGAAGTCGATTATCACGCCGCCTATGTCAAAGATTATGGTCTTATACACAGAAGGTTATTTCAGGCAAGGTATTTATTTGTAAGAGCTATCCAATGCAGCGTCCTATGCCATAGTACTTAACTAGTGTTATGTTGGATGTTCTTATCGGTTGCGATTCTATCTGCATAGAATCATTGATACGTGTGTCCATTTTTCATATAGCTCTTCGCTCCTTTCTCAGACACGCTGGCGATACTGGGAACGAACCCGGCATTTTTCATGGCATCTACGATTTCTTCAGTATTGTTTCCTATTGCAATAGCAATCCCTCCACCGCCGCCTCCGCTCAACTTCACGCCGAAGGCTCCAATGCTTTTTCCGATTTCAACTGCTTTATCCAGCGCCGGGCTTGAAACATCTAATTTCCTTAGGCAATCATGGTCCTCATACATGAGAGCACCGAGGGATTTGAAACGCCCATCTTTTAGTGCTGCAAGCCCCATC
>DAHWIF010000014.1:0-29725 GCA_027345565.1 Microcaldota archaeon
TAGAGCCTTTCGAGCAGATAAAGCACTATTCGCAGCCGGTCGTGACAAAGGCGATAGAGGCGAAGGACACGCGTGACACCACGAAGCTGATAGAAGCCCTCAGAGTGCTTACGAAGGAGGACCCGACCCTGAAGGCAGAGATAAACCAGGAAACCGGCGAGCACCTGATAAGCGGGATGGGCGAGCTGCACCTGGAGACGGTCGAGACTAAGCTCAAGGACGATTTCAAGGTGCCAATAATAACCAGCGAGCCAATCGTGGTCTATCATGAAACCATCGAGAAGAAAGCCGGGCCGATAGAGGGGAAGTCGCCGAACAGGCATTCGAGATTCTATATAACCGTAGAGCCGCTCCCCGAGGGCGTACTGAAAGCGATAGACGAGGGAGCAATCAGGGAGGGGAAGCCCAAGGGGCAGGTGGCCATAGAGGCTATGATCGCGGCTGGGATGGAGAGGAACACCGCAAAAGAGGTCGAGGAGATATCGAACAAATGCATGCTAGCGGACACAACGAAAGGGGTCCAGTACATGAATGAGGTGATGGAGCTGCTGATAGACGGGTTCGACGAGGCGGTTAAGGACGGCCCGCTAGCCAGGGAAAAGGTCTCCGGGGTGCTGGTTAGCATAGTTGACGCTACGATACACGAAGACCCTGTGCATAGGGGACCGGCGCAGATAGTGCCTGCTATAAAGAGAGCGATATACGCCGGGCTTCTCACGGCCGGCATAGTGCTCGAGGAGCCGAAGCAGAACTTCACCATCAACATACCGTTAGACTATATGTCCGATGTCATATCATTCCTGCAGAGCAAGCGCGGCCAGATAATAAACATAGAGCAGGAGGGCGGCCAGGCATCGATACTCGCGAAGATGCCAGTTGCCGAGGTAATAAAGGGATTCTCGAATGACCTCAGGGGCATGACGCAAGGAAAGGCGATATGGTACCAGGAGTTTGCGGGATACGAGCGCATGCCGACGGAGCTGCAGAATAAGGTGGTCAGAGAGATAAGGAAGAGGAAGGGGCAGCCTGAGGAGCCGCCAGCAGCGCAGCAGTTCATGGATTGATATAGGGAATGCATCAGCTACGACGACGCCCCTTTCAAACCGCAAACTTTCGCCCACATTCTGAGACAAATCGGCTTTGCACCTAAAATAGCACTTGCACCTTTAATCGGTGTTTTGCACTTTATTCCAATTCCTTGTATTTCTGTGCAAAGGATTTATCTGCATAGTCTATAACCGTCTTCAGTTCATTAGGGTTGTAGATTTCATAAGTCATGCTCTCAAGGCCCAACTTTCCAAGCTCTGCTAAAATATCGCTATGATTCTTTGGGAAATTAGCTTTAAGTTTTGTATTATCGTCTGTTATTATCACGATACACTTATCTTTGTTGAGAAAAGCCAGATAACCCGCAAGAAAAATCAGGTCTTTCTCTTCATCGTTAAAAGTTCCATGCCCTATAATAGATGCTCCGCCAGTGATTAGAGCCTCTATATATGTTTGTGCAAGTGCGTCATTACCAACAGCCTTCATTAAAGATTCGTAAATCTTTGCTGTGGTGTGGCATTTTCTTTTAAGCTCAGATGTAATGTATGATAATACATATTTGCATGTCGTCCTGTCAGGGTTGTTAGAGAAATAAGTATTTAGAGAGTCTTTTGCAATCACAAAAATGAAGTTTTTCAGTGACGTAGACTCTTTTAGTTCCTCAGCCATATTCGATTACCTTGTTGTGTAAGAAGTAGGCTTCGGATTGTTTATAATTCTATCGTTATGCCTCTCTCTTTTAAGACTTGCAAAACTTTATCGGCAGGTGAAGTTATCTTTTCCACAGTGATGCTGGGTGTTGTATTTGTTATCCTAACTTCTATGAAATCATTCTTACCTATGTTTTTAGCTGTTCTTTCAGTTTCAGATAATTCGCTACCGAATCCGAAGGCTACGCTAACAAGCGTAGCTTCTTTTGCCCCGTCTTTAGAAACAGACTCCTGCGCCATCTTGTCACCTGATATTATTCATACGCATAGTTTAAATAAGTATCTATGTATATTGCGTTTATCGGAATGCCTTGCCTACTTTTTAAGACCCTTTTTAATGAGTTTAATTACTGCCTCGTTATTGTTATCGAGGTCGTTGTCTATCTTGTATTTTAAGACCTCTTTCCACGTTTCCTCGTCGACATCCAAGATTAGTTTCTTAGGCATGATATCCCTTAACCTTCATTAATAGTTATTAACAGAAAGGTATATATACCTATCTGCACTAATAGTTATTAACAAGTATTAGCGGTGTAAGGATATGGAAACAAAACAGGTCTTAGAAAAGAGACAGGAACGTGGCTATGAGATAGCCCAGAAAAAGCAGGTAAAAGCGATAAAGGATGGGTGGCTCGTAAAGTCGCAGAGCGGCGACGGCTTTTATAAGGTTAGCGACACATTCATATGCGACTGCCCAGATTCAGAGCTTCATAATGCGACCTGTAAGCACGCTTATGCTGTCCGCTACTATCTGGACATAGAAAAGCATACTACAGAGGGGGTCAAAAACGAACGATTGAGGCTAACCTATGAGCAGGCGTGGAGCGTATATAACAAGGCTCAAACATCAGAAGGGAAGCTTTTCGATGAGCTACTTGCGGATTTAGTTAGAGAGGTTGCTGACCCACGACCCATACAAACGCACGGAAGACCCTATCTTGGCTTTAACACAGTTTTGTATGTAGCCATAAAGAAGGTCTACTCGCAGATGTCGAGCAGAAGGTCTATGTCCTTATTTGGCCTAGCAAAGGAGAAGGGATACTTAGAAGATGTGCCACACTTCAATGCGATGTCCAAACTTCTCAATAGAGAGGACATCACACCCCTACTTCATAATCTCATAGCCATAACGTCAGCACCGCTACGAGCAATAGAGAGTGGCTTTGCGGTTGATAGTAGTGGCTTCGCAACACGCTCCTTTGGTGCGTATGCAGAAGGCAAGTATGGAACGAAGAAATCTCGTAGGTGGCTTAAAGCACACATCTGTGTCGGTGTTAAGACCAACATAGTAACTGCGATACAGGTAACAGATGAAGGTGGTGCGGATTGCCCGCAGTTCATACCACTTGTGCAACAAACAAAGGACAACGGCTTTGACGTAAAGGAAGTTTATGGAGATAAGGCTTACCTAAGCAGAGATAATCTTGCCTTCGTTGATAATGCTGGCGGTGTGCCTTACATACCATTCAAGGAGAACAGTATAAGCAAACCACAAGGAAGCCACATCTGGCGTAAGATGTTCCACTACTTCCAGTATAACAAAGAGGACTTCTTACAGCACTATCACAAAAGGTCTAATGTAGAAACAACGTTCTCTGCAATAAAAAAGAAGCTTGGAGAGAACTTGAAGTCAAAGAACTATACCTCGCAAGTCAATGAGCTATTGTGCAAGTTCATAGCGTATAACATACTCGTCTTGATAGAGGAAATGCACGAGCTTGGAATAAAGAAGCTTTAACTATTATGTGAGCCAACATATTCCATATTAAATGTTACAGTTATACCCTGCAGATTAAAATTCTCAAATAATACATTATTTGTGCCCTTCTGAACGGGTATCATAACAGTTTTGCTTTGTTGTGGTGCGAATGTTGTATAAGGTGCTATATAACGATTAAATTCTAATATTTGCACTCCCGATACATCTGTATAATAGTATGGCGTTTCTGTTGATATGTATAGAACAAAGCCAGATGAGGTAAAATTGTTGGCAACTCCTGTGTTTGTTTCGTTAAAGAGTATATAACCAGCACTAGGTGCATAGAAGGTAAAATTATATTGCCCTTCGTTATATTGGCTGTACTCCTGCTGGTATGTAGTGTTAAAATAATTAGTTTCGACCTCAGGTGGGATATTAACGGTTTTTTGGCTATAGAGTATTTCTGTAACTGGATTTGTTAGATTATACTCCGCCGCATTAAGTTGTAAAGATTGCTTATTATAGCTTGTTTGGAGCGCAGTATAATTTGTTTGAAGTTGAGTGTATTCGTTATTTAGCTGATTTAATTGATGATTTGTGCTACTATTTTGATAAGTGCCCAATATGGCAAAGGCAAGAGCCACTATAAAAAGAATACCTAAAATTATTATTGCAAAACGATTGCTCTTGTTTCCTTTAGCCATATCAATCCCCCCATATCTCAGTAGATAAACTTAAATAGGTTGCACTTTTATCAATACTTCTGCACTTTTAATACCTCAAAAATCAGACTTTAAGTGCAAAGCCAGACAAATCGCTAGGTATAAATATCTCCCAAAACACTAGGTTATTGGGATAATATGTCAGCACCAGAAGCTAGAATGGCAGCCCAGGCTCAGGATGTTGCAAGAAAAGGAGTAATCGTACCTGATAAGACTACACTAGTCAGAGACGCGTATAATGCCGCCAGAGAACTTGGCGGTCCATTAGCTACTTTCACGGAAACGATTGGCGACCTTAATGCATTAAACGATGCAAAGGGAAATTATGTGTTAGCGGTAGATCCAAATGGTCTACCAAAGAAAGAGGGTTGGTACCGCGTTGAGCGTGCTGACAAAGTAGAGTATATACCTATATCAAAAACAGATGCAGAAACGCTCAGAAGGAAAGGGCGCTTGTACGATGTACTGTATGTCAGCAATAGTGCCGTAAAGGCAGCTGAAGAAGGGCGCCCTGTCGTGCTGTACGTCTACATCTGGGACAGGTACCTCGGCGCGGGCGGCTGGCCTGACGACGATGCTCGGGTGGCGCTGTCGAGCCAAGCTGTGCCACAAGCAAATGCAGTTCCAGCAGGGTTGCTTAGGAGGGCGCAGGAACAACTAAGCAACTTCAAGAAAACGGCAAGGTCTGATGCTACAGACGCCATAGAGGAAGTTTTAAGGCGAGTGGCATAAACAATGAAAGGCAGCAAGTCTAATTGTATCTATCCAGCTTTGCCTGGGCGAAAGCCCAGCAAAACATCATATGGTTTCTATCCCCAAAGGCACAGCAGTTCATGGATTGATATAGGGAATGCGTCAGCTGCGACGACACCCCTTTCAAACCGCAAACTCCCACCTGCATTCTGAGACAAATCGCTAGGTATAAATATCTCCCAAAACACTAGGTTATTGTGATAGTATGCCAAGATCAGCAGAAGTTGTAGCACCAAAAGAAGTATCTGAACAGAGCTCTGCAGCAGGGAGGCTCAGTAAAGTAGACAGTTACGAGAGCTTCCCGAAGAACGCAAAAGTGACCCAGAAGATCTATATTTATGGGGTTTATGGGGGGGCACCTAGTATTCTAAACAAGACAAGAGAAGATGGCCAAGAACGGCCTCTGGTCGCGCTCGTCAACTACGACTACTACGGCAGGGGCAGGGTTGACGTCCTCTCGGGCTTCGGGCTTGGCGTTCGTGCTCGGGTGGTGCTGGTTGACGGAAATGGCAACTACAGCCTAGCTCCAGGCGAGGTGGATTCCGTAAAGGAGGGTGCGGAACTTGCCAAGAAATTAGGCAAAACTCTTGCTGGCGCTTCGGTGCTCTTAGACACAGAGTTCATGGAAAAGCATCGCGGGAAGATTTTAGTATTCAGTTCAAGGAATTCGGCGGCATTGAGCAATGAGGAACTCAGAGAGGGATGGTACTTTGCCGGCACAGGAGAAGACATTATTTCTGGAATAAGTGCAGACCTTGACACGGCCCAGGAGGCAATAAACACCGCAAGGGCGAAACTCGAAGCACTAGAGAGAAAAAGCTGAAGGTCTTATCCTTTTCACCTAGGTTTGTAAGGAGAAATCCTGCAAAGCACGGCTGAGCCCGTGCGTGTAGATCTAGGTGCCGCACACTCGTCTACAGTGCTGGTAGTTCATTAACATGCCAGACATAAAGTTCAGCAGCGACATCAGGACCGAGCGTGCCACGTTCGCTGACCAATTAGATACATATAAATAAATGACTGCGAAAAGTTAGTGTGGGGATTGATATGGCGAAGACTGGCTTGGCTATAGGAGCGATAGTTGTAGTTATAATAATCATAGCTGCGGTGTATTACGTAGCGACGTCCTATAAGGCGCCGACCACCACAACAACTGCGACGGCCGCAACTGCGCCTACGACGGTCACGGCAGCTCCGACAACCGTTGCTGCAACGCCGATGATGAGCACGTTCAGCAAGAAGAGCGAGACTGCAAACGCGAGCAAAGCCTCCTCTGTAAGCGTGACTGCGCCAGACGGGGTGAATATTACGGCAATAATACCGGCAGGCACGTATGTATCGATAAACAACAAGAGCGTTTCGGCGTACAACTTCACGTTGGCGACATTCAACATCACGAATGTTAGCAGCCCACCAGGCTACCCGAACCAAACACCAGCATACGGTTTCGCGTTCGAGGTGAATGGGCAGATAAGCCCGAGCATAACCTTCGTTAACAGCACAGGCGCACCTGTGCGCCTGACCACCGTTGCGCACTATCCGAACACCTGGGGCAGCTGGACGTTCCTTGGCGGTGCGTTCAATGCATCTACAGGCGCATATACTGGCGGAAGCTACGCATTCCAGGATACATGGACATATAACGCAACATCAGGGACGATGACGAACACCCAGTTCTACAAGCCGGTTATGTGGATATTTACCATAGGGCCGGCGCACCAGTCACCTGCATCATCCACCACAACGGCCCAGCAGGCATCGACCACGGTGTCGACTACGGCTGGCGGCTACGGCGGTTATGGCTACCCTTGACAACATGATTCCATGACAGAAATAATTGTAAAGTCCACAAAAGACGGCCCTAACTTGGTCCTGATAGACGGTCAAGTGAAGTTTCACTTCTGCAGATGCGGCCACTCGAACCACAAACCAATGTGCGATGGCTCTCACAAGCGGGAGGGCTTCCAGGCGGAAGAGGCGGAAACGAAGATATTCGGCTAGCCGCCACAAAAAGGTTTATATAGCTTCAGACCAATAGCTATCCACAGTCTGTTCTTCTTTATTGGGGAGCCTAATACTGAATGACGGAAACCGACGGTGTTAAAATGGCAAAATCTTACGTGAAGTTCGAGGTATCGAACGAGGTAGTCGCGAAGACATACGAAGCGCTCCAGCTGGCGAAGCAGTCTGGCTCTGTGAAGAAAGGGGCCAATGAGGTCACGAAGAGCGTGGAGCGAGGGCTCGCTACGTTTGTTGTGATAGCGACGGACGTGGAGCCTGAAGAGGTTGTAATGCATATACCTATGATATGCGAGCAGAAGAAAATCGCATATACGTACGTGCCGAGCAAGCAGGAGCTAGGCAAGTCGATAGGGCTGATCGTGCCGTGCGCAGCCATCGCGGTGGAGAACCAGGGTACCGCTACGGCTGTGATAAAGGATGTTATCGGAAGGGTCACCGGAAGCTCGAGAGCGGCGTCGCAGAAGGCCGCAGCGCCATCTGAGGGGCAGCCGAAAGTCGAGAAGAAGCCGAGGGCCAGAGCGCCAAAGAAAGATGCGCAGCAGGCGCCGCAGCAGGGCGCGGAGCAGGCGCAGGCACCGCAGCCCCCACAGGACACTGAGAAGGCAACGGAATGATTGAATGGCCGAAGAGCAACAGAGGCAATTCTCCGGATACCTTGCAGAGATAGTAGAAATCAATACTAAGGCAAAGACCGGTATATACGGGGAGATATACTCTGTGAGCTGCAGGATCCTCGAAGGGAAGGACAAGGGCAGGATAATAAGAAGGAACATGCTAGGACCTGCGAAGGTCGGCGACATAATCAGGCTGCCAGATACGAGCAGGGAAGCGAAAGAGATAAGGGTAAAGTAGCGATTCGATGAAATGCTCATACTGCTCCGGAGAAGTGCCGAAAGGGAGGGGGATAATGTATGTCTACAAGACCGGAAATGTCGGCTATTACTGCTCCAGCAAGTGCTATAAGAACGGCGTTGTGCTCAAGAGAAAGATATCGAGCAAGAATATCGCCGGCACCTCCAATGCGAAGAAACAGGCTGACTGATAAAGCTAGACCATCAGCGCGCTAACCGCTCTCGAAAAGCTCGTCAAGGTCGAGGTCCTCATTCTCCTTTATCCTTTTTGTAAGCCCTTCATCGCTGTAATCCGGAAAGTTCACGCCGCTCACAACGAGCATGACCTTTAGCGAATCCTTCTGCATGTCGGGGTCTATCCTCGCCCCCCATTTCAGTAATGCATCATCCTTTATCCTTCCTGCCACCTCTTGGAATACGCTCTCCGCCTCCCTCAGAGTCATGCTCTCTCCGCCTATTATGTTGACGAGTGCCCTGTTCGCCGTCGCGAGATCCGCATCAAGCAGCGGGCTCCTTATCGCGTTATCCAACGCTATCTGCGCCCTGCCGGTTCCATCTCCTCCTGGCAGCCCTTCCCCTGTGCCTATCACAGCATAGCCTGAATCCTTCAGCACGCTGCGCAGGTCTGCAAAATCTATGTTAACCATGCCCGGCTTGGTCACCATCTCGACTATCCCTTTCGTGGCACCAGCGAGCACCTCATCGGATATCCTGAACGCCATGTTGAGCGGGAGGTCAGGCGCCACGGAGAGCAGCTTGTTGTTGTGTATTATTATCGCGGTGTCGGTAACCTTCTTGAGTTTCGAAAGGCCCTCCAGCGCATTCCTCATTCTCGTCTTGCCCTCGCTTGAGAACGGCAGCGTCACGATCGCCACGGTCAGCGCGCCGGCTTCCTTAGCTTCGTGGGCTATTGTTGCTATCGATCCAGTGCCCGTGCCTCCGCCGAGCCCGCAGGTTACAAACACCAGTTGCGCATCTGAAAGCATGTGGCGTATTTCCTCCTTGCTCTCCACTGCAGCCTCTTCACCGACCTTTATGTCGCTGCCCGCACCCATGCCCCTAGTGACCTTCTTTCCGATCAGCAGCTTCCTCTCGGCCTTTGTCTTTACAAGGTGCGGAGCGTCCGTATTCATTGCGATCAGCGTAGCGCCCTGGATGCCTATGCTCGCCAGCCTTGTTATCGTGTTGCTTCCGCTGCCGCCTGTGCCCACAACATAGATCTTGGGCTTGGCGCTCTCTATGAATCTGAGTATCTCCTCGTCGTCCCTGCTCATCTCCGGAGCCATTCACTTACCTGGTCGTAAATGATGAATCTCTACAAAAGGATAAAAAGCTATTCGTATGTCGTTCGGCGAAACAAATATTAATGCACATAGCAAATATCCACTGGTTTCGATGAAGAGGTCAAAGCTTAGCATCCTCAAAAGGCCAGTAGTTGACGTACGGCTAAAGAGAGGGATGCGCGTGTCGGAGCTTGTCAGTTCGATGGAATCCGTAGGCGGATTCTCTGCGCAGCACATGGTGAGGGGAGTAAGTATACTTGAAAAGATGATGAATGACAAGAGCTCTTTCAATTTCCTGTCCTTCCCTGCAGACATAGTGTCGACAGGCATACGCGGAGTCCTGGCGGGCATGGTGAGGCATTTCGACGCGATAATAACGACTGGAGGCACCCTGGACCACGACCTTGCCAGGGCCGCTGGCGGCAGATATAGCCTTGGGTCGTTCGGCGCGGACGACAGCGAGCTGCACAAGATGGGAGTATACCGGCTTGGCAACGTATTCATAGAGAACAAGGAGTACGGCCAGAAGCTAGAGGACACGTTCACTGCGATAATGGGCGACATCTACAGCTCGAAGGATTACAAGAAGGAGTACAGCGCAAGCGAGCTGATCTACGAGTTCGGCAAGCGCATCAAGGATAACGGATCCATAATAAGGCAGGCATACCTCAGCAACGTGCCTGTCTTCAACCCAGGCATACTCGACGGCGCGTTCGGCACACAGCTATCTATATTTGCGCAGGACCATGATTTCAAGCTCAACCTCATAAAGGACGAGCTGCGGCTGAGTGACATAGCGTTCGACAACAAGGTCACAGGGGCGCTGATGATAGGAGGGGGAATCAGCAAGCACCACGTGATATGGTGGAACCAGTTCAAGGGCGGGCTTGACTACGCAGTGTACATAACAACGGCAACGCAGTACGATGGAAGCCTCTCAGGAGCGCGCCTGCAGGAAGCCGTATCCTGGGGCAAGATAAAGGAAATGGCGGACTATGTCACGATAGACGGAGACGCGACTATAATACTCCCAATAATGATATCTGCGATAGACATGGTATAGGTGAATAAATGCAAAAGACCGTTTCAAGAAGAAAGAGGAAGATAGGCAAACGATACAGGAACGTGCAGAAGGTCAGGCGCCTCAAGAGGGCGCACAGGCGCACATATCTACGGAGCAGAAGGTAGACTGCAAACCTGGACATGGATCAACTGATGTCGGTCTGCGTCATGTCGTTGAATTCATAAGCTGTCGTATCCGCGTCTATGTTCAGCGAGGCGACCAGTTCCTGCTTTGTAGCGAACTTCCTTATTCCGTCGCCGAGGTCGAACATGTACACGGCTCCGGAAAACTCGCAATGCACGAATATCCTTCTGGCATCTCCTTTCATCACTACGGCAACCTTGGACGATGGGTTGCCCAGGGCGATCAGTATCGAGCATAGGAGTGCGCACCTATCCAATATGTCGCCCATCATGAATGCGAGCGTCTCCTCCGTGGCAAGCCAGAACTGCAATGGCAGGACTACGTCATCCACGTTGTTCCTGACGAACTCGAAAGCCGCAGTGCCGGCCTCCCTAAAATCTTTTTCATAATCGTACCTTTCGAAAGAGGATTTAATCTCGTCGACTTTGGCAGCGACCGCCACGTTCTTCGGGGTCACCAGCACAGGCAGCTCCGCCAAAGATATGCTTTCGTGCTCCTCGATATAATCCCTGTACCTCGATATTATCGCTAGGTATAGCCTGTTTAGCTTTTCAAGAGTCCTGACCCTACCAACGTCCAAATCCTCCCCCATATCCACCATTATTAATATGGATACAAAGTGCTAAAATCGTTCTTTTCGCAACCGGAATAGAGAACATGGAGAACAAGGGCATCGCCGATATCCTAAATGTGATAGCGAAGCTGCTCAGCCTAAGTGAGAAGCCTACAGCCAGGTTTGAGGTGAGGGCGTACCAGAAAGCAGCCCTGACAATAGAGACATTGCAGGAGCCAATAGAGGATATCTACAAAAAGGGAGGGACGAAAGCGCTGATGGAGCTGCCTGGCGTAGGGAAGTCGATAGCTGGGCATATAGAGGAGTACATCAAGACTGGCAAGATAAAGAAGTACGAGGAGCTGAAGAGGAAGTATCCTGTTGACATCGCCTCGCTCACTGCGATAAGCGGCGTTGGAGCAAAGAAAGCGATAACACTTTACAAGGAACTCGGCATAAAGAATATCGAAGGCCTGAAAAGGGCCATAGCGTCCCACAAGATAAGCGGGTTGGAAGGCTTCGGCGAAAAAAGCGAGGATGCGATTCTAAAGGGATTGAGCGTATACGAGGCGAGCAAGGGGCGCATGTTCATAGGCGATGCACTTCCTGAAGCGGAAACGCTGGTCAGGAAGCTCAAAGATAGCGGCCTGACAGAGCGGGTCATGATAGCCGGCTCGACAAGGAGGATGCGAGATACGGTCGGCGACCTTGACATACTTGTGATATCAAAAAGGAACGAGGAGGTGATGGACTTCTTCACGAAGATGAAAGAGGTATCCGGAGTGGTAGCAAAGGGCCCTACGAAGTCTACGGTGACGCTGAAGCTGGGGCTGAACTGCGATTTGCGTGTGCTGGAGCCGCAGAGCTTCGGTGCGGCTGTGCAGTACTTCACAGGCAGCAGAGACCATAACATACAGACAAGGACAATAGCCGTAAGGAAGGGCTATAAGCTGAATGAGTATGGCCTCTTTGATAGGAGGAACAGGAACATCGGCGGAGCTGAGGAGGAGAGCATATACGAGAAGCTCGGCATGCAGTGGGTGCCCCCTGAGATGAGGGAAGCGAGAGGCGAAGTCGAGCTCGCGCTGAAGCACAAGATACCGGTTCTTGTAGAGCAGAAAGACATCCGCGGGGACCTGCATACCCACACAAAAGAGAGCGACGGCGCCAACACCCTTGAAGAGATGGCCGAGGCTGCGCAGAAGCTTGGCTATGAGTACATAGCGAATACAGACCATACAAAAAGCACTCGTATAGCGAACGGCAAGGATGACAAGGGGTTCGAGAAGATACTGAAGAGCGTGGACGAGCTTAACGACAGGCTTGACGGGAAGATCACCGTACTGAAGGGCGCAGAGTGCGACATACTGAAAGACGGGTCGTTGGACCTTAGCAGCAAGACCCTAAGGCAGATGGATTGCGTCCTGGGCGCGGTGCACAATAGCACGAAAATGGATAAGAAGCAGATGACCGAGAGGATAGTCAAGGCGATTGACAGCGGGATGATTCATGTGCTTGCCCATCCTACGGGGCGAATAGTCGGAGAGCGCGAGCCCTACCAGGTCGATCTCGAGAAGGTGGCTGAAGCCGCAGAGAGGAACGGCGTGGCGATGGAGATAAATTCCACTAGGAGGATGGACTTAAACGACACAAACATAATGCTTGTCTCGAAGTACAAGGTGATGTTTGCAATAGACACGGATTCCCATAGGACGCATGAATATTCGATGGTGAGGTACGGTGTTGGAACAGCAAGGAGAGGATGGCTGACCAAAGACAGGGTGCTGAATGCATTGCCGCTTAAGGAACTGATAAAAAGGCTTGGGAAGCAATAGCGAGCATGATCGGATGAACGAAAAAACAAAATCCGTGCTCTTGCTGTATAAAGATGAGATACTGCACAGGGATGCCTACGCGGCGTTCTTGAAATCGGAGAGGAACGCAAATGTGGCAAAGGCCATCAAAAAGCTGACAGCTCTGGAGGCCAAGCACGCGAACCTATGGGGAGAATTCCTGGAAGAGAACGGGGTTGAGAGGCCGAAAGCCAAGGCAGGCCCAGACCTGTTCCTCGTAACGCTCTGCAAGGCGATATTCGGACTTGCTGTTACCGTGAAGCTCATAGAGCACATGGAGGAATGGCACCACAAGCGTTTCACAAAAGCGATAAGCGCATCGCGTCTCTCGCGCAAGGAGGAGGAGATAATAAAAAAGGTCCGGAAGAGCGAGTACAATGATGAGGCTAAACTGGAGGACTGGCTTGTCGGCAGGAACACGTTTTTCAACAACATACGCGATGTGATGTTCGGGATGAACGACGGCTTGGTAGAGCTGCTCGCCGTTGTAGTTGGGCTTGCCGCCGCGCTCAGGACCCCATACCTTGTATTCGTGGCAGGCGGCATAACCGCAATAGCCGGAACGCTCTCTATGGCATCTGGCGCGTACCTTTCCACAGGCTACCAGAAGGACATAGACAAGAAATTCGCTGTCGCCAGCGCCACTCCAACCGCGAAATCCTCCGGCTTCTATGTAGGTATATTCTATCTGATTGGCACGGCATTCCCGCTTGCGCCGTTCGCATTCGGGTACTCCGGTGCAGCCGGTATAGCCACAGCGATAATCTTAACGTCAATAGTCCTGGTAATCACATCGTCAATGATAGCGCTCGCGAGCGATAGGAGTATAGCCAGAAGCGTTGGCAAGACACTCGCCTTTTCGCTCGGTGCAGCAGTAATCACAATACTGCTAGGCACATACGTCAGGATGGCGTTCCACATAACGATATAAATCTCTTGATGTCATCCCACTTATACTCCTTGGGCGTAGAAAAGGCGGCAATAACCCTATCAGATAACTATAAATACTTCTTTCATCAAATTAGTTCTGCTTATTATAGAGGGTGACGGTATGGCAGATGAAAAGAAGATAGCGGAGATGATTGTCCAGATATCCGCTAGGATGGATATGCTGCTGAATGACACCAGCGTACCAAAGAATGTTCGAACAGCGATTGCCGAAGCAAAGGCTAAGCTCAACGAAAAAGGCGATGATACTGTAAGGATAGCATCCGCCATATACAGCATAGACGGCGTCAGCAATGACATAAACTTGCCGGCGCAGGCGAGGACTATGCTGTGGAGCATACTTAGCATGCTTGAGGCCATCAAAGAATGACACATGGCTAGCAAAGATGCTCTAAAAGAGCTTTCTTCCACTCTTTCGAAGGCAAGGATACTGCTGGCAGCGGATGTTGACGAATCTCTTGTAAGCGGCGCTGAGATGAATACAGTAGTCGCTAGGCTTGTCGAAATGCACAAGGCCGACGCGGGACTGAGCATAGCCACTAAGGAGGAGATCGTGGCGATTGTGGACCAAATAACGAAGGAAAAGGCTCCCATGCCTGTCAAGGTGAAATTAAAAGCCGGATTCGCCGCCGCGGCTTCGGAAATAGATGCATACTACAAGATAACAAACAAGGAGAGGCTCACGACAGGGGGCAGCATAGACGATTTCGTAGACCACTTTAAGAACAGGCTGGACAAGATCAGAAGGATACTGGAGGAAAGAAGGACCGGCGCCGCAATCTCACAGAGCATATCCGCCACGAGGAGCTACATGAGCGGGCGAGAAGTCACGATTGTAGGGATGGTAACCACGAAAATCGCCACGAAGAAGGGGAACATCATGGTCGTTGTAGAGGACGACACCGCAGAAATAAAAGTGATGTTCATGAACGGCACATCGCACCAGTCGAAGGGCCTGTTCGATAGCAGCAAGCGCCTCGTGAACGACGAAGTCGTAGCTATACGGGGGAAGCTCTCGAACCAGTTCCTCATGGCGAACGAGATCTTGTGGCCTGACGTGCCGATAAAGGAGCAGAAGACGGTCAGGGACGACATAGCGATAGCCTTCATGTCAGACATACACGTCGGCAGCAAGCAGTTCATGCAGAAGAACTTCGAGAAGATGCTAAAATGGCTGAATGGCGAGGTCCAGTCGAGGGAGGACAGGATAGCCGGGAAGATAAAGTACATAATAATGGCTGGCGACGTTGCAGACGGCATAGGGATCTACCCAGATCAGGAGTACGACCTCGCTATACACGACATATACCTGCAATACAAGCTCCTTTTCAACTTCATAAGCATGATACCGGACTACATACACGTGTTCGTCATGCCTGGAAACCACGATGCGGTTGGCAGGGCGGAGCCACAGCCTGCCCTCGGAGAGGAGCTTATCAAGGATTTCAAGCTTGACAACGTCCACATAGTAACAAACCCGAGCTATATCAATCTCCATGGGCTGGATGTGCTTGCATATCATGGCACATCGCTCGATTCCATAATACGTGCAATCCCAGACCTTAGTTACGCAGCTCCGGAGAAAGCGATGGTCGAGGTGCTGAAGCGCAGGCACCTTTCGCCGGTGTACGGCGGCAATGTCATAGTGCCTAGCAAGGAGGACCAGCTGGTCATAGACAAGGTGCCCGACATACTGCACATGGGGCACATACACAAGAACGGCATCGCAGAGTACCATGGGGTAAGAATAGTTAACAGCGGCACATGGCAGGGCACAACAAGTTTCCAGCAGAGGTCTGGGCACATACCAACGCCATGCATGCTGCCGGTATACGAAGCGTCGACCGGCAGGTTCACCACCATAAACTTCGAGGATGACGAGAGATGGAAATAGACGAGTACTTCGCAATGCTTAGCAGGGCAGCAGACGCCGCATACTCAGTCGCAGGCAAGGCCCGTGCAAAGGGGTACGATCCAGAGATGAGCGTGGAAATAAAACCCGCGCCGGATCTGGCCTCAAGGGTCGAGGGGATAATAGGTTTCGAAGGCATAGCCACAATGATACGTGAGAAGCAGCACAGCGCAAAGGACAGGCAGTATCTTGCATTCAAGATGGTGGAAGAGATATGCACCAATGAAAAGTTTGCCATGGACACAAAACAGAGGATAACGCTGGCCCTGCGCGTAGGGCTCTCAATACTCACGGAAGGGATACTCGTGGCACCGACAGAGGGCATGCCTGGCATAGAGTTCCATAGGAATCCCGATGGCACCGATTATCTTGCCATCTTATACGCGGGCCCTATACGTTCGGCAGGCGGGACAAGCGTTGCGCTTTCCGTGGTGCTGGGGGACTATGCGAGAAGGTTCTTCGGCATAGGTCAGTACAAGGCTCAGAAGGTTGAGGTGGAGCGGTGCATCGAGGAGATAATGCTCTATCATACCAGAGCAGCACGGCTGCAGTACCTCCCGAGCGAGCAGGACATCAGGGTGATACTCGAGAACTGCCCGGTCTGCATAGACGGGCTGCCAACCGAGGAGCTAGAGGTCAGCGTGCACAGGAACATAAAGAGAATCGACTTGGACGGCAATGCAACTCTCATGACCAATAGGGTACGTGGCGGCGTAGCTCTCGTCACGTGCGAAGGGATAGCTCAGAAGGCAAAGAACGTGATGAAGTACTCCAAGGCCGTCGGGCTGGACTGGGGCTGGCTGAGCGCTACAATACGCGTCGGTAAGTCAACGCAGAACCCGAATGAGGGGCACCACGACCCGGCATTCCTTACAGAGCTTGTCGGAGGCAGGCCGGTGATAGCGTATCCTGACCACAGCGGCGCTTTCAGGTTGAGGTATGGCAGGTCAAGGCTTACGGGCATGGCAGCAAAGGGGTTCAGCCCGGCTACGATGATAATACTTGATGAGTTCATAGCGGTAGGTACGCAGGTAAAGATAGAGAAGCCGGGCAAGGGCAGCGTAGCGATGCCCGTCGATACGATAGAAGGGCCATTTGTCAAGCTGAAGAGCGGCGAAGCGATGCGCATAAATACGGCAGAGCAAGCGCGCATGGTGAAGAACGATATAGCGAAGATAATCAGCGTAGGGGACATGCTGATAACCCTTGGTGACTTCAAGAAAACAAGCACACAGCTCTCCCAGTCGAGCTATGTGGAGGAGTTCTGGAGCGCGCAGCTCAGGGAGAGCGGCTACAACGACGCGCTGCCCGAGTCTCCGAGCTTCGAGCAGGCGTACCTGCTCTCAATGCAATACAAGGTACCAATGCACCCAATGTACTTGTATGAGTACCAGGACTTGAATGTATCGGAGCTATCAAGCCTGGCTAAATCGGTGTCCGAATCCGAAATAAAGCATAACGGCAGCAGCATATTCGATGTCGAGGAGCTGGTCATACCAGAAAAACTAGCAAATGCGGCCAGACAATATATAGAGAGCCTATGCATACCTCACATAGACAGCGGCAGCATAAAGATACTCGGAGGGAATGCCCAGAGCCTGATTGCAACGTTAGGCTTTGTCAAAGGAGAAAAGCTAGACCTGAAGCAGGTAAAGTATACTGGCGATGATCCAATAACGGCGCTCAATGCAGTAGCGCCGTTCAGGGTAATGCAGCGCTCGTTCAGGGTAGGCGCCAGGATCGGAAGGCCCGAGAAAGCCAGGGAGAGGCTGATGAAGCCTGCGCCGAACGTATTGTTCCCTATAGGAGAAGCAGGAGGTAAGGAGCGCAACATATCAAAAGCGTACATGGGCGAGAGGAAGCAGATGGGCAGCCAAGGAGTGGAGGTTGAATTGGCAAGCTATAGGTGCCCGGCTGGCGGGGAGCAACTCAGCTCCGCATTCTGCACGGTCCACAACGTAAGGGCCTACATAGAGCGGAGGTGCACAAGCTGCGGCAAGAGAAGCAGCGATTCAAGGTGCGCGAGCTGCGGTGGCCATACGACAGGAAGCAGCGTGCGCACCATGAGCATAGCGAGGGCGATGGATAGCGCAATTGCGAAGCTCGGTATGGGAGGTCAGATCAAGACGGTCAAAGGGGTAAAAGGCCTTACAAGCGGCGACAAGGTCCCCGAGCCGCTAGAGAAAGGGATACTGCGCAGCGTCCATGGCATATACACCTTCAAGGATGGTACGAGCAGGTTCGACGCCACAGATGCCCCAATGACGCACTTCTATCCCAAAGAGGTGTCGACCAGCCTAGAGATGCTTGCAAAGCTGGGCTATACGCATGATTACATGGGGAATAAGCTGGAAAACGACGGGCAGCTTGTTGAGATGAGGCACCAGGACCTTGTGATCAACAGGAAGTGCGCAGAGCATCTGCTGAGGGTGGCGAAGTTCGTGGATGACCTTCTTGTGAGGTATTATGGGATCGATCCGTTTTACAACGCCGCTAATGTAGATGACATGATCGGCCAGTATGTCGTAACGCTCTCGCCGCACACGTCAGCCGGGGTCCTCGGCAGGGTAATAGGGTTTACCGATGCGAACGTAGGATTCGCGCACCCTTTCACGCTAGCGGCGAGGAGGAGGAACTGCGACGGAGACGAGGACACCACAATGCTGCTTCTTGATGCGCTCATAAATTTCTCAAGGAGATACCTGCCGAGCATGATAGGCGGGACGATGGACGCACCCCTCATACTGACCGTCAACGTGCATCCAGAGGAGGTGGATGATGAGGCATGGCAGATGGAGACAGTGCCGAGCTATGGGATATCTTTCTACAATAAGACGACCGAGCGGGCATCCCCTTCGGACGTAAAGGTGGAGAGCATCGCAGACAGGCTGAACACAAAGTCAGTATTCGACGGTTTCCTTTTCACGCATGAGAGCACAACGCATGCGATAGACGATGCGCCGAAGAAGAGCATATACACCAAGCTCAAGACTATGGACGAAAAGGTCGAGCTGCAATTCAAGCTGATGGACAAGCTCTACAGCATAGACAGGCGCGACACGGCGAGAAGGCTGATATCCAGCCACTTCATCCGCGATCTTATGGGCAACCTCCACTCCTATTCGGAGCAGGGATTCAGGTGCGTCTCATGCAACGCGAAGTACAGGCGGATTCCACTAGTTGGCAAATGCACGAGATGCGGCGGCAGGATAATATTGACAATATCAAAAGGTGGCATAGAGAAGTACCTGAGCATGGCAATAAACCTCGCAGACAGGTACGACCTCGAACCCTACATGAAGCAGAGGCTCAACCTCATAAAGGAGGAGATAGAAACAGTCTTCGGGACAGCTGCGTCAGAGCGCGGGTCAAAGCAGTTCAACCTCTCAAGGTTCATGTGAGTCTAGAATAAACGGTGCTGTTTTAACGATATCCTTTTCTCCCAGAGCTTTTCAGAAAACTTTTCAATCCTCTCATGTGAGAAGTCGTGCTCATCGCACATGAACTTTACGAGCTTCGTTCTGTCAGGCAATCCCCCAATCTCCTTATCGAGGCTTTTTTGATCTATCTCAGATACTTCAGGGTTTGTGAAGAGGTCTTCAACCTCCTTGACATCAAGCTCGAACTCCTGATTATATTTCTCCTTCACGCATCTTTCCACATCTGAAAGGGATTTTGCCGATTTCGCTATTTTAACCGCTGTTATGGGGCCGACTCCTTTTATTCCATCATTGAAGTCCGTGCCCAGGAGTATGCCCACCCATATCAGTTGCCTCTGGCTCAGCCCGAGGCTCTTCAGCGTTGTCTGCAGTTCCACCATCTCTGGCTCTATGTTTATGTAGACGTTCTTCCGCGGCAGCTTCCTCCGCCCGCTCAATGTCATGTTTCTCACGATCCGCGGAGCCGCGAACAGCAGGGTATCATAATCCTGGCTCGCTACAGAATACGCAAGCCCCTTCTTGCACATATCACAAGCCTGCGCCTCCCCCTCGCTTGGCGCGTTTATGTGGGCTACGCCCATGTAGCCGAGCAGCTCCTTGGCGCTCTCTATTATGTACTTGTTTATCCGCGTGCTCTGCTGCGCGTACCTCTTCGCCTCCTCGAGCTCTCCAGCCTCCTTCGCCTGCTGCCATGCCTGGTAGGCTTCTTCTCGCCTGTTCATCCTTGCCTCTACAGTCTTCTGCTTGAGCATCGATGGGATGCCGTCAAATACATAGACCGGCTTTATCCCATTGTCTATCAGGTCTATCGTCCGGTAGAAAAGGCCTGAGAGATGGCTTGTTACATTTCCCTTGAAATCCTTGAGCGGGGTTCCATCCGGCCCCCTTATTATCGAGAGGAACTGGTAGAGCACGTTGAACGCGTCTATAGCAACTACGCGGCCGTTCAGCTCGCTCAGTGTTATCTTCCTCCTGACCACCAGCTTGCCGAGGTCTACCGACATTGCACCTATAAAATATCCCATTCAGGGTTAAAAACGTTCTTACGTGCATCAGGCAAGGGCCACCACCACTGCGCCCGCAATCGCCACAATCAAGCCCATAGCCTGCACCTTTGTGAGCCTGTCCTTGTATACGAAGTATGCGAGCACTGCCACTATGCACGGTGCCAGTACCCATATTATACCACCAATATACAGGAATCGCAGCACAATGAGATACCCGTTAAGCAAATTACCAAGGCCGTCCAATATGCCTCCTATCACGCCTATGGCTAGTATGCCCCACAGCCGTGTATTGTGTGCGCCTATCCTCTTTGATTTCGGATAAAAGAACCAGAGCAGGAAAAGCGCCACTGCAAACCCCACCGACCTCGCCACAGTTATCGGGCCTGCGAGCTGCCCGGAATAGGTCACCGAAAGCGAGAGCAGGACCCACCAACCGCCCCACATCAGGTTTGCTACGAACGCCGGGAAGAGCCCCCAGTTGAACCTGTTACGCTTGTTGGTGGAGACGAAAAATGAACCGGCAAAGATTGCAACGCCACCGGCTATTGCCAACGGTGTTATGGTCTCTGAGAGAACGAGCACGCTAAATATTATTATTATGACAGGCTGGATCAGCCCAGTGGCATATGCGTTGGTCAGGCGCTCTGTCTCCAAGGATTTGTAATAGAGGATGCCGGCAACCCCGAACAGGATGCCGGCCCCTATTGCCAATGAGATAGGCACCACGCCTGCAATTGAGCCGCCAGAATACAGAAAATAAATGATGGTGGGTATGATCCCGCCGCCTACTATTACCGCCTGGGTTATGAACCTGCCGATCTTTACTGCGGCTTTCTTCTCTATCATCGCCGCTACCGACCACACCACTACAGCTGAAAAGGCAAAGCCGAAGGCCTGGAGGACCATTATCTACACCAGGTCACTACACGTTGAAGAAGTCTCCAAGCGTAACTCCCCCAGGCTTCTTGCCTACATGCACATTCTGGTCGCCGCCCTTTTGCTGCGTTATCTTTATGCTGAGAGCCTTCTCTATCTTCTTCGTGAGCTCTATCGATGGCATGGTTTTCTCCTCCTCGACCCTTAGCAGGTGCGCCTCCTTCTCGTTTATCATCTCTGCCAGGACCTTAAGCGGCAGCTGCATCCGGTCCCGTGCCGCATGCATGATCTTACCATATCCTTCTACGAGCTCGACCTCTTCTTCACTGGTCTTTATCGTCTTTCTAGAAGGCGCGCTGCCCCTTCCTTCTACCTCCCTGTAAAGCACCTTCTTGCCCTTCGCGCACGAGGCACACACCCTGAGGTCTGCGCCCTCTATCGAAACTATGTAGGCATCTTTCATCTGCCGCCCGCACAGCTCGCATTCCTCCATCCCACCACGTGAGAATAGTACATTCTATATTAAAAACATTTACCTGGGCTTCGTCTAAACAAATATATAGCTTTAAGCAAACAGTACTACGACTCTATGGTCGAGAGCAGGAAATCAAAAACTGCAGCTGCTAACGCAGCCGTCATTGCTATATTCGTAATAGCCTTCGCCCTTCTTGGCCTAGACTACTACGCCAGCTTTCTGGGCCTCGTCAACCAGGTCATAGCGGCAATTGCGATACTTTTCGTATCAGGCACTCTTGTGCAGAGGCTGAAGTCCCTGAAAGGAAGCTACGGGCTGTACATGTTCGGCGGCAGCGGCGGCCTGAAGACCGTTGACAGCATATCAAAGAGGAATAAAAGTTTCTGGAAGCAGATGCCGATCTGGGGTATAGTCATCGGCTTCGGGCTGCTCTCATATCCGCTGCTGAAAGGGAAGGTGGATAAGAGACTATTCGCATTCAGCATAGTAACCCTGCTCCTCTTCCTCTATTTCATCGTGCCTTGCACCGCCGTGCCCCTGCAGTTCGTAAGCATACCCCAGCTGCAGACATACGCTGCCTCTGCAGCCGCAGAATGCGTACCGTCGTTCTCCGGCCTCACGCTCTACGGCTATTTCGTATATGGCGTCACACTGATATCCGGATTTTCTGGTTTTATAATAGCCTCGCTGCTCTACAATGCGGCAAACGTGCTATCCAATACGATCTCATATGCGCTATCTGTATACGTTGGTGCGCCGCAGAATGCCCTGCTCACCAGCCAGATACCCGGCGTAGCTCCAGTTATACCAGGCATAGACATCCCTCTTATAGCCGGGATAATAGCACTGGTCATAATACTCACAATACATGAGCTTTCCCACGGCGTTCTGGCCAGGATGGCTAAAGTAAAGCTCAAGCAGATAGGCGTGCTGCTTTTCGGTGTTATACCTATCGGTGCATTCGTCGAGCCTGACGAGAAGGCGATAGAGAAGCTCGACAAGCGGAAGCAGAATGCGATATCCGCAGCTGGCATCTCGGCAAACTTCATAGCGGCGATAGTCTTCTTCGTGCTCATGTTCCTCATGCTTCTGTACGTCGTGCCTGGTATATACCAGAACAATGGCATATTCGTACAGAGCGTGCTGCCGAATACTCCGGCAAACGGGATACTCGCGCCCGGGATGCAGGTGCTGTACTGGAATGGCCAGAAACTGAATAACATAACGGATCTCGTCGCAGCTGGATCCAGCGACAAGCCTGGCTCATTGGTCAAAGTTGCTGTGCTGTCCCAGAGTTGCTATTCCCTATCTGGTCCTTCCTGCACGCTCCGTAACTATACCTTTACCGCGATAGCAATCAACGGCTCATCAAAGGGGTATATAGGCGTATCGCTTTATCAGAAAGAGGCGATTGCTAGCACAGCGTCAGCGCATGCGCTGTATTTCATCTATACCGTTTTTGCCCTCTCATTCCTGCTCAATTTCCTTGTTGGGATAGTGAACCTCCTGCCCATACCTGGGTTTGACGGCTGGCGCATCTACAAGACAAACATAAAGAGCGAGTTCTTCATAAGGTTTGTCACCGGCCTTATACTGATAGGGCTGGCGCTTAACGCGCTGCCATGGCTCTACATAGCCCTGCTGCACTGATATCAGCCCAAGGCCCGCTTGAGTTCTGATATGGTGCCGAAGTCAAGTGTGGAGCCGTAACCGATGGCTATGGCGTGCATCTTTCCCAGGTCGAGCTTCTCGAATATCGGCGCAAGGAGCTCATTCTGAGGCACGATGTTGATGTCAGTGCCAGAAGCGAAGTAGTTTATCGCAGGCAGCACTAGGATCTCCCTCCCCTCGAACCTGCCGTAAAGGAAGCAGCGCAGCTTCTCCTTCTTGCCTACCTCGTTGAATATGGATATGGCTGGGTGCTCATGCCCCATGATGAGCATCTTCGTTCCATCATTCATCCCGACCGGCAGCTCCTCGCCGTGGAAGAAGAGGTATCCCCCAATCTCAGCCTCCTGTCTGTGTATCTGCAGCTTGAACGGTTCCTTGTACCGCTCGACAAAGTTGTCATGGTTGCCCTTTATGAGCACCAGCGATACCCTCTTCTCATTCACGAAGTTTATGAACTCATATAGCTCGTTGAATTCCTCCTCGTCGACCGTGGAGAATTCGTTCTTTATATCCCCATCGACGATCAAGGTCTTCGCCCCTGTCGCCTTGATTGACTTCTCGAGTATGGCACATATGTGCTTCAGGTTTACTTTTGGTATCAACACGCCCTTTTTTGCCATCACGCCCTCATAACCGAGATGCGGGTCAGCTATCACAAGCGAGTTTATGCTCTTTATGAATATGACCGGTAGGCCATCCAGCAGTTCCACATCATCATTGAGCCGCATTCCATCCCTTTATGCGCTTCATGACGAGCTTGTGCAGCTCCTGCAGGTGTTTCCTCCTCTCTTTCATCATTGCCACATCCGCATGCCCGAAGGTGAGCATGCCGTGCGCAAACGGCGAAGGCGACGTGGTCACTATGACACTATAGGCGATTTTCCCAGATTTCAGGTCCTTCAATACCTGTTCCGCCCTTGGCAGGTCCATCACGTCGTTGAATATCTCCCTGAAGACCTCGCGTATCACCGGGAAGTCGGGGTCTATCTTCTCGGCAGCGCTTAGTATCAGCTGGGAGTTGACCTGCTGCCTCCCGACTGTTATCTTGTATCCCTTATAGTTCTTCAGTATCATGAAGCTCCTCGCAGCTACGTGCCTGAACCTCCTTCTCATCAGCTCCGTTTTCCTTATATTCTTCTTGAGCATCCTGCCTACGTTCGCGCTCACTATGTCAGATACCAGGTCGTCCACGCTGCCGCTCTCTATGTCGATCTCCTCCCCTACGGAAAGCACGAAGCCGTTGTCATTGACCATTATGCTGACGTCAATGTCCAGCATCTCGCCAAGCGCCATCGCGAACGCACGTGATAGCGCATCGTTAACCCTCCTCCCGAAAAGCGCATGGAATATCAGGTGCCGCTTGCCCGAGTCCGGATCGGATGTCGACTCTATCAGGATGTGCCTGTTGGTCGGCACCTCCTTCGCGAAGAGCAGCTGCTCGGCGAAATAGCCGAACATCGCCTGTTTTGCGTTCTCGTCTATTGGCATCCTATCAAGGAGCTCACGCGCCTTGTCAGGTATTCCAGCCTTCCTGCGCAGCGGCCTCATCATTTTCTTCTTTATGCTCTCGGCAACGGCTTTGCCGAACTCCTCCCTGAACTTGCCGATCTCCATAGCGAGCTCATAACTGAGCGGCAACTGCTCCGAGAACCAAGGCGGTATTGTTGGAGCGCTGTCCTTCGCTTCGGTGACGAAGGCTTTCATACCCCTTGAATGCTCGAACCTGTATAGGCGCCCGCCAAGAGTGAACACGTCGCCAGGCTTCAACCTTGTCATGAACTCCTCCTCTATGCTGCCTATCCACTTGTTCTGCGCAGTGAATACGTTCACTGCAACCTCATCCGGTATGGTGCCCTGGTTGAGCATGTATATGACCTTGGTGAACCTTCCGCGCTTCCCGAACGCGTTTTCTTTCTCGTCGTACCATATCTTCGCGTACACCCTTCGGCTCTCCAGCCCCACATACGCCCCCGCAAGGTAATTGAGCAGGTACCTGAAATCCGCAATATCGAGATCATGGTACGGGTACGCACGTCTCACAGTGCCGAACGCCTCGTCAACGTCCCACCTCCTTGTCAATGACATGCCTACTATGTGCTGAGCCAGCACGTCCAGCGCATTCTGCGGCACAGAGAAGGAGTCCAGGTGCCTTTTCAGCGCTGCATCAAGCATGACGCTGCACTCGACCAGGTCGTCCCTGTTCAATATTATGGTCTCGCCCTTCGCTGTCGCCTTGAAGCTGTGCCCTGCGCGGCCGAACCTCTGTATCGCCCTGGTTACGCTCTTCGGCGAGCCGAGCTGGATGACGTTCTCTATAGCCCCTATGTCTATCCCGAGCTCAAGGCTCGTGGATGACACGGCGCACTTGAGCGAGCCCTTCTTCAGCAGCTCCTCCACCTCCAGCCTCGACTCCCTGGAGAGCGAGCCGTGATGCGCCGCTATATCCTCGCCATATTTGAAACGTTTTTTGAGGTTGTAGACGACTCTCTCAGTGCCGCTCCTAGTATTGGTGAATATGAGCGTGCTCTTACTCTCCTTTATTATCCTGTTTATCTCCCCATACGTTGCGTCCTCTATGCTCCCCTCAGCGGCGTAGATGAGGTCGCTTACCGGGCTGATGACCCTTATGTCAAGCGGCTTGCTCCAAGACGCGTCTATTATCAGGCAGTCCCTGGGTTTGCCGTTATCGTAGCCTACCAAGAACCTCGCAGCCTCATCAAGCGGGTAGAGGGTGGCGCCGAGCCCTATCCTCGTGAAGCTGCTTTCCGACAGATCGCCGAGCCGCTCAAGCGACAGCGCAAGGTGCACACCACGCTTGTTATTGGCTAGCTCGTGGAGCTCGTCTATTATCACGTACTCCAGGCCCTTGAAGTTCAAGGCGAACTTCTCAGAGTTTAAGAGTATTGCTAGGCTTTCTGGAGTTGTGACGAGTATGTGCGGCGGCCTGAGAAGCTGCCCCCTGCGCTCCTTTTGCGATGTGTCGCCGGTCCTCACCGCGATCGTTACCTTCCTTATGTTGTCCTTTATTATGTCGATGCCTTTCGCCTTGACTATCCTCTGGTAGATCTGCTCGAGCGGCGCTGTCAGGTTCCTGTATATGTCATTGTTCAGCGCCCTGAGCGGAGATATGTAGATGCAGTATATCCGGTCTTCAAGCTCCCCACTCATCGAAAGATCGAAGAGCCTGCTTATTATGGAGAGGAAGCCAGACATCGTCTTCCCGCTGCCTGTCGGTGCTGTTATAAGTATATTCTTTCGCTCGCTTATGAGCTTGAAGGCATATTTCTGCGGAGGGGTAAGCTCCTTGAAGCTGTCAAGGAACCACTTCCTTACGTGCTCGTTCAGCACGGAAAGGCTCTGCTCGTCCGGGAAGGGTTGCTGAAGCTGCTCTATCATGAAGGTCACTAGGCAAAGAGTATATTACCCAGAAGAGGCTTAAATGCCCTATGCAAAAATCGGATTACTTGTATATCGAGCGGTACACCGTGCCAGCGTCGTCGGTTATGACGATGCATTCGCCTTCGCATTCTATCAGGCACGCCTGGCAGAGTATGCACGCGCTGCCGTTCACTCCAACCGAAAGCCCGCCGCTCGTCCCGTCGAACTTCTCCGCGAAGTGGTGGTGGCCGTCGTTCACGTCCTTCCACTTTGCGAGCACATCAGCGTCCGTAGTCCCCTTCCACTTGTCCGCCTCAGGGGCGTGGTCGTTGTTAGCGTCCTGAGAATCCCTGTCCTTCATCTCGAAAACCGCGACAGGGCAAACGTCGTGGCAATGCGCGCATCCTGTGCACTTGTGCTTCTCTACCCAAACGTCCATGATACCATCTACCAATATCGCAATCCGTCAGCAATGTATATAACCTTTGCTGCTTGCAAGCTAACGCACCTTACAATAACCGTAACGGCACGGCTACCTGTGTGCATGAAGAAGCCTCGAACTGCGTGGTCAGCCGAATAGGCTTGCCAAGCCGCTAGCGGCCTCTTCTTCGCTCTTCTTCTCTGCCTCTGCGTCCTTCTTTGGCGCCGCTGCCTGAGCCGCACCTGCTGCCGGGGCTGCGCTTGTCGCCGCCGCCTGCATCTGCATGCTCTGCGCATTTTTGATCACGTCCTTTATGTTCACACCTTTCAGTGACGCGACCATCGCCTTCGCTCTTGCCTCCTCGGGAGTCATTCCAGCGGCCTTTATCACATCCAAAAGGCCCTGTTCCGTAACCTCCTTTCCAGCTGCGTCAAGAAGCAACGCTGCGTAGACATATTCCATGTTTTCACCTAGCATCATGTTTGTGATGGCTGATCCTTGGCCAGCGCATTCAGCGCATCCGCCTGCGCAGATGCGGTACCGAGCAGCACCTCTATTATGCCCGGCTCGTATGCCTTTATCTCGATCCCAAGCGCCCTGGCCTGCATTAACGCCTTCACTATCAAAGGCTTAATCGTGTACTGGTTTATTATTCCCCTCTCCATAGATAATGAGTATGCGTTCCAGAACGCGGAGCGTATATCGGATATTGTCCTCTGCTCGTCTATGTCGAGCAGCTCCTTTGTGAATGTGATTCCGTTAGATATAAGCACATCCGGTTCTATCGATGCGGTGAACGGGAGCGTGCCAAGCGTGTGCAGCACCTTTGCCGCCATCGTGCTTATAGGCTCTCCCTTCTTGACAAGCAGCTTGTCCTTGCCTATGACGACCTTGCCTTTCTGTATCTGGACATCTATGCCTGCCTGTTTCAGCTCCGTAACGGCTGCGCCAGGCTGAAGGCTCGTCTCCCCTCCGTGTACCATTATGTCATCCGGCGCTATCTGCTTCGGCTTCGCAGCCAGCTTTATCGCATTCGACTTGAAGCTCTTGAAGAGGTCAAACGGATCAGAGTTGCTGATCAGTATGGCAGATGTGCCTGTCATGTGCGTCGCAAGCCCTTTTGTCTTTGCGTTGCTCTCCAGTATCCTAACAAGCAGGGTCTTCTTGCCGAATATCAGCCTGGTCTGGCCCCTCAAGCTGTTCCTTGACTTCTGTAGAAGCCTGTCAGGTATGCCGGCAAGGTTGACGATGCCGATAGTGCCGTACTTCGACAGGTCCCTGCCTGAGTCTTTGACGAATTTTACCTTTTGATCCTTAGTGAACATGATTACACCTATATCAGCTTCAGCGGCTCGCTCATGGTCAGTTTCACATAAACCGACCTGATATTGTGCCTCCCAACCTTCTTCACGACGCTGTTTACAACTTCATCGATGTTGGCAGCCATCTCATTTACCGGCATCTTCTCGGTGCCTACGACACAGTGTACCGTAGGTAGGTACTTACCCTTGCTCCTTATGTAGATAGACCTGCCCATCCCGCCAACTATGTCCTCGATATTGCCAACCAGGGGCCTCGGCATCCTGTTCCTTGGCCCTAGGAACTGCCCAAGCTGCTTAGCTATGGCAGGCATGAGGCTGGGTTGTGCCACAAGCTCGTAATCAAGCAGCTCGTTCTGCCTGGCCTTGTCGTTGCTTATTGTCGCGATTTCGCTTCCAGGGACTATCTTGGCGCCGAACTTCTCGACCTTTGAATTTATGTTCCGGTCATCGGAGAACACCATCACCTTGCTCTCTTTGCCCCTTCCGTTCGGCAGCTTCACCTCAAGGTTGAGCCTGTTGTCCGGCTTGGTGAAGTCTATGCCAGAGAAGTTCACCACAAGGTCTACGCTCTGCGTAAACTTGCGCTTGCCCTTGTTGGCCTCTATGAACGAGCCTAGCTTTTCGAGTTGCTCCTTTTCCATGTTGAACCCCTCCTGCAAAGCTGCAGTAAACGGGAAAAACAGATGTTATATGATGGGTGAATAGGTTTATAAAGATTGTTCTGGTGCGCCAAATTTATTCAGAAACAGCGAACAAGCCATAAGCAAATTCCAGAGTCTCTACAGGAAGCCGTTCAGCAGCATTATTATTAGCCCTATCAAGACAGGTATATCGTCACCGAAATCCATGGGGCTTGCGTGCTCCACCACAATGCCGAATATCTGGAATATTATCATTATTGCGGTAAGGCCGATAAGTATGTTATTCTGCGTCCTGAGGCCTGCCTCGGAATCCTTCTTCCACATAAGAGCCAGCACTATCACGCCAATTATCGAGAGTACAGCTATCCCTATGTCGTCTACAGCGTGTATCGGTACGTCGAGCTCCGTCAGCCCGTCAAGCAGCATAGTTATGAAAAGGAAAACAGTCAAGTAGAGGAAAACCCTCCGCCTGCCGAGCAGCTTTGAATGGATGTTGCCCGCCATATAGAATCCAGTGCAATATAAATCTATTTAAAGATTATCCTGCTGTCAGCTCATAAGAGCATAACGGATCTGGCGGGATTTGAACCCGCAACATCCGGGTCCGAAGCCCGGCGCGCTGTCCAAGTTGCGCCACAGATCCGCTATCTATTAGAGAAGAAAGCAATATATCTATAGTGCGATACGCTTGATTGACGCGTCTAGACCTATTTGAGCTCTTCAGTACAGCCTCATCTATCTACTGAAACCTAGAAATTCACAAGCCTGGTCTGCTTGATCTCCTCCATCGTCTGCCAGTACTGTCTTATGTGTCGCTTCAGCGCTTCGCTCTTCAGGTTCTCCTTTATCGCGCCTATTGTATACGCATCTGCCGGATACCCCGAACCGAGGTCTATGCCGACCTCGTCAGCTATCCTGTCTATCTCCCAGTCTC
>DAHWIF010000004.1:0-4985 GCA_027345565.1 Microcaldota archaeon
ATTGTCGCCTTTTGCATTTATTTCAAACTTGCTAGCCTTGGATTTGTGCGCGGCTAGCTTCCTTATGTCAGCTACAGTATTGAACATGGCGAGAAGTGCGTTCTCGAAAAGCTCTTCGAGCGTATCGCCGTACGCAACGAATTCGACGTCAGCCGTATGCTCTGTATACCTGTAGCCTCCTCGCATTTGCAAACCCAGTTGTAATGCCTTATTAATCTTAACTAATATTAAAGTAGTGTCCTGTGAAGACAAGAGTAACTACTGAGATGTGATGAAGCCCATTTCGGCTGAGGACACCGATTAACGTGTTTGCATGCGCACTAACCCAGGGAAGGTATTAGGCATCATAGTGCTTTTTATCGCCACACTTCTCACGATGTTCGGAACGCTGCTTTCGACGAACTTCTCCGTGCTGGATACCGACCCGGCATCGTATGTCATAGTGGTCATGCTGATGCTCCCTGTTTTCATACTTTTCTCGATGAAGGAGGATCTGCATCTGGCAAGGAGCGGGAGAGAACTCGCTTACGGGATAGGCGTTTTCGTACTGTACATACTGCTACTCTCATACACTAGAGTCGGGCTTTCCTTCGTTTTCGCCACATTCAGGATAGACGCGCTCCTGATACCGCTCGCGCTCGTCTCGTTCATACTCATGCTCTTCGGGGCTTCTGGGCTCAGGAAGATGGCACCTGTTCTTATCTACGCGCTCTTCATGTCGCCGCTCCTGCTGATGCCGCTGCTCCTCCAGAGCCAGGCGTTCGCGAACATCAACGCCGCGTTTGTGTACGGGGCGCTGAAGCAGTTTGGCGTGCCTGTCACACTGCACGGAATTACGATAACATCATCGGCGAACACCAGCATATCGATCGCGTCGACGTGCGCGCCAATAGGCACATTCGTGGCACTCATCATGTTCCTCATACCTGTCGCTTACCTGTACAGAGGAGGCATTGGCAGGAAGACCATGTGGCTCGCCTCGGGACTTGCAATGATGCTGTTGCTCAACTTCGCCCGAATGCTCTGGATATCATACAACTGGGCCTACTACGGGATAGGGGAGGCTGTAGCGGTATTCCACCTCTTCGCCGGGCAGATAATGTTCTATGCGGTGATCATTGTAATGATACTCATTGCGACAAGATACGGGATGCGACTCGATAGGCTGAAGAGGGGCGAGCTCAGGGCGCTGAAGAGGGATTTCAGCGCTAAAATAGGAGGGTTTGGGCGCTCTTGGACGCTGCCACTTGCGCTAGGGATTATAGGCCTGCTCTTCTCATTGCCATACTTAAGCGCAGCGTACGCTTCGCCGTCATTCTTTTACGGCAACATGTCGGCCGTCAACGCAAACAGCCTTTACGGAGCGATAAGCCCCGCATTCTCAAGCTTTTCCCCAAATGTGATAAAGGTGGGGGCGCAGAACTATACAGCAGCTCTTGCGATACTCAACGGCAGCTCATCGAGCAACGCCACTTATGTGGTGGCCGACCTCTTGAACAGGCCGCTGCCCGGATCCGCCGTCACAAAGTACAGCAAGATCGTGAGCACCGGCTCATACCTGATAAAGAACGGGGTGAGGATAACCAGCATCGTAGGCTATTCCGGGGGCAAGCTCTTTGAGACAAACTACTTCGCCGCTCCGGTGGACATATTCGGCCATCTATTCTCGGTCAACTACGAGTTCATAAGGCTCGCGAGCTCTGGCGTGCAGTCATGCACCCTATTCAGCTATGCCTCGGCCGGGCTCTTCAATTACATCGAATCCGTGATATACAACACCCTCTCCGGCTCGTTCGACTACAGTGCAAGCGGCATAATGTGCTCCGCATACGCTGTGGCAAACTATGCGTGATCTATTGAAGTTCGTATATGACGGCGGCGTTTTCGTGTATTCGTACAGGAGGGGGAAGAGGCATTTCCTCTTCTTGCGCAACAGGAAAGGCTGGCTCGATATACCGAAAGGCCACGCAGAAAAGGGGGAACACATCATCGATACTGCGCTCAGGGAAACGAAGGAGGAAACCGGGCTGGACGTCGCTCCGGATAGGTTTTTCAGGCACTCGATGGCTTATTGGGTTACGGAAGAGGGCCAGCGCGTCAAGAAGATAGTGACAGTCTTTATCGCAGAGGTGCCGGCTGGGGCCAGAGTGAGGGTGTCTAGCGAGCACGTAGGATACGTCTGGCTCGCTTACAAGGATGCTCTCAGGCAGGCTAGCTTCAAAGACACAAAAGAGCTTATAGCCGGGGTGAATAGCTACCTTGACAAGAAGGCGATGATGGAGAAGCTGAACAGCGAGTACAAAAAACTGCCATCAAGGGTAAAGCGCTGGGACCTGAGCGTTAACTTCGTAGCCGGAGAGGGCCCGCTCAACGCCGAGGTAGCTGTGATAGGGCAGGCGCCAGGCAGATCAGAGGATGCGAGCGGTAGGCCGTTCATCGGCATAAGCGGGCGGCTGCTCACAAGACTGCTCTTGACCGCTGGCCTGCACAGGGAGCAGGCCTACATAACAAGCGTTGTGCAGTTCTTCCCGTATAGGAACAGGATGCCTTCCGACAAAGAGATAGCGCTGTGCAGAGGCTTCCTCTACAGGCAGCTCGAGATAATAGATCCGAAGCTGGTGGTCGTGGCCGGTGGTGTCGCGCTGAAGGAGCTCCTAGGCATCGGGGGCATAATGAAGGTGCATGGCAGGCTGATCAAGAGGGACAGGAATTATTTCGTCACGCTGCACCCAGCTGCGGCCGTGAGGATAAAGAAAAACATGCCATTGATTGAGGAGGACTTCAGGAAGCTTGGCAAGCTGCTCAAAAGATTGTGAAGTGTGGGCGCTCGATGGAAATAGCAATGGCTACCCAAGCTATGGAAACAGCAGCGCATCTGTGAACGTAACATACACAAGCTCATGGATCTCCAGGTATAGCGCTCCGTAATCACTCGCTTGGCTTACCGCACCCTCTTCTCCATAGGGAAGAGTATTACCTCCTTTATGGATGCCTTGTCAGTGAGCAGCATCACGAGCCTGTCTATGCCCATGCCCAATCCCCCTGTAGGCGGCATGCCATATTCCATCGCCTCTATGAAGTCGGTGTCCGTCGGCTCGGCCTCCTTGTCACCAGGCTTGGTACGAGCCAGATTAGTCTAATTTGACTTATGGTGTGAGCCACATTTATATATGTTGCCTTCGTAAACTCCTCATGGAAGGAAGGGCGCTCTTGGAGATACTGAGCGATTATAATTACTGGGGCAGTTTCAACAAACCTCTTTTCGAGAGGAAGGAGTATCAAACCCTCTTAGGAAGCAATCTCAAAGCCAACGTAATAAGTATTGTGAAAGGCGTCCGCAGAGCCGGAAAATCCAGCATCATACTCAAGTATATCTCTACTTCAGTAAACGCGGAAAGATCGCTTGTGCTGAACCTTGAAGACCCTAGACTGCCTCAGAATATAGATGCAGGATTTTTGATGGATGCTCTAGACGCGTATTCTGCGAGTGTGGATCCGGATGGACCCGTATTGGTTGTTATAGATGAGGCACAGAACGCCAAAGGCTGGGAGAAGTTCGCGAGATATTTGGTGGAGACTAGGGAGATTAAATGCATTGTGACGGGTTCTTCGGCTGCGTTGCTGAGCGAAGAATATGCAACCTCAATCACCGGCAGACATATCGACATGGAGATATTCCCCCTCTCCTTTGGTGAGTTTGTCTCATTTAAGGGTGTAAAGGCTTCTAACGAACTTGAGATAACCAAGAACAGACACAAGATAATGCATGCTTTAGAGGAATACATGACATATGGCGGCTTTCCAGAGGTAATCCTCAATGATGATAAAAGGATCAAGGGGGAGCTTCTAAGGGGCTATTTCAACGACATACTGATAAAGGATATCGCCAAAAGGTACCACATAAAGCTGCACAGCCAGCTTGAAGCCATCACTAAGGATTATTTATCCAACATAGGCACGAGGCTGTCGCTTAGAAACATAAGCGCCTCTTATAAGATAGGGCTGCGTACTGTGGAGAGATTCTCGCAGTACCTATCGAACGCGTACCTGCTATTTTATATTGATAAGTTCAGCTTTTCGAAAAGGGTGCAGGGAAGAAGCGCAAAGAAGGTCTACACCATAGATAACGGCTTTTATTCGATGCTAGGATTCAAGTTCATGGAGCAACGGGACAAGCTGATGGAGAATCTGGTAGCCATAAGACTCCTGGCCGACGCATCGCGTAAACATAGCATTGAGATATATTACTGGCAGGACTATCAGCAGCACGAGGTAGACTTTGTTGTGAAGGAGGGCAACTTGGTAAAACGGCTTGTGCAGGTAACGTACGCATCCTCGAGGGCTGACATAGGAGCGCGCGAAACAGGCAATTTGATACGGGCATCTGACCAGCTCCATTGCAGGGCGCTTCTGTGTATAACCTGGAATTACGAAGGCGAGATAAAAGAGTCAGGCAAGAAGATACAATGCATACCGCTCTGGAGGTGGCTTACTGAGGCGTAGACTTTTATGTTTTCTTTGATAGTCTGGATGGAAGCATGCGGATAACACACACACGCGCAAGAGGCGCGCTTATTCCAGGATAGCAGGAGCAAAGTCCCAGTCTGCAATGGAGTACCTCATGACATACGGATGGGCGATACTGATCATCGCGATAGTCCTCGGCGCGCTTTTCTCTCTGGGTATATTCAGTGGCGCGAACTTCGCGCCCAGGGCACGGCCCGGCACTTGCGAGGTGCTGAGAAGCACCGCAGTTACTTCATTGACAGGGCAGTGCACCGGATTGCTGCCTGAGTATGTGGCGATGTTCAACGGCGGCACAGTGCAGTTACCACAGGTACCAATTATGATTGGTTCTGTTACGATAACCGCGTGGGTTTATTTTCCTCCTGGAACATCGTCAGGGTATTATGATTTTATCGGATTCCATAATGCGGCTGGATATGGTTTTGAAGACTTGATGCTGCCATCAGAAATACTCGGCA
>DAHWIF010000010.1:0-23066 GCA_027345565.1 Microcaldota archaeon
GGCAAGCAAACCAACATATATGGGATAGCAAGCATAGCGGTGTTGAACTCGTCTTACATACCCGCTGTGAATCAGTACCCGATATACGAATACACGTCCGTCTTCTTCTACAACAATTACGTTGGATTTGTGTCGACCAGCGGCTACGAGAACATGTCACAGGTATACTCAACCAGCATAGCTAAACTGCTCTTCCAAAAGCTGGTCAACTCCGGCGCAGTGTAGTGGCGGTGCCGATATCAGTAATCGTACTGACCGAACAGCATACGATTTCCCCATTTACATCAACAATCCAGCAGGGTGCTGCCGCGCCGCGCATGAGGTTAGCCGCACAGGCTCCTGAATACGCTTATGTTGCTGTACGGCGCGGTGAAGACCTTCAGTTCGCTGAAGTCCTTCGAGCTCTTGAACGCGGTGTAGTTCGCAGGGGTGCACCACTGCGGAGCGAAGTTCGATATGTTCATGAGTACCACGTAGCTGACGTTGTACTGCTTTGCGAAGGAGCACGATGGCGCCGACATGAATCCCTCTATTTCGCCGCTGAGCAGATACGGGTTCCTGCTCTCGTTGTAAAGGCCGACGCTTGCGGGATACGGCATATCCTCAAGGACCACTCTCCTCCGCCCTACAGAGGAGATCAGGCCGAATACCGTATTGTAGCAGTTGTCCGCGATGACGGCGCCGCTAGGCGTGTTATTGATAATCCACGAGGTCGCATTCAGCTCAGTCCCAGAGACCAGCAGCGACGAGCCCGAAAGGGCGTAATACTCGCCGACGAACCCGCTAAGTGTCACTGCAAAGAAGAGCGCCACAGCGATGGCCTTGAACGCAAGGCCGCGTTTCCACATCACCGCAAGCAGCTCTGCCGCAGCAATGGCCATGAAGAGCAGGAAGTAGATCACTATCTTGTTAGAGTCTCCGAAGTTCGGCTGCAGCCTTATCACGTTGACAAGCGCAAGCGCTATGAACGCCGGTAGGAAGATTATGAGCCTCTTCCTGAAGAACCACATGCCTACAAGCCCAAGCACGAGCAGCGCGCCTATGGTCTCGAACCAGAAGGCCACGTGCAGCGCTATGCTATTCACGATTCCCTTGCCGTATTGGTACCAGATGCTGTTATTCAGCATCGAGCCGAAGAAGCCTGGGGCAAGAGACGCGCTGTGTATGTAAAGTATGAGCGGCGTAGCTGCGGCTATGGCAACGAGGCCGAATGGCAGCCAGCACCTCAGGAACACGGCGGCCCGCCTGCTTTTTGACTTGTACAGGGAATAGAAGAGCGCCACCAGCGCGAATATGAATATGAAGACCATCGAGAACGGGTGGACCAGCGGCATAAGCCCTACGAGCAGCCCGGCAAACAGGAACTCCCTGCTCATCCCGCGCTTCAGGACCTTGAGCTTCCTGCTGAAGAAGGCCAGGTATATCAGGATAAGCAAGGTGAGTGCATACGGGAAGCCGAGCAGGTAGTCGTGCTGGGGCGCGAAGTTGCTGACCAGCGGGTCTGAGAAATTGAAGATTGGCTGCGTAAAAAGGCTGATCCAGCCATGCTGTACGTCGCTTTGCAGTATGGATACAGGGAGATAAGGCAGGCTCACCCCAGCGGCATAGAGAATTACGGCGTTAAGCCACAGCGAGCACAGCAGGAAGAGCAGGAAACCCACTATCGCAGCGTACCTCCTCTTTATTATGATTGAGATGAAGTAGATTGACAGGAGCACCAGGGAGTACCAGAGCGGATAGTTGGTCATGTACCAGCTATTGACGATGTTTATGCCTGTGTAAGAGAGTATCGATGTGTAGAAGTCTGCGATGAACGGGAAGGCGTTAGTCTGGTTCGCTATGTACAGAAGCTTTGGCGGGAATCCTGTGTAGACTACTGAATTGCCTATCGATACATGGAACAGGAAGTCCGTGCCGTAGTTATCCGCCCCGTGTATGCCATTAGCCGCATTGTGCACCCCGTAAGTCATTAGGACAAGCAGCGCGGCCAGCACAATGAATATCGATATGTAAAAACATTTCTGCTTCAGGAACTGTCTCCTTATTACCTTGAGCCTGAACATGTCCCTGCCTGATGACTTCCTGTAAAGGACGTATGAAATGGCAAGCATTACAAGCGACGACGCCAGGACTATCCACTGGCTGAACGCGGTCGCTGCGGCCTCCATCGAGAGCGCAAGGAACGCCGCTATCACAAACCCTATTGGAAATGCAACCGCATACTTGATAAGCGCCTCGTCTGTCAGATTGCCTAAGAAGTAGTTGACGAGAGCTACGCCTATTATTATGCTTGAGAGGTAGAAGAGCACCCCTAGAAGGAACACAATATCTTATTAGTTTGCTGCGACAAGAATAAAAATGATTCTATGGTAGCGGCAAGAGCGACGGTAAGCCTCATACTGCCCATATACAACGAAGCAGCTAACCTAAGGCGCAACTTCGACGACATCTACAGGGCGATGCGCAACCTGGGAGGGTTTGAGATAATAATAACGGAGGATGGCTCTACTGACGGCTCCAAGGATATAGCGAAAGAGCTGGCCTCCGGTAAAAGGAATGTAAAGCTGCTCTCGTTCAGGGAGAGGAGCGGCAGGGGCGCGGCGCTCAAAAGGGCCATAAGGGTCGCTAAGGGTGATGTGATAGGATACATGGACATAGACCTGGCAGTGCCGCTGCGCTATGTCAAGGACGCGATTAGCATGATCGATCATGGCTGCGAGGTAGTCGCAGGCTCGAGATACAGGGGAACGAGGATAGAGAGGAGCGCCAGCAGGCTCATCGCCAGCAAGGCCTACAACCTCATAGTGAATATTGTCACAGGCTCAAGGCTCGATGACCACCAGTGCGGCTTCAAGTTCTGGAAAAGGGGGTTTATAAAAAAGGAAGCCAGTGCAGCGAGGGACAACCACTGGTTCTTCGACACCGAGGTGCTGCTCGATGCGCAGAGGCAGGGGCTGCGTGTGTGTTCAATCCCAGTATCGTGGCAGGAGCACAGGGAGAGCAAGGTGAAAGCTGACGATCCCGTGTATTTTATCGCAGCAGTGATAAGGTATAGGATGAGCAAGGGGCGTGTGTAGAGCAAAGGATATTAAGCTGTAGCGCGCATTACTGGCGTTGCAGTTATGCAAAAAAGCCGGCGATACGGGTGAGGAAGCTTGACAGGAGGTTGAAAAGCAGGCTGCTCTGCACGGCCCTGGCGGCAGTGCTCGTGTTCGATTTATTGTATGCTGTAATTACGGTGAGCGGCCCTACAAACCTGAGCGAGGAGTATGCGTATGCTGGGCTGGCGCTTAATGCGATACACGGCCAGGTGAACCTACAGCAGATCGATGCAAGCAGGCTGCTCCAGTATCTCCCGATAGCTGCGTTCTACGAAGCGTTTGGAGTAGGCATATACACGAGCTCAGCCTGGAACATGGTATGCTTCCTTGGCACTGTGCTCGTCGCCTTCCTGATAGGCAGGGAGCTATACGGCCCTATCACGGGGCTTACATCAGCGCTGCTGGCCAGCTTCTTCACCCCAATAGTCAAGGTCTCGTCGACGCTCGACATAGTCATGTCGATGGCGTTCTTCATCTCTTTGGTAATGCTTGCATTGCTCTACGGGCGCAACCGGGGCTCAAAGGCGTGGATGTTTGCGGCCGGGGTGTTCGTGGTTGCTGCGCAGCTGACGATACCTATCGCGCTTATAGCCGCAGCTGCGCTTGCCCTCTATCTTGTACTGGAGCTGGCAAGGAAGAAGATCGAGCTCAAGCTCGTGCTGTATGTGCTTGCAGGCGCGGCTGTTGCAGCTGCCGTCGTGCTGGCGTTCAGCTACTCCGTGTCTGGGAATCCCATCTCGATTGCGACGTTGAACGGCGCGTATTACTCCAATCTAACCATGACGGACACCGCGTATGGCATAATAGGCGCCCCGATTGTCTATGCAAACGGATCCAAAAACGACCTATTCGGATGGTATATGCATTATTACCCCGGACAGATGTTCGAGTACTCTGCGATGCAGGCGATTGTAGGAGGGATTTTGCACGGCAACATAACGCTGTGGTCCGTATGGCAGCAGCTTTATAGTCAAGCAATGATTGCAGGCTTCTACTTCTACGCTGCACTTGCAGCGGCAATATACCTGACGATAAGATGGGATAGGCGCCTATACTACCCGCTCATGTGGCTAGCGGTAGGCTTCCTGTTCCTGCAGTTCGCCCCGCAGGGCGGGACGCTCTCGCCCTTCAGGTACATACTGATTTTCAGGGATGTAAGGTACCTGACCGCGCTCGCGGTGCCGACCAGCGTTTTGATAGCGGTAGCCCTCTCCCGTTTTGTAAGCGGAAAGGGGCACGGCGCGAAGGGCCTAACCAAGCGGAAAATAAGGATATCGCTGGCCATCGCGGCTGTAGCATTCCTAATCATCACTTCAATACCGGCCAACATAGAGTGGCACAGTTACATATACACAGAGTATTACTCCCTGCATGCACTGGCAGGGATAATACAGCACACTGGAGGGATAACAACTGTGTATTACCCGTCTGTGGACTGGCCTGACATGATAGTATACCTGCATGACAGCAGCCAGCTGAACCTCCAGATGCTTGACTGGATATCGAACTGTACGTATTTTGCTGCTGGCAGCTACGTGGTGCTCCCGAACGTCACCAAAGGATATGCACCGCAGTGGCCGTACATAAATGACACAAGCGCGTACTGCCCAGACATGCACCTTGTTGCCGAACCTGTAGTGCAACCCCCATATGGCACTGCAGGGTTCAACCAGATGTACATAGCACTCAAGAATCAGCAGAGGCTCTATTACGTGGTGCCATGATGCCCCACAGCAGGCAAGCTTTAAGTATGTTAGCAGAGCGTCATTATAGGTGGTTTGCCTTGCAGCCGCGGACAAGGTCGCAGACGGCTCTCGAATACCTGATAACCTACGGCTGGGTTGTACTGGTAATTGCGATAGCGTTGGCGGCGCTGTACACGCTCGGTGTTTTCAACACGAGCTCCATCACCCCAAACACATGCATAATGACAGGCTCATTCTCATGCATGAGCGCGACGCTGGCATCGAACGGCAGCATGCATGTGCGCATATCCCAGGATACGCCTGACCCGATAAACATAACTAAGGTAGCGTGCGATGGCAACCAATCGCTGATACATGCAACGACATTGACTCCACAGGTTTACGTGGCGTCAGGCCAGAACGCTACATTCAGCATAACGTGCTGGCGGAACGGCGCGGTGTTCTCTGCGGCAAGCGGTACGCTATACAATGGCTACTTGCTTGTTAGCTACACGGACCTCGCCACAGGGTTCAATTACACAACGGTCGGCACGCTTGCGCTCAAAGTCGGATGAATGAAACTTTGAAATCCCTGCCTTCAGGCAGGTCGGGTAAAAAAGCTCGTAGTTTTCTGGTCCTTCTTATTGATATGCAATCAATGCTGCCGTCGGACCGCAGAAACGTGAGTATACGGAGAGGAACGAATGGAAAAATATAAACCCGCCGGCCAAGGGCTCTGCCCATCAGCACAACTGGCAGCATGTGATTTTCGTAACGGAATACCGTTGCAAAATGTTAAGAAACTCAAAGACGGCAGAAATAATACCGCGTGCGATATCCGAAGAGACGGAGAACTGCAGGATGGACACAAAAGAACTTGCATTTGGTGAGGACTATTGCGCATGTGCATATGAAGAGTCGATATTCCAAACACACTCTCAATCGCACAGGTTATACAGTTGCTGAAAGGATATTCATCATGCATTGTCTTCAAAGAAACGCCTTGACATCGTTGTAATATTCCAAAGGAAACTTCTAGCCTGTAGGATACAGCAACGGCGGTGTTGGCCCTGCAAATGAGGAAACGATAAAGAACTGCATCAGGAGGCAGGGATCTCAGGCGTCCAGATGCAACTTGCAATGTAACTACAAGGGTACCACGGCCTTTAGGTCACGGATAGGTCATCACTACTTGCGCATTTCAGAATAAACTTCTTTGCTCAAAGTCGCTGTTAGCTTCGCCAATTATCTATTTTTCAACTTCCCGCTCTTAATATACAGATATATTTATATATGTTTTGATATGTATATATTATATGCCGTACAAGACAATTCTGCTGAACACCGATGCATACAACAGGGTCAGCTCTGCAAAAAGAAGGCTGTCTGAAAAGCTCCATCAAAAGCTGAGTTTCGGTGACCTTTTCAACGAGGTTTTCAGCAAGAACATAGATTTGATGGAGATGGATGACGCTATTAGAGACTACATAAAATCCTTCTGCGGCATTCTTGAAGGCAAAGAATATGTACTCGGGATACTACTTTTCGGATCTGTTGCAAAGGGCGCGGACTATAACAGGTACAGCGATATAGACCTACTTGTGGTGGTATCCTCCAGGAAATACGCAGGGAAAGTGATGGACGAGGTACATGACGCAAAGAAAAAACTGCGTGATAAGGAGCGCACGCTGATTTCCAGACAGCTGCCCACGTTCATAAGTCCCATTGTCCTGGAGAGCGAGGATCTCAAGAAGTTCAGGCCAATATACCTTGACTTCCTAGATTACGGCATAGCGCTCTTCGAGCGCGACAATGTCCTTACCGATTTCCTCAACGACATGCGCAAGATAAAGCACAGCAGGGAGTTCAAGCCATATGAGGTGCTCAGATGGCAGATATAACCGCGATAGATAACGCAAAGGTCTGGCTTAATACTGCAGATGTTACAATGAAGGGCAGAATATACACAACTGCATTGTACAGCATGGAGATGGCTGTTGAAATCGCGCTCAAGGCGCTGCTGATGGAATTCGGGATAAACGTCCCCAAGCTCCACAACGTGATGAACAGCCTGAAGGCAGTGTTCGAGGAAAGGAGGAGCGCTTTGCCTAAGGAATTTAGGGACAAAGAGGCATTCGTACTTGATACCTATAACGATTTGTTGGAGATCAGGCCTCTTGTAGGATACATATTCGAGATGAATGCAAGCATAGACGTAGAGGAAAAAGCGAAGAAGTACATCAAGGCATCGAAAGAGGTTGTTGACCTCTGCGATCTTGCAATAAGACACATAAGCAAGAAATAGCGCACCTCATTCAAGACCGAACCTGATCAGAGTCCTCTTCCTGCATGGCAGACCTGTACAACAGAAAAAGGAACTTGAAAGTCCACGACTTCAGTCGTGAGAGGATGTCACACCCTTCCTTTAGACTCCCCTTTCGATACGCCGCTAGCAATGATGTGTGACAGCCTAAGTAAGCTCATGGTTGTTTTCAAGATACGTCTTGTTTCTAACTTATCCATATGGCTTTGCACGTAAAAACCGTCTATGGCTGCACTCTTCTTCTGCGATTCAAGCAGCGCCGCCCTCTCCTTTATCTCTGCGCCTGTGTCCCTCTCAAGCGCCTTTAGCGCCTTCATGAGCAGCGAAGGCCTTGGCCTGTGCCTTGTTATGACCAACACACCGACATCAAGCTCTTTGCCAAGCCTCCTAATGTTGAGTATGTTCAGCCCTGCCAGCGCTATTCCGTTGAATGCCAGGACTCTCACCTGTTCTCTGAATCTTGACCTCTTTATCATGCCTATTATCCTGCTCGTCGCGTCGCTGCCGTCCACCGTCACGCGCGTGGAGAGCACCCCCTCAATTCCGTTCAGGGTGCCGATTACGCATACCAACAACGCCCTTTTGCCGCTTCCCCTCCCATGGCCTTTTCCTATCGGCCCTGTTGCGATAGCGGCTACCCTAACGCCACCCTTCAACGAATCCCTACTTCTTCTTTGATACGCTCGCTTTCAGCTCCTTCACGTTGCCCTCTACCCTCTCTATGGCGCTTTCTAGAGCAGCTGATGCGCCCTTCTTTCCTGTCTTTATCACAAGCACTGGTTTCCCGACCTCTGGATGGTCCTTTGTAACACCTGCGAAAGTGACATCTGAATCTCCCATCAGTTCGTGCGCCAGCAGGTCGGGGAAAGTCAGGTCCCCGTCACCGAACTCTATCATCAGCTCCTTGCTCTCGTTCTTCAGCACCTTCATATCCATGGAATCACTTAACATTGTTGAAGTAATTTTTTATCTCTTCTGGTTTGTCGTAATAGCTGCTAAGCTTTTTATGCTCCGACATCCTGCATGCGTTGCAGTAAAGCGTATCCGGCCTCTCTCCGGTCCGCAGCGGCCCGCCGCAGCTGCTGCAGGTCGAATGCACGACGCCGGCCTCTGGGCTGTTCAGGCTCAATACGTATGTATCGTTCTCCTCGGCTATGACCTTGGCCATCACGATGTCCCCCGCCCTGCACGGCCTCTCCTCCTGCTCAGGCCTCATCTCCCTCCTGTCGCCATACCTGCCACCAGGGCCCCTGCCGAACTGGCGCTGCTGCCTCAGTATTATCTTCCCGTCTTTCAGCGGCAGGTACTCCTTCTTGCCTGTCGAAATCCTGTTTATCTCTACGAATATCACGCTCTTCATCGCATCGGTCACCCTTCCGAGCACCAGCATGCCGCGCTTCAGCCCCATTATCTCCTTGAGCGGCATGACCCCTATAGCTCCATCCTTCACGAGGCGCACACCGGCAGCTGCGGCGTACACCGCGCCATCCTCCACATACGTGTTGCTTGACGGGGCGTACTCCTCCTCCATCGCGAGCTTCTCCCCAGGGCTTACGAACTGATTGTCCATGATATCACCTGTTCTTTGCCTCTATGAGCGCTGCGTTCTTGATAAGCCCTTCGCTCCTCAGCGCCCTGTATACGGCTATGAGCGTGTTGTACTTCGCCCTCGTCCTTCCCCTAGAGAATGTCCATATATCCTTCACGCCTGCGAGCTCCAGCATCTTCCTCACCGGGGCGCTCGCCACGACCCCGAGCCCACGCGGCGCAGGCTTGAGTATCACCTCGACGCTTCCGCACTTGCCCTTCACTATGACAGGTATGCTGTGCGCCGTGCCGCACGCGCACTGCCACGATCCGCATCCGAATATGACTGGTATTATGCTCGCTTTCGCGTTCCTCACCGCCCTGTCTATCGCCGCCTTGACCTCGCTCTCCTTTCCGCTGCCTACGCCCACATGGCCCTTTCCGTCGCCGACTATCGCGGTGACCCTGAACTTCATCTTCCTGTTGTTCTTCGTCATTCGCTGCACGCTGGCTATCTCTATCACGTCGTTCTTCAGGTCCGGTATCAGTGCGTCAACTATCTCTGTCTCTTCTATGTGCTTGCCCTCGTGGAATATCTGCTCTATAGAGGTTATCTCGTGGCTCTTCACGCGCTTGCCCACCTCTGTCCTTGGCTCCCACGTGTTTATGTCGAACTTCGTAGCCTCCGGTTCGTAATTCCTCCTCCTATTCAATCAATCACTCAATATCCTCTTCTTCACGCTCTCGAACAGCGCGCCGATGTTCGCCACGTCAACCTTCTCCTTGGCGTATTTCGAGAACTGCGGCGCAGCCGCTTTTCCAGATGATGCGTAATCCGCTATATGCGATCCGGATAGCCTCTTCTCGTCTATCTCGATGCTGTTGATGAGCTTTATTCCCCCGTCTGCTGCCCCTTTCGCGCCGGCGAATACTACCGAGGACTTCACCGGCTTGTAGAGCCCGATGTCCAGCACGGCCTCTCCCTTTACAGCGCCCTTGCCTTTCTTCGCGAGCAGCAGCCCAGTGAGGTATGCAGTTGGCACGTTTGCCCGCGCAGGCCATCCCATCTTGTTTAGCTCCCTAGACTGCGCGGACGCTATAACCGAGTCCCCAGCTGGCGTATACTCTACAGCCTGCACTATCACTCCCCTGTTGCTCTTCCTCACCACTATGCGCGTGAGGCCTCCCTTAAGCAGTGATATCCTGCGCTTGTAGTTCGTGCGCGCGTTCCTCCTCCTCGCTCTTATGTGCCTGTACATAGCATCACAAATGCCTCAGCTGTTTGGCCCTTTCCTCGTTTATCTCTATGCCGGTGCTCCTTATGTGGCTTATTAGAGAGCCCTTGCTTGCAAAGCTGCCTCCCTTCACAAGCCGATAAAACCTCTTGAACGTCTTATTGTCTATGCTACTGTCGCTTTTGAGCGCGCTCAGCACCCTCCTCTGGCCCCTTACCCTTTTCTTGTAGTCGACGCTCAGCCTTGCCTTTATGGTGCCTCTTCTGCTGCCAGGTCCCCTCCTCCTGCCCATCATCTTTTTAGCCCTCACGGCTCTCGCCCTGAAGCTTATGTTGCTCTTCTCCTGTATCGCATAGATCTTGCCGCTGCTTATCATCGCCCTGACATCATCCGCTGTAAGCGCCTTCTTCGCATCCGCTACCGCGTCCGGCTTTATCCTCACCTTGCTCTCGCCCCTGCCGAGCTCACGTGCCGCTATCCTCTTCGTAAGGCTTATGCTCATTTCATACCACTGTTTACTATCCTTATATCGTTGCCTGCGGCTTTGACTATCTGTGCGCGTTTCCTCTTCGACACGCCATGCGCTATCGCCACTTCGTAGTTCTGCGCGCCTCTCGCAAGCGTAAGCTCATCCACGTTGTGCACAACGATAAGCCTCTTCCCAGACGCGCGCACGCCCCTTATGCCTTCCGGGTTCCTGTAGCCTATGTTCGGCTCCGCGCCCATGAAGCTCTTCTTTATGCGCTTCTTGTTGTCGATGCCGCGCTGCTTGCGCCATCTCTCAGGCACGCGCTTCCTGCTCCTTGCGCCAAAGTTCGGCACGTTGAATTTCGGATGCCTCCTCTTCATCGTCATGACAATCATTCCTCTATCGCGTAGTATATCCCGTCCTGGAAGACGCGCTCGTCCCGGTGCCTTATCTTGCAGGCCTTCCTTATGTTCGCCGCGGTCTGCGTCACGTCATCGAGCATCGTGCCGTATATCCGTAGCTCCTGCCCCTTAATCTCTGTTTTCGTGTTGCCGGCTATCTTCGCCGTTCTCGGGGACCTCTCACCAGCAACATTCTTTATCAGCACCACGCCGTCCTTGACCTCTGATGTGAGGGGGAAGTGCGCGTGCAGCGCCTGCATGCGGATCTCGAAGTACTTCGCAACGCCCGCCATATCGTTGGATATCTCCTTTGCGAGCGATTGCACTGAGACCTCGGCCTTCTTCTTGAGCCCCTTGGATTCCGTAGCCTTTATCGTTATCTCCCCCTGGCCTGAAGAGACGTTGAGCAGCGAGCCGTTGAATCTCCTCCTGTTCTCCCCCAGGCTGCCCTTGACGGATATCACATCCCCGTCTACGTTCACAGTTATGCCATCCGGTATCTTGAGCGTTATCATGCGATCACTAATACACATATGCGAGCAGACGGCCGCCAACGCCATCCGCCTTTGCCTCCCTGTTCGTCATCACGCCTTTTGGCGTCGAGATTATCAGTATGCCGAAATCCCTGCTAGGTATGTACCTCGCTTCGTATTTCTGTATGTCGTTCTTGCCTATCGAGTATCTTGGCTTCACTACGCCTATGCTGTTTATCTTGTTTGCAAGCGAGATCCTGAGCCTGCGCGCGTGCCTCTCCTTGAACTCCTCGAAGCCGTTTATGTATGACTCCTTTTTCATCACTTCCATGACCGCCTTGACCAGCCTGGTCGAGTCCACCACACACTCGGCGCGCCCGATCCGCTCGTTCGTTTTTATCGTGTTTATAGCGTCAGAGAATCTGTCCATGATATCACCCGTATTTCTTGAAACCAAGGCCCGGCGCGCTCTCGCGGAAGCACCTCCTGCATATGTATAGGTTGTGCGACCTTATCAGCGCCCTGGCGCCGCCGCAGACCCTGCACTTCCTCGCGCCCTTGCCCCTGTATTTTTCCTCATTCCTTACCTGCATGATCATGACACCTCTACTCCGAACTCCCTCTTCACGTACTCCTTTATGAGATCCCTGTCAACCGCGCCGTGCTTTGCCGGAAGCCTCGACGCCATGCGCTTCCTGAGGCGTACCCTGGCGCCCCTCCTGTTGAATGCAACGTTCACGTTCATCCCCAGCATGCCTATTGCCGGGTCGTACTTGATTCCGCGTATGTCTATGTACTCCTTTATGCCGAAGCTCAGCGAGTTCTGCGTGACCGATGACTCTTTTATGCGGTTGTCCACTGCGTCAAAAAGCCTCTTGAGTAAATCCGTAGATTTCTTGCCTCGTATCGTCACGAAAGCGCCGATAACCTGGCCTTTTGTTATCTTGAATGCCGGGGCCCTCCTCTTTGATATCTCCTCCGAAGGCTTCATGCCAGTCATCAGCTCAAGCAGCCGCTTTGCGGCTTCCGCGTGCCTCTCCTCGCTGCCGGTCCCTATGTTAACCACTACCTTGTTTATCCTTATCGACTGCATAGGGTTCACGGTTGTTTGCTGGGCCATCCTACTCAACTACCATTATGTTTCTTACGAGGGTGTCGAAGCTGCTCCCCCCTTCCTCTACGGTCACGTACGCTTTTGACGTGGCTGTGCCCTTGTGGATCTCCTTCACCCTGCCCTTTGCGCCTACGTGCACCCCGTCTATGACCATGCAGCTGCAGCCCTCCCCAAGCTTGAGCACCTTCTTCACCGAGTTGTCGTCGCCCAGCAGCACGGAATCGTTGGCATTTATCTCTTTGCTCTCTTTAACAACGGTGCCGTCATGAAGCCTAATCATCGCCGAGCCCCCTCCTGCCTTGTACTTCTGCACCACCTTGCACAGCCTGTCTGCCGTGCCCTTGGATTCCTTTATAGATACCTTGCCCAGCTCGTTTATGCCTATGCTGTAGCTGGTTTTCGACGGTAAAACGAGTATGGTATCGCTCAAGCCTACTGGATAGGCAGGGTCCCTCACAGGCTTCCCGTTCACATGGATCTCCTTTCTCTTTATCATTCTTGATGCGTCGTGGCTGCTTGCCGATATCCCCGCTTTTGTAGCGAATGCAACAAGCGGTATGCTCCTGCTGAGCGAATGCCTGCCAGGCGAAGGCTTTGCGGCGTATGCGCTCTCCTTCCTGTGGACTCCGTAGTATTTTGGAGCGGTGAGGCTTTTCATGTGCCTGCTGTTTCCTTTGTTAGCCATCATACCGCCTCGTTCGTCACGTTGGCAGTTTCCTGCCGCTTCTCCTCTGCAGGCTTCTCTTTCGGCGCCTGCTTCATCTTCAGTGCCGCCGCCCTGCGCTTGTCAGAGAGGTTCAGGTCTGTTATGTAGACGTTGCTGCTGCTGACCCCGACGTTGAACTCCTTGCCCTTCGAATTCTTCTTCTTAAGCGAATCTATGAATATCCTGCCGCTCCTCAGGCTCACCGCGACCACCTTTCCCGTAGCGCCGCGCTTTGCGCCGCTCATCACTTTAACGGTATCGCCTTTTGCTACCTGGATCGCCCGCCTCTTGACCCCCATCTTGTTCCACAGCGACTTGTCTATGTGCACGTGCAGGAAGTGCTGCCGCACATGCATAGGCGCGTTGAAGCGCGCGTACCTCTGGTATCTTGGCTTGCTGCCGGTCATCATACCACCCTGGATGCTATGCCGGCAAGCTTTATGTAGCGCTCGACGACCTCGCGCGCCATCGCGCCCTTGACCTCTGTGCCCACCGGCAGGTCCGATTCGGTTATAAGTATGCCGGCGTTGTCCTCAAACCTCACCCTCATGCCGTTGGACCTCCGCATCGGCTGCTTCTGCCGTATTATCACTACCCTGACCTTCTTCTTTATGTACTGCGGCGAGCCGCTCTTTACGCTGCACATCACTATGTCGCCTATGCCCGATGCAGCAAGCCTGCCTTTCCTGCCCGCCTTGCCCACCTTGTTTATTATCATCAGGGTCTTCGCTCCGCTGTTGTCTGCGCAGGTCAGCACGGAGCTCGGTATGAGACTCTTCGATACTTTTGAGGATATGCCCTTCATGACTTCGCCTTGCTTATTATTTTTGTGACCACAAACGACTTGGTCTTGCTCAGTCTCCTGGTCCCTGCGATCTGCACCGTGTCTCCGATACCGGCGTTTATGCACTCCGGGTTGTACGCCGGTATCCTCGAGGTGTTCCTGAGGGACCTCTCGTATTTCTTAAGGAACGTTGTGTAGGTATTCTCTATTATCACGGTCTTGTGGGCGCGGTCGCTGACCACTACCCCCTCCATCTGGTAGCCGTGCGTCTTCAGCCTGCCATGCACAGGGCATTTTGGGTCTTTGCATTCCAAACGATCACTTTTCACATGCGCCTCCGCTTGTAGAATCGGTAGCTTTTCTCTAGGCGCTCGTGGGGCCGGAAGTTTATCTCCCTGCCGTCCACGATGAACCTACTTTTGCCGTAAACAAATTTAAAGGTTGATGCCAGCTTCGGCACCACCCTTCTTCCAGAAGGAGTATCGATGACAAGAGTATTCTTCGTCTCGTTTACCACAATTCCTTTTATTCCTTTTCTGGACTTGTCCCGGCTTCTTGCCACCTCAACCTTGAGGCCGATTAGCTCATGTAGGACTATATTCCTATTATTGTAATTGTAATTCGGCATATAAAAACCTTGCCATCCGTCCCAGAAGCAGCTACTTTACGATGATCCTATCAGAGACGCTGGTTATCCTGTCTATCTCGTAGCGTATCACGTTGCCGTAGTCTGTCTTGACCATCATAAGGCCCCTCTTCGCGTCAACTGCGGACACCTTGCCGACATACGCCCCGATGTCGTTGATCACCTGCTTGTCCTTCATCCGCGTCCTCCTTATCGCATGGCTCCTCAGCGCAAGGCTCAGCCTGGATACGAGGTAGCCGAAGATTATCGCTATGGTGCTGAAGAGCAGGAACTGCCAGAAGTATACCTGGCCGACTATCCACGCGGCCATGAGGTAGACTATCGCGATCGTCACTATGCCGTAGCCCATGTACGTACCCTGCGTTATCGCCCTATATCTCATCCTCCTGTTCTCAGAGTCGAGCACCTTGCCTATTATGTACAGCACCAAGCCGACCGGGAAGAGGATCAGGAAGCCCTGCACCGCAGATGCTACTATCGTGAGGGGGTTGTGGGTCGTTGCGAGCGCTCCAGTGTACGCACCATACCCCACTATGAGGCTGAGCACGAAGAAGACTATTGAGCTGGCGAAGAAAACGAAGCTCAGGCGCTCTATGCTGAAGCCCAGTCCTTTGAAGGAGCTGACCAACGAGTCTTCAACGCCGAAGCCCTTCGCGAGCAGGTATATGCCTATAAGCGCTGCGGGGAGCTGCCAGCCGAAGTTGAAGTAATAGCTTATTGCGAAAAGGAGTATGAGCACGGCGGGTATGCCGAAGACTATCCTGGCGTAGTGCGGCTCCTTGAGCTTCTCGAAAACCGTGAAATATGCGCCCTCGACATCCTCGGCCTGCTTCATCCTGACAAGGTCCACGCTATTGACGTTAAGCCTTGTCTTGAGCATAGGAAGAACTCTCATGTCGCTCATTCCGTCTGTCACAAGCACACATGAATCTGGCTTGAACCTGTCTATGACCATGTCGAGCTGCCTCGCGACCGCGCTGTCTGCGATGTACCCCTCCTTCTCGGCGCCGGTCACCGTTGCCACAGATACGGAGTGCCCCTTTTTCTTCAGCTCCTCGTACTTCCTGACGGCCTCGAACATCGTGTTCGCGTCAGGGTCCTGCGGGTCGGCCATCGCCAGCTTAGCCGCTGCGCTCAGGTTCGCCTCCTTGCCTATCACCGGCCCAGCTATCCTCGCCTTCCTGTAGAGGTCATTGTCTATGTCAACAGCGAGCACGAGCAGGCGTTCGGCCACGTTTCCCCTATAGGATTGCGACGGAATAGCATAAAAACCTTTATATACCTGTGGGTATTGCGGAATACAACATTTGCAGCAGCCATCACAACCCATTTATTCTTTGGTTTAGAACAATTCGTACCCGGTAGTTATTATGGCGCAGCAGCGCGGCAAGCAAAAGAGCATAAACCCTGAGGTCAGGCGCCTGGGCGCAGGCGCAGCCCGCACGGCCAGCTTCGTAATGATAGGCAAGTTCTCGTCCATAATCTTCCTCGGCCTCGCTTTTATAGTCATAGCCAGGCTGCTGGGCCCGAGCGAGTACGGGATATACACGCTAGCTCTGGCGGTCGCAGGCTTCACCGGGGCGATAGGCAACCTCGGCGTCGGCACAGCGCTGAACAAGTTCATACCGCAGCACCTGTATAGGAAGGATACCGTGGCCATAGAGGACATACTCGCCAATTCGTTCTTCATAACCCTCGTAATGGGGGTCGTGATAGCGGTCATAACCGCAGCGCTAAGCGGTGTCATAGCTGCAGACGTGTTCCATAACCCATCATATGCGCTGGTGATAGAGATAGCCGCGATATCAATAATAGCATCGATGCTCTTCAGCACGTCGTATTCCGCCTTGCTAGGTTTCAACAAGGGAATATACATAGCGGCTATAAACACCACGCAGGCTGTGCTGCAGTCTACGCTTGGGGTGGCGCTGGTGCTCCTAGGGTTCGGCCCTGCCGGGCCGATAATCGGTATGATAGTCGGTTATACAGCTGCGTTCCTCTACTCCCTCTACCTGATATACCGGAAGCACGGCCTGCGCATGCTGGTGAGGCCCTCAGGGCGGTCCATAAAAAGGCTCTTCAGCTTCTCCGTACCTATAGGGGTTTCTGGCGCGACACTGAGCATATCATCCAACCTTGCCTTCATAGCGGTGGGGGCGTTCGCTACAGCCGCAGTGGTCGGGAACCTGGGAGTGGCGTCAAAGGTCAACTCGCTGATAGACATCGTGTCAGGCTCGATAAGCGTGTCGCTGCTGACGATGTACTCCGCGACGCTGGTAAGCGGGGTAAAGTCGAAGATAAGCAAGCTCTACAACCACACAATATACTATTCGTTCGTATTCCTCGCGCCGATGCTGCTCTTCGTCTTCGTGCTGGCCACGCCGTTCTCGTACGTCGCATTCAGCGCCAAATACTCGCTCGCCCCACTGTTCATAGCTGTAATGGCGATAGGCGCCCTGATAGCGCTAGCCGGGCAGTACGCCAATACGCTGCTCACCAGCGCGAACAGGGTGCGCGACGTGCTGAAGTACAGCGTGATAGTGTCAGCCGTCACCCTGGTGCTTATACCAGTGCTCATCCCGACGTTCAAGGGCATAGGCCTTGTGCTACTGCTGTACATAATAGCTCCGATCCTCACCAATGTGCTTTTCATAAGGAGGAGCTCACAGCTCTTCAAGCTCAACTTCAAGGCAGGGAAGCTTTACAGGATACTTGCCGCCAATGTCATCACGATGCTGCTCGTCGTGCCGCTCATATTCCTGTGGGGCGGCAATTACATACCATTGCTGATAACCGCAGCTATAGAGATAATCGCGGTATACCCTGTGATACTAGGGGTGATCAAAGGCGTGGACCGCAGGGACGTAATCGTCATGGCGGCGATGACCGAGGGCATACCAGTTGTAAGCAGGATAATAGGCTGGCTGCTCTCGTATGCCGGCAGGTTCGTTAGCTAGGCGCTCTCTCCGCCGCGCGCTTTACGAACTCCATGAACAGCGGGGCCGGCCTTTCCAGCCTGGATTTGAGCTCAGGGTGCGCCTGGGTACCGATGCCGAAGCCGTCGCCCCATTCCACTATCTCCACAATGTGGTTGTCCGGGGTCGTGCCGCTTATCACCATCCCTTTCCTCTCAAGTAGATTCCTGTACCTGTTGTTGACCTCGTAGCGGTGCCTATGCCTTTCGCTTATCGTTGCCTTCCGGTATGCGGAATACGCATGCGTCCCTCTCCTGAGCTTCGCTGTCCACGCGCCCAGCCTCATGCTGCCTCCCTTCTCCTTCAGGTCGCGCTGCGTCTCCATCATATCTATGACCTTGTATCTGGCTTTGCTGTCGAATTCGGAAGAGTTGGCGCCGCTCAGGCCGCACACATCTCTCGCATACTCTATGACCATCACCTGCATGCCGAGGCATATGCCAAGGTATGGGATGCCGCGCTCGCGCGCGAACCTCGCAGCGTTGACCATGCCCTCTACGCCCCTCGAGCCGAAGCCTCCAGGTACGAGTATCCCGTCTGCGCCTTCAAGGGCGCCTGTGCCACCATTCTCCAACGCGGTAGATTCAACCCAATCTATCTTGAGGGCAACCCCGTTCTTCGCAGCAGAGTGGATCAGCGCCTCCTTTACGCTAACGTATGAGTCCCTAAGGTCGGTGTACTTCCCGACGATAGCTATGTTCACCGGCCTTTTCGGCGATGATATGCTGTCGACTAATCCTTTCCATTTCGCAAGCTTGCGCCTGTCGAGCCTCCTGCCACCCAGCCCAAGGTCCCCGATAAGCAGTCTGTCAAAGCCCTGCTTTATCAGGTGCGCCGGCAAGTGGTAAACGGTGCCCCTGTCGGAATCGTCTATCACGCGCTCCTTCCTTATGCTGCTGTACAGCGCTATCTTCTCCCTCGCCTTCCCGCTGAGCGGCTCCTCGCTCCTGCATAGTATGAAGTCCGGGCGTATCCCGAGCTGCATAAGCGACCTCACCCCTATCTGCGCTGGCTTCGTCTTCTGCTCTCCGACAGCGTCTATCTTCGGCACGTATGTCAAGTTTATGAACACCACGTCGTTGTTCAGCGATAGCTGCCTCATCGCCTCTATGAAGTAGCTGTTCTCTATATCCCCGACCGTGCCGCCAACCTCTATTACAAGGACATCTGGCCGCTCGCTCCTCGCAATCCCCTTTATTGTGTCAAGTATCTCGTTTGTCAGGTGCGGTATTATCTGCACGTCCTCTCCGAGGTAGTCACCCCTGCGCTCCTTCGCTATCACCCTGCTGAAGAGCTTTCCGCCAGTTATTGAGAGCTTCTTGGTCAGGTCTGTATTGGAGAACCTCTCATACATCCCGAAATCCATGTCCACCTCGCCCTTGTCATCGAGTACGAAGACCTCCCCGTGCCTGTATGGGTTCATGGTCCCGCAGTCGTAGTTCAGGTAGCCATCGAACTTTATCGGGAGAGCCCTGCAATTGTAGAAACTTAGTATCTTCAGTATTGAGGAGGTGACTCCGCCCTTGCCCAGGCCGCTCAGCAGGGAACCGAGGATAACGATGTATTTCGTCTGCACATAACCTTTATGCACAACAGATTAAAAAGCCTTTTTGCAAATCCGATATCGTTGCGCATGAATGATTCGATGGCAGGTTCGGTGAGGGCTTTTGTCGCTGTCGACATAGACCCGGAGGTAAGGAAAAGGGCATCCGCGCTCATTTCCGGGATGGATTGCAGCGCCATAAGGCCGGTGAGCGAGGACCAGATTCATGTGACGCTCCTGTTTATGGGGCGGATCCGCGGCGCGGCTACAAAGGCTATCTCGGATGCGATGTCGCAGCTTGATGAGAAGCCGTTCGGCGTATCCATGCACGGCATAGGCGCGTTCCGCGGCGGCGAGATACGCGTAATATATGCAAAGATAACCGACGGTTATGATGAGCTGATGCGCATCCACTCGTGCCTCAAGGAGAGCGCGGACCGCATCGGCATAAAGACCGATGGGAGGGAATTCGCCGCGCATGCGACTATAGCGAGGGTCAAAAACCCCAGCGACGACGACATCGACTACATCAGGGGCTTCATAGCCAGCCACTCGGAGGACGCGCTGGGCGATTTTACGTGCAGCGAGATAAGGCTTAAGGAGAGCACGCTCAAGGAGAAAGGTCCGGCATATACGGACATCTTCGTCAAGAGGCTAGGGCCGTAACTATTTGCCGGATAGGGATCTCTCGAACTGCTCGATCGTCGTGCTATTGGAGAGCTCGCCAGGCCTGTATATCCTGTCGAGGAGGAGCACGTTGTAGCTCATGCCGCTGCTTATGTCGATGGCTATGTGCCTGAGCTGCTTGCCGAACAGGTCTATCTCGAAGAGAGGGAGCCTGCTCTTTTCTATGAATTCCGATACAGTGTAAACAGAGTCGCGGTTCTGCCCGTCCTGCATGCCTATAATCCTGGCTTCGAAGTTTGCCCGCTTCACCGATTTCACAAATCTTTCGAACCTGACGCGCAGATCGTCAGTGAAGTAGAGGAAGCGAGCGGCGGCCATGCTCCTGGTGTTGACATCGTATACGCTCATCAGCATATCGTAGCTCAGCTGCGTTGCGGCCGCATACCTCCTGTCTGTCTGCTTGTAGCGGCCGATGGAGAAGAAGTCCCCAACCTTGAGGTATGTGCAGTTTGAATACTTGTCGATCTTCGACTTTGAGATGTGAGGCCTAGCCTTGAAGCTCCTCAAGTACTCCCCGGCACCGAACCCGCTGCCGTGCATCTCCTCAAACAAGGCGTTTTCGAAGCTCAATCACACACCGAGTGCTATCTTTTTATATATTCCCGTGGTAATTTAATAGCTATTTGTGACAGCCACGACGCTCAGGCGGTTTTTATGAAAATAGAAGTTATAGAAGACAAAGGCAACGCCTTCAGATTTGTGCTGAAAGAATCAACCAGTGCATACGCGAATGCGTTGAAGAGGACGGCTACCGGCAGCGTGCCGACCTTTGCGATAGACAAAGTCACCTTCTATGAGAACTCGAGCGCCATATTCGATGAATATATAGCTCACAGGATGGGGCTGGTCCCCCTCGCCACTCCGCTGAAGGGCTACAAGGCAGACGACGAGATCCTTTTCACGATGGACGAGACAGGCCCGAAGACTGTGTATTCAAGGGATATCGAGTCGTCGGACAAGGAGGTGAGGGTGGCGAATGAGAGTATCCCGATAATAAAGCTCGGGGAGAACCAGCGCGTAAGGGCGGAGGCGAAGGCGAGGCTTGGCATAGGGATGGAGCACGCAAAGTTCCAGCCTGGGCTAGTGGCGTACGAGCAGAAGGACGACAGCACGTTCGAGTTTTACGTTGAATCGTTTGGCCAGATGCCGCCGAGGCAAATTATTAATAAGGCTTTCGACGTGATAGAAGAGCGCCTTCATGAGCTCTCATCCGGCGTAAAGAAGCTTTAGGCGGAGGTGGCAGAGCTTGGCCAAATGCGCAGGACTGAGGCTCCTGTGTCTTCAGTGACTGCTAGGGTTCAAATCCCTACCTCCGCAAATGTGGTACGATGAAAACGAATGCCGAAAGAAGCGATGTAAAGGAGTGGCTCGATGTCCTTAGCAGGGCGGCTGGGCAGGACAGATCCCCGAAGCTCTGGAAGCGGGTGCACCATCTGGTTAGCGTTCCTGCAAGGCGGAGGGCGAGCGTCAACATATACAAGATAAACAAACACACGAAGGACGGCGATAATGTGGTGGTGCCGGGCAAGGTGCTCTCTGTCGGAATGATGGACCATAAGGTGAACATTGCCGCTCTCGAATACTCAAAGAAGGCAGAGGCGCTCCTTTCCGGAGCTAGCTGCAGAATGGTGAAGATAAGCGAGATGATAGGCCAAAAGAGGGTAAGTGTAATCATATAACGCGGCGATAGAATGACAGAGAAGCAGGTAAAGGTATACGATGCAAACGGCAAGGTGCTCGGAAGGCTCGCCAGCGCCGTCGCAAAGGGCCTGCTCAACGGCGAGAGCGCAGTGGTGATAAACTCGGAGGGCGCCATAATAAGCGGAAGCAAGCAGGCGATACTCGCGAAGTACAGGAGAAGGGTCAATCTGAAGGAGAAGGCCAATCCAGAGCATTCGCCATACTGGCCCAGAAGGCCAGACCTGCTGGTCAAGCGGATAATACGCGGGATGCTGCCTTACAGGATGCCGCGGGGCAAAGAGGCGTACAGGAGGCTCAGGGTCTATATCGGAGTACCGGACGAGTTCTCAAAGGCAAAGCCGATAGAGATAGAGACAAGGAAGCCAAGTGATTTATATGTTGGATACGTTACGATATCTGAGCTTTCAAGGCTTTTAGGATACGAGAAGAGATAAGATGGCAGAGCAAGAGCAAGCTGTGCAGGCGCTAGGCGGCAATCCTCTCCAGCAGATGGAGCAGGAGCAGCAGGCTGCGCCCAAGGCGAGAAGGGACGCTCCGAGGAGGAAGAGCGCTAAGAAGGCGGTGAAGATAGTGCTCGTGAAGAGCAAGCGCAAAGAGGCGATAGCCAGGGCATCAGCGAAGGCCGGAAAAGGCAGGATATCGATAAACGGGCGCAGCATAGACTCTATGGAAAACGACGCCTATAGAAGTGCAATAACCGAGCCGATAAACCTGTCTAGCATAACGAAGGAGTTGGCAGGCAGGATGGAGATGAAGATAAATGCAAAGGGCGGCGGCTCGTCGGGCCAAGCGCAGGCGATAAGGAGCGCAGTGGCAAAAGCGATCTCAAAGTTCGCAGACACCGACACGGTGAGGAAGGAGTACATGAGATACGACAGGTCGCTGCTTGTTGACGATTACAGGAGGGTCGAACCCAAGAAGTTCAACGGACCGAAAGCGAGGGCGAGGAACCAGACCTCGTACAGGTGATACCATGATGATGCCAGTCAGATGTTTCAGTTGCGGCGCTGTTGTAGCCGACAGGTGGGAAGAGTACGATAGGAGGGTCAACAAGGAGCATGAGGACCCTGGCAGGGTGCTCGATGAGCTAGGGGTTAAGAGGTACTGCTGCAGGAGGATGTTCATAAGCAATGTCGACCTGATCGATGAGTTCATTAAGATTGGAAAGAAATGATGGCAAGGAATAAAAGGGCGAAGAGACAAACCTGAAGGGGGCCGTCTGCTAGCTTGGTAGGCTTCTACCTTGGGGTGGTAGCGACCCGAGTTCAAAAGGTTTCTGAAAATCTCGGCGGCCCCACCTGTGATAAAATGGAAGAGGAACAGCAACTGTTGGCAAACCAGAACGATTACCTTGAGGCAGGGATACACATCGCCACGAAGATGAGAAGCCCGGGAATGAAAAAGTTCGTATACAAGGTAAGGGACGACGGGCTATACCTGCTAGACCTTAAGACCATAGACACGAGAGTCAGGGTCGCCGCATCGATGATTGCGAGGTATTCGCCTAAAGACGTGGTCGTAACAGCATCAAGGATTTACGCTATAGCCGCTGCCGAGAAATTCGCAGAGCTTATCGGCGCAAAGTTCATGAAGGGGAGGGTAACGCCAGGCGTGTTTACCAACCCGAACAGAGCTGACTTCACAGAGCCGAAGCTCATAGTGATAAGCGACTCCAGGAACGAGAAGCAGGCGGTGA
>DAHWIF010000016.1:0-15546 GCA_027345565.1 Microcaldota archaeon
TCGCCGAGCACCGCTGTGACATTCTTCGCCTTGTTTATCATTATGTTGCCGCACATCGCCGCATATGCATCATTGTTCAGCTCCATCGCGACGACTCTCGCCTCTGGGTTGCGCTTCGCTATCTCTATCGCATACGGCCCCACACCTGCGAACATGACGATGACGTTCTCCTTGCCCTTGGACATCGACGCTATGCGGTTGCGCTCGAAGGAGAGCCTGCCCGAGAAGAACGCCTTCCTTACGTCGAATACGAACCTGCAGCCATTTTCCCTGTAATCCGCGGTGTAGCTGCGCCTGCCCTTCAGGTACCTGAGCTTCCTGATGCGGAACCTGCCGCTTACCGGACCAGACTTGGCGAGCACGGTCCTGACGCTCTTGTGCTCCCTGAGTATGCGGCTCGCTATGCCGCCGCCTTTTGCGCCAGCGATTCCCTCCAGGTCGACTATGGCTATGTTGCCGAGGATCTCATAGCCGGGCGCCGCTCTCCTTTGCTTCACCACGGCAGTTAGTCATCTGCGAAGCTTTATAATCTTTTGCAGCCGTATAGTATCTGGAAATGCCACATAGCTGAAGCTATGCAAAACCGGTTTCCTTAGTGGTAGTGTGTTCTTCGTCGTGAAGGTTACATCCGGACAGGAGAAGATAGCCGCTAGCATGCTCCAGAACAAGCTGACGAAGGAGCAGCTGGCGATATACTCGATAATAGTAGTTGAGGGGATGCGCGGATACATAGTGGTGGAAGCGGAGGACGAGATAACCGCCAGGACATTCATAACAAAGGAGCGCAACATAAGGGGGATACTCCCCAAACCGCTCAGCGAGGCGGAGGTCGACAAGCTCCTTGAGGTTAAGAGCTACGTCCAGGAGATACACAACGGGGATACCGTCGAGTTCACATCCGGGCCGTTCAAGGGCTACAAGGCGAAGGTGCTGCGCGTGGACGAGGTGAAGAGCGACATGACGGTGGAGCTCATGGACGTCGTCGTTCCGATACCGATAACGACGAAGATGAACACGGCAAGGATAATACAGAAGGCTCAAAAGTGATATGATGCCAGAAGTAACAGTATCAGGATTGGTCGAGGGCGGAAAGGCTACCGGAGGGCCGCCGCTCGGTCCGGCGTTGGGTCCTCTTGGCGTTCCGATAAACGACATAATAAAGGAGATAAACGAGAAGACGAAGGCGTTCGAGGGCATAAAGATATCCGTGAAGGTCGTCGTGGATACATCGACAAAGAGGTTCCGCATTGAGGTCGGGTCCCCGTCGGCGAGCGCGCTGATACTCAAGGAGCTCGGCGTCCAGTCCGGCGCGAAGACAAAGGAGGAGACGATAGGGAACCTTACCCTGGAGCAGGTGAAGAAGATAGCAGCAGCGAAGGAATCGTCGATGTACGGCAAGGACCTCGCGCAGCGCGTCAAGCAGATACTGGGCACATGCAAGAGCATGGGCGTCAAGTGCGAGAACGAAGATCCTAGGAGCATAATAAAGAAGATAGATTCTGGGGAGCTGAAGGTATGACTATGGCGAGAGGCCAAAAAATACATTTAAATATCTGGCAAACCACTATATTATATGGGTGGATGAATGCCTAGTGCTACCGTAGATGTCGATAAGATATTGCACGAGAGGGGAGGCCAGAGAGCCAGCGGCCGGACCGAGCAGAAGCATATGGAGCAGCTTGATGGCATGAGGGAGGAGCTCAGGTCAAGCCTCGTGGAACTGAAGACCGCACTGGAGGACCTCAAGGGCATAGACCACGAACGAGACCAGGATATAGACATTGCTGTAAGAAGGATAAACGACTACGTGAAGCTCCTTGATGGAAAGGACAGGGTAGCGAAGGCTGAGATGCAGAAAGAGCTGCACGGGCTGCTGCTCGGAGCAGCGGCGGTGGCGAGGACGCAGGGGCTGCCAGTCGCTATAGATGCGCTTAATCATCTCAACTACTGGAACAGGGTTGGAGTGGGAGACTACGGAGCTGGTGATGAGGGGCCTGCACAGGCCAGGGAGATGGGGCCGCTGGCCACGGCCGACCAGCGCATGGCGGACCTATCAGGCAGGCTTGCGCGCGCCGTCCATCTGCAGGACGCAGAAAGCAAGGATTTCGACAGGCTAATCGGCACGCTGACCGATCTCAAGGCCGACGTAGCAAGAATGGCCAAGAAGATGGGGCAGATGCATTCCGACTGGGAGGTTATGACCAAGATAGGCAAGGTCGGATTCAAAAAAAGGGAGGACCAGGTATTCAGCGAGCTTGCGGGCATAGTCTCACCGGCGACCGGCGTGGCACTAGAGCATTATGCGAAGGGCCTAATGATAGACAGAGAGCTTGCGAAAGTGGCGATAGACGCAAAGGACCTATCCGGTTCTGTTAGCGCTGCTGGGCCGGTGATCAAGCTTTTTGAGACATATAAGGGCAATTTCGGGCCTATGGACGCCGGGGCAGGGACACATGGAAGGAGGCCGGTGGAATCGAGAAAGGCCAAGATGAACTCGGCGGTATCGGAAGGCTGGATCAATGATACGGAAGACTATGTGAAGGCCGCTGGCGCATGGGCCACGGATGCGATAAAGGGGCTTGGGACGAAGAACGCTGACCTGTTGAAGAGCTTCGAGAGCCATAACATGACGAAGGCGCAGGCGTTCGCGCTCTACAAGGAGCTATTCGCCGCATGGGCGAGGCAGTCTGGCCAGGATGCGGTATCGAAGATTGCAGAGCGCATGGAAGGGGCGGCGACAGTTGAGGAAGCGGGGTGGATACACAACGAGGCGCTGTGGAATCACCTCAGGATCTCAGCTGATTTGGCGTACTGGCGCGGCATGGGGCTTAGCGAGACCGCAATAGGCATGCTCATGGAAAACCATCCCGCCGAGGACCACTTCAAGATAAATAAGAGATACTGGATGGAGATAGACAAGGCAACCAGAAAGGCATTCCTCACTGCGAACGCGCGCGAAAGCGTGCGGGTTGGGCCGCCAACGCAGGTGCCAGAAGATTTCGTTGGGAAAGATGGGAGCCCTGCTCCTGGAACCTTTACGGGCAATACGAATAAGGTGCCCCCGCCAGAGGGACCAGACTCGATAATGTTCGGCTGACCTCCTATTTCCTGATCAGCTCGCGTATTTCGCGCGTGAGACTGCGCATCCTCTCCATATCCTCCAGCTCATCCTTCGTAAGAGCGCCGGATTGCGCTTTCTGGCTGAGGCCTTTCTCTATGTCATCAAGGAACATCAGCCACTCCTCTGCATCCTCCCTGACCAGCTCCATGACCGCCTTGTTCGTGGCGAACAGGTCAAGCACCTTCAGCAGTTTCTTGTTGTCCTCTATGTCCTCGTTCTTCTGCAGCCTGACGCGTATATGGTCCCTAAGGCTGCGTATGTCTGACATCCCGAGCTCACCATTCTGCCTCAGCGTTTCGTCTATGGTGTTGACGAAATCAAGTATGGCGCTGTGGAGCCTTGAGATCAGGTCGCCGAGCGACAGTCCGGTAGTCTCGCCAGCCATGAAACACAGATTTCTATTGACAAATAGCCTTAAATACCTGACTTTCCCATGATGAAGGTCAGTGATTCACGTGGAAGAGCACAGGCTCATCAAGAATATAGTATTTAGGCTCGTCCGTCGTCATATCGCGGGCTCTACTATGAACTCTGCGCTCAACGCGGTGCGCTACCTGAACGGGGAGGGCATGAACACCACGCTGACGTTCCTGAGCGAGCATGTGAGCGACCCGATAAAGGCGAGGTACAACGCGAACACCTACGTGCAGATGATAAAGCAGATATCGAGGCTCCACCTCAACTCATCGGTGTCGCTTAGGCTGAGCCAGATAGGCTACGCGCTCGGCAACGGATCCGCCGACAGGTTCCTCGACGACATACTCGATGCTGCAAACGCCGGCAACTCAACCGTATGGCTCGAGGGCGGGCTCGGGATGACGCACGACGAGCTCATGGCTGTCTACAACGAGAGGAGGGCCGCCAACCCTAACCTTGGAGTCGAGATACCGATATCGTATTACAACAGGATGGACGGGATAATAAGGTCGATAAAGCCGCACAGCATGGTAAGGATGACCTCACACCCGTATATGGCGGAAAGGGCGGACGGCAACGGCAACAAGGCGCAGAAGGGAGTGCTTGACAGGTACATGTCAGCTATAAGGATGCTGCTAAAGAAGAGCCAGAAGGTATGCATACACGAGCCTGACGAGAAGCTGATGATCAGGATAGCGTCCAACAGCAACGGGCACAAGAAGGATTTAATATTTGGCGTGCCATTCGGATATAGCAAGCGCAGGGTGAAGAAGCTGATGAAGATGAAGGTGAACCTCGACGTTTACGTTCCTTACGGCAAGGACTGGAGCACTTACGCGATATACGGCCTGGCAAGCGGGAGACTGCACAGCATAGCAACGACGCTGCTTGATGGCGAAAAGAGTGGTACATATGGAGGCTAGCAACCAGAAGGCTATCGCGCTTGTCACTGGCGGCACGTCGGGGCTGGGCCATGCGGTCATAAGAAGGCTGCTATCCGAGGGATATGAGGTGAGGGTGCTGCTTAAGGGCGACCCGAGCGCCTACCCAGACTGGAAGACGCTGCCGCCCGGATGCAGGCCGTACGTCGCTGACCTTACGCTGAAGAGGAAGGACGACGAGAAGAACCTCGCGGCGGCATGCAGGGGCGTTAACATCGTGTTCCACATAGCCGGCGCTACCTTCAACTCTAAGTTCAGCTACAACCAGCTCATAGACACCAATGTGATAGGCACGGAGAACCTGCTAAAGAGCATGGCAGACTCCAACAAGGGGGCGGCGAGCCCTGCCCATCTGATATTCACAAGCACGACAACGATTTACGGCTACAGGAGGCCTGGCGAGACGCTAACCGAAACTTCTGAGGAGGCGCCATCCAGCCACTATGCCGAGAGCAAGCTGATGGCCGAGCACCTCATAGAGAGCTTCGCAGAATCGCACAGCGAGCTCTTCTACACAATATTCAGGATAGGCACCATATACGGCCAGGGGTACGAGAAGCCACATTTCTTCAAGGCGTTCAGGCTCGTCCATGAGCAAAAGATGAGGTATATAGGTAGGGGCGCAAACCACCTGCCGCTTGTCAACGTGGACGATGTGGCTGATGCGATGCTGCTCGCATCGCACAAGCCAAAGGCATCGGCCAACCAGATCTTCAACCTTACTGACGGGGTGGCGCACACCCCGAGGGAGCTTTTCGGCATAGTCGCCAAGGTGCTCGGCGTGGCGCCGCCATCGAAGTCGGTCAACCCGACGTTGGCGAGGCTCCTGTCAAAGGCGGCCGACATAGACTACGACGAATACGAATTCCTTGCGGGCGACAGGGCGGTGAGCATAGCGAAGATAAAGGATAAGCTCGGCTGGGCCCCATCCAGGCGCATAGACATAGACGGGCTGCTCATGGTGGAGGATTACATGAGGAGCACGAAGAAGGCAACAGTGAGGGCGTGATGCGATGAGGCCGGGGAAGGTTGAGCTTTACATAAACGAGATTCTGCAGAGCAAGGGCGCGATGTTCTTCTCGCTGCTTGATCCGGTCGATTACAAGGATGAAGAGAGCGCCGTGCGCACAGCAAGAGACTGCGCGCTGGGCGGCGCGGACATAGTGCTGATAGGCGGCAGCGTCGGGGTCCAGGGCAGCATGCTCGACAGCATCACGAAGCGCATAAAGGAGGAGGTTGCTGTGCCTGTTGTGCTCTTCCCTGGCAACATGGCCACGATAACGCAACAGGCTGACGCTATATACTTCCTGTCAGTGCTCAATTCCAGGAACCCGTACTGGCATGTGCAGGCGCAGATGCTTGGCGCACCTCTCGTGAAAAGCTTCTCGATAGAGCCGCTGCCTGTGGGCTACATAGTCGTGTCCCCGGGCGGGACGGTTGGATGGGTAGCTGACATCAACATGGTGCCGAGGGAGAAGCCGAAGATAGCGGCCATGCTGGCGATGACCGGAGAGTGCCTGGGCCAGAGGATCATCGTGACGGACACAGGCTCGAACCCGCAGGCGCAGGGATCTGGGCCGATACCTAACGAGATGATAAGAGCGGTGAAGTCTGCCATAAGCGTACCATACATAGTCGGCGGCGGTATAAGGAGCATAAAGGAGCTTAGGAGCGTATACGCCAGCGGCGCTGACATAGCCCAGATAGGGGCTGTCTTCGAGGGGCCGAACGGCCGTTCGGCGCTCAGGCTCTCCCAGCAGTTCTCGAAGGTGGCGAAAGAGGAGGGGGCGAAGAAGCTCAAAAGAATGTAGCATCTAAATAGACCGCGAAAGATAGTATCGTATGCGATTTATAACCGCGCCTGAGCTCTCGGTCCTCGCAAAGGAGCTGCAGGAGCTCGTAGGCTCGCACATAGAGAGGTTCTACGAGGTAGATGGCGGCAGGTTCAGGGTAAGGGTAAAGAAGGACAGGGAGCGCAGCGACATGCAGATAATGCTTTCACATGCGATAAACCGGACAAGATATGCGGAGAGGCAGGAAAGCCCTACGGATTTCGCGATGGCGGTGAGGAAGAGGATCGAGGGCTCAACAATAGAGTCGGTAAGGCAGATAAACAACGACAGGGTATTGGAGATCGCTTTGATTAGGGGTGACGAGCATCCGGGGTTGGTCCTCGAGATGTTCGGCTCGGGCAACCTCATAATAGTCGACAATACGATGAAGATACTCCTGGCGTACAGGCGCAGGCAGTTCCACGGCAGGAGAATCGATGTCGGCGAGGTGTATACGCCGCCGCGGCAGGCAAATGGCTACAAGATGGAACTGCCAAAGGTGATAAAGCCGGCGGTGCTGCTGGACGAGAATGGCAAAGCCGTAGACTACACAATAGACGGAGAGAGGAGCGGGGCCGGGCATCAAAGGGCCGAATTCAAGACCCTGCAGGAGGCGCTGGACCTATTCTATCACGAAAACCGGATAGGTGAACGAAACGAGCAGGTCAATGAGGCGGAAAGGCAGCTAAGGCTCAGCATAGAGAAGCAGAGGAGGCTGCTGAAGGAGACTGACTCTGAAATAGAAACAAATAAAGAAATCGCCGATAAGATATTCAGCAATATGGACGCGATAAACGGCATAATAGCGGAGCTGAAAAAGAATAGGCGGATCACAAAAGAGGAGCTGCAGTTGCGCGCCGGCCGGATAAGGATAATAGACCTTGACCTTAAGGATAAGAGAGTAACGATAGACGTTGACTAAATGCCATTACCGATAAATATAACGTTTCTGGGCACGGCTGGCTCGACGCCGACTAAGGAGAGGGCCCTCCCTAGCGTAGCAATAGAATACGACGGTAATACCTACCTCTTCGACTGCGGCGAAGGGGCGCAGAGGCAGCTGATAGTATACGGGATAAGCCCGTACAGGATAAAGGCGATCTTCATAACCCATATCCACGGCGACCACGTCATAGGCGTGGCTGGCCTCGTCAGGACGCTCGCATTGAGCAAGAGGACAGATCCTTTGTACATTTACGTGCCAAGAGGGGAGGAGCTGAAGGTGACGCCGCTGCTGACCTTCGACAGGGCGCTGATAGGCTACGAGGTTAGGGTAATCGGCGTCAAATCCGGCAGCGTGCTGAAAGGCAGGGGATTCTCTGTAAGAGCGTTCATGCTCAGGCACTCGGTGCCGACATACGGGTATGCGTTCACGGAAGACGACAGGTACAGGTTCGACAAGGAAAAGTGCAAGAGGCTGGGGCTTAAAGGCGAGATGTATTCGGAGCTGCAGAAGGGCCGCAGCGTAAAGCTTGGAAAAAGGACGGTGAGGCTGAACGATGTGGCAACCAAGCTCACCGGCAGGAAGGTCGTTTATGCCACCGACACCAGACCGGCCGCGACCACGATAAAGGCATCGCGCGGCGCTGACATCCTCATACACGAGGCGACATACGCGGAGGAGCTGAAGCCGTTAGCGAAAGGAAGGCTGCACTCAACCGCCATGGAGTGCGCTGACATAGCGAAGCGTGCGAAGGTGAAGAGGCTGATAATATTCCACATGAGTGCAAGGTACAAGAGGCCTGATGCATTGCTAAAGGAAGCCAGGGCCGTATTCAAGAGCACGGATGCCGCATACGACGGCATGCGCATTATGATTTAGGGGCTCGTAGTCGATTGGTAAGACGTCACGTTGACAACGTGAAGATACGGAGTTCGATTCTCCGCGGGCCCATCATACTTAGATTCCCACTTCTCTACATATCACTCTACATACCTCCTTCCACATAATACCCTAGCTTGAATTTGAACCAAGACAACCTTTTTAACCCATCCACGGCCATATAGATCATGCAATGCCCCTCGTGCAAGGCGCTTCTGATATTCGACATGTCGGTGGTACAGGAAATAGCACGCCCAACCCTAATCCCTCAGCCCTTACCTCTGTATTATAGCGCAGAAGAGATATTAAGTGCTTTCCATTCTAAGAGAGTCTTAGCCAAAAATGGAAGGTATTTAAAGCCTTCTGGAGATGTTTTGGTAGAGATAAGGTGAAACGAATGGATGGAGACGGACGCGGCGGATAACATTATAGACGGAGATGGACCAAGTAACTAGGTCGCCTTAAACTTTGCTAATTATATCTGTAGCTTCTATTGTGGTTTTATAATTAAAGTTCAACTATTCCTTTCTTTAATATTTCATAGTCTAATGTCTGTGGCTGAGATATACCAAATTTCTCCTGTAATTTCTCCTGTTGCTTAGAGTGGATGACATCGAAAAGCCTATAGCAGAACGTACCTGTTATTACGGCTGTTCCAACATCCACCTTTGTCTGCATTCCAAATGTCCTATCAGCTATTTTTCCGGTCTCTTTGTCCATAGAGAAATCATCAAATACAGGCATAAACAGAATGGAGCCATCGGGAGCGATGGTGTCCCCCGCAAGTGTAAACTTGTTTATTGGATACCTGGTATACTCTATCATCCATTGCAAAAACTTTTTCCTATTCATAACAAATCTATTGTCTTCCACCACACTTTTGTATAGTACTCCAATATATTTTACAGGCAAACCTGTTAAATTTATAGTTATCCTCTTTATTAATCCGATTGTTCTTAATCTATCAAAAATATAGCCCACGCTGCCTTTCGGCATATCATGTTTCCGTTCTATATCAGAGAAACTTACTGCTCCGTTTAGCCCAAACTCTTTTAAGAGTATAAATTCTCTATAGGAAAGCTGTTCTTGGGTCTTCTTTAGCCATTTATGCGTGTCCTTATCTCTAACTCTTCTGAAGACTCTTTTTTCAAGTAAATCAAAGAATTCCGCCCTCAATGGAACCATCCCGAAGTGTTCATAAAATGGCTGGCTGTTCCACTCTGCCTTCAATCCCGACAGCCCCTCCGCATGACGCAAGCTTGTGATTATATCGATTGCTTCAGTGCTGTCATTGTTTCTACCAAGGGCGTATATGAGAAGGTCACAGCTACCTTTCATCAATACAGCAAGCTGCACTCGCGGTTCTCTATCCATTACGCGTTTTATTGTCTCTAACGCTGGAATATGATCCTTAAATTTAACTGAAATCAAATACTTTGTATAACCAAGTTTATCAAGGTCAATTTCAGTTATATATTTTATGCATAGGCTGTTTTCAAGATTCTTTATTCTTGATTCTAAAGTTGTTGGGGGGATATTGAGCAGCTTTCCCATATATTTTAATGGCATTATCGCATTCATGCTCAATACTTTTAAGATTGAAAGGTCTTTATCGTCCAGTATCGAAATAACATCTTCATTGGGCGGAGACTGGCTGGGCTCTGCTTTTGTTTTTTCTTTCTTGAAGAACAAACCATTTTCATCTATACGGCCTATGTATTCTGCTTTTGAAATCTGCTTATAGATATAGAAATGTCCATTAATGACATGCATCTGAATAGGGAACGTATATTCTTTCTTTAACGCCTCAAATTTCTCTCTGACATCTATTGGTAAAGCTTTCATAACAGTATTATATATGAATTAATATTTAATACTATTGTTATTCTTTATGCTTAGATTATCATTCATATAGTATGTTTTCTGCAATAATACTTTATAACTCTATGTCTCTACTATAATCCGTAGCATTGTTGCTATTACCTCTTATATACAAGTTCGTTCATAATATCTAATAGGTAGAAGGCGGGAGAATGGATAGGGCTTCAAATACATCAACACCCACTGTGCGGACTTTTCCACCTATTTCAGAGGAGAGCCCCAACCCTAATCCTTCACCTTATCTCTATACCCGGCGTGCCAGGAATGGCGCGCCAGGCCCCACTCTGAAGCTTTTCAGGTATCTTGCAATCATTGGTGAGAGAATGGGTATATGGAAGGGAAACGGCCAGGATGGCGCAGACAATGCAGAAACATACGGATGCTGGATGTGTGGTGCTGAACACAGGAATCCCACCGCGTACCTGTGGCACATACACGCGTGCGAACTTGAGCTGACCGGCAGGAGCGCAATCACGGCAAAGAAGGAGACTACGCTTTCAGTCGCGGCAATAAAAAAGCAGTGAAAACCATGAGATGCCCGCACTGCGGAAGGCTTCTCAAGATAAAATGGGAAGGCGTTAAGGCAAGGCACATCTGCATATACTGCGATTACGAGGCGGAAACGGAAGGGAAAGTGGTAGCATGACATTGCAAGCAAAGGAGCATGAAAAGAGCATGAGGGGAAGGCACCGCAGAGTGCTTTTCAGGAACCCGAAGGCCAGCGTGTCGATGGAGGAGCTTGCGCAGAGGATCATAGAGCTCAACCTTGTAGATGAGGTGCTTGTTGGCAGGTTCGGAGACGGCTTCGTTGCAAAGATCAGGTTCGCCCGGGGAAGGATGCCGGAGAGGCCTGAAACCTATGTCTCAAAATATATAAGCGGGGATTTCGGCAGGGTGGTCCGGCCATGATGGTCATTTCGCGCCAGGCTTCGCCCTCGAAGCCTTTATGCTGTGGAGTCTTACCCTTGGCTTGTCCCAGTACGGCGACCTGCACTTCGGGCACGTCTCCGGGGGACTGCCTTTATGCCTGGGGATCCATTCGTGGCCGCATCTCGAGCACACAGCATAGACCATCTTTACGGCTCTGTACGGCATCGGGCTTCACCATATAGAGATGCAGCCGATACATATAAATATCTCTTAATGAATATATATACACTATAAGAATATCATTAGATGTATATGTTTAAATACATAGTATTGCAGATTTGGTGCGGAGATGAAACATGAAAGGAGCTCCAAGGACGGCGTCTGGATTGGTACTGACCCGCATGACGCCGCCAAGCTCATCAGACCGACTGGCGATATGGATGATTCAATGGCTATGGGAAGGATGGCATTGGTAAGAAGAGGCACGGCTGAGGTCCTCTCCGAGGCGGAGCTCGGCGAGAAACTCGCAGGCGGGAAAAGGCTCTCCGCATATCTGGGAAGGGCGATAACCGGACCACTTCATCTTGGCCACCTGGTTTCGATAAGCAAGCTGCTCGACCTGCAAAGGGCGAACATAACGGCCATCGTGCTCCTTGCAGATATACACGCCGCGCTCGACGATCAGAAATCGAAGTGGGAGGAGCTGGAAGTGAGGAGGGAATACACAAGGAAGGCAATAGAGCTGTCGGTGGACTGGCAGGAAATGCCCAGGTTCGTCCTCGGCTCGGACTTCCAGACTACGAAGGAGTACCAGATGGACATATTCAGATTCTCCACGTTGGCGACCGTCAGGGACGCGCTGCACGCCGCGTCTGAGGTGACAAGAATGAAGAACCCAAAGGTCAGCGAGCTCATATACCCAATAATGCAGGGCCTTGACGAGCAGTATCTCGGCGTAGACATCCAGCTCGGAGGCACAGACCAGCGCCACATAATGGTCTTCGCAAGGAAGTTCCTGCCGATGCTTGGCTACGAGAGGCGCGTAGAGCTGATGATGCCTCTCATACCATCATTGAAAGGGCCAGGCGTCAAGATGAGCTCCTCGCTCCCAGGCACTAACATAAAGGTCAACGCGTCTGAAGAGGAGATAAGGGCTACGGTAAACGGGGCGTATTGCCCTGCGGGGGTCATACAGGACAATCCCCTAACGGCGATCGCCAATCTCTTCGTGCTGCCGAACGAGGGCTCGTTTACGATAGCGAGGCCTGAGAAGTTCGGGGGCGACCTCGTGGTCAATTCACAGGAGCAGCTCAACGAGGAATTCGCTTCGAAGAGGCTGCACCCTGTGGATCTCAAGTGGTTCCTGGCTGATTACCTGATAAGGAAGCTTGCGCGTGCGCGCGAATACTTCGAGGCGAACCAGGATCTGATAAACAGGCTGGGTCCGCAGTTCAAGTGAGGAGGCATGATCGTCAAGTGTAGAAGCGATGTCAGATGATGGAAGTGGCGTACGGCAAACAAAAACAGGCGGGGAATGCAAGAGGGACTATCGACACTGATGCGCTGTTTTTGGGGCCTCGGGGCGAGAACGCGCAGATCCTGGTGGAAGCATTCCAGAAGGCAGTGAGAAGAAACTCCGAATGGAGGAAGGGTTTCCACTCGGAGGACGGAAGCCCGATAGCCAATGGCGCCACCGGGCGGGCAGACTACCAGGCTACAATAGAAAGCACGATGGATGTATACGACAGGCTGCTGCTTAGGTTAAACGACGGCTCGACCCCATGGTCGTCGCTGAGGTATCTCGGGCACATGAATACCGATACCCTGCTGATATCGATTGCGGCTGAAGCGGCTGCCATGCTCTACAACCCGAACAGCGTCGGGTATGAGTCATCAATCCCGACTGCGAAAATGGAGGTAGAGGTGGTGCGCGATCTCATAAGGCTTATAGGCTATGACAGGGGCAAAGCGTGGGGATACCTCGCCCTGGACGGCACCATAGCAAACGACGAGGCGCTGTGGATCGCCAGGGAGCTCAAGGCATTTCCCGTAGCCGTCAAGAGGGCCATGGAATCGCTCATGGCAACCGACGACGTCGCAGACGTTTTAGGCAGGGCGGCTGCTCTCGAGGAGAGGGAGCTGCTCAACCTTCCGGTCGAGGAAACGATAAGGATGGTGGAGTATGCCGCGAAGTCGAACCACATGCCGTGGATAATGAAGCATTCGATACGCCACGTTGGTTCCGACAGGTATCCGAGCTTGGGAGCGATACTTGTCCCAAGCACTGCGCACTACTCCCTGGAAAAGGCTGCGGCGATCCTCGGCATCGGGGAGAACAACCTGATCCGCATTCCTGTGGACGAGAACTACAGGATGAACCTCAGCTCCCTGGAGAAGAGAATAGAGAAGCTGCAAAGGGAAGGTACGCCAATACTGGCGGTTGTCGGAGTCGTAGGGACAACTGAGGAAGGTGCTGTGGACGACATACGCGGAATCGCCGATTTGAGGGATGAGTGCGCGAAGAGGGGCACAGGCTTTTATTTCCACGTGGACGCTGCCTACGGCGGATACATAAAATCAGCTTACGTCAACAGGGACGGGAGCCGGGCTGCGACCAACGGCGAAAACGACGCGCACGTCTCTGATTCCTATTTCAGCCTGCACCTGGCCGATTCTGTGACCATCGACCCACACAAACAGGGATACATACCGTATGTTGCCGGCGGCATATTCGTTAGGAACAGGGAACAGTTCAGGCTGCTTATGCAGTCCGCGGAGTACCTCTTCAGGAACCAGACCGGCAGGGTTGACGAGGCGCAGAACTTCGGGCGAATCACGTTCGAAGGATCCAGGCCTGGATCCGCAGCCGCAGGCGTCTGGTCCGCCCACAGGCTGCTTCCCCTAGATGTTGACGGATATGGGCGCGTGATAAAAATAGCGCAGGAGAATACGAAACGGTTCATGGAGGTCATAGAACGGCTGAAGGATTTTGAGGCAGGCGGGGTCGGATTCCATGCCGAGCCGCTTTTGCGCAATCCAGACCTGAACATCGTAAATTTCGCGTTCAATTTCGGGTCGAACATAGACCTGAGGCGCATGAACGCTTTCAACGCCAGCATTTACCGCAACTTTACGTTCAACAGTGGCGCGAAGCCATATGACAATAACGGCCTGATCCTCACGAACACAGCGCTCGTGCGCGATAAATACGGCGACGCGCCTAAGGAATTCCTGCACAGGCTTGGCATTCCGGAGCGCGAATGGGACGAGCTCGGCCGTGTAGAGGTGTTGAGGAGCGTCCTCATGCACCCGTGGCTCATGTCTGCGGAAACGCTGGAAACGTATCACGAAGAGCTGAAGAAAGCGGTAAGGAGGGCGCTTGACGAGCCGTTCGGGAGAGGCGCTGCAGGCATTGCAGCGCTCAGGCGCAGCGATATCAGCGGCCAGTCTGCGGAGGCGGTCGCTATCAGACCTCGAGGAATTCCGTCTTCAGCTGCTTCAGCGAGGTGAGAGAGGTAGTCTTTGCTATCCCTTTCTTTGAAAGCACGTTCTTCACGAACTGGTAGAACTCGTCCACGTCCCTGGTCCTTATCTTGAGCAGCATCTCCCATCCGCCTGTAATTATGTCTACGCTCTCTATCTGAGAGAAGCCGGACAGCTCCTTGGCCAGCCGCTCCGGATCCGCGTATTCCTCGGCTGCCAAGTTCACCAGCACGTAGCTGCAGAAACCCTCCCCTATCAGCTTGTAGTCGAAGACCGCCTTGTACCCCCGTATGACCTTCTCTCTCTCCATCTGCTTGACGTTGTAGTGCACCGTGGCGGGTGGCTCCCTGAGCTTCTTCGCGATACCGACTATCCTTGGGGAGCAATACCCCTTCTTCAGCAGCCCGAGAAGCTCCTGCCTTACGTTTTTCATGGTTATTGAATAATATTCAACATTTATATAGTTTTTGGTCTATTTTTCAAATTTTATTCAGGAATGTATAAATAGCCGGCAGCACACAATATACATAACGAAGAGGGAGAGTGATGCCCTTCCAATATCCGACGGGAAACGATCGGGAGACCCGATGCCCGGAGCAGCGCCGCGCGCGCTCACGGCTCTAGCCAGGGCCTCGGATTCTAATTTTAAGGTAGTTGACTTAAGGAAATCGGCAACCACCGCCGCCGAAGCAAGATGGCTTATGGCGCGCGGCGGTTTCTTTGATACGCACGAAGTCGAGCTGGAGGGATTGGGCGACTGCTTCCACTCGTTCGAGCTGCACCCTGCAGCGATGTCGCTCGATTTTGAATCGCTGCTGGAACGTTCTAGGGAACATAAGGCGACGGTGCGCTCGCTGCTGGAAGGGGACGCCACCTTCCAGGAAAAGGTTTCCTTGTTTGAAAGGAGCCTGCACCACAATCTTGAAATGCTGTTCGTGGAGGGCATGATTGCAGACCGCAGCATCGTTATGGGCTGGAAAAGAAATGGGCAGATAAGGAACATCGAAGATGGTCTGGAGAGGTTTGTTGCCGCATGGGAGATCATGCAGCCGTTCTACAGCGTGGAGGGTTTCGTCGGCTCCTTCGGCAAGAAAGGGGGATCGGAGGAGAGCGGCATACTGGATGTCCTGGAGGAACTGTTGCCAGGCGTCAATCCGAGCACCCCGAAAGGCAAGCAGA
>DAHWIF010000007.1:0-36769 GCA_027345565.1 Microcaldota archaeon
CCTGCGTTGCCGAACCCCTGCACGGCTATGGTAGCTTTCCTTGGATTTATCTTCAGCGTCTTCGCCGCCTCACGCATCACATACATCCCACCGCGTGCAGTGGAATCCATGCGTCCGGCGCTGCCCCATACCTCTACAGGCTTGCCGGTTATGGCCCCGAACTCGCTTTTCCTCGTTATGTTCATGTATTCATCAAGCATCCACGCCGTTATCTGCGGGTTTGTATATACATCCGGAGCAGGCACATCGACTTCAGGCCCCATGTCTGTGCCAAGAGCGCGCACGTAGGCCCTCGATAACGCCTCTATCTCCTTATCGCTCATCTTCTTCGTATCGCAGATCACCCCTCCTTTTCCGCCTCCGAAAGGTATGTCCGCTAGAGAGCACTTCCAGGTCATCCACGCTGCAAGAGCCTTCACAGTGCTGAGGCTCTCCTGAGGATGGAAGCGTATGCCCCCTTTTGCAGGGCCCCTTGCGTCGTTATACCGCACACGGAAGCCGGTGAAAACCTGCGTACGGCCATTGCCCATCCTGACAGGTATGCTCATCACAAGAACGCGCTTGGGCTCCCTCAGTATCGCGTGCGCTTCCTTGTCGAGCTTCATTATGCTCGCAGCCTCATCAAGCTGCTCTTGCGCTATCTTGAAAGGGTCAAGTTCCTCGGCCATTTATTCACCAGCTAAAATACGCAGCAACTATTTATTTATGTTTGCTAATGGGTTCGAAATCTGCTAGCCCAGCCCATGCCATGCTCGAAAAATTATTGCTTCCTTCAGCAACAAATCGCTTTTTCGGGCCCGGAAGAAGCAGAAAGCTTTAAATACATATATCTTGTTTATCTTCCAAGGTGCATATATGTTCTCCAAAGGCAGATTTAAGGCGCAAAGCGCCATGGAATACCTTATGACGTACGGGTGGGCGATACTTATTATTGCAATAGTGCTCGGTGCACTCTTCTCGTTGGGAGTATTCAGCGGCAGCTCCTTCGTAGGAACAACGTGCATAGCCGCAGCGGGCTATACATGCTCTAGCGTGTCGTTCTTCAGCGGAACATTCAACGCCGTGGTAGGACAGGCTACCGGGACATCGTGGTCGACAGCGAACATAGTCTTCATAGTAGGAGGCGGAACACCGCCGTCTATAAATTCCGGAAACACGGTTACAGGCAGCGGGTGCGTATCATCGAACTCTGGAGGGCTCTCTAGCGGACAGACCTTCGCGGCATCATTCACCGGCTATGTGTCCACAGCAAGCAATATAGCATCAACTGGAGTTGCTACATGCACATCGTTGCCCACTGCTATTGGCACGACAGAGAGCGGGGCGCTCTGGGCAGCGTATCAGGCTAGCGGAATTAGTGGAGTGCAGTGGATACAGCTAGCGACAGTGACTCTAAAGGAGACATAACCCTTTCTTTTTTTATTTTTCTTCCTTAGGGTTAGTTATGGGCATGGCTGGCTAGTTTCTTGCCCTGAGCTCTGCCAGCTCTTTCCGCATCTTCAATACCTCCATAAGCTCGTTGGCGCTCAGCAATGGCTTGCTCAGCCTGTCCGTGTCATCTACCGCTATTCGGGGGCATGCGGTGTTTACGAAGGCGTCGAATTCCCTCATGTTCTCCAATGATACAAAGTCGAATGTATTCGATGTGAGCACGCAGGCCATCAGCCCCTCCCGCTCTATCTTATCCTTCAGTATGCGCGCGAGCGCCTCGTTATGCTGCCCGTTCTTAGTTGTGAGCAGTATCCCGAAGCTCTTTGCGCCTACAGCCTTCAGTACCTTCCCTCTGCTCCTTCCGTCATATATTTTCCTGTACCTGTCTATTGCCTCGACCTTGTTTGCGAACGGCTCAACGACTATGAATGGCTTCGTTGTGCTGAGCAGCGCGCCTAGCGGATGGAACATGCCCCCGCCGAAATAGACGAATGCATCTACATCTCGGTCTATGCTCGCGGCGCTGCCCACATCGCAGCCGAGTATCTGCCCTCGCTTCTTCGCGAAACCGTATGGCTTGCCCACAACGACCTTCTTTCCGTTCCTCTCATAGAAGCCCTTTACGGCATCTATTTGGTGGATGTGCTGGATCGTAGTAACAATCCCTATCGTATCATAATCCTGTATGGCCTTGAGCGAATCCCAAAGTATGTCGAGCGACGCATCCACATTGTACTCTACATACTCGACATTGAAATCGGCGCGGTGGAACTCTGCGTGCCCGAAGTGGATCAGCTTGTCGGCGTTTATGCTGCGTGCCTCGTCTATGGCTAGGTCGCATGCGCCGAATGTTGGCGAAGCGGACACGAATACTTCGTTGCCATCCTTCTCGAGGCTCTTGGCATATGCCAAGGCCTGCTGCTTCAGCCCCTCTGGGAACTGCAGAAGTAATCGCATTGAAACACTATGATGCTGCTGTCTCTCTCGGCATGGCAGTTATCTTATAGCTGCCGGATAGCTTCGACATGGCCCTCTTCAGCGCCTTCTTTGCCACGTCGATATTCGTGCCATTTATCTTTATAAGGAAGATCGGCTGTCCTGGCCTGACCCTCGCAGCCACAGATACAGGCTTGCCGAACGCCAGTGTCATTCCCTGGGATATCCTGTCTGCGCCCGCACCGGTAGCCATGCGCTTCTCCCTTATCACGTTATGCGGATAGACGCTCAGCGTGAACCAGTACTCACCCGGTATGTTCGCTTCCAGATACTTGCCGGCGGCTACCCTTGCAGCCTCGAGCGCATTCGACCTGAGCTGCACAAGCCTTTCGCAGTCCAGCGTCACAGCGAGGTTATATGCCCCGCTATCAACGCCTGTCTTGAACACGTTCAGGCTCGAGTGCGGAAGCGCCCTTACATAGTTCTTCCTCGGCTTCCTGAGCGAGTACCTCGCCCATGCCTGCGAGTTCGGTGTCCTGCATGTGCGTGCAGGCCTTAATCTAGCCATATCAAAACCTTCTTCAGAACAAGAAGCATTACTAATCTCGCGGCAACCTATAAAAATGCTACTGGTCGGTATGCGGCGCGGGGTCTCCCATCCCCTCAAAATCTATTTATAACTTACCTGCGAGTGTTCATCGTGTTGTAATGGAGCTTGTTGATGCGGCATTGAGCCAGTCGGCAGGCGTAGGCGACGAGGAGCTCTTCCGCGCAAGGATAGCCGTCTGCGGCGTTGGAGGCGGGGGCAGCAACACGATACAGAGGATAAGCAAGATGGGCGTGAGGGGGGCGAGCCTGATAGCGATCAACACGGATGGCAAGCACCTGAATACGCTAGATACAAGCATAAGGCGAATACTCATAGGCGGTGCGCTTACAAGGGGGCTTGGCGCAGGCGGCTTCCCGGAGATAGCGAGCAAGGCGGCGCAGTATTCAAGGAATGAGCTTGAAAGCACGCTAGCCGATTACAACCTTGTATTCATCACGGCGGGCATGGGCGGCGGGACAGGCACAGGCGCCGCGCCGGTAGTAGCTGAGATAGCGAAGAGGGCAGGTGCAGTTGTAATAGGCATTGTAACGTTCCCGTTCTCTCTGGAGCGCGTAAGGATAGAGGTAGCAAGAAAAGGCATAGAGGAGCTCAGGCGCAACATAGACACGCTGATAGTCATAGACAACCAGAGGCTCGTCGACCTTTACCCTAACGTCGCGATGGAGCAGGCGTTCAAGATAGCGGATGAGGTGGCGTCCAGGGCCGTAAGAGGGATAACAGAGACGATAAACCTGCCTAGCCTGATAAACCTCGATTACGCTGATGTGAAGAACGTTATGGGCAGCGGCGGCCTTGCGATGATAAGCGTGGGCGAAGGCAAGGGGAACAACAAGGTCGAAGATGTGGTCAACGACACGCTGAAGAACAAGCTGCTCGATGTCGATTACGAAGGAGCCACAAGCGTGCTGATACACATAACAGGCGGGGAGGACATGACGCTTGGGGAGGCTAATGAGGTCGCAAGAAGGTTGACCGACGTGACATCGCCAAACGCGAGCGTCGTCTGGGGGGCGAGGATAGACCCATCATACAGCGGAAAGATCGAGGTCATAGCGATATTCACTGGCGTGAAGAGCGAATCCATAATGGGCGGCAGGGGCGATGAGAAGGAGGACTTCGGCCTTGGCAGCCTACAGTTCTGAGACGGCCGTCGAGCCTCCAGAACCCTTATCGCGCTCCAGCTGGTAAACCTTTGCGGATGTTATCTGCTTCAGGTTATCGTCGTGCGTTATTATGAACACCTGCTCCACGACCCTCGGCAGCGTGTCGCCAAGTACGCTTATCAGCTTCGATATGCCGCTTGCGTCTATGTTGTGTGTCGGCTCGTCGAGTATCAGCCATCTTAGGTTTGGCACGACCACCATAGATAGCGCTATCCGCATCGCCAAGCAGGCGATGCTGCGCTCCCCGCCGCTGGCGACCGCATCCACCTGCACCCAGTCGTTTGCGCCGTTGCTCTGCACGCTCACTTCGAGCAGATAGTCATCGGGCTTCGCGCTCAGCCTTAGCATCTGGTAGTCGGCATATGGATAAAGCTCTGGCCATATGCCCTGCATCAGGCTGTTTATCGACTGGGTGAGCCTGCCGCGCAGGAATGCTTCGGTGTCGACAAGCGATGTCTTGAAGATGTTAAGGCTCTTCAATACGGACCTGCGCCTCTCTATCCTCTGCTGCATCTCCTTTATTCCGTCTATCTGCTTCACCAGGCTTGCAATATTCAAATCGAGGCTGGACGCCTGCTTCTCCATGCCTGTGATAGTTGCGGTGAGCTTCGCTAACGCTGCGCTCTTCTCCCTCAGGTTCCTTTGCATCGAATCCATGTCGCTTTGGCTGACCGTAATCGATTCAGACTCTCGCCTGTTATTCTCTGCTAGCTTCATGCAGTTGTCCATCTCGGCCTCGTACTCGGCCTTTTTCTTGTAGAGTTCAAGGATGGCGCGTGTGTTCTGCGTTTGTTCTTTCAGCCTCTCTAGCTCTAGCCTCCTGTCCTCAAGCGCCCTTGACGATTCCTCAAGGTCCTTCGAGAGCCTGGCAAAGTGCTTCCTGTTCCTTTCCAATGCATCCTCGACACCGGCGTATTCCTTCAGCCTGCTGTTTGCGAGCGATAGCGCCGCTATCTCGTCACCGATCCTTTTTGCCGCGGCCCTTTTCTGCTCTATCAGCAGGTCGTTTTGCGCTATCTCCTTTTGCAGGGCGTTCGCCTCCTTTTGCTTCGTCTCTATCAGGCGCTCGCTCATCTCCGCGCCTAGTTCCCTCTCACATATCGGGCATTTCGCAAGGTGTTTCCGCAGCTCCTTGATCGAGGTATCTATGTCAGAGAACCTGCTCCTGCTAAGCGCCGCACTGTTGACCAGCGCGTTAAGCGATTCGGTCGCTTCGGCGAGCTCCTTTTCAAGCGCGGCTATGTTTCCTAGCTTTGCCTGTGCCTCTACCTTGATCTTTTCGGCCAGCCTCCGCTCGTCGTTCTTTATGGTCGCCTGTATGTCTGCAGCCTCCTTTGTTATTGATTTTACCACTCTCTCTGCGCTCTCTATCTCCTCTTTTGACTCCTTCTCTTTGGCCAGCTGCTGGGCTAGGACGTTTGAGGCTGCGGTTTCCATAAGATTCTTCGTCTTTGCATTTATCTTTTCAAGCTCCTCCTTCAGCAGCTGCACCCTGCCTGCAAGCTCGGCCGCCTTTTTCAGCAACGCGTCCTTTCTCTTGTACATCTGGCGCTGTTTCTCGGCAAGGCCCTCGAGCAGCTCCAGCTCCGCCTTTGCCGCAGCTTCGCTGCCCTTCAATGCGCCAATCTCCCTCAACGCAGCGGCTTTCTCTGAAGCCGCCCTCTCAAGCTGATTCGTCAGCGATACGATATCCATTCCAGCAACTGCGTTCTCCTCGCCGCTGGCTGCAGCTCTTATGTTGTTTATCAGCGTCGTGCAGTTCTCCTCTGCAGCAGCGAACTGGTCCAGGCCCAGCATGCCATCTATCTGCTTCTTCCTGTCGCCTTTGGCTATGTTCAGGAAGTACTCCAGCCCGTTCTGCTCTGCATATATCGCCCTTGCGAAAGTGTCGTAATCCACCTTAAGTACGCTCGCTATCTCCTCATTCACCCTGACGGGCTGCGACTGGAGATGCGCGCCGTTCTTGTCCAGCCTTGCCGTGGTGGATCCGGAGCCGGTTATCCTCCTTGTTACAGTATATTCGTCCCTGCCCGCTTCGAAGGTTAGTTTTACCTCCGCCTCGTTCTCCTGCGCCGGCCTGTTCTTTATCATCCCTTCCAGTTTGGCCCTCCTCTGTTTTACCGTCGGGAATGTCCCGAACAGCGCGAACGATATAGCTTCCATCACGGAACTCTTTCCGGAGCCCATTATGCCAACGAGGACATTGACGCCTTTCTGGAACGTCATCTTCGTATGCCCGTGGGTTCTCCAGTTGCGGAGCTCTATCTCCTTTATCATACGACCAAGCCAGCATCGCATTTCAGCTATAAAATGCTATCGAAGCCGTCAGATGAGGCTCTCCTCTTCTACCTCTATCTCGCTGACCCCCTCGATCTTCCTTATCTGGTTTTCTATGTTAGAAGAATTAGTCTTCTCGTTGTCGAACACGAAGCGGGCCTTTATCACCTTTATGCCGAACGCCACCTCCTCTGATTGTATGGCGACCGGCTTCATCTGCTCCTTTATCCTCTTCGTTGCCTCGTCTATCGCACCCTCCTTCGGGTAAACCTTGAATATCACCGATACTTGAGACATTACGGCCCCTCGAATCCGCACTCCGTGCATTTGTAGGTGTTTGATATCTCCCTGCAATGATGGCACCGTATAATGGTGCCATTTCCGCACTTAGGGCATTTGAACTCCGTATACTCATTAGTAAGCCTTCCGCATGAGACACATACTTTTCCTGGAAGAACCATGCTATCGCCTCCTTCTAGATCCCCTGCCACTGCCGTGGCGCAGCATCTTTGACACAAGGATCAGTATTATGAAATCAACTATAAGTATTGCCACCAGCACAATGAATATGCCATAGAGGACCAACAGCTGCACGCTGTAGAGCTGCAGCGACTGCGTCGCCTGCGTAGGCGCAACCGTCGTAGTGGCGGCTCCTGGCGAAAGGCTCTGGTATATGAGCTTTGTGTCATTGCTCATCTGCTGCGCAAGGAGCGCAGCGCTGTAAGCCTGCAAAGCATAGGAGCGCGAGCTGCTCATGTTATTTGCCATCTCGGACTCGTGCACATAGAACATTGCCTCGTTGGCGAACTGCGAGGCCCATGCCCCGTAAGTCGAGTTATGAGCTATCGCCGCTGCAGCTCCAACCAACTGCGTACTGGTCATGTTCTGGCTGGTGGTCCCTGCGAGCCCAGAAGCGTACGCATAATCAGAATCCATTATGGCAAGTGGATAGTTCTTGCTCGAGTATGCTTCCTCGGCTGTGACAAGATACAGGTTGTCACCGTACGATGAGGCGCGGCTTATCCTTGAAGCTGCGACGCCTGAGAGGCTCTGCTGCACATGCACAGGCGTGCCGCCTATGCTACTGGAGATGCCGAACATGTAGTTGGCTGCCGCGCACCAGCCGTTGGCCTGTGCGCCGCTGTACATAGATTCTAGCACGGTGTCTGTAGTGAACTGGCTCGTGTTTGAATATAGCGAAAGCGCGCTTGATGCGGTGTAAGTTCCCCATGCCTGCCTTAGCTCACCGGCGATGACCCATTCGTAGTTCTGCTCCGTAAGCGCAGGGGCGCTGAGTGATGTGCAATAGCCGCTTATGCCCTGCAGGGTGCTCTTCCCCGTGTCTATCGTGGCGCCGCTGTGCGCGAAGTAGTATGCGTTTATGTAGTTGAGGAAGCTTGTGTCTGCAGCAGCATAAAGGTAACCAAGCGACGCTATCGCCCTGCTCTGATTAAGCGTGGCATAGAACTGCACCGTTGCGTTCGGGTACCCCGATACGTTTGCTATCTCAGATGAGGTAATATTCAGGGTGAAGTTCGCAAGCCCGGAGAATGGCGTGGCGTCGCAGCCGTTGCTGCACGATATGTTAGCCACAGGTATTAACCCAGTATGGTAATCAGTATATGAATTGAAAGTGGTGTTTTCGTTTGCTATGGGAACCTCACCGAATGCGTATCCCGCGGCTTCGCTTATGTTGGCTACCTCTATCATCGGAATGTGGAACCTCCCTTGTATCAGATAATAGAGCATATTCTCTTCGCTGCCTGGAGCCGCTACGGGGACCATCATGAACCTTAAGTTGTGGGCCGCGGCTGCGCTAGCCTTGTCGTATACGCCTCCGATAGGGCCTATGCTGCCGTTGTATATCGTGCCGGTAACTGTGAAATCATGCAGGAGGGGTCTCCCGGATATCGCTGATATCGCAAGCAGGGTCATCGCAGTGCCTGCGCTCGGGCCCGATACGCTCTCGTTATAATCCGCTATCGTATATGTGAAGTTGTAAGCATCCTGTGGGAGGTTGAGATACTGCGCGGCGGAGAACGAGGCGTTGATCGCCGATGCGTTAGTGTCTCCAGCTACGCTGCGCGGCCCTATTATCTTTACCATGCCGATTCCGTTCCTGACTACAACAGATATGTTTGTGAGCGCACCTGTGTTGTTTACCGTAACTGCCGGGGCCATTATCGACGCAGTGCCTACGAACGGCATAGCTGTGCCTTGCGCGGCCGCCAGCTGCAAGGCGAGCACTGCAGAGAGAAGCACCAGCGTTAGATAGCGCAAAATTGCCTTAGACATAGAATTCAAAAAGCTATAGAGATTAACCTATAAAAAGGCTCCGTATCTTTTCGGGTTTAGACAAGCCCGTAAAACAGCAGGTACATCAGTATGCCGGCCAAGACCCCTAAAAGCAGAGGGGGTATTGCAGGCAGCGGCCTCTTGTACCTCCGTAGTATGAAGGTTGTTAGGATGAGCCCGAGCGTAGAGCCTATAACTATGAAGAAGCTCAGGGTGAAGCTGAATGCCACCTTGTACGCCGCAACTGCCACCATCAGCGGAACGGCGAGGTCGCCGGCGCCGAGCTCCATGTGCGCCGCTACCGGCAGCATTCCACGTTTGTACATGCGCACTAGCGCCGATGGCAGCTTTACTCCCTTAATCTCCTTGTTGAACTCTGCAACCTCTCCGCTGCTGAAGCTGCTCTTCGGTATCGCCTCAACTTCGTTGACCCCCACAAGGAAGGCGAGGTTCCTCGATGACATCGCCTTGGCCATCGTTATCATGTGCTTCGTGACGAACACCGCTATGAAGTCATAGACGGCGAGTATCGCCATGAATACGAGTGCGACTATAAAACTGAAGCTGATTCCTATTAGGAGGCCGACGCCCGCACTGGCTATTATCGTCGCCGTGTTCCTCAGCCTTGGGAATCTATTCTTCAGAACGATTAATGCGAGCGCGGCCGCTATGCCTATGATAAAGTTTGTCGTTATCGTGTTGCCGGCTATGCTAAAAAGAACGCTGGTGGTGGCGAGCCCTGAAACCAGCATGAATACGAAGAAGGATGTTATGAATATTACCGCCCCTTCAAATATTATGAACAGCTTGTCACCTTTATAGAGCTTCATTATAAGGAGCAGCACTAGAGCCAGCACTATGATGTAGACGATGAAGAAAAGCGCGCTTGCCGCAGAGGTTATGACCTGCGCTGCGGCCACCTGCTGGTACGTTGCCCCGCTGTATATCTCGCTAGCTAGGAAGAGCCCGAAGAACTGCACTATCATGAAGATTACTAGTATCTGCAGTACCTGCCTGGTCTCTATAACTCGTAAAGACAAACGGCTCCCTCACTCGTTTTCGTGGCTTACCGTCTTGACTACCCCTGCCCTGGGCCTGAATATGTCGCCGTTCCTCTCCAGTTCGACTATATACTTGTTGACCTCTGCGGCTGTAAGGCCCGCCTTTTCAGCCTCCTCCATTATGCGCGGCAGTTTAGCGGCAGACTCCTCTGCCTCCAGCCTCTTTACTATCCCGAGCACCGCATTTATCTTCACAACCTTCTCTCTCGGCATGCCGGTGACAAGAGCATCAATGTCACGCCTGCCTCCCCTGTCTACGGCAAGCGTCTTCAGCATGAATTCGTTCAGCGCTATTGCATTCTCCGCATCTGACACTTCTACGACTCCGGCGAGGCGAGCCTTCGCGCTCGCCTCTGCCATCCTTATGAGCCCTTCGATCTGCCTCGGCGTTATCGGCGTGACCCCCTGCTTCGCGCCCAGCTTCCTCAGCTCTATGTAGTAATCCTGTATGCGGGCTGCGGCCTCCTGGCTTATCCTCGGATTTATGCTCTTCCTCGCATAAGCGATATATTTCCTGAGTATCTCGCTCTCTATAGGTGGTTTCTCCACCTGCTCGTATTCCTGGATCTCGGACATCCTGGCGCCCGCGGCCTCGTGCTGCAGCAGTATGTGCCTCGCTATGCTCTTATCGAGCTCCTCATCCATTATGTCTTTTATAGGGAATATGAGGTCAAATCTTGAAAGCAGCGTTGGCGGTATATTGAATTGGTCTGCAGGATAAGAGTTTGGGTCGAACCTCCCGTACTTCGGGTTCGCCGCTGCAAGCACCGCGGTCCTGGCGTTGAATGTTGCTATTATGCCGGCTTTGGCCACGCTTATGGTCTGAGATTCCAGGGCTTCGTGCAGCGCCGCCTTGTCATCGTCAGTGATTTTATCGAACTCATCTATGCATACGGTTCCGCCGGATCCGAGCACGAGCGCGCCTCCTTTCAGCGTCCATCCTCCTTCTGAAAAATCGTCTCGCTCTGCAACTGCGGTCATCCCGCCGCCGGTTACGGACTTGCCACTCACGTATATGCCCTTCGGCACGAGCCTCGCCACGGATGAGAGGATTCGGGTCTTTGCGCTGCCTGGGTCGCCTATGAGCAGGATGTGCATGTCGCTCCTTATCAGCCCTCCGTCAACAAGCGTCTTGCCCATAGTCCCTCCGAACAGCTGCAGCGCGACGCCCTGCTTTATCTCATTATAACCGTATATCGCTGGCGCTATCGATTTGTATATCTTCTCGAATATGTGTGGGTCCTTCCCCATCTCCTTGATCAGCCGCTCCTCATCCGCCGTTATCTGCAGCTCGGCGAACTCCTTCTGCTTCGGGACGATCGACACCGTATCGACGAACATCGTGTAGACGTCTTTCTCGAGCTTGCCCCTCTGGTTCCTACGCGGCCTTATGCGCAGTATCCCGGTTATCTCTATCCTGTCCCCAGGAATTACTGTATTGACAAGGTCGTCCTCTATCCAGACCTCAAGTTGCCATGTAGGGGCGCTGCCGCGCAGCTTCTCAAGAGGGTCCTGTATCGCTATCTTCTGCAGGTTTATGAACTGGGATTCCTCGGCTACCTGCTTGAGCGACCTCCTCTTGCACGACAGGCATATGTCCGGCACCTCGTCCCTCCCGGCCCTTATCTTGTAAGTTGCACCGCAGAACGTGCACTTGTATGAGCCCACCTGCACCTTAGGGTTTATCTCCGACCTTTTCACAATAAGCCCGTCAAGCATCACCAGCTTGCTTATGTATGCAGAGCCGACATCCTGCACCATTGGCGTGTTCACGTTCTGGCCGAATACGCGCACATGGACGTTGTTGCCCTCAAGCTGTACGTCACTCATCTTGCCCTCGAGCGACTCCGTCGCCGCCTCAAGCACGGAGTCTGGCTGCTCTATCAATGCCTCGGCAAGCTCAGGGTCGAACTTTATGATATCTTTGAAATCTACGGCCAGGCTCCTTTTGTCAGGAAAAGAGAGCGAAAGGTCATTTATCTGCTCGCGGTAGCGCCTTTCGAAGAAATCGTCGAACCTCGACTTTATGCCTTCGAGCGCCGCATCTACCATATTACCCCTCTAGAACGCGCCAATACCATTTGGCATGGCAAATTAATATTTGTTTCCCCCAAGCAGGCGGAAGTATGGTGGTAGAGATATTTATATTACCTGCAGCAAAAACCTTTTAGTGGAACACCGCGTCTTAAGGTGAGGAAGCTGCAAAAATTTTACATAACGACCCCGATATACTACGTCAATGACAAGCCGCACATAGGGCATGCTTACACGACCATTGCGGCGGATGTGCTGGCGAGGTGGCACAGGCTCAAAGGCGACGACACCTTCTTCCTTACAGGTACGGACGAGCATGGCGAAAAAATAGAGCTGGCTGCCAAGAGCGCTGGGCAGAGTCCGAAAGAGTTCGTAGACGGCATTGTCGAGCAGTACAAGCGGGTGTGGAAAGCGCTCGATATCTCGTATGATTATTTCATCAGGACGAGCGACCCGCTGCATGAGAATACGGTATCGAAGCTCATAGAGAGGATATATGCTAACGGGGATATCTACAAAGGCTTCTACGAAGGCTGGTACTGCGTGCCTGACGAGACTTTCTGGACAGAACTGCAGCTAAAGGACGGCAAGTGCCCGGAATGCGGGCGGGAGGTGAAGCTGCTAAAGGAGGAAAGCTATTTCTTCAGGCTGAGCAAGTACCAGGACAGGCTATTGAAATTCTATGAAGACAACCCCGATTTCCTGTCTCCTAGGTTCAGATCCAAGGAGATAATCAACAGGGTGAAGGACGGCCTGAAGGACGTTAGCATAACCCGCACAACGATAAAATGGGGCATACCGTTCCCTCTTGACAAGAGCCACACGCTGTACGTGTGGGTCGACGCGCTTTGGAACTACGTGACAGCGCTCGGCTGGCCGGATGGGGAAAAATTCAAGGCGTTCTGGCCCGCAGATGTGCACCTTATAGGCAAGGAGATAAACTGGTTCCACTCGGTCATATGGCCTGCGCTCCTTTTCTCCGCAGGCATAGAGGCGCCGAGGAAGGTTTTCTCCCATGGGTGGTGGACCCACGATGGCAGGCAGATGAGGAAAAGTTTTGGGAACACGGTGGATCCGGTTTCAATTGCGGAAAAGTACTCGCTTGACGCGCTGCGGTATGCGCTGCTGAAGGAGATGCCGCTCGGCGAAGACGGAGACTTCTCTGAGCGGGGACTCCAGGTGCGGCTGAACAACGAGCTCGTAGCAGAGCTCGGCAACCTCCTCAACAGGACAGTCACGATAGCCGCCGGCTTCGACGGCAAGATAGGGGGGAAGCCGGAGCTCGATTCGGAGCTCAACATAGAGAGGATATCAGAAAGGATGGAGAGGCTAGACACACATGGTGCGCTCGATGAGATATTCACCTATATAAGGGCAGCTAACAAGTACGTGAATGACAAGGCACCTTGGAAGCTGGAGGGGGCGGAGCTTGGCAATGTGCTTTATAACCTTCTTGAGGCGACCCGCATAATATCGATTTTGATAAGTCCATTCATGCCTGGCAGCTCCAAAAAAATAAATTCGCAGCTCGGGGTTGGGCCAGGAAAGCTCGTGGACTGCGTCTTCAGGGAATTCAACGGCAAGGTGACAAAGGGGGAGTACCTCTTCAAAAAAGTATGATCACGCTACCTCTTTGAAAGAGAGTGATCCCGTATCCTTGTCGAAGAACGCCTCTCTTACGGTCTTCAGCACTCCTGTGCCTATATCGTAGAGCCAGATGCTTATCCTAACGGCGCCGCTCGCCACAGCGTCGCGTATGTTCCCACTCAATTCAACGAGTCTCCTCGCCTGCTCCATCGCATTGTCTATCACCGCATGCGTAAGGTCATCGAGGTTTTCCCTGCCGTTCTTTGATAGACCCCTGCAGATGCTTGCGATCGTGTTGTCCAGTGCAGTATCCATATGCGTCTCTCCGCCCTGCGTTTGTGCCGAAAGCATCTGCTGCGCGGCGGTCACGGCCCCGCATTTGGTGTGCCCTATTATCGCGATCTCCTTGACTCCAAGGTGCGCTACCGGATATTCCACGGAGCCTATGACGCTCTGGTCCAAAGCCTGGCCTATCGCCCTTACATCGAATATCTCACCGAGCTCGCTGCCGGTTATGATTTCTGGCGCGACCCTTGAGTCCGAGCACGCTATCACCACTATTGACGGGTGCTGTCCGTTGGCCAAGTCCTTGTAAACGGTGTTTGTCTCCCTGAACCTCATATTCCCATCAATGAGTTTCTGGCCTGTTGTCATCGATCTCATCATCTATCTCACCTTGCTTCCTTTCTGAATGTCCTTGTCCGGTTGGAGGAGCGATATCCCGCTTTCGTCCTCAGCGGCGAGTATCATGCCCTCCGATACGAAATCACCTATCTTCTTTGGCTCCAGGTTCGCGACCACGACTACCTTCCTTCCGAGCAGCTCCTCCTTCGTATACCTGTCCCTTATGCCTGCAGCGATATTCTTCACGCCGAGCTCGCCCAGATCGACCCTCAGCCCGTACATTGGCTTCCTTGTGTTTAGCTCCGTAACCTCCAGCACCTTGCCGATCCTCAAGTCTAGATTGGAGAATTCAGCTATAGTAACCAAATAACCACTCCAATGATTTCATATCCACATATTAATAGATTCCCATATCGCGAACACGGACTGAAATGTATATATATCTGGAAAAATAAAAGCTCAATATGGACAGTATAAGCAAGAGACCGACGTTAGATCAGCACAAGCCTGTACCCATAGATGAATTCATGACATACATTGGGCGCGGGACCTGTGCTGTCACCATAGCGGTAACAGGGTTTTATGACGGTGATCCGTTGGTTCGCGAAGCGCGCGGCTTTACGGGGTCGCACATACGCGGAGGCGTGGAGGGCTTTCCTTTCATAAGCCTCAAATTCAAGAGCCATGTCCATGAGCTTGAGGGGCGTAGGCTCCCAAATACAGTACAGATATCGGCCTCCGACAGGCCCAGCCTGGCGAGGCTGCGGCGCCTAGAAACCGATATAAGCAGATATATGCCTTACGGCTATCCTATAGTGGAGACAGTAGTCGAAAAACACGGGTGGCATGATGTGAGAACCCCGGGAACTGGCAGGCCGGAGTTTCTGCTCAGGCATGTCATAAAAGGAGGAGGCTACGACGGTGATATAATAGTGCGCCAGCCCGATCTGGGTACCAGCGCTGCTAAACCGCGCTCGCCAAGAGAAACGCTTGATGGCTACAACGTATAAGAAGGCGCTATTTGGCGCCAGGGCAGGGGCTCTCGTTCATGTTGCTAAGGATATGATACGTCTGCTGTGCAACATGCACAAAAATAATAAAAAGGGCGCGCATTGATAGATTTTAGATTGCGGTGCGGCCGGCGTTCGTGAACCCGATAAAGACAGCACACAGTATTAGCGTGGACAGCGACCCGGGCATAGAGTGGGCCAGGGTCGAGGGCTATGGAGTCGTAAACTTTATACCAATCAGATCATCTTTTGGTGGCTTCATAGTTCCATATAGGGGCGGGGAGACCGCAGTGCAGATAACGAGATGCTATACCGGAGATTCAAATTTCATGAACGTGCCGGTGAGGGCGTGGGGAACCGATGACAAGAAAGCCAGGGGGATGCTGCTGCCCAGAGATATCGTAGAGATAACTAAGGCGCTTAGAGAGGGGCGCAGATACATAGCCGATAATGCGATAATCGACGCTATTGATGACCCGGATACGATACTGATACCGCAGAAATCGTGCGATGAGCTAGGCATAACGGATGGGGAGACGCTGCGGCTTTCCGTAGACCCGACCGTAAAGCCAACGAGGGAGAGGCTGCTCTCCAACGCAGAGTCTATACTCAAAGGGCTGCTGCGGCAGCAGATGCAGCCCCAAGAAGCAGCTGGGGGAATATTCCAACTACGATAACGAACACCAGGCATGCGGCCACCACAACAGCTATGTTCCTGTCCATTGAGATGCGCCGCTCCGGCCTCCTGAGGAACATCTGGTTTATCACCTTCGCGTAATAATAGATCGAGATGAAGCTGTTGATTACTCCTATGAATGCCAAAAACGCCAGGTTGCCGTACACCGCGCTAGAGAAGAGGATGAACTTCCCTACAAAGCCAACCAGCGGCGGTATCCCGGCCATAGACAGCATGAGTATGGTGAGGCTTATTGCGGCGAAGGCGTTCCTGCCGTAAAGCCCGGCATACTCGTCCATCGTCCTTATATTCCTAGACTCCAACCAGAAGACTATGGCGAATGCGCCTATTATCATGAACATGTGCGCTATTATGTAGAAGACGCTGGATTCTATGCCGAGATGCGTGGCTACGGCTATGCCTATGAGTATGTAGCCTATCTGCGATATGGACGAATAGGCGAAAAGCCTCTTTATGTTCCTTTGGACAAGAGCAGCGAGGTTCCCGAAAAACATGGTTAATATCGATAATATGATCAGCGTATCAGAGAGAAGAGGCATGCCACCAGACGCGCTATATGCTGCGAAAACCAGCGTGGTTATCTCTATCAGCGCTATAAGCGCCACTTTCTTGTTGACGCCGGCGAGCAGCGCTGTTATGTTGCCCGGTGAGCCTTCGTATACGTCCGGCACCCAGAAGTTGAACGGGAAGGCTGCGCTCTCTACAGAGAGCGCGCCAATGAAGAGCACCAAGGACATGCCGATTATGAACTTGCCTATAGGTGCGCTTGTCGCACCGACAAGCGAGAGATTGATATCGTATGGAAAGAGCAGTGCCATAGCCAGCGTGAATACGGCCGTGGCTACCGCTCCGAGCACGAAGAGCTTCACAGCCGGCTCTACATAGCTCTTGCCGCTCTGCAGTATCATGAAGGCGGAGGCGAGTATGACCATCTCCACCCCAATCAGGACGGCTATGATGGAATATGCGAATGCAACCAGGAACGCGCCGAGTGCAACGAACGAGAGCAGCATGTTGAAGCGTTGCAGCTTGCCGGCGTTGCCGTACGAGAGCACCTCGATGAGCGCAGTCGCAATCGATATCGCGCCGAATAGTAGGGTGCCGAAGCCGTTCGCCTGCAATATGCTCAGGAAGCGGAAGCTGGCGCCAATGCCTGAAAGGTATAAAGATGCCGACCCCGAGATAAGGAGCAATGCCGTGGTAACGATGAACGCAAGTTTTCTGTTCCTTGAGTAGACCTGCGCTATTGCCGATACGACCAGAAGCAGGAGCGGTACAGCTACCAGATATATTGCAGATTCCTGACCGGATGTATATGGCAGCATGTAAGCACTATGTTAGATTCACTATTCCGAGGAGTATGAACGGGAGTATGCCGAAGAGGAAAAGCGCGGCGAGCAGCACGGCGTACCCAACTCCAGACCAAGCGCCGGTGGTGTCCTCAGCCGCCGTCCTCTCCTTGTTCGCAAAGAACGATCTATTTATAACGAAGTACATGAAAGCCCCCATGAATATCAGCGAAAACAGGGGTATTATCCCATATGCACCAAACGCGCTGATGGCTCCGAGGAAGATAAGTACATCGGCTATGAATCCGGCCGTAAGCGGCACGCCGGTCATCGCGAATATCCCGGCTAGAAATATCCACGATGTGAGCTTTGCGTTGTGCGATATCCCTTTCAGGAAGCCTATGTTCCTGCTGTGGAACACATGCTCTATCGCTCCAGCAGCGAGGAACATCATCGCTACGGCGATCCCGTGCGCCAGCATGCCATATATGGCTCCGGCGTCTCCTATGTTCGTGAGCGTCGCGATAGCGAACACTATTATTGACATCTCGATTATCGTTGTATGAGCGACGATGCGCTTGAGATCCTGCTGCCGCATCATCAAGAACGCTGCGTAGAAGGCCGAGAATGCGGCAAGCACTGCGATGTAGACTGAATAGGCGTGCGCTATCGGCATCGACGTGAATATTATCAGCATGCCAAAACCGCCGAATTTCGTAAGCACGCCGGAGAGCACCATGGATCCCTGCGTTGATGCCTCGGTGTGTGCATCAGGCAGCCATGAGTGCAGTGGAAACAACGGTACGTTGATCATGAATGCGACGAAAAGCAGCAGGAAGATCGCCTCCTGTATGCCCACCGGCATTACGGAATAGGTCGAAGAGAGCGTCGATATGCTGAGGGAATGGCCCGGCGCGTAGAAGTATATGAGCAGTATGCCGAAAAGCAGCAGGGCGCTGGCGAATATCTCGTAGATTATGAACTTGTAGGAGGCGGTGCGCCTGTTTGCTGACCCGAGCACGTTGATCATGAAGAAAGGTGCAATCACCCCTATATCCCAGAAGATGAAGAATATGAAGAAGTTGCCTGAGAGGAAGAGCCCGAATGCGCCTATCTGGAAGAGCACGAGGAGTATGCTTGCAGTCCTTTCCCTGTCATTGGCTATATTGCCGCTTGATGCCGTCACCAGAATCACTATTGACGTCATCAGGAGCAGCACGAGCGATGCAGGGTTTGTCCTTAGGTTTAGCCCGACCGAGAGCGACGGTATATAGCCGTAGTTCTCAGAGATGTTTGGATTGCCAGAGAGCGCTGCAGCCGCTATCACGGCTATTGCTAGCACAAGCCCAGATGCGGCCGATATCGTTGCGATCCTGGCGCTGTGCTTCTTGTATACCGCGAGCAGGGCTAGGAAGAACGCCGGGATGGCAAGCATCAGCAAAAGCAGCGGGATCATGGAACCAGTATCAACAATAGCAGGATGATGACAAGGCCTACAGCCAGCGCGGCCACATATGTATTAATGTTTCCGTTTTCGGCCACCTTGGTGGACGCGCCAAGCCCTACGACGCCTCTCGCACCGATATACAGGACACGGTTGAGGTACCGCTCAAACGCCTCGGCCCCGCGTGCTATTCCTATTGTTAACGCGGCAACGCAGCTATATGCGGCATTGACCGGATAAGAGGTGTGCATGAGCAAACGCGTCCTGCTCCTCTCCGAAAGTATGCTTGTCGTCTTCCTGAACAGTATATACGCCGCGAGTATGCCGAACACAACTACAATGGTCTCTATCGATGCGGCCGTGATGTCGACAGCAAAGCTGCCGCTTATGAGAAGGTATGCCGTGAAGGCCAGCACGCCCGCCGCAAGTATCGCTTGGGGCGCCTGCATACTTTTCTTTATAGCGGCGAACTTCGCGTTTATCAGGGTCCTTGGAGCTCTCCCCTGGTTGCCCATCGGGACGAAGAGCCACCTGAATATGTACAGAGCGGTAAGGAAATCGGCTACGGTGAGCACTACATAGACTATCACATTAGACACCGCGGCGCTGTCTATCGCAGCCTTGCCGAAGAACCCGCTGAACGGGAATAGCCCTGCAAGCGACAGCGCTCCGATCAGGGCTGAGACGAAAAGCAGCCTGTTCCTGCCGAATGAAGATACCTCGTATATGTTGGTGCTGTCTCCGTTAGCCTTCATTATGGTGCCAGAGCTCATGAGCAGCAACGCCTTGTAGATCGCCTGCACCACGAAGAAGAGCAGCGCGGCGGGGATGGCGTTGAGCCCTAGCGCTACGAACATGAGGCCGAGGTCCTCCATAGTCGAGTACGCCAGTATCTTTTTGATGTGGTCAGATGCCAACGCAGTGAGCGCGCCTACCAGCACGGTTATCGCGCCGATAACCAACATCAGCCAGAGCAGCTTCAGCGCTATGAAAAGGGGGATCAGCAGTATGGCGAGAAAGACGCCGGCCTTCACCATCGTAGAGGAATGCAGGAATGCGGAAACTGGCGTCGGCCCCTCCATAGCATCGGAAAGCCACTCGTGGAATGGGAACTGCGCGGACTTTGTGAAGGCACCCACTAGCAAGAGCACTCCGGCTACTACGATTGTCGCAGGTATTGCCGCTAGCGCGTGCACACCGGATATTATTGCGGCGAAGCTGAACGTATGGAAGCTGCTCCATACCATCAGCATACCGGCGAGCAGGCATATATCGCCTATTAGTATGGTGGTTATCGCCTTGCGCGCCGCGAGAGGCGGCGCCTCCTTTCTGTACCAGAAGCCTATAAGCAGATAGCTGGTTATGCCCAGCCCCTCCCACGCTATGAAGAAGGTGAGGAAGCCGCCGCTCATCGCAAGAAGTGTCATCGAGGTGGCGAAGAGGCTCATCAGGAAGTAATACCTGCTCTGCTCGCTCGGCACATCCATGTAGCCTATAGAGTAGAGGAATATGAGCGGCGATATGACCGCGATCAGCAGGAGGAGCAGCTGGTTAACGCTGGTGAAGGAGAGCTCCAGATGGAAAGAGTAGCCGCCTGCTGAAAACCAGGCAATCTGGCTAGGCGCAGGGGCCACATGAATGAGAAGCAGCACGGTAAGCAGCGCTGAGCCAAGGGCTCCTGCGAAAGCGACGTATTTAGCGTAGCGCTCCGACTTCGGCGATATGCCCATCGCAAGCGCTGCGATCCCGCCTACGAATAATGGAAGCAGCACCGTTAATGGATACATCATCGATCCCTCAGCCTGTTAAGTTTAGTGACGTCCAGGCTCGCCTTGAACTTGGCGAGGTACCTGTAGAACACCACGAGCGCTATCACGTCGACAGCGGCTATCGCCCATATAACGAAAAGCAACGGGAGTATGGCGCCTGCTGATGTGTAGCTATACAGCGACATCGCGGCGAGCGAGCTTGCTACTATTATTATCTCGATCGAAAGCACTATCACAACGAAGTGCCTCGATGCGAGCACACCGGCTATGCCTATCGAGAAGAGCGCAAACACCAATAGAAGCAGGTACTCTAGCATTATTTCACCGTCAACTCCTTCAGCAGCGGTATTGCCGCCAGAGCCATCAGGAAGAGCATTATCGTTATGGCGTAGAGCGCCATTATCGTGTATTCCGATGTTAGGGACGCGACTATCTGCGTGGTGTAGAACTGGTTTGTCTGGCCAAGGCCGTTCATCGCCGCTGCCGTGCCGGAAGCGTAGAGCCCGTATGCCATCACGCCGAATATCGCTATCGCTGCGACCGCCAGTGCAGCGTAGTTAGTGTACCTGAAATGCGAGTAGCTCGCCGCAGCGACGCCTACGAAAAGATAGACGGAGACGCCGCCTATCATTATCAGGAGCTGTATGGCGGCGAGAAGTGGCTGGTTCAGGAACAGGAATATGAGAGAGTTCACGAAGAAAACTGCTGAGAGAATGACAGCCACGTGCAGGACGTCCTTCAGTACGAATATGAGCAACGACCCTACGAGTATCAGTGTTGCCAATACCGCTATGGTAAAGTCTATCATCCCATCACGAGGCGCCTACTTCAGGTCTTCAGGCCTCTTTATGAACTCTCTCCTATCGAACCTTTCAACATCATAATCCTTAGTCAGCACCAGGCATTCTGTGGGGCATACCTCCTCGCACAGCGCGCAGAACAGGCACCTCTCAAGGTTTATCTCCGGCATCACCTTCCTTCCGTGGTCCGTGTCCACCTCCACCATGTTTATCGTCTGGTTCGGGCATATCCTAGCGCATGCAGAACAGCTTATGCAGGTTTTCATGTCGAGTTTGTGGACGCCTCTGTAGTTGTCGGCTACCGCCTCCCTCTGCTCCGGGTATTCCAACGTAGCTGGTGCCTGCAAGGCCTCTTTCGCGACAGTTGCCAGAGGCTTTATTATCATCGAATCACTAGTGGATAAACAATATGAATGTAAGTAATAAATTAACCACCGCAAGCGGCACCATGTAGAGCCATCCAAGGCGTAGCACTCGATCTATGCGCATCCTGACCGTGGTCGCCCTTATGACTATTATGAACAGGGCTATGAGCGTAACTTTTATCATTGTCCATGCGAATGGCGGGATCAGGCTTGGTCCAAGGAACCCGCCGAAGAACAGCACGGTTATGAGCAATGAGCCTACGAACACCCTTGCATAGTCCAAGAACAGCACGAGCGCATAGTACGGCGCGCTCACGTCTGTAAGCCAGCCGGCGATAAGCTCGCTGTCAGCCTCCCTCAGGTCAAAGGGGGGCCTCTCAAGCTCTGCGAGCATCACCACGAAGAATATCACAAGGCCTATCGGCATCAGCAGGGCGAACCAGTGGCTCTGCTGAGCTGATATTATGCCATAGAAGCTGAAGCTATTGGCTGCCATCGCGACAGCCACTATCACCAATAACAGGGGTATCTCGTAGCTTATCAGCATCGCTACAGAGCGCTCTGCCCCTATTGAGGCGAACTTGTTCGCGCTGGACCACCCTGCAGTGAATATAGCGAGCGGTATGAAGGATATTATCATGAACACTACTATCAGGGCTATGCTGGTGTCTATGCCTACGAACGAGCTTGTCAGCGGGATGAAGAACATCGTCATTACGAACGCCGCGGCCATCATTGGTATTGAAATGAGGAACAGGGAGCGGTCGGCATCGTGCGGCACTATGTTCTCCTTGCTTATCAGCTTTATCAGGTCGGCGAGATTCTGCAGCACCCCATATTTGCCGACGTATGTGGGTCCGTGCCTTGACTGCATCCTTGCTATGTACTTACGCTCTATCCAGCCTATAAGATATCCGAATATCGATGCGGTCAGTATAAGGGCTATTGCGAAGACGACCATTGCTATTATGAGGGATAAGGGCCCAAGGTACGGCTGCGGCACGTATCTGGAAAATATGCTCTCTATCGTGACGAGATAGCTTTGCACTGCGCCGGAGCTTATCGAGACCATCTGACCTAACCTCCTTCTACTAGAACGCTTATATTCGTTTGGTGCGCTATCAGATGGATTATTTGATGCCTGAAGGCGCAACAGCTGCGCTTAAAGCCGGGGAGCTGCGCACGCGCGTAAAAAGAGCTGGTATGCTGCAGTTCATCGTATTCAGGATAAAGAGGGTGGCGCTCGGCGGCTCTGATTACCCTGAGCTCTTCTCTGATAGGATGATTGACCTTAGCGAGCTGCAGAGGATAGCCGACAGCGTCGGCCTCCCTGTAGAGGCGCAGAACGGAAGGGCTTTCCCATCAGGCAAAGGCGCGAAGGACTTCCTCGGCGTAAGATGATCAGCCGTTTGCCACTGTGATCTCGCCCGTCGCATTCTTCGCCGCACCGAGCTGCGTGTAATTCAGTGCGATGTCGTATGTGGTGCTCACGGTTTGCAGCGGTATCGGCACATTTACGCACGACATCGTAAGGTCGGCTGTCTGGCCAGGGGCTATCGATACGCTGACATTCTGGCTCTTCTTGAGGCCCGGAGCGAAGCATGCGGCCTTTGTGATTTTTATCGCTGTTGTCATGTTGTTGGTGAGCCCTATCACAGCAGTGGAGTTAGCATCCGAGAAACTCACCACCCTGCACGGCAGCGAGACGTTGAATATGCCGCAAACGTTTACCAGCGTGCTCACCCACCCGGCGCTCCTGTTCGAGAGGTTTAAGGAGAGCAGAAGGTCTATTCCAGCGTTGTTGGCGAGCAATATGGTGCTCCTATTCACGAAAGAGTACAGGCTTGCGGTGTAGTTCTGCGTCACCTCGGTCTCGTTTATGAGGACGTTGACCTCGCTGCTGTTGTGTATCGTGCTGACGCCGCTGGAACACACATATATGTTGTTCGCTGGGTAGACTATCCCGTTGCAGGTTGAGTTAACGCTTATGTTCACCGGTGCGGCATTCTTCTTGAGGTAGCTTATGAAGGTTCCGTACTGGTTCGCGAATATGCTGGCAGCTCCGTATGTCCCGTTGCCGTAGGTGAGCGCTGACCCGAGGTACGTCGAGTTCAGGTACACGAACTTCGGCGCAAGCTCACTGAGCCCGACGGTCTCGTTGTTTGTGCCAACCGTGAGAGTGTTTGCGGAGCCGCTGTGCGCCGCGCTTATTATGCCGGCGCATGTGATGGCATTGGTGCTTGCGTTGTAATATGAGACTATCTTTGTCCAGCCTTTCGAATAGTAGAAGCACATGCTGGTTGTGTTGCTTACCCTGGCGAACGCCGCCCTTGTGCCGTTGGCGCTTGCCACCGATTCCGGGATGGAGAAGCTGTTCACGATTGCGCTGACCAGCGCTGGCGTTATCGTCCCTTGCACCCATACCGTATACGCTATCTGGTTGCCGGGATAGTACGCTGTGGCGCCTTCGGCAAGGTTTATCGTATCTGAAAGGTCATACAGCGTCCTGAGCATAACGGTACGCGCCGGGCCGAATATGTCGCGCAGCACGCTTATGTTGTATCCGAGCGCCGTAGTCGATGCGAATGCGGATCCGTTCTGGAGCAGGCTGAATGACTGCGTATAAGTTATATTGTTGTTTGGTATGGAAGAATAAGCGTTTGGGGTTTGGGGCGCATTGACATCTATCGCGACGCTGCCCTGAGCTGCCGACCTGTTGCTTATCTTGAGCAGGTGCCCGGGATCGGCTATGGCCTGGAACTGATAGAGGCCATTCGATGGGAAGGTGTAGTTCAGCGAGACAGAGCCTCCGCTCCTCGGCGGCAGGGTGACCTTGTAGGATTTTACAGGAGTTCCATCAAGGTAGACAAGCAGCGGCACACCGGTCGCCGTGCCTGAGCCGGTGTTGTTTATGTAAACGGTTAGGTACGCGGTCTGGTACGGATATGCAGTAGCTGGCACGTTGGCAAGTAGCGTAACCGATATGCTATATACGCTGCTTATCTGGGTTGAAAGCACATATGCAACAGCTACCGCTACAACTACTACTATAGCCGCATACACCAATAATGTCTTGAAGTCCATATTACTGCCTGCCTTTCAGCTCCTTTATGGCAGCTGTTATCTTTTCACGTATCGGCTGCACCTCAGAATCAAAGTAACGGCCGACCCACGCCTCTTCGTTGTACTTCTGGTCCGGGTCCATATTAGATAGGAAATAGACGCCCTTGAGGTTGTTCACGACGTTTGCCCTCTTAAGCTGCAGCAGGTGATACCTGAGCGTCTTCTCGTTCATCGGCTCCCAGTTCTTAGCTATATACTCCATCAGCTCTGCCACTGACGGGTCCTTCCGCTCCGTAAACTGGAAATAGAGCAGGGAGTCTAGGACGGCCACCGCACTCTGCCTGGACTCGCCAGGGTTTATTATGCCAAGGGCTAGCGCAAGCCACCTGACGAGCGACCGCCTCGTCTCCACGACCTCCTTGGTCAGCATCATATTGCGCAACGTTATCTCTCGCTCTATGAACTTAGATTCGTTTATCTCCATGGATGCACCAAGAAAGAACCGGCCTCACATCTATATTGGTCCACATTTCTAAAAACCTATCGTATCGTTTCGCAATGTTATGCTTTTAAATTGATTGCGCAATAATAAAGAGTGATTTTTTGGCGATCGTTGAAATCTATGCAAGCTTCGAGCCACAGGCGCTGAAGGCCTATTCGAAGAACGAGCCGTACCTGGTGCTCTCGCTAAAGAACTCGGACGGAAACGCCTCATACTGGTGCGAGTGCGACGTGTCGGTGAAGCCTCCGTTGTCGTTGGCCCACGACAAGGAGCTAGGCGTCGGGAGGACCAAGGTAGGGATAGTCAAGCCTAACGGCGCGCTTAACAAGAAGATAAGGCTTTTCACTATGCCGAACAATTTCCCGGACGATTACCAGGTCTCGATTACCGCTTATGTATACGGCGAGGATGGCACGATAGCAGAGAGGGTGGACCGGAATGAAAGCGTGCCGTGCAGGGAGTGATCAGCGCCTTACGCTCTCGTATACCTCCGCAGCGCCCCTCAACATTATGTAAACGAACAGCACCGCGACTATTGCGTAGCCGAGTATGAGGTACCACCCGAAAACGAACCCTGTGACATAGATGAGCGAGAGGTAGCCGAACGCCACCGCTTTGACGACGTTTATGCCTCCACGGCCAACGTTTGACGAGTACACCGCCCTGGCGAATCTGCTCCTCATCTTTGAGGATGTGCCTTTGGATCCCATCAGCGCGTCGACGAAGGAATGCCTTACTACGACAGCAAGCAGTATCACAAGAGGTATTATGCCGAGGTATGTGAAGAGTATCCAGAAGACGTACTCCACCACGCGGTCGCCGGCTATGTCAAGCCTTGGCCCGTACGGCGAGCCAGGCAGCGCCTTGAACTTTGCTACCTTTCGCTTTGCAGAGGGGTTGCCCAGCGCAGACCTGATATAATCTGGCAGGCTTACCTGCCCGTGGCTCTTCTCGCTTATCGCGGCGAAGCCGTCTACCGCATCGAGCAGGAACATCACCGCTATCAGTATCAGCGTTGCCGCTATAGCGAACCTTATGAGTACCAGGTATACAATCAGGAAAACAAGTAACGTCCTGAATATCGTTACCGCGTCTGCTCTGTTCATGCCAGTTAACCTTTTGATTGGGCGCTTTAAAAGCTTTCAGATTCTGGCTACATCCTGAGCGGGACCACATAGCGCTGCTGGATGGTCTCTTGTGCCTTTCTGATGGCCTCGGCGAGGTCTTTTGCCGCAGCGTCCATCTCGCTTATCACCGCATCAGATTCCAGGCTGTACGGCAGTCCGCCGTCCCGGTCGGCAGCCGAAAGAAGCAGACCTGCCGTTTTTGATATTGCGCTTATCGAGGTATTTCTTTTATCGAGGATTGTGTTGTATATCGCCTCTATGTTTTCTAGGACCTTCTTCCTGGTCGCCATTGCGCTTCCGTGCAGCAACACGAAATCGGAGGTGCTATGGTAGAAGACCGGGAGCATGTCGCGCTCCTTCTCGCTCTCGAAGTTCCTCGAGAAGAGCTCCTCGGCGAGGCTACGCACCTTTTCGATAGCGGCGTATGTGCGCGCTGTATGGCCCTGCTGGCTCCTGTATGAGAACACGACCCTGCGAGCCTCAAGCACAAGACTCTGCGCGGCTTCGGTTATCTCCATCTGGGGCTTTCTTCCCTGGACATCGCGCCTGCCGGGTTCATTGCCGGGACGCGTATGCTGCGTTGCGATAGTTGATGACATGCGCTCACCTGCATAACGCTGGACTCTCTCATGTTAGGCATTTATAGCTATGGGATGACAGGCCCGTATACCGGCGCCGAGAGGATGCTGGTTAGGGCGACGCTGCTGAAGATGAGCGCTATGAGGAGTATTATGAACAGCGTGACGAGGTACACTCCGAAGGCGTGCAGCCTGTCTATGCGCTGCTGGTTCGAGATCGCTATTATCCCGTTTATGAAGCCCCATACCGTGACTATTGCTAGTATAACATATCCAAATACCGGTATGAAAAGAAGCCAGTACAGCGCCAGTGCGGGTAGCGCCCCGTACATCACCCCTGTGAAGGTCCTGTCCCAAGGCCTCTTGAACTCCCTGAGGAAAGACTTGCCTATCAGGTGATAGATAAGCGAGTCTATGAATATGCCTATCACAGGCAGTATGAGCAGGAATACTACGTCAGCGAGGAAGACAGCGCCAACAGCCCCTACGCTCGGTGCGACGTTCGCTATGAAGCCGTCGAATATCGAGAAGTAGTTGTGTGGCCCGCAGCTTATGCTAGTCGTCGGGTTGACCGTTGAAACCGGGCAGGCGTATGCTGCTGCCCCTATCGTACTGTAGTAGATCGACCCTATGATAAGGAAGAGTATGAATGGGATTACCGCCACAGTATAGTAAACCTTAAGCGCATGGCCTATGCTCATCTCCTTTTTCGTGTCATCCCCAGGATGAATCAGCGATCCGAACCCGTTCTTTAGGTCTCGCGAGAAAGTCACGCAATCACATAAATGCTTCAAAAGGAGCATTTAAATTCTTATCGCAAGCTCCGCAAACCGTTTGGGTCTGAGACTACCACGCCATATTGCTGGCTGCGCCCACATGCCATCTGCATCAAACCGCGAAAGCGTTCGCAATCTCGTCCGCACGGAAGACCGAGACCGCGTCGCTGCCGAACGCGTCCTTGTAGAACTTTGCGGCATTGGCGTTCACGAAAACGATCACGCTGCCGTACTCTTTTGCTCTCGCCGCAAGCATCCTCGAAGTGCTCTGTGCACTTTTCCTCCCTGTCTCGTACTCTATCGCTGTCTTCTTCCCGTTTATGTATGCGACTACATCCGGACCCATCGAGTTGTTCATAACGTAGTGCCTTATGCCTAGCTCTGAGAGACGTTCCGATATCTTCCTTACGTGGAGCTCGTGCTCTATGCTCCTAGAAGGGTTCTTTCTCATCACATAGCTCTTGCCGTTATGCTCCATCGTTTCCACCACACCTTTTTCCACGAGCGCCCGCACAGCTTCATGCCCTATCTCGCGCTCCGCTGTGCCGTAGTCTGTCAGGGTGGCGAGCCTGTACGATTCCGCATTGTCGACTACGCTTTCCGCTACTCCGATGCGCTCTATGGTTTCGCTGATGCGCCTGGCTGAAGGCGTCTCGACCACGACAGGCGTTTTCATGAGCCCGCTCACAACCATCGCCTCGTTCTGCCTCAGGGACCTCAGCTTGCCCCTTACCAAGTCCCTCTCCGCAGGATCGCTGCCGGACATGGCGCTCGACACGTACAATATCTCTGACGGATCTCTCGGATAGAATGATATGAGGGTCGACGCATTCGCGAGTATCTGCCTGTCGAGGTTTGCGGTCACGTGCGTCGCTATTATCACCCCTGCGCCGTACTTCCTCCCCTCCTCGACTATGCTCCTTATCGCGCTGAACTCCCTCTGCGTGCCTAGCAGGAACTGCGCCTCGTCTATCATCACGAAGATCCTTAGCCCCAGCTCCCGCTCGTTGCCCTTCATGCTCAGGTATATCCTCTTCAGCAGCTCGTGTATGTATATGGTGCGCGCCTCGCCGCTCTTCAGACCTGCAAGCGAGAACGAGCTTATGCCGGTGGCAAGCCCCTCTACCGACACGGGGTTGCGGGTGAACGCGCCGTTCCTTAGCAGCGATATCTTCTCGCGCAGGTGCATCAGGGTATTTAGCTCCGCAGCGCCCTTTGCGTTCCTTATGAACACGCTGAGCTCACCCATGAGGTCGTTCATGTCGGGAGCCCCCTTGCCCTGCCCCTTCTTCCTGTAGGTGTAGTAGAGGCACTGGCTCAGCTTGGTCGCCTGTATGTGGCCTAGCCCGTATACCCTTTTGAACAGTGATACGAGCTCCGCTATGCGCTCCTGCATGGACAGTCCGTTCAGCTCAAGTATGTTTATGCCCGAGCTGCGCGCGTCGTGCACCTTTCCATTTAGCGCCCTAACCAGCCTTTCGTGCTCATTGTGCGCATCGAATACTATGGCGGCTATGCCAATGCGCTTTATGTCCATGAGCATGGACTTGAACAGGGTGCTCTTGCCGTAGCCGCTCATTCCGACTATTATTATGTGCGGGTTCGGCTCCTTCCTCGGGTCGATCGATATCGTTTTCCTCGCTCTTTTCCACTTGCTGCTGCGGTAGAGAAGGAGCCTTGGCCCGTTCCTTGCATGCCCGTACGAAACAGCCTTTCCTGAGACAAGAACGAACCTTGCTCTGCCTATCGTCATCGAATGCCTGTCCTTCTTTCTGAATAATCCAATTATCTTTTTGAGTCCAATCATATTATCACACATCATCTCGAAAAACATCGCAGTTAAAAACGTTCCTTGCAAAGGAATAGCATGCCAGGGTGGCGGAATCTGGTATCGCGCCGGTCTTGAATCTTAGATGTCAAGAGCTGAACTGTGATGCGAAAGAAAACCGGTGCCCGCAAGGGCTTTAGGGTTCAAATCCCTACCCTGGCGAATTCCTCCTTCGATGAAACAATGCACCTTGAGCGTGCGAACCGGAATAAAGCCCTTTTTAAATCCTGCGTGGAGTAACTTCTGATGCAGCCTTCGATAAAGTTGGGCTACGCTTTCGCGCTGGTAACCAGCATCGCCTATTCGATATGGTACATAGGGGCAGGCGCGCTCCTCAGGATCGGCGGGCCAGGCGTCTCGCCCCTTTTCCTGCTCTTCGCCATAGAGGCTATATCCGCCTTCCTCGTCTTTCTGGTCGCTGGCGGAAAGATAGGCGTCGGAAGGCTCTCAGACATAAAGTATCCGATATTATCTGGGCTCTGCTTCGTAGCCGCCAACTACCTGTTCTTTGTGACGATAATAAACAGCGGAGTGCCTGCGGCGAGCTCGTTCGCATCCGCAGAGATAGTGTTATTCACAGCCCTGCTATGGATCACTACCGGGGGCTATGCCAGACGGTCAACCTATGTCCTTGGCGCGTTCGTAATAACGATAGGACTCGTATCTGAGAGCCTGGTGGTGCATACCGGTTCGTACGCCCTCAATTTCACCACCATCGGGCTGGGCCTCGGGATAGCGACATTTGCGGGGTTGGCCACGTACTTCTATTACAGATCGGTAAGGACCCTGGAGAAAAAGCTTACGACCATGTTCTACATCCAGGGCATACAGGTGGTCGTTTTCTTCATACTGCTTAACCTGACAAAAGGGGGATACCCCTCGCTCGGCATAAACGTCCTTTTCTGGCCCCTGCTTGTCGGCGTCGGAGCCGCGCTTTTCCTATCTTTCTACTTCGAGACCGTGATGATGAAGATACTCACGAGGTTCAGGGGAGCCATAGTCGCAACAGGGTACATACTATCGGATTTGCAGCTGCTCCCCGTGCTTTTCTATTTCCTCGCCGTGGACCCCAGCTCCTGGCAGGTCTATGCGCCTGGTCTTGTGCTCATAACCATAGGCATGGCGCTCCTTGAGTGGAGGTAAGGCATAAGCCCTGTTTAAAAACTCCGACTGCCCAGAAACCAATAATTCTGTCCAAAAAGCGGGAGTTTACGAACAAGACTCGAGCCTGCAAAATCTTAAATATTTGCTATGCGTAGCCTTTGCGGTGGGGCAATGGGAAAAACCGTAGCGCACATGCTGCTCGAAAGGAGGATCGTGGAGGTCCTGCGCGAGGAACCGTCAGGAATAACGGCGCTGGGACTGCTCGGCAGGCTGGCGGAAAGGTACGGGATGGATTATGTGTCCGATTTCAAGTACAGGGTCCATGCTGAAAGGAATTTTGCAGCTGTGAACGAAGCCCTCACGGATTTGACCGAGGCTGGCAAGGTGGCCTCCGCATCAAATGGAGTGGAAACCACATATCATCTTCTGAGGCGCGGCAATGCTTGAACCCGATCAAAAGGCCTAAAGCCCCGTGAACTCCTTCTTTATCTTGCTCAGCTTTGGCCTTATCACGAAGATGCAGTACGGGTTTATTGGGTTCTTCTTGTAGAAGTCCTTATGGTAGTCTTCAGCGGGATAGAACGCGCCCAGCCTCTTTACCTCGGTCATGATGTTGCTAGGCAGGCTTTTTTGGAGATTTGCTATGAAGCGTTCCACCTTGCTCTTCTGCGCAGCGCTCGTATAGAGTATTATTGACCTGTACTGCGTGCCGATGTCGTTGCCCTGCCTGTTCACCTGCGTAGGGTCGTGCATCTTGAAGAACACCTTGAGTATCTTGCCTAATGGAATAACGCTGGGGTCATACTCGATTTCCAGCACCTCTGCATGGCCGGTGTTGCCGTTGCACACCTGCTCGTATGTCGGATCCCTTGCGCTGCCGCCCGCATATCCAGGCGTCACCGATACAACGCCCTTGAACATCGAGAACACGGCCTCGGTGCACCAGAAACACCCTCCCCCAAGGACTATCTTCTCGGTCTTGGCCATCCTCTCATCTGAACTAATACTTCTCTTCTGTGTTGTCAACATCCGCTATGGCTCCGTCATGGACTACCTCAGTGTGCTTGTCCCGCCTTACCTTGTCGCTGACCCGCTTCCTTGCTGGTATGAAACGCATCGAAAGGGAGTTGACACAGTGCCTGACATTTCTCTTCGTCAGCCTCTCCCCGATGAAAACATGGCCGAGGTGTGCACCGCATCTTGAGCACGCTATCTCGACCCTTACACCATCAGGGTCGGGCGTCTTCTTCACTGCGCCCCTTATCTCCTGGTCGAACGACGGCCAGCCACAATGAGCGTCGAACTTGCTCTCGGATTTGTACAGGTGCGCCCCGCATCTCCTGCAGACATACATCCCTTTCTCGAAGAACTGGTCGTATTCGCCTGTGAACGGCATCTCTGTGCCTTTATCGACGATGACAAGCTTCTCCGCCATGGTTAGCTTCCTGCGCCGCATCGAACCCATAATATTTGCGTGAGAAATATTAAATACATACTTTCATGCAATAAAAAGAAAAAGAAAAAAAGAAAAACTGTACTTACTTCTGGTACGACTCCTCGTGGTATTCGAGGCCGCTGCTGTCTACATTGCAGATGAACCTGGAGCTGCCACACCCCATTCCTCTCATTCTTCGGTATAGTTCAGCCCTGTCTGCCATCTCCTTCAACAGCTTTGCTGCCGCATTCGCATTGCGCAGGATCTCCCTTCTCCTGTCCAATGCCTCTTCTTCGCCAACGAGCTGTACGCCGTACATGCTGTCTACCGATTCCAGGTAGTCCGTTATTGCCGTGTAGAGCTTGCGCTCCTCTGCGTTTATTTGCTCCATGCAGGCACCAAAATTCGTTGATCTGCTTGTATTGCGCCGACCGTGCGCTATTTCCTTGCTGGTATATGGAGATTCATCTTTATATACTTTACTATATGTTCATGCACTAAAAGAAAGGTTTTTATATTTTGATATACTTTATTAGATCGCCGCTGCGGGTGTGGGCTGCATGCGGCGCCAAAATTCGGGCCCGCGTGTTCGCGGGCCTGGTGCTTTCATGCTCTCTGCAAGGGAGTTCTACTCCGCGCGGAAGCGCGGGGATCTCCTTTTCTACGTTGTTGCGCTCGCCGCATCCGCCTTCTTCGTTGCCGATGGGCTGCTGCGTATGATCGGCTATTCCGGAACTACGATCCCGCTTGCCGCGGTTGCCACTGCCGGCGCGCTGCTTTACTCTTCTGTGGCATCTGCGAACGGCAATGGCTTTGCAGTGGCAGGCAGGCTCAAACTTGCAGCGGCTGCCACCGCATTTGTCTCTATACTCGTGCTCGCGCTGGTCCTATGAACGCCGGGTATTTTGAAGTTGTATCGGTGCCGGACAAGCCCTTCGATAGGGGCCTCTTCCTGGAGACAATAGGCAGGGAGAGCTTCATGATAATATATGAGCTTGAGAGCAGGTCGTGCCTGCTTGCGCTTGGCCAGAATGCAGCCAACCTGCCTGCTCTGATAAGCGCGGCCGTGCCAGGGCTTGACTTCGTCAATGCCAATCGGCCTGCGCCGCAGGGCGCATTCCGCGTCGCCTCATTCTACAGGGGCATCGAGAGCATACCCGAGTCATTCCTATCGGACATTTTCGATATGGGAATGAAGGGGCTGCTTTGCATCATATTCATACAGCAGGGGGAAGACGAGATAGCCACCTCTAGGGAGTACATCGAGGAGAGGCTTGGCGGCATAAGCGTGGCCAGGAGCCGTTCGGTGTCGGATTCCGGTCCTGGCAAGCGGACAGGCATGTCGGTCCAGCACAAGGATTTCACAGGGTCTGACGACGCCGCGATGCTTGGCGAGATGCTTGAATCGCTGAACAGGTCTATCATGGCTAACGGAACTGCATACAAGATCATGTTCGCTGCGTCAAACGATGAAATAATGGGATACATGATGCAGCGCATGGTGCATCTAGAGTCGCACGTCTTTAAGGGAGACATCGACGGCCTGATAGAGCACGCCGAGAGCTTGAAGGGCCTCTCTTTCGGCGGCGAATTCGCGCGCAGGTTGATAAACGTATACGGGTCTGCAGGTACGAGCTACACAATCCCTGCGAGGTACATCAGGTCGCACGGGAACATAGCGCTGGGAAGCTTCATGAAGGACTCGGTGCATGTGACGGGCGATGTGGTGAAGGTGGACAGCCAGTTGCTGAACCTTGGCTTCATCATAAGCGGGCTGCCTGGCTCTGGAAAGACCAGGGAGGCGATGGCCGTGCTTGATTCTGTTATGAAGAGCACTGGCGGCACAAAGGTCGTCATAATATCGCCTACTGATGAATGGGGCTCCTTTGCGCTGGCGCACGGCATGAACCTTGTGAGGATATGCGATGACCGCATACCGGTAAATTTCTTCAGGTGCCCCGAGGGCGCCGACATCCGCAGGTTCTACGAGTCGCTGGCTATGATACTTTCTTCTGCATCGGCCGCAGGCCCATACAGGAGCCCGATGGAGAAGTGCCTGCTCAACGCCTTCCGGAGAATCTACCAGGGCGGCCGCGAGCCCGATCCGCTTGCCGTGCATTCAGAGGCGATGGAATCGATAATAAGGATGCATGCGAAGCGTACGAACGCAGGCATAAAGTACACGAAGCACGGGGAGAACATAAAATCCGCGATGGAGAACCTTGTCGCTGTGCTGCAGATGCCCGAGTATTCGGAACAAAGAGGCATACATATAGAGGAGCTCCTCGACAAGGGCGTAGTCTTCGACATATCGGGTGCCGGGGTGGAGACGAAGGCGCATTTCTATGCGCTGCTGCTCAACCAGGTGTATTCTATCGCATCTGCGTTCGATTCCAATGGAGACAACAAGCTGAGGCTTGTGCTCTGCCTCGAGGAGGCGCAGATGGTGCTCAAGGACCAGAAGTCGCCGGTCGTGGAGGACATGCGCTACAGGATACAGGACTTCAGGAAGAAGGGCGTCGGGCTTATGCTGCTCGCACACAGCGTATCGGATATAGAGACCGGGATAAGGAGGCTCTGCCAGCTCAAGATGTACCTGAAGCAGGCGTCGGACGTTGCAGAGATAGCGGCCGGAGACCTTGTTTTCTCATCTGTAAAGGGCGACGATGTGGCAGCGAAGCTGAAGCATCTCGATTCCAGGGTAGGGGCATTGAGCTACATCAGCAGGGAGGGCAGCGAGAAAAGGTCGCGCGATACGGTATTCGTGAGGACTGTGGATTATCCTGACCTCCCTTCCGTTGCGGCCAACCCCATAACCGAGTATGCAAGGCGCAGGAGAATATCCGCCCCTAGTGCTGTAAGGTGCAACATCATAATAGATGGATCGAGGGGCGAGGCCGTTGCGGTTCGCATAGTCTACCTTGGTGAAGAGGTATATGAGCATCCAATAGATGTGGTGCCATGCGGCGTTTTCTGTGAACTCATCGAAGGCAGGAGGTACATGGTAGAGCTGCTCGACCATAGGGGTAGAACGCTGATGAGCGATGTCATTATAGCAAGAGACGTGGTGAGGGTGCGCAACGGATAGAGCGCATAATAAGTTTTTTTTATATGTTTAAGCATACAAACATATTAGTTGGGTTTTATTATGAAAAGAACAACCGTGCTGCTAGAGAGGGATGTATACGATGGTCTTGTTAGGGAGAGCCTTCAAGAATACAAAAACACAAAATCGATATCTAAAGTAATGAACAAGCTACTGAAGAGGGCGCTTTCAAACAAAGGGAGGCTTACAGGGCTCCTGCACTCAAAGAAAGTCGCTTACATCAGTCAAAAGGATTTTGAGAAGTTCAGGAGGGACCTGTCACGTTCGATGATAGAGCGATAGTTGATACAACGTCTGCTGCCTTACTCCAGGATAGGCGTAGCCGCAGATTTATTTAGTATGATGGAGGAAAAGGGCATGCTGATTGAAGATGTAGGTATAAGTTCGGTTTCTCTATTCAAGCTTCAAGCCAAGGCGGCAAAGCTTGGAGTGCCGGCGAGGTATGTAGCAGATGCGATAGAAGCCATAAATAGTGAATTCAGGGCTGAGCAGATCCACAACTTAAAAATAATTGAGACAGCCGCAAGCTTGCTGAAATGGCTGAATGACTATGTGGACTGCCTGGTGCTTGCTACCGCAGTGGTCCTGAAGGAGGACCTGGTGACTGAAGATTCAAGACTTCACAGTTTGAGAGATAGGATAGTCAAAGAATATGGAATCCGAGTGCTAAACTGCAAAGAGTTTCTGGAGCGGGCCGCCTGACTGTAAGTGGAGTGTCTTGAGAAAGCGGAAATGGCAACCTAGATTAAGATATATGCCGTGTGGAAAAGAAAGGAAAGGCGTTCTGGATGTGTTTTACTTGACTATCCATAACACCATTCAATCCCACTTTATGACCAGATAATTGCTTTTAATATCAAGATTCCGGAATGGGAACATCCCTTTTATGTAGAGCATTACGATGTGAAACGTGCTATTAGCAATGTATATATTTATGCAAAATGAGGGTAGTGCAAACAAAATGTTTGGGATAGTCAGAATAATCTATAGTGTAGGCGATGGATATCAAAGCGCCTGGAGTGGTAAAGCTCCTTGGTGAACACGCGGTTGTGTATGGGAAATTGTCAGTAGCTGTTGCAATCTCTTTATACGCTACAGCGAGCGTTACTGATTCAAATAGCGATAGCATTATGATATCGCTGCCAGACATGAAGGAAAAATACGCAATAAACGGCCAGGAACTAGAGCGCCTACGCTCAGGCTACAGATCAACGGATATAAATGAATTCGCAAAGGCAGAAGGCAAGAGGTATGGAAAGGTGCTCCCCTTCGCCGTTGTGGCTGCAAGGCTATACAAGGAAGGCGTGGCGGTGCTTGGAAAGGCTGTAACAGTGACATCAGAGATACCAATAGGGTCTGGGCTTGCAAGCAGCGCGGCTTGCTCTACTGCATTTGCAGTGGCATTGATAAGCTCTGGAGGAAGGCACCTCCAGGACGATGCAATTATAGACATCGCTCGGGACGGCGAGCGAGTAGCACACAGGAACCCAGGCGCCGGAGCAATAGACGTAAGCGCAAGTTTCTACGGCGGCGTAGTCAGCTTCGACAGGCTTGGTGGTGCAAGGAGAGAGCAGGTTAATGCACTCCCCGAATTGGTTCTGATAGACACGGGGCCAAAACTCAGCACTGCGGTTACCGTAGGCAGGGTGTCAGAGCACTACAAGAACGAGAGGGGATGGACGGAGCGCATACTTGAAGAGATAAACAGATGTTCTACGATGGGGCTTGCAGCACTAAAAGATGGGCGTTTCAAATCCCTCGGTGCTCTCATGTATGAGGACCATGATTGCCTAAGGAAATTAGATGTTTCAAGCCCGGCGCTGGATAAAGCAGTTGAAATCGGAAAAAGCATTGGAGC
>DAHWIF010000001.1:0-51098 GCA_027345565.1 Microcaldota archaeon
CTTGATTTGGCATGCAATTCCACCTTATTATCGCATCTAAGGCGAATCAAAAGCATTTAAATACTTTCTGTTTTGAATTTTACTTTCTTTCAAAAGTTGTCAACCGGCTTTTCTAAGAGGTTATTAGCACATTATTGGCAGCAAAAGGATTTTAATAAAGATACGCGAATAGCTAATATGGACGCAGTCAAAGCATTCGAAAAGATAAGGGACGTCCCCTATAGAATACCTCTAAACCTTAAAGAAAGGGACGATTCCTGTAGCGGGAAAAGCGATAGGTTATTCAAACTTCTAACCAAGACCGGCTATAAGGTAAGGTACAGGGTTTGCGAGTTTTTGTGGAGCTCGATGGACCTACCAGCTGTAGTTAGAAAAGCACCGCATGAAAACCGCTGCACCCACACTTATCTGGAGGTTTACATCAATGGCAAATGGAGAGTGCTCGATGCAACATGGGACAAAGGGCTCGGCAGTGTATTGCACGTAAACCACTGGAATGGAGAATCCAGTACAGAGATAGCGGTCAAGCCTATAAAGACATTCACACCGGAAAAGAGCAGATCCGCAGTAAATGCATACGGCACGGAAAAAGAAATCAAGGCCGATTTGAGGGAGAATGGAAGATTTTATAGAGCGTTCAATGAATGGGCTGACATGGTCAGGCATTCTTCCCGAAATTAGATTTCCAGCCGCCTTTCCTGCGCTGGAAACCGCGCCCTCCCATCCTCCTCTGGAAGCCCTTCTTCTCAAAAACCCTATCTGGCGCCTCCTTCTTCGGCTTTATCGGCTTCTCCCTTATCCTCTTTATGCTCTCGTCCAGGTCCTTCTTCAGCTTCTCTGCTATGAAGTTCTTAGAGAAGTGGTCCGCCTTGAGCGCAATGCATATCTTTGTCGCGTATACTCTCGCAAACCTGCCGCGTATCTCCCGCGGCGCGTTCGTTACCTCAGGTATCTTGAACAGTATCCCGTATTTCGGCGGTTTGCTCCCGAACTTTATGTGCTTGAATAGCGCCTTTTCGGCTCCTAGCAGCTGCACTGTGCCAGCTGGCATAGTGGCCAGCCTCTCCATCGAGCCCGCCCTGCTCAGCAGCTCTGCAGCTATCATATGGCCTGCCAGGTATGTCGTGTTGGGCATTATCCTGGTCGATGCCTTCTTTATATAGGAATCTAGTCCCTTGAGCGAATCCGACATCCCAAGCAGCATCCGCGCGAATTCCGATATCGCGCTGCCGTCTTCGCCTTCCAGCGCCCTGCCTATTGTCGAAAGCAGCTTATTGTGTATCTCACCTGCGCGTCCCTCGTCGCCAACAGCCTCCTTTATCGCGGCATCGTCCTTGCCCTTGCCTTGCACTGCCATGACAAGCTTTGCCAGGGTCTCAGGGCTGGTAATTCTGACCTCCGGAAGGTATATCCCGAACCACTCGCTTAGCCTCTCGTAAGCGAGGTTGAGCGATCTATCCGTCTCGATGTAAGCGTTGACGGCCTGCATCAGCGCGTACTCCTCGCTCTGGTATGCGCTCCTTATCCCCTCTTTGGCGCTCTCCAGCATTCGCTCCCTTACCCCCTCAAATCCTTTCTTTGGCAAATTCACACCGCAGCAAGAGAGGTATCTCCGATAAGGTATAAAATAGCGATAGATGTGCGCTGCCCTACAGCACAAAAAGTATAAATACCTTCGAGCATGAGTCCCTTCTGTTCGCTTGAAGTGATTTTATGGCGAGAAGGCTAGTAGATGAAGCATTGGGGCAAGGAAGGACACAGCGCATCGTCTCAGCGCACCAGATCAGCGCTCTGCCGGGCAGCATAGAAGGGCCAAAATCCGGGGACCTGAAGGCTCCGACGGCAAGTGAGCCTTTAATGGGGATAATGCGAAGGGATGAGACTGCGGTGCAGGTCGCAATGCCGCTCAGGGTAGCGCCCATCAAAGGATTCGAGCGGTTCTTGGAGCTGAGGGCAGCAGAAAGGGACATAGCCAGCAAGCGCAATACCACGGGCGAGCAAGAGCCTTTATCTAATAGCATGCAGTCCGACACGCAATAATTTTAAGCTGTACCGCGAAAGAGAAGCATGCAGACAAAGGTCACGACGCTCGGCAACGGCCTTACACTGATAGTATCGCCTATGCGCAGCCTGCAGACCGTCGGCATAGCTTTGGGGGTAAGGTACGGCTACGTGGACGACCTGCCAGGAAAGATAGGCGTTTCGCACTTTCTCGAACACATGCTCTTCAAGGGGACGAGGAAAAGAACCTGGAAGGGGATAGACGAGGAGACGAACCGCCTAAGCATAGACGACAACGCTTTCACCGATTCCGAGTATACGGTATACACAATGACCGCATACAAGGGCTACTTCGGCAGGGCGATGGAAATACTCTCAGACATGGTGAGGAACTCGACAATTCCAGATAAGGAATTCGCCATGGAGAAGGGGCCGATAGTCAACGAGATACTGATGTTTCACGACAATCCGGCATCGTCGGAGATGTCAGGCGGCTACCTGCCAAGAGTGCTGTTCAAGAAGCACCCTGCAAGGAACACGTCGCTGGAGAATCCGAGGAGCACACGAGGCATGACGAGGAGGGACCTCACGCGAGTGTACGACAGCTACTACACGCCTGGCAACATGGTCCTCTCAATATACGGCGGGGTGGGCGCTAGCACTGCCACGTCCATATCGAAAAGATACTTCGGCGGGTTCAGGAAGCACACGAAGAAACCGCTCAGGCACCCTTCAAGGGAGAAGCAGGAGAGGTCTGTCATGACGATAACGAGGAGGGGGGTGAAGCAGGCAAGAGTAGGCATAGGGTTCAAGACGCAGGAGTTCCGCAAGCAATACCTCAACGAGTACCTGTCGTCGCTTGTGGCTGGGCTGCTGCTCCAGCACAGGCTCTTCGAAGAGGTGCGGGAGAGGCGCGGGCTCTCCTACGAGCCTGCTGCCAGGGCGTACACCTACTCCACATATGGATTCATGGGAGCCGAAGCGGGCGTAGAGCAGAGGAACCTGAGAGAGGCGGAGAAAGTGATACTAAAGGAATTCTACAAGCTGCAGTGCGGCGAGATAAAGAAGAGCGAGATAGACAGGATAAAGAACGAGCTGCGCATAGGCTACACGATAGCGAGGGAGAGGCCGCTGGAGATGGCCATCAGGGCTGCAGTATCGACGATGACAGAGCAGGATCCGAGCCTTCCGGAGCGGATGCCGGAGCTGATAGGCAGGGTGAGCCTCGACGGGGTGAGAGGGTACTGCGCAAAATACATAGACGTCGACAGGTATGGCATGTACATACTGAAGCCGAGGTAGCGCACCTTTTTTATATTGGTTAGAGAGAGGTATACCGAGATATATGAAGATAGAAGAACTGCTTGCGTATGCGAAGAGCAAGGGCTTCTTCTGGCCTAGCGCAGAGATATACGGCGGAGCGTCGGGCATATTCGACTACGGGCACGTGGGGGCGCTCCTGAAGAGGAGGTTCGAAAGCCTCTGGCTCTCCTACTTCGTTGACCAGAATGAGGGCTATCACCTGATAGAGGGATCCGAGATGCTCCCGGAGAAGCCGCTGATAGCGTCCGGCCACGCATCAAGGTTCAATGATGTGCTGGTAGGCTGCACCAAGTGCAAGACCTTCTTCAGGGCCGATGTGATACTCGCAGAGAAGAAGGTGGCGGTGTCAGAAGGAGCGTCACCGGAAGATATGGACAAGCTGATAGAAAAGAGCGGGATAAGGTGCCCGAGATGCGGCGGCGACCTCGGAAAGTCGAAGTCGTTCAACATGATGATCGGAATAAGCCTCGGCCCGGAGAAGGCGGAGAGGGGCTACCTCAGGCCAGAGACCGCGCAATCCGCATACCTGAACTTCTTCCAGGAATTCAACGTCCTGAGGAAGGCGCTGCCGCTCGGACTTGCGATAATAGGCAAAGCGTACAGGAACGAGATATCGCCAAGGCAGGGCCTTTTCAGGCTCAGAGAGCTGACGCAGGCCGAATTGCAGATATTCTTCGACCCAGAGACCTGGAAGCCGGGGGACGACGGGCTCTCAGAAAGGAAATTCATTGTGGTAACGTACAGCGACAAGAAGACGCAGCTGCTCAGCGCGCATGAGCTCGCCAAAAGGTACGGCATACCTGAATTCTATGCCTATCACATGGCGCTGATAGACAGGTTCTACACTGACGTGATGGGCGTCCCTAAGGAAAGGTTCAGGTTCCTTGAGAAGGGCGGCGATGAGAAGGCGTTCTACAACAAGGTCCATATGGACATCGAGGTAGATATAGAGAGCTGGGGAGGTTTCAGGGAGGTCGGAGGCCTGCACTACAGGACGGATTACGATTTAAGCTCCCACACAAAAGGATCCGGCAAGGACCTCTCAGTAAACATCGCCGGAAAAAGGATAATGCCGCACGTGCTCGAGCTGAGTTTCGGAGTCGATAGGAACGTCTGGATGCTCCTGGATCTCTTCTACAAGAAGGACGCAGAGAGGAGCGTGCTGATGCTGCCGAAGCGGCTCGCCCCGTACCAGGCAGCGGTGTTCCAGCTGCAAAACGACGAGAAGCTCGACCAGACCGCGCAGAAAATATACGAGAGCCTGAAGCACAGGTTCAAGGTCGTTACCGACAGCTCCGGTTCTATAGGCAGGAGGTATGCGAGGATGGATGATATAGGAACCCCATACTGCATAACTGTAGATTTCAAGAGCACAGACAAGGCTGACAAGGAGCACGGCACCGTCACGATAAGGAACCGGGACGACAGGTCGCAATCCAGGGTCAAGATAGACTCGCTTCAGGAGTTTTTTGAAAAGGCATACACGCACGGTGATTAGCTGCAGAGCCAGCCCAGCATACCAGTAACCACGTTCTCGCTCAGGCACACGTTCGAGAGCGCGCAGCCGCTGACGTTCTATGCGGACTTCAATAGGGTGAGCAACACACTCATATACCCGAAAGGAAGCTTCTTTATAAACGTGGTGCAGTCAGGCAGCGACGAGAAAGGGCGCTTGCACGTGAGCGGAGTCCGCCCTAAAGATGGAGTGCGCGAGGTGAGGAGGAGATTCAGGCTCAGAGACGACATGGGCAGGATATATGAGAAGATACGCACAGACACGTACATCGCAAGGGCGATAGATTCATATATGGGAATGAGGCTTACCCTCAACGACCCGTGGGAGACAACGCTCGTATTCATAATATCGCAGTTCAACAACGTGAAGCGCATACGGCTTATAACACGGAACATAATCGGTAAGTACGGAAGTGAGATAGAGGGCCATGACGGGATAAAGGCGAGGAGCTTCCCAACAAGCGCAGATATGATGAAGGCTACCGAGAAGGAGCTCAAACGGCTTGGCGCAGGGTACCGCGCAAGGTATATAATCGGGGCGGCGGATTACTGCACAAACAACGTAGACCTAGGCGAGCTGCCGGCCCACAAGTACTTGAAGCTGAAGGAGGAGCTGATGCAGATAGACGGAGTTGGTGAAAAGGTGGCCGATTGCATAGCCCTGATGGGCTACGGCAACCTGAAGGCATTCCCGATAGACGTGCACATAAAAAGGACCATGGAGAAACTCTACTTCGGGGGAAAGGCAAAGAGGATGCACGAGATACGTGAGTTTGCGGAGAGCAGGTGGGGTAACTACATGGGATACGCACAGCAGTACCTATTCCACAATGCGAGGATGATGGCATGAAGGCACTTGACGCTGACATAGAAAATATAGCTGGCGGGCTTACCAGGAAACAATCGGACTTCGATGTAGTGATGCAGCTTTCGAGGGAACTTATCCGTGATGCCGGCCAGACGATCACTTTCATGCACAACAACGAGATAAAAAAAGCTGCAGAAAAGCTGCGCGCCATGGCATCAACGGTGAAGAGGCTGCAGAAGATAGACTCCAAGTTCAGGTACCATACGATGCAGGCGTATCAGGAGTATGCAGAGGCCAGGATCTTCGCTGACATAAAGACCAAACGAACGGTCACCCCGCTAAGCGGCGTGAGAGTCGATGGCGATGCATACTTGATGGGGCTGATGGATGTGGAGGGGGAGCTGAAAAGGGAGATATTGGAGTCCCTCAGGGCCGGCAGAGTGAAGGAAGCGGAATGGTACTTCGACACAATGAAGAGGATATACGACTCAACAAGGAAGCTAAGGTTCGCCGAGGCTGTCTTGCCCGGGTTCAGGAAGAAACAGGATACCGCGAGGATCCAGATAGAGAATGCGGGCAGCGAGATACTGATGTTCAAGAGAAGGCGCTAGCGCAGCCTGAGATACACTGACGATGCAGCCAGGTCTATGCTCTTGTTGACCGTGTCGGCATGGCTGCCGGACGCGGCGAGCTTGGCTATCCTGTTGTCCAGGCCCATCTCCTTTATCCTCGCAGCAACCATGGCTATCCTTTCTGAATAATCGCCATTGATATACTTGTTGACAGACGCCTGTGTTATCCCAAGCCTGTCTGCTATCTCCTGCTGCCCCATCTTGTACTTACGCTTGAGCAGCCTTGCCACAGCAACCCTCACCGCAGGTATCGCAGTCCTTATAATGCTGTCGCACTCAGATACCATCACTCTACACCGAAAGTGTCCTTTAACGATCCGAACAGACCTTTGCCCTTTTTGTTCTGCTGCGGTGGTTCCTGCACCTTCTTAGGCTTCTGCGCCTCACGTTCGGCCCTCTTTTGCAAGACTGGCGCTGGCTTCTCCTTAGGCGCAGGCGCGCCAGCTCCGAATACATTCTTTATCGAGCCGAACATTCCGCTGCCCTGCTGCTTCTGCGGCAGCGCAGCTTGCTGCACGGTCTTCTCCCCCTTCGGTTGGACATCCGCTATCTGCCTCTGCCTGCCCATGGCGTTTCCGAACGAGTCCTCTACGCTCTTGATTATGCCCCTCGTGTCCATCCTGTAGACTTTAGACGAATCGAGTATTATCACGTTGCTCTTCGCCTGCATGGCGGAAACCGCGTCATCGACGTCCTTGCACACTGCAGCGCGCACCCCGCTGACCTTGTTCGCCTCTATTACCGCATCCATAGGCTTCTTTGAAACAAGTATTGATACGTCATACCCTGAGATCGAGTCGCGTATGTCCTTTATCAGGATCCTGTAGTCGTCCGTGTCTTCGTCGCTCATTATGCAGGTGTTCCCGCTCCTGTTTATTATGTTGGCTAAGCGTATGCTCAGACCCTTGTCATCAGATGCCAAATATACCCGCATCGGATCCCCCATGCCGATAATAAATCTTGCTGACATGGTTATTAAGCTTTGTGATGGAATAAGGATAAGGTGATGAACTGAGAGGAAGAGACACCCTCGTGGTTTGCGAATCGTGCGGCAGGAAGGTACCGAGAAACAAGGCTGTGATCGACGAAAAAGCGATACGCTTCAGCACCGAGCTGAAGAATGCCAACGATGTAAGGTTCTTCGAGCGCAGGAAGGTGGTGTACTGCATAAGCTGCGCGAAGCACAGAGGAATATTCGAGAAGAAGAAGCGCCAGGCCATAGAACGGGCGAAAAGGTTCTGAAATGGTGGAGAAGGAGGATCTGCTAATCTTCAGTATGCGCGAGGGAAGCGCAACGCAGCCGGCCGCTCAGCCGGCTGAGGCACAGCCGGTCATTGCGCAGCCGTCCAAGCCAGTGCCGCAAAAGAAGAAGGAGGAGAAAGGGCAGGAGCTGAAGGCGCAGAGTAGGCAGGCTGCCAAAGGGCTTTACTGTGAATGGCACCCGTGGAGGCCTGCGTATGCTGTGTGCTACACCTGCCACAAGCCCTTTTGCTACGAGGACATATCTGAATACAACAACAAGTACTACTGCCTTGAGGACATAGACTCTGCGGTTGCCAGGGAGAAGCCCCAGCTGACGTTCGCTTTCAACAAGGTGAGCATGCTGCCTGCAAGCCTCTTCCTGCTGACCATGTTGGTGTATATATACTTCGTCAACGCGGTCATCGCCTATATCGCGACTAACGCAGCCAGCGTCGGCATACAGGCATTCATAGCCAGCAATTTCATACAGAGCGTGAACCTTAGCTATGTGATGCTCTTTGTCGGGTTAGCCATACTCGCATTCCTATTCGCAGGAGGACTCCTCATATTCGCGCAATCAAGGAAAGGATACTGGCTCAGCATATTCTCCGGCTCTATAGCTTTCATATTCTTCAGCTATGTCTACATAGCAAATTTCCAGGACTACGGCTTCATAATAGGCGCGCTGACGCTAGCCGGGCTGATAACCATGAGGTTTGCGGTCAATTCGCGCACCACAGAGGAGGAGCAGGCGGCAGGCGCCCCGCCTCTTCCAAGCAGCTTCAAGTACGGCGCCCAGTCCCAGCTGCGTTTCTGATCAGCCGGCCATCAGCGTGCGCGCCTGGTACCTTCCCCTCTTCTCTATCTCGGCAAGCCGCCCCATTATCTCGCCGCTGGATCCGCAGCTCTTCCTGTAACCGGCAAGGAACCTCCTGAAAAGGCCCGGGCGCACAGACCTTTTCATAAGAAGCAGGTCCAAAGCCTTCTCCTCTGTTGACTTCGTGCTCTCAGCAAGTCCGAAGTCTATTATCCAAATCCTATCTGCATTATCAAGCATGAGGTTCGCAGGAGTATAGTCACCGTGCGCTATGCCGATGTTGTGCAGCATCCCGCAGCATACTCCCGCATCGTGCATTGCCCTGCCAAGCCTAGCGCTGCCGATCCTGGCAAGCCCCATTGTGAATTCGTGCAGGCTCCTGCCGCGTATCCTCCCCATGCATATGCTTGTGCGTTCGACCAGCAGCACGTTCGGGACGTTCATGCCGTGCGACGAGGCCGCATAAAGCAGCCGAGCTTCGCTTTTTGTGCGTTGGCGCCTGAGCCTATCGTCAAGCTGCTTTATCCTGTAGCTCTTCGCTATCCTTTCCTTGACTATCGCATCTATCCCAAGGAACTCCGTCTCATAAATCCTCGCTTCAGCGCCTTCAGATATGAGTCTCAGACGATCACCACGTCACCTTGACCGTGTCAACGCGGTACCTCTGATTTATGCCTAGCTGCTCTGCGCTGTAGCGCTGCCCGCTTCTGTACATCTTCTCCGCCACTACGGCAATCATCGCGCCATTATCCGCATTCAGCTCATTCGGCGAGACGAAGAATCCCGCACCGTGGCATTTCGCTACAATTCCGAGCATCTCCTTCAGCCTCTTGCTCTGCGCAACGCCACCGCAAACCATCAGCTCCCTCTTCTTTGCAAGGAGGAGCGCGCGCTCGGTAGCCTCGCAGAGCATCGCAAACGATGTTTCCTGCAACGAATATGCGGTATCCTTGACCGAGTGGCTTTTCAGCGCCTTCTCGGCAAAGGTCTGCAGCCCTGTGAAGGTGAAGTCCATGCCCTTTACAGTGTACGGCATCTCAAAGTACCTGCCGCCATCTGCAACCTTGGCAACAGTGGAGCCCCATGCAGGGACAAGGCGTGCAGCGCGCGCAAAGCTGTCTATCATGTTTCCGATTCCTATATCGAATGTTTCGCCGTAAACGTGGTAGTGTCTGAACGGGCTGTCTACGAGGCCCAATATCTGGGAGTTGCCTCCGCTGACATAGAGAACAAGCGGATCCCTCAGCCTGAACGCCTGCTTCGTAACCTCTATGTGGCCCAGCGCGTGGTTGACCGGCATGAGCGGCAGTTTGTATCTCTTTGAGATAAGCGCCGCAACAAGCTGGCCTACCGCAAGGCATGGCCCAAGCCCTGGCCCCTTGGTATACCCTACGGCTTCCACATCGCGCGGTTTTATTCCAGCCTCGTCCAGAGCGCGCTTTACCACCAAATGGGCATTCCTCATGTGGAATCCGGCGACCTTTACGGGTATCATGCCCCTCTCTTTTATCGGGTACATGCTCTTCTGGTTGGCGAGTATCCTGCCGTTGTCGCAGATGCCGACTCCAAATGTGTGCGCTGTACTCTCAATTCCAAGCACGGCCATAAAGGATCGGTTAAAATGACTCAAAACAGGAATAAAAGGCTTTATGGCTCAGATGACATCTATTATGTCCTCCTTGTAGCCCATCCCGATCAGCGCCTTCTTCGTCGTGTCCTTGTGGTCGCCCTGCAGCTCAACTACGCCGTCCCTGCTCGTCCCGCCGCAGGCTAGTATCCTCTTGAGGTTCTTCTCCGCGCTCTCGAGCTCGTCGTTGTTTATGCCCTCTATGACGGTCACTACGCGGTTGAACTTCGCCTTCTTTGTATAGACCCGTATTTTGCTCTCCGTCTCGCGGTCAAGTACGGAGCATACGCAGATGTCTTTGGGTAATCCGCATTTTGGACATACGTCTGGCATTAGCTCTTTGCACCCTTCTTGTTCAGGATCGTGTTTATCCTTGCAATGGTCCTCCTTATCTCGCGCGCCTTGATCACCTTGCTGGCTACGCCGGTCGAAGCCACCTTCCTCCTCTCTATGCTCAGCTCTAGCTCAAGCTCGCCAAGCTTGGTTCTAAGTGCGCTTTCAGACAGAGAACGTAGTTCACGCGCTTTTATTTCAGACACCTGTAATATTATTGCACCTTCCAGATATTAAAAGCTTTGCGTGCGTTTACGTCTTTGCTAATGACTTCTGAATGCTGCCAGCAAAATGGATTAATGAGCAGGGTTTACTAGCAAACGCGTGAGTCTCGGAAACCTTAGGCAATGAGAGGATATTAATAGTTTGTCTCGATAATACTGTTGGTAATCATCAATGCAGAGCTTCAAGACGACCGCAGAAGTCAAGGTTCCAGAGAAGCTAATCGATCAGGTAATCGGGCAGGAGAAAGCCACAGATATAATCAAGAAGGCGGCAAAACAGCGAAGGAACGTGCTGCTGGTCGGATCGCCAGGTACTGGAAAAACGATGCTAGCCCAAGCGATGGCAGAGCTGCTGCCTGCCGCAGAGCTCGAGGACATACTTGTCTACAAGAATGTCAACGACGAGAACATGCCGCTCATCAAGGCAGTTAAGACATACCCTAACGAGGAAGCGAGGGCTAAGGGCGGCGACGGCCAGGGCAGGCAGATACTGCAGAAAGAGCGGATGAAGAACAGGATGATGATGGGGAAGGGCGCATCGCTCGTAACTCCGATAATACTCCTCCTCGTCATAGTCCTATTCGGGCTCTCGCTGAGCGGCTACATAACGGGATACGAGATAATAGTGCTTGCCGCACTCATCCTCGGGATACTGATATTCGGGGCAATGATGATGTTCATGAGCGGGGTCACCCGCCGCGCAGGCATACTGGGCACAACAGACTACAACGAGCCTAAGCTTATAGTTGATAACACAGGATACAAGCATGCGCCTTTCATAGACGCTACTGGCTCTAGGGCCGGCGCGCTTTTCGGCGACGTCAGGCACGACCCCCTGCAGAGCGGCGGGCTCGGCACCCCGGCGCACCTTAGGGTTGAGAGCGGTGCGGTGCATAAAGCCAACAAGGGAGTCCTTTTCATAGATGAGGTATCAAGGCTTGAACCGAGGTCGCAGCAGGACCTTCTAACGTCAATGCAGGAGAAGAAATACGCGATAACAGGGCAAAGCGAGATGAGCTCAGGCGCACTCGTCAAGACCGAACCGGTGCCTGCCGACTTCGTCCTGGTGGCTGCAGGCAACCTGCAGGACATACAGGCGATGCACCCAGCGTTGCGGTCAAGGATACGCGGATACGGCTACGAGGTTTATATGGAGTCGACCATGGAGGACAACGATGCCAATCGCACAATGCTCGTCCAGTTCATCGCGCAGGAGGTGAAGAAGGACGGCAAGATACCGCATTTCGGCAAGGATGCCGTCGGCGAGGTGCTTGAGGAGGCGCGCAGGCGCGCAGGCAGGAAGAAAAGACTTACTCTCATACTCAGGGACCTCGGCGGATTGGTGAGGGCTGCAGGGGACCTCGCCGTGGAGCGGAAGCAGAAGGTGGTGACCAAGCAGGATGTGATAGATGCTAAGAAACTTGCCAGCTCTATAGAGTCCCAGGCAGTTACCCAGGAGATAGAATATACGAAGGACTATCAGGTCTTCACCAACCGCGGGTTCAGCGTTGGCAAGGTGAATGGCCTGGCTGTGATGGGCTCATCGTCCATAACATCAGCAGGCCTAGTGCTGCCGCTTGTCGCTGAGGTCACTCCGGCAAGCTCCAGGGCGGAAGGCAAGTTTATACCCACCGGCAAGCTCGGGAAGATAGCGAACGAGGCAGTGAAGAACGTTAGCGCGATAATAAAGAAGCATATCGGCAAGGACGTCGCCAACTACGACATGCACGTGCAGTTTCTGCAGTCGTACGCAGGCGTTGAGGGAGACAGTGCAAGCATATCGGTAGCTATAAGCATAATCTCTGCAATGGAAAACCTGCCTGTCGACCAATCGGTCGCAATGACCGGATCCCTCTCTGTAAGGGGGGAGGTGCTGCCCGTAGGCGGAGTTACCAGCAAGATAGAGGCGGCGATAAGCGCAGGCATGCGCACGGTAATAATACCGCAGAGCAACCGTGATGACGTCTACATAGCGAAGGAGAGACTGCGTAGGATAAAGGTTGTGCCTGTGAAAACCCTGGCTGAAGTAATGAAATACTCGATAAAGCCAAGCAAACGCAAGGACGAGATAATAATGGAGCTCAGGAAGCACGAGCTGCCGAACGGAAAGTGAGAGAGTGAGCGAGCGCAAAGATGCGGATGCGAAGAAGAAGCTCGAGCTTTTCGGGAAGGAGATACTCGAAGAGGTGGAGAATGGCAAGAGCCCGACCTTTACCACGCTCTCTAGGTCGAGGTCCAACGTGAAGTACGACGAGAAGGCCGGGGTGCTCATGCTAGGCAAGAATTCCGAGGAGCGCAACTTCGTGAACGTCGCCCAGGCAAAACGATTTATGCAGACGGTCGCGATAGCTTCCAAGTGTTATAAGTTCATCAACGAGAACCTGCACACATCAATAAGGGGGCTATTTTATCAGCTTAAGTACTCGCTTGGGGAGGACGTCGACGAGAACATATTTAACGAGCAGGCCGAATCGAACCCGCTCATAGAGGACCTTGAGGTGTCCCTCGGCGTAAAGAGGGAGGACCTCAACCTTAACGCGAACAGGAAGGGCGTGCTGGCAGGAAACCTGAAGATACACGACACGTTCGGCGGGGAGCGCCAGCTGATAGACGCGGCAAAGCAGGGGAGGAGCGGATGGGCGATACCGAGCGATGTGGACAATGAGATAGAGTTCACCGACGTGCGGGCTAAGTACGTGCTTGTCGTTGAGAAGGACGCCATCTGGCAGAGGCTAAACGAGGACGGCTTCTGGAAGAAGGAGAACTGCATACTCATATCGCCGCAGGGGCAGGCCGCAAGGGGCACGCGGCGCCTCATAAGAAAGCTCGCCGACATGGGCCTTCCGATCTATGTCTTCAACGACTGCGACGCCTGGGGGTGGTACATATACTGGACGATAAAGACCGGAAGCATAAACCTCGCCTACATGGGCAGGGAGATAGCGACGCCAGAGGCAAGGTTCCTCGGCGTGACTATGGAAGATATAGAGCGCTACGACTTCCTCAAGAAAATGACAATGAAGGCATCAGAGGTTGACATAAAGAGGGCGCAGGACATGCTGCAGTATCCATGGATAAACAGGCACAAGGAGTGGGTAGAAGAGCTCAACAAGGTCATAAAGACAAAGACGAAGCTCGAGCAGGACACGCTGCAAGGGCCGAAGCTGACGTTTGTAGGGGACTACATACGCGGGAAGATAGCGGCGAAGCGTTTCCTCCCCTGATTATACCTCTATGGCTGCGTGCATGTTAGATAGGCCAAGCTTGTTCAGCGTAGTCTGCGGATCGTCATAATATGCCCTAACGGTCTCGTTTATGCTCCTTATATCCTTCACGCCCTGCTTGTTCATAGCTGCGAGTATGCTGCCCCTGACCCGCTCCTCTTCGTATATGTCCTGCGGTGCAACGCCAATGAGCCTCGCCAGCGAATCCCTGTACGTTACGCTGGGCAGTATCGGCGAAGCCTGGTGTGTCTTGTAATCGTATTTGTACAGGTCTGAGAGCAGCACCTTCGTCTCTATTCCGGATACCTCCGATACCTGAACTATCTTCCTCAGCGGCTTCTTGTTTTCTATCACATGGGAGACTATCACTACCGCGTCTATCGCAGGTATGAGCTCCATCGGCACGTCCATGGGCTTGCTCTGCAGCCTTGTTATTACATCCCTTGCTGTTGACGCGTGGATCGTGCCGAGCACTATCTTGCCTATGTTCATCGCTGTCATCATATCCTTAGCTTCAGCGCCGCGCACCTCCCCTATTATTATTGTATCAGGCCTCATCCTCACAGAGTTCTTCACGAGCTCGACCATCGGCAGGTCGTCGCTGGTCTCCAGCCTTACGCAGTTCTCCTGCGTCTCGGTGTTGAGCTCGTATGTCTCCTCTATCGTCACCACCCTTGCTTCCGGCCTGAAGAACGAGAACAGCGCATTCAGCAGCGTCGTCTTCCCGGCTGCAGGCATGCCCCCTACCAGCAGGTTGGCCGGCCTCACCCTGAAGCCGTCGACATAGACCCACAGCCTGGCCGCCATCTGATAGTCGAGCTCTCCCAAGTTCACCAGGTCTATGATGCTCAGGGCGCGCTTCCTAAAGTTCCTTATAGTCACATCGTAGCCGATCGGCGATGTGACTATGTTGCATCTGCTCCCTGTGGGCAGGTGCACGTCTATTACGTTGCCGTTCGCTGACTCGTTCGTGGAGTACAGTTTTATCTTGTCTATGAAGAGATCCAGCTTCTCCCTTGTCTCGAAGCGCGCATCTATCTTCGCTAGGCCGCCGCTCGCATCGTACACATATACATTTCTGGTGTTGTTGATCATCACGTCCTCTATGCTCTCATTAGTGAGATAGTCCTCTATGGGTGATAGGTCATTTATGTCGTTTATAATCTCCTTTAGCTCATCCGCAGAGAGTTCCGGGCTTATTGTCTTCGCGTGGTATATTATCAGGTCGGTTTTCTTCTTCTGGTCGTCTATCCCGGCGAAAGCTCCGACAAGCCTCTTGAGCACCTTCCTTTCAATATCATAAGTCGAACTTTTCATTTGCCCACTGACTTATATTGCGGGGCAAGTTATAAATTGCTCACTAATTTGGTAATATTGAGTCTACAACGAATTCCGGAGTGTATCTAACCAATGCGTCGTATGACTCGCCGATGCCGAAGAACAGTATTGGTATGCCGGTTGCGCTTGCTATGGACACCGCGTTGCCGCCCCTCGCATCGCAGTCGAGTTTCGTGAGTATTATCCCATCTATCTTCATGTACTTAGAGAACTCCCTGATCTGGCTTGTGAGCGCGTTCCCGGCGGTGCTCTCGCCCACGAATAAAGTGATATCTGGCTTCGCTACCTTGACAATCTTCACCATCTCGTTGATGAGGTTCTTGTTTGTCTCCTGCCTGCCGGCGGTGTCTATCAGCACAGTAGGGATGTTGTGCGCCTTTGCGTATGCTATCGCATCGAATGCTACACTTGCCGGGTCGGCACCATATTTGCTCTTTATCACGTGCGAGCCTATCGCCCTCGCGTGATGCTCCGTCTGCTCTATGGCAGCCGCGCGGAAGGTGTCGCTGGCTGAGAATACACTCTCCATGCCATTCTTCTTCAGCAACGCCGCTATCTTCCCCATCGTAGTGGTCTTGCCAGTGCCATTGGGTCCGAGGAAGAGTATCTTCACAGGTATCTCGCCTGTCACCACCCTCTCCTTCACGAACTTTACCAGGTCTATGCTCTGCTCAGGGCTCTGGAGCGTCTCGAGGAGTGATGTGCGCACCACATCTGTTACCATCTGGTCTATCTCCTTTGGCTTGAACCTTGATGACTCGAGCTTCCTCCTAAGTATCGCTATGAAGCTCTCCGTAGCGCTGTACGACACATCGGATTTCAGCAACGAATCCTCCAGCTCCCCGAGGAATGTTTCCACTTCCCTCTCGCTCAGCTTTACGCTGCCGCCGAACGCGCCCTTGATCCTTGTGCCTACTGATGTATCCACTGATAGGGCTGGCCCTTTCGCCTCCCCGCGGCTATCGGGCATGGTTTCAGCAGGTGGCTTTGCTTCCCTCTCCTCCTTCTTTATGAACCCTTTTACCGCGCTCGATATCCTCTTGCGCAATTCGTCGAACATCCGGATTACCTGCGGTTCAGCGCATCAATCCTGCGCGCAACGTCAATTATCGCATCGCGCAGCTCATTCCTGTTCTTGACAAGATTGTTGAACGTCTGGGTGGATCTCTGAGTTCTATCATCCACGAAAGCCTTTGCCGCCCCTATATCCTTCTCCACAACATAGCCAGCTCCTATGTCCACTAGCACAGATTCCAGCCTATCGGACCTTGAGTTCATGTAGGCTCCGGCTCCAAGGCTGACAAGCACGTCCTTGCCATCAAGCATACCGGAATCGTCGAGTGTCTTCTTAAGCGATGCTAGCTCGTTTAGGTACTGGACGACCCTGTTCATCTCGTTTACTACGGCATTGTGCTGGCTCTGGTAGAGCTGCTGCATGTAGCTTAGGGTGTAGAGCTCTTCCTCACGCGTGCGATTTTCAGGCTGCGCCATCGCGGATCAACCCTTCTTTACCTCGAGTATTGAGTATGCTGTCGACCTTAGCCCGTGCCTGCTGCCGAGTATGCTTTTCGCTAACGCCGTCGCGTGCCTCTCGCTCACCGCGCTGAGCTGCAGGCTGAACTTCCTCTGCCCGCCTTTCTTTATGATACCACTCACCACGTATGTTTGCACCTTGCTGCGCATTCAATCCCCTAAAGCCTGAAGCATACGCTCCATCTCGAAACCTGTCGTATCGCTGCCGACCAGCAACCCGTTCGAATTCGCGAGCGACGCCATGCCTACGATGAGGGATCCCGTGTTCGCTGTCGTCCTCACAGAGTCGAATCCAGTCATCTTGTCTAGCGTCTCCTTATCGGAGTCGCTTCCCCTGTTGTTTATCACGCACCCGCCATTTGTCAGTATATTTGTTGCACCTACGGTCTTAAAGCCCCCTATCTCCTTTTTCACCACCTCAACGCCAAGCACATCGCCTATCTGTTTCGCCTCGCTGTCATCGTATTCGACATCGATTATGGCAATGCGGTCGTTGGCGAGCACCGTATTCCCTATCGCATTTATGTTGCTCTTCAGTATCTCGACGTTGATGTCCAGGCCCGGCTCCTTTATCCTAGCAACGTCCTCTGCGCTTGCTATGTTTGACACGAGGATGCCGTTGGAGTTCGCCCTAGAGAAAAGACCGATAAGGTCGGTGCCATTTATGCCTATGCTTACGCATTCGGTCTTAAGCACATCGTGTATCATTGTTATCAGCTTCGCTGGCATGCCGAAAGGCACGAACGTATATCTGTCTGTGGTGGTTGCGAAAGCTCCTATGTAGTCGCTGCCGTTCACCTGGCATTTAGCGGCTTCCATAAACTCATTTCTTCTGGCTCTCCTTCTGTTTCGCCTCTTTCTCCTCCTTCTTCTGCTCCTTCTCTGCGGAGAACGGCTCTGCGGTCGCCTTTCCGTTGTCTATCTTGACGGTAAGCTTCACTGGTGCCATGCTCTTCGCCACCCTCTTCAGCACCTCAGAGTTCAGCGACTGGCTGAGCAGCACGTTGTCTATGTCCGTCTTTGTGTAGTGCGATATCCTCTCGCGGAGGTACCTTATCGCCTTGTATTTCCTCTTGTTCCTGGGCTGCGTGACAAGGTACCTGCGCATGTTTATCGTCAGGAGCATGCGTGTAGCCATCTAATCATCCTCAATCCCGAGTTTTGTCCTTCGCCAGTTCCTTGCGAACATGTTCGACTGCAATCTCCGGTGGGTCCTGACTACCGTCAGGAGCGGAATCCTCCTTGATTTCTTCAGGGCCTTCCCAAGCCTCTGTTTCTTTATATTTGATTTCTTCGACATAGCATCACTTCCTCTTGAAATTTATCGTCGGCTCTTTCCTGACCGTCACCTTCCCAAGTATGGAGAGCAGCTGGGCCTCCGTCATCTTTCCCTGCAGCCTGTTTGTCTGCGCAAGCGATACGACAACCTTAACCATCTGTTCATAGAGCTCTGGGTTTGAGATCCTTATGTTCATGAGGCGCTCGTATGCTTTCGAGTCGAGCAGCTGCTTCATCAGCTCCTTCTTCTGCTGCTCAATCTGCATGCTCTTTATTGCAGCGGCAAGCCTCCTGTTCGCCCTTTTCTGGCCTCCCTCCTCCTCATCGTACGCCATGCCACCACTATCTCTGTGCCTCTACCTCTCTGGAGAGCTTGTCCAGGAACGACTTTCCCTTCGGTGTTATCACCCTACCCGCCTTTGTATTCTTGACAAACTCAAGCTTCTCAAGAGACTGGCATGCATCCCTTATTATGCTGCCGCCTGCCTTGGTGTGGTGCCTCCTGTGGATTACGTGCTCCTTCCTCGAGCCGTACCGGGTCCTTAGCCGCTCAACTCCTATCGGCCCGTTCATGTAGACCTGTCTGAGTATTGACGCGCTCCTTATGTACCAGAAATCTGGGCTATTTGGCGTCCTCTCCCTGTTCGCGCCTGATTTCACGTAGTCTATGTAAGCCGGCTTCGCCATTAGCCCCTTCAGCCTCTCGGCCGCGAGCCTGACTAGGGCAGAGCCCTTAACATCAAATGCATTTGTCATTCAATCTCCTTAGCTTGGCGCCATGGCGCCGCAGACAAATAGAGCCTGATGAGTATAATTGCCATAAAACCTATTAAAATCTTTGCACACGCAAGCTGGCCAGGACGTTGGAAACAGATAATTGAAAGTTAACGGCGGCTTTGGGCAAAAAGGTCTTATTCTGAGGCGCATGAGTTGTGGTTAGAAAAATTGAAAAAGTGTAAGAATTCAACTTCCTAAAGCGACGTAACGCGTGAAAGCAATATAAATCTTGGTATTGTTAGACCCATGGCGGCCCAAATGTCAAGCGTACTTCGCGATGGCGTCGTGCAGCACGTAGCTCCTTTCTCGATCCAGGAGATCAAGACCAAGCTACTCTCCACAACAGAGGAGATGCTGAGGAAGGGCAACCCAGTTACTTGGACGACTTTGGCAAAAGCCGTAGCCGAAAAGCTTTCTCTTTCACCGGAAGATACGGACGTGGAGATGATAGCCTACCGACACATGAAGGAGGATATGGACGGCCTGCTTACAGAGGAGGTCGACAAGGACGGGTTCTTCGTGACGGTCGAGGTCGACGGATCCCGCAACCCCAAGCTGCGCATAACAGAAAAGGGCATAGCGCGGCTGTCTGAGCTGAGAAGGAACGGCGAGATCTTCTGATTAGGCTATCCTTTTCCTGTACCTCGAATAATTTACGAGAGCTGCCAGCGCCCTGGCCGCTGCATCAGGCGATTCGTACACCGGCACTCCGCCGTTCTCCATGAGCGACACATGCGATTTCGTGTATGCGCTCCCGGTGCTGACCGCAACGATGGGCTTCAGCCTCTTAGCCGCGTGGTTGACTATCGCGTCTGCCACGCTCTCGTCTGCGCCAGGCGTCTGGAAAAGGGTTATCGCCATTATCGCGTCAACATTCTTGTCGTTGCTAAGCGCGTCCAGCGCCGCCGCGAACCTGCCAGCGTCGGCGTCGCCTCCTATGTCGAGCGGGAGCCTGATGTTAACTATGCCTGGCATAATCCTGCGCAGGCTCCTCTGGTTCTCCTTGCTGAGCTCGGGCATTGTCAGCCCGTTGTTGTACAGCGCATCTGTGGCTAGCACTCCGTGCCCGCCGCCGTTGGTCAGCACGGCTATGCGGTTGCCTGCAGTGAGAGGCTGCGTATCGAATATCTTCGCGAAATAAAGGCAGTCCTCCAGGGTGCGCGCCTCGACAAAGCCAAACTGCCTGAATACGGCCTCGTAAGCCTGCGTGCTACCCGCGAGCGAAGCTGTATGCGAATGCGCAGCGCTCGCCCCTGATGGGGTCATCCCGCCCTTGAGTATCACAACCGGCTTGAGCCTAGTCGCGGTCTTCGCCACCTTGACGAACTCCCTGCCACGCTTAGCTCCCTCCATGTAGTAGATTATCACCTTGGTCTCCTTATCATGAGCTAAGTAATTGAGCAGGTCGGCCTCATCGACCACCGCTGCATTACCGTATGATATGAACCTGGCCAGGCCGAAACCTTCGCCGCTTATGAGGTCAAGCAACGAGCTGCCGACGGACCCGCTCTGCGAGACGAAGCTCACACCGCCAATCTTAGGCCTATCTATCTTCGAGGTAGGTAGGAAAAGCGTGTCGTTGCGCGCTCTGGTGTCCATGACGCCGAGGCAGTTCGGCCCTATGACCGGCACGCGGTACTTCTTCGATATGGAGACGATTTTATCCTGCAGGTCATCCCTGCCGACTTCGGCGAAGCCGCTGGTCACTATGACCACACCCTTTACCTTAGCCTTGCCGCACTCCTCAAGCACCTTCGGCACGACCTCTGCAGGCACGCTTATTACGGCAAGGTCTATCTCCTTCTTGACGTCAAGTATGCTCTTGTATGCATCATAACCCATTATCCTCCCTTCAGCATTTATGTTAATTGGGTAGAGCCGCCCCTGGAATCCGACGTCTATGTAATTCTGCATTATCGCGTTGCCTACCTTTCCAGGCTTTTCCGTTGCGCCTATTACCGCAACGCTCTTCGGGGCCATTAACGGGCCGATGTCAGCATACAGGGTTTTGCGTGCCAATGAATCACTTCAGCATTCTGAGGTCGACTGCGTCGTATGTGCCGTCATGGAGTATCACCGGATTGAGGTCCAGCTCATTTATCTTCGTGCTTTCGAACATCCTAGACGCTTTGAGGAGCAGATCCGTTATCATACGCTTCGACTTCCCGTCTGGCGCTATCACCCCGCTAGACTTCATCTGTTCTATCATCGATTCGGCATCGTGTCTCGTTATAGGGCAGAGCCTGAGCGCGAAATCCCTGAACGTCTCTACGTAGATGCCGCCAAGCCCCAGCAGCACCATCTTGCCGAACTGCGGATCTGTGTTCCCGCCTACTATTATCTCGATGCCGTTCTTCACCATCTGCTGCGCTATTATGTTATACGGCCTGAGCCTCGCCGCCTTCCTTTGGAGCATCCCAAACGCATTTTTTATTCCGGATTCGCTGTTCAGATCAACAGCCACGAGCCCGCTCTTCGACTTGTGCAGCGCCTTCTGCGATAAGACCTTAAGCACTATCGGGTTCTTCCCGTCCCAGAAAGAGACTGCGTCATCTATGCTCTTCACATACCTGCTTCTTGCGCTCCTTATGCCGTACCTATCAAGTATGCGCTTAGCCACGTAATAATCGACCAACATCCGCTCACCGACCGCATATACCTAGACGTGTATGAATCCTTTCAGGTAAAGCACAACGAATATGACCACTACCAGAACTATAACCACTGCAATGATTTTCATGTTCCTCGAGCGCTTTGAGACCTTTATCTGCTTTTCTATATCATCTATCGACATGCCTCCAGCAATCTGCTCCGCAGTTGGCGCCTGCTGCGCCTGGGGCTGAGCCTGCTGTTGGCTGGCCGGCTGCTGCACCTGCTGTGCGGCCGGCTGCTGCGCTTCCGCAGGCTTTTGCTGTCCAGATTGCGGCATGCCCGCCTTCGCCTGGATCATCCCCCTTTCTGTGAGCATCACATCAAGCACGCCGTTCTTTATGTCGTATGCTGCAAACTGCTGGATGCCCATCTTGTAGAGATGCATCGCAAGGTCCTTAGGCCTAAGGTTAACTGCATTGCCTATGTCGAGATACGACCGCTTGCCGGCCTGTAGCTGCTGCAATATCGCAAGGTCTATGCTGTCGAATGGCAACGCCGCTTTCTCGTTTGCCTCCTTAAGCAGCTGCTTGCCCTGATCCGTTACCGTTATCACGCTCTGCCCTGGGAAATTCGCAGTGAAATCGATGAGCCCCTTCAGCCTCAAGGTGCCGAGTATGTTGGATCCGTCGAAGAAGGACGAGTTTATCCTGCCCCCGAACTTCTCGACGACGAGATCGGGAGTAATCTTGCTTAACGATACAAGGTCCAGGAAATTCGGTTCGTCGGCCATGCAAAACACAATCCAATTGCTCTATATGGATGCGAATCTTTATATACATTCACCGGACATTCTGAATAGAGAACGCGCACTTCTTGTTCTGAGGAATGCGATGCAACTAAGGCTACTCGGCGGAGCTCAAGAGGTAGGTAGGTCTGCGATAATGCTGAAGGACGAGCGCAGCATAATGCTGGATTTTGGGGTAAAGATAGACCACCGCACCGAATACCCGATAGCGTTGCCGAAGGTGGATGCGCTCGTAATCAGCCATGCGCACCTGGACCACAGCGGGTTCTCTGCAGCCATATACAACGAGATGAGCATACCTGCTTTCGGGACCATGCCAACCATGGACCTATCGGCGTTGCTGCTCGAGGACGCGCTCAATATAGCGAAGAAGCAGCACAGCAAGGTATTCTTCCACAAGAGGCAGATACGCAGCATGATCAATAAGTATGTAAGCCTCGATTACCATACCCAAGCGAGGCTCGGCGGCTTTGACATATCCCTGTACGATGCAGGGCACATAAGCGGCAGCTCCATAACGCTGGTCGAGAAGCCCCATTCCAAAGGGAACAAGAGGGTCGTCTATACCGGCGATTTCAAAATGCGCGAGCAGACGCTGCACAGGGGCGCAGAGGTCGTGAAGAGCGACGTGCTGATAATGGAGTCGACGTACGCTACCAAGGACCATCCGGATAGGGGCAAGGTGATAAAGGAGATGATAGACAAGATAAAGGAGACGCTGGACAATGGGGGCAACGCTCTGGTCCCGGTCTTTGCAGTTGGCAGGAGCCAGGAGATACTCGCGATACTGTACGAGAACGGCCTTACACCGTCCACATACATAGACGGCATGGCGAGGAAGGCTACCTCAATAGTGATGAGCCACCCGCGGTTCATACGGAACAGGGAGGTCCTTGAGAACGCGATAAGCGAGACCACGTGGATAGAGGAGAGGGGCGCAAGGAAAGAGGCGCTAAATGGGCCGTCGATAATAGTCACCACCGCCGGCATGCTCAACGGAGGGCCTGTGCTCGACTACATAACGAGGCTCAACAGCAACTCTCACATATTCCTGACAGGATACCAGGTAGAGGGCACGAATGGGAGAACGCTGATCGACCATAGCTACATAACGCTCGACGGGAAGAAGACAAAGATAACGACACCGGTGAGCTTCCACGACCTTTCCGCGCACGCTGATAGGTCAGACCTGCACAGGTACGCGAAGGAGAGCTCTCCGAACACCGTAGTGTGCGTTCACGGTAGCGAAGAGAACGCAAAAGCGCTGGCGAATGACCTGAGCGACGAGGGGTTCACCGCTGTGGCTCCTAGGGTGGGAGACACGATAAACATAGACTGATACGCCTTGGCCGGGATTCGAACCCGGGTTGCAACCGTGACAGGGTCGCATGCTAGACCACTACATTACCAAGGCACGCAAAGATATCAGTCGTTGGCTCTTTTTATTCTTTCTATAAGCCTCTTGAGATGCTCGTCGCTGGCCCTGCCTTTCGAGGGCGGTGATATATAAACCTTACCAAGCTTGAAGTGCGACACGTCTATGGGGTAGAGCTTAGCGTGCAGGTGGTTCACCTCAGCGCCCTCGAATATCATGCTAACCCTCTCCACTCCGAGCCCTCTCTCCAAAAGCCTCGCAACACGTTTCACAGCTATCATGAACTCCGCAATCTGCTTGTCGCTCATCCTGAATACGTAGCTGTCAACGTGTCTTTTCGGCATCACAAGCGTCTGGCCCTTCCTGCTAGGGTACACATCCAATATTGCTACATACTTGCTGTCCTCATATACCTTGAATGAGGGGGCCTCCCCATTTACAACCTTGCAGAAAATGCAGTCCTTCATGGAATCATCAATCCCGTTGGAGCGAGTCGAACGCCCAACCTGCCGCTTTCTTCATTTCACATACTACAGGCGGCCGCTCTGCCATTGAGCTACAACGGGCAATAGGATTTAAGCTCCATAATATTAATAAATTGCCTTTGTTTATAACAGATGACCCCCGGATGTATAAAAATGAGAGGTACGTATATTACTCTGGGCATGGTGGCCTGTTAATATGCCAGCTCAGAACAAGGCAAGGCAGAGTAGGTACCGCGATGTTGAGGCAAAGGAGGCAATCTCGCATGTGCATAGGAAGTATATGCACAACGTGGTTTTCTATGGGATGGCAGATAGGCTTGCAGGCCTTATACGCGAACCCGGCTTCCCGGATGGGATACTTGCTGTATTGACGCTAATAGGCGCAGCGGCCGCACTAAAATTCTATCCGCTTGTCATACTGCTTCTTCTAGCTGTAGTGGTATTCGCGACTACTGTTAAGAAACCGTTCCTCGGTCTCATAGTGCTAATAGCGCTGATCATGCCTATGCTGGTCTATCAAGCACCAGGGCTCGCATGGTTCTACCTCCTGATAGCTGCCGGCTCCCTGATATACGGCTACATGTACCACAGGCCCCTGCTCTTCCTTTACGCAGTCATAGCGTTCTCGTTCTCTCCAGCAGGCCTCATACTGGCAATTCCGCTGATGGTAATAGGGGTCCTGATGATAGGATACAAGAGAGCCGTGATAATGTCGGTCCTATTCATAATCGCAATCGTCTTTTTATCCGGGGTAGCTGGAGTGCAGAACAGCTCATACATTATATACAACGCTACAGCGGCGCATGCCTCAGCGGTGCCAGCCTCGCTAAGCCAATATGTGGTGCCGTCAAAGCCCGGGCTCAGCATTGCGACGTTTACTCACGGCGCGAGCAGTGCCGTCGCAGCTTTCGGCAGCGATGCCGTGATCACCGCCACATCCGAAATAGCCGGGTCAATTGCAGCCACCCTTAAGACGATGCCGCAGTACTACCTGTCGCAAATGGTGATGCTTGCCCTAATCGTGTTCGGCATAGACAGCGTTGCGGTCGCAAGCAGGTCAAGGTACAAAGGGACACGCGCAAGCATAATAGGCGTCGGATATCCGATAATAGCGATAGCACTAGCGCACTCGGCAAAGCTGACGCTGCCGTATTACCTGCTGGCGATAAGCTTCGCAGTGGCGCTCGCATCCGTGTACCTGCTCGAGTTCAACAACGTGAAGATCGTAAAATCCCTCGAGATAAGGAAGCAGGACCTTAGGATGAGGTTCGGCGAGGCGTTCGAGGATCTGGAGTCTGGCAACGTCAACGAGACATTCGATAACATAGCTAATTACGCCGCTACAAAGCGGGAGCTGACCGAAGCGGTGCTGGCGCCGATAGAGGAGCGCGCGATATCCAAGGCGTATAACGTTAGGCCTGCGAAGGGCATACTGTTCTTCGGGCCGCCAGGCACCGGAAAGACCCTGATGATGAGGGCCCTGGCAAACGAGATACACGCGGGGTTCTTCTACGTAAAGGCGCCGAGCCTGATATCGGCGTTTCCAGGCGAGACAGAACGCGCGATATCCAACATATTCGCTATAGCAAAGAAGAACGCGCCGTGCGTCCTCTTCTTCGATGAGATAGACTCGATAGCGCAGAGGCGCGGCGAGGGGATGAACGAAGCGTCCAGGCAGGCGGTTTCGCAGCTTCTGGTCGAGATGGACGGCTTCCAGAAGACCAGCAATGTCATAATGGTAGGAGCTACGAATGCGCCTAACCTGATAGACCCGGCGATGATGAGGCCGGGCAGGTTCGACAAGATAATATACCTGCCGCCGCCTGACTACAACGCGAGGAAGCAGATATTCGACCTCTATCTGAGCAAGCTGCCTGTGACGGATGATGTCAGCCTTGACAAACTGGCGGAGGAGACCGAGCGCTTTACCGGAGCAGACATAAAGGTCCTGTGCGAGACCGTAGCGCAGAGGGTATCACAGGATGCCGCAGTCAAGCACACGATACTCCAGATAACTGAGGAAGACCTTATGGAAAGGATAACCGCCACGAAACCGTCGGTGTCGCTAGCCCAGATCGAGCAGTACCAGAAGTTCAGGCTGGACTTCGAGCGTAGCGCGTACGGCCAGAAGGGCGAGGAGAGCAGGGGAGATGAGACCTCGATGAGAGAGGTGATAGGCCTGGATGATGCGAAGAAGGTGATTACCGATGCGATAGAGACCCCGCTGGTACATCCAGAGCTTGTCAAGAAATATGGCATAAAGAGCGTCAATGGCATACTGATATTCGGGCCTCCTGGAACGGGCAAGACCATGCTGTTGCGCGCTATAAAGAGCGAGATGGCCGGGATAACCATGCTCGAGCTAAACGGCGCGGAGCTCGCAGACCAAGGTGTCGAGAGGGCCACCGCAACCATAAAAGAGGTGTTCAATAGGGCCAAGGAGAACGCCCCATCCATAATACTGCTCGATGAGATCGAGGAGATGCTGCTTAAGAGGGGAATGGCGAGCGAGTACTCGGCGCAGATAACCAGCGAAATGCTCAGGGATCTTGACGGAATAAGCGATATGGGCGACGTTGTGGTGATAGGCACGACCAACAGGCCTGATGCGATAGACTCTGCTGCATTGAGGCCCGGCAGGCTGGACAAGCTTGTGTTCGTCAAGCCTCCATCCAAGAGCCAGAGGGCGCAGATGTTCAGGCTGTTCCTGAAAGGGGTGCCGACTGGCAGCATCGATTACGATGCGATTGCAGAAGAGACGATAGGATACACAGGCGCCGACATCTACCACGTCTGCAGGGAGGTCAAGACCATGATGCTCGATAGGACGGTGAAGGAAGGCAAGGAGGTGAAGATAGAGGAGGCGGATCTGAGGGCTGTGATACAGAAGGTGAAGCCCTCTGCTCCAGAGGCTGTGGTCTCGCAATATCTCTCGTTCTACTCCAAGTACGGGGAGCGCTAGCCTACGAAATTGGCGGAGCGCTCATTGTATATCAGTACCCTGGAGAGCTCATTGGCGTTGATCTGAGGCTTTGGCTCTACGCTGCGCACGTTGCAGAACTCTATTTTCACCAAGTCGCCGACGCGCATCCTCTTGGTGAGCATTGCGCTGGAGCCCCAAAGCGTGACTTCTGCCGATCCCTCCTGGCCGCTGATCCTGCATTCGGCTACTGCGACATTGCCTCCCCCAAGCCTGCTTACGCTGCTGAGCTGGCCTATCTCGGTCACCTTTCCTATGATGTCTATGTTCCTATCGCCATCCTTCAGCGTCGAGAAGTCGGTAATCCCGGAGCGCGATCTGCGCATCCTTACCATCGTAGTGCTTTTGGTGCCGACGAGCCTCTCGCCAAGTATGTCGAGCGATGCACCTATCACCGATACAAGGTCGCCGCGCTCGAAACCGCGCTCGTCGATAGCCGATGAGAGCTTGTCGGATACGACGATGTTTATCGTGCTGCCTGTGCGGCCCAGGGTCAGAGTCCTACGTGATGCATTCTCTATCTCGTTGAATATCCTGTAAACTGTATCCTCTATGTTTACCGTGTAGAGCTTCGCCGCCTCCTCGCTCCTCTTTGCGCCGCGCACAGCCTTGATGAACTCAAGGATCCCTTCAACGCTTATGTATCCGCCAGGGCTGGCGTGCAGCCCATCGCCGTTGGCTATGGCGGCAGCCTGCTCTCTGGTTATCATTCCGGAGAAACTCTCAAGCACCTCGTCAGCGCTCGGCATCTCATCGCCTGAAAACTGACACGACCTTCCCTAATATCGCATCCCTTCCAATCGTGCCGAAAGAGCGGCTATCCTCGCTCATCGCGGCGTTGTCGCCAAGGACGAAATAGCCGTATGGGGTCTCCCGGGCTATGCGCTTTATTATGAGGCCCCCGTTCTTCGGATGCCTCAGCACCACCATGTCCCTAGCTTTTGGCTTGGAGAAAACATAGTGAAGCTGGCTGACCATCACATAATCCCCGTCGCTTAGAGAAGGCCTCATGCTGCTGTCCCTGACCTTGAATATCTTGATCGGCATCAGTTCTACATCTTTGGCAATACTAGGTTTCTCTCCGTAGGGTATGGCGCCTTCACAGTCACCGTTGGTATGTTCTTGGTCTTCCAGAATATCTCGGCGAAACGATTCACCTTCTCGAGCAGCGCCTCTGCATCCGCTATGTTTGTGCCCTGCTTCGCCTTCGACGCCGCCTTCATGATATCCCAGACAAGCGTGTGCAGCTCCGGGTTCGCCTGCGCGTGCTCTGGCTTGAAGTAGTCGCCCCATATGATGCGCACCTCGTGCTTGCAGAGCTCCGCGTGCTGCTCCTTTATCATTGTATACCTGATCATCTTGTTCCTGCCATCAGGCGTCATGTCGTTGCTTTTGACAAGGTCGGCGATCAGCATATCCATCCTTATCACAGTGTGCGCCGCCACCTGCGCCAGGTGCGGATCGTATATCCCACACGGTATGTCGCAGTGCGCATCAACAGTCTCGAAATGTATCACGTTGTCTAGAGCCTCTATTATTCCGTACATCCCACCACGCTATTAAAGATGCGGCAATTCTTATAAGCCTTTTGATGGTGGGCCTGTGGAGAGTCGAACTCCAGTCTCAAGCGTGTAAGGCTAGCGTCTTGACCGTTGGACGACAGGCCCCTATTTGCCTACAAGTGCTGCATCCTCTATTATGTATCTTCCTACTGTGCCTTCTAATTCCTTTCTAGCCCTTTTAATCTCTATCCTTTTCCTGAATAGCGGAGCATCAAGCACATAGGACTCGGCCTCGCCGCCCTCGAACGACATGTTGACATGATACCTCTGGTTTATCGCCCTGAGGCGCTTTATCATGCCGCCGTCCAGCCTCGCGCCCAATAGGCTTTCATCAAAACCCTCGGCAGCGACCTGCGTTATTATCACGTTGAAGATGCCAGCGAGCTCCTCAAGCTCCTTCACGGGGTCGATGCCCCAGAGCGGAGCGTGGTGCACTATGCCAAGCCTCTCGCATATCCTGTTTATCCGGTCTCTCTGATAAGAGCTAGCTACAGCGCCAGTCACCAGTTCCGTAACTACGTTCTCCCTCAACGCATTCTCTATGTCCTCAAGCTCCTTCTCCTTCACGCCTTCCGTATCCCAAAACACCTGCCTGATGCCCATCGCCTCAGCCTGCAGCCTTGACCATTCTACATTCACCCTCTGTAACATGTAGCTGAAGCTGTTTTTTGATATCAAAGAGATTAGCAGTTCGACAGGCTTACCTGCATCGTGCATCTTGTGTATGGCTAGAGTGGAATCCTTACCTCCGCTGTAAAGTGCCGCTATCACCACCCTCACCCAAGTTCTTTTACCAGATTCTCCACAGAATGTTTTTTCGTAAAATTCTTGAAAAACGCCTCGGCTGTCTGACTTCTTCCAGCGTTTGACCTACAAATAAATAATACCTCTGTCATTTCCTCACTGTACTCGAAGGGCAAATATCCTTCAGAACACACTCCTCGCAATACTTCTTCCTTGCGGTGCATACGTCCCTGCCAAGCGCTATAAACAGGTGCGTCAGGTTCCTCCAGTCTTTCTTTGGAACTATCCTCATCAGGCGTTCCTCTATCTTTACCGGGTTGGTGGTGTTGTAAAGGAAGAGCCTGTTTGCTACTGTGATGCAGTGCGTGTCGATCGCCATGCCCTCGTTGACGTTGAATGCATTCGATATAACTACATTGGCGGTCTTCCTGCCTACGCCAGGTAGCATTGTGAGTTCCGCTATGGTGTTCGGTATCTTGTCATGAAAATGTTCGTGCAGCATCTTTGCGGTTCCAACCATGTGCTTGGCCTTAACTCTGTAGAAGCCCAGGGTCTTCACGTACGGATAGAGATGCTTCGGCCTCAGCTTTGCCATGCTCTTCGGGTTTGGAAACTTCTTGAAAAGCGCAGGGGTTGCCTTGTCGACCTGCGCGTCGGTTGTCTGCGCTGAAAGCATCGTCGCAACGAGCAGCTCCCACGGGCTCGAATGGGCTAGGGATGTGCGCATCTCGCCAGGATATCTCTTCTTCAGCCTGCGCAGCACAAGCGCAATGCTTTTCTCGGCCCCGCTCATTCCATCGCTAGAATAAGATATTGCTAAATATTTATAGCCCTTCATAGCTTTATGGCTGGGGTGAAGCTTCTTGACAAAGCGGCAGTCCAGAGAGCGATAAGCACCCTTAAGAAGGAATACCCCGATGCGAGGGAGATACTCAACTTCTCAAACCCGCTTGAGATGATGGTCGCGATAATCCTCGCTGCAAGGTCAAAGGACGAGACGGTCAACTCGTGCACCGCTGAGATATTCAAGCGCTATAGGACGGCGAAGGACTACGCCTCGGCAAAACCGGAAGACATCCTCAAGTACCTGCACGGAATACTTTTCGCCGGCAACAAGGCAAGGAGCATAATAAACGCGTGCAAGGAGCTGGAGCGGAAGTATGACGGCAAGGTCCCAAGCGACCTCGACAAGCTCGTCGAGCTTCCTGGCATAGGCAGAAAGTCAGCAAATACGATACTGATAAACGCATTCGGCATCGCGGAAGGCATACCGGCAGACACGCACGTTATCCGCGTTTCATACAGGCTTGGCCTCACCGCCAGCAGGAAGCCCGATGAGATAGAGGCGGATCTGATGAGGCTTGTAGACAAGAGGGACTGGGGGAAGGTTGCGTACCTGCTGAAGTTCCATGGCAGGGCGGTGTGCAAGGCTCCTGTTCCGATATGCAGCAAATGCGTGCTGAAAGATTTATGCCCCAGGAATGGCGTAGCGAAGAGCGTGTGATCAGATGACAAGGAAATGTATAGTTGCAGGCTGCCTGGTGATAGACAAGGGTAAATTGCTCCTGCTCAACCACTCTAAGATAGGAGGATGGCTGCCGCCAGGAGGCCACATCGAGGAGGGTGAATTCCCTGACGAAGCCGCGCTGCGCGAAACAAAGGAGGAGACGGGGCTTGACGTGGAGCTGCTCTCCGACGATGCCATCAAGTATGCAGATGGAGATTCACGCACGATCGGCACGCCATTCACCATAACATATGAGGACATCCGATACAAGACAGGGAGCCACCACGTACACTTTGACCTTATTTATATCGCAAGAGTAAAGGGAGGATCGATAAGCGCCAAAAAGGAAAGCGATGAGGCAAGGTGGTTTACCTCTAATGAGATAAAAGATCTGGATACGCTGCCGATTGTGAGGCACATCGCCCTGGAGGTGCTTGCGAGGTACGGCAGTTCGTTATGAAAGTAGCGGCAATAGAATGATATCCGACCTTCACATATGCTCAAGTTTCGCCACAGCATGCAGCTAGCGATCAAATGCAAGCGTGCAAGATAGAGCACGCTCTAGATTATACGGGGCTTGCCTCTAGCGCATTTCCCTCGGAACGTCTTTCAATGGGTCTGGGAGTGCTTGTAGCTGCATAGAGCATATCCAAAGTGCTGGCGCCCGCCCTCTCGAGCGCCTGCCTTACATGCGCAAGATCTTCCTCGCCTACCGGCCGTATGCCGTTCGTTATCGGATAATCAGGCACCGAATGGTCTATGTCCAAACTCAGGAAATACAGGTGAAGCGCGTTGCGCTGCTCACTGTTGTGGCTGGCTGCCATATCCTGGAATCTGTCGACAAGCTCGTCTATTTTCCTCTGCCTTCCGGTTTCCTGTGCAGCAATACCGCTTACCGCCATGTAATCACAGACCATGTATTGCATGCGAACAGAATAAGAACCTTCTGTGCCACCCGTTTTATCTTATGCCAAAAACCGCGCTTACTTTCGTATGCCTGCCCCTGAACCTTGCCTGCTCCAGCGCCGCAATTACGTTGCTGTAGTGCTTCATCGCTACCAGCGTTACGAAAAGCAGCGCCATCACTCCCATCTCCACCATTATCAGATCGCTGCTTATTGTAAGCATGAGCGCAGAGAATGCCGCTCTCCTTATCACAAGAAAGGACGCAGCCGCGAGTATGAAATCGAATGCCACTGATATGTAAGCCAGCTTCTCGAGTAGCCTCTCCACCCTTTTTATCCTTGCATGTTCGCTGTAGTACACATCCATCGCCAAGTGCCGTGTAAAGACCAATACGATAACTTAAAAATGTGAGCCAAAGCGATGACTAGTGGAAGTTTTGGCTTTTCACCAAAAATGCCCGCTACATAAAGGCTTTTAAATTATATCCGTGAGATGTACCGGGTGTAAGGATGGCGGAATCGAAGCCAACTGCAGCATTCATACTGCTGCTGGTAGGAGGGATAATAGTGCTTGTTGGAGGAGTATCAGTGCTATCTGTGGGTTTGGTGTCCCAGTCTCTTGGCGCGACAGCATCAAGCGGCTCTGTAGTAGCCAGCAACTTTTTCGGCGCAGCTGGAACGATCGCCATAGCGTTAGGCGCTCTCGGCATAATCAGCGGCATAATCATGATACTATCGAGCGTGATGGCGTACACCAAGACCAGGGCTATCAAGACCTGGGGCGTGATAGGGCTTGTGTTCTCAATAATCAGCCTTGGCAGCGGCGGCGGCTTCATACTCGGCTTCATACTCGGCCTGGTAGGCAGCATACTCGCATTGGTATACAAAGGCTGAGCACCGAGTTGTGGATACGGCCGCTTCCAACGCAGTATAGCAATTCATAGGGCTTGTGGAGCATAAAAGATAGGAAGAGAGGACTTGAGAGATACCTTTAAAATACTCGTTGCAGCTATATAACCAATAAAGGCATTGCAGCAGTCGTGTTTTTATGCCGAATGAGCTTGACAATAAGATAATCGCAGCAATCAGAGTGCGTGGCCGCGTCAACGTGAGGCGCAGCATCGCCGAGACGCTATCCAGGCTCAGGCTTAGGAGGGTGAACAACTGCGTGCTGATAAAGATGGATGATTCTTACACCGGCATGATCAAGGAATGCAGCGACTACATAACCTACGGTGAGATAAATGAGCAGTCTCTCGGCAAGCTGGTCAATAAGTACGGCATAAAGGCCGATCCGAAGGAGATACTCGAAGGCAGGTATGACATGAAGGAGCTGAGGAAGAGCATGCCTTTCAGGCTGCACCCTCCAAGACGGGGCTACAGGAGCATAAAGAGGAATGTGAAGCAGGGCGGTGCACTCGGGTACATGGGCCCTGAGATCAACCAGCTCATACGGAGAATGGTGAAGTGATGGTAGTAAGGAAGCAGAAGCGCAACCGCAAGTACCTCGGCACAAGGCGCTGGGGGGTAGGCAACATAAAGAATGCGAGAGGCGCTGGCGACCGCGGCGGCGTCGGCAGGGCGGGAAGCAGGAAGCACAAGTTCACCTACATGACATCAAAGGGCAGGGAGCAGATGCACAAGCGCGGCTTCCACCCGTGGGGCCTGAAGAGGCTGGAGGAGATCAACCTAATGCAGATAAGCGGCATGGTCAAGGAGAAAGGCGGCGCGGAGATAGAGCTGCGCAATTGCAAGGTGCTGAGCAACGGTACGCTGAGCGCGCCAATAAAGATAAAGGCCGCTGGGTTTTCTAAGGCAGCCGTGGAGAAGATAAAGGCTGCGGGCGGGGAAGCTATAGTAATAGATTGACCGGGCCTTTCGCGGAACAGGGTTTTACATGGATTCTTTGAAGATAGCGTTTTATACTGACACGTACCTTCCTGCGGTTGACGGCGTAGTAACTTCGATACTTAATGCGAAGGAGGAGCTTGAGCGGAGGGGCCACAAGGTCTACGTCTTCACCAGCGGCCACAGCATCGCCAAGCCCATTACTGAGATAGGCAAGAACACCTACGCGGTGCACGGGGTGAGGTTCAAGACATACCCGCAGTACAGGCTCGCGCTCTTTCCCTTCCTCACCTCGCAAAAGCTCAACAGCATAAAGCCAGACATAATACACGCTCACACGCCGTTCATGATGGGCCTTTCTGCGCTGGCGATGGCGAAGATAAACAAAATACCAATAGTGGGCACCTTCCACACGTTCTTCACGCACAAGAGCGTAGTAGAGCAGTACGCCGGATCGCAGATAGCCCAGCGGGTGATGATGAGGACCGCATGGCCGTACGCAAGATTCTTCTTCAGGAGGTGCAACGTGGTGATAGCGCCAAGCAGGTCGACCGAGAAGATACTGAACAGATATGGGATCACCAACACCGTTACTGTGCCGAACGGCGTGGACACAATGAGGTTCAACCCGAGGAACAGCGGCGTTGCGGTCAGGAAAAGGATTACGGACGGCAGGAGGCAAAAGGTCGTTCTTTATGTTGGCAGGATGAGCCGCGAGAAGAGGGTAGACGTGATACTCAAGGCGGCGCGCATGCTGGATAGGCATGACATCAGGTTCGTATTTGTAGGCACCGGGCCGGCAGCGCACCACTACCAGCACATGGCGATAAATTACAAGCTGCAGGGGAATGTGAGGTTCACCGGCTTTGTAAGCCATGAGGAGCTGCCCAAGTATTACGCAGCCGCAGACCTGCTCTGCACAGCGTCTACGTTCGAGACGCAGGGGATAGTGCTCCTCGAGGCGCTGGCTTCTGGCAAGCCGATAATCGGGCCGAGCCACCTCGCCATAAAAGAGATAGTTCGGAAAGGGCGCAACGGGGAGACGTTCGCGCCTGGAGACGCACGCTCCCTAGCAAGAGCGATAGAGAAGGTGCTTGGCGACACGAATGCCTACAAGGAAACGGTCAAGACCGCCGAGCTCTACTCGATAAGGAACGTCACAGATACGTTATTAAATGTATACAAAGATGTAATCTCAGGCAACGGTTCCTTGTACTTGACTGATGAAGCAGCGCAAAGGCGATTCGCTGGCAGAAAATGAAAATAATACGGCAAATGCGCAGCATGGAGGGCTAAGCCAGACGCAGCAAGGCGGCAGCACGTTAAACAACATGATCAAGAGCTCGGCAGATCCGAAAGTGCAGGAGCTCGGCATGCAGATAGAGTTGCTCAAGAAGCAGAGGGCCTCGCAGATGGCGAAGATGAGGGAGAGCCAGTACAAGCTGAACTACAAGAAGAGCGAGCAGGATGCGCTTGCAAAGCTATCGGAGATAGAGCGGCAGAGGGGTGATAGGCAGGGCATAGAGGCGCTATCCAAGCTCAAAAGGCTCAGACACTCGATGGAGTTCAAGATTGCTACGGAGTCCCTATCACTGGCGCAGGAGAAGAGCATAGCCAGAAAGATAAGCGAGGTCAACGCCCAGATAGAGATGGCGCTCAAGCACGAGAGGTTCAAGAGGAAGATGAGCCTGGTCAGCAAGGACATAGAGGTCTACCAAAGCGCGCTCAACGACATCATCAAATCGATAATGGAGACGGATGCGAAGCTTGACGAGCTGTACTCCGCAGTGAGGAAGGCGCTCGGCATACATGGACGAAGGCCGCGAACGGCGCAGCAACACGGAGAGCATAGGCCTGCGCCTAAGCAGCAGGAGGTCAACCTCGAGGACATAGTCATAATAAAGAAGAAGGACGGCAAGGCGCAAAAGCCGCCCGAAAGCGCATAGTGTTTACGATGAAAATATCATTTTTCGGCGGTGCTGGCGAGGTCGGCAGGAGCTGCATAATGCTCAGCACCAATAGCACCAACATAATACTCGATTCAGGGGTCAAGCTGGGCGAGAAGATAGAGTACCCGCAGCTCGGCGATGACCAGCTCAGGTCGATAGACGGTATATTCATCTCGCACGCACACCTTGACCATGTCGGGTTCCTGCCGCACATATACTCTGCTGGCTACAAGGGAAACTACTTCGGGACTAAGCCGACAGTAGACATATCGAACGTGATGATAAGCGATTACATAAGGCTCTCCAACCCGAAGGACGTTACGAAGAGGGGACTGCAGGAGCAGTCAAGGCGCGCGAAGATAGTCGAGTACCACGAGGAATTCAGGTTCAGGGACCTCACAGTAAAGTTCATACCCGCCGGGCACATAATAGGCAGCTCCTTGATAGAGGTGAGCGATGGCAGGAACAGGGTCGTATACACCGGCGACATAAACCTTACGAAAACAAGGCTGCTTGACGGCGCAGATGTAAGAAATCTCAGAGGCGACACCCTGATAACAGAGAGCACCTACGGGGCAAAGAAGGATGTTTTCCCTCCAGAAAGACGCGTGACCAGGGAGATGCTTGCGAGCATAAACGATACCATAAAAAGAGGGGGCAAGGTCATAGTGCCGAGCTTCGCAGTAGGCAGGGCCCAGGAGGTCCTCTTCATGCTCGACGATTACATCAATTCTGGAGTGCTGCCCAAAGTTCCGGTATACGTGGACGGCATGATAAACAAGGTGATGAGAATCTACAGGCACAACGTGCTTTCATGCAGGAAGGAGATACAGAGCAAGATACTTATGAGCGACTACGACCCGTTCAAGAGCCCGAACTTCAAGCCTGTAGAGGCGAAGAGCCAGAGGAACAGGATAGCGAGCGAGAAGGAAGCTGCCATAATAGTCACTACAAGCGGGATGCTCACCGGAGGACCTGTGCTCTTCTATCTCTCCAAGCTGGCGAGGGAGCAGCAGAACAAGATGCTGATTGTCGGCTACCAGGCCATAGGTACGATGGGCAGGGCGCTACAGGACGGGGCCAAGAGCATAAACCTGAATGGCAGCGACCTCCAGGTGCGCATGGACGTCAATACCTTCCACCTATCGGCCCATGCGGACAGGCCGCAGCTCGAAAGCCTGATGGGCAAGGTGAAGGGGCTGCGCAACGTGTTCATCGTGCACGGAGAGCTCTCCAAATCGAAGGATCTCATGGAATACGCATCAAAGCGGTGGGACGCCAAGGTGCCTCTGATAAAGGAATCGTACGACATCTGAGCCCTTCTACGAGTAGCGTACGCGTAGCAAAAGCATAAATAGACAAATGAAGCAAGCGATAGCCAAAGGTTGCGGGGGGTGCAATCGGAAATGGCCAAGGCTAAGTCTGGCAAGAACTCAAAGGAGATAGAACAGATACGCATGCTCAAGTCAGTGAACCAGATGCTGAAAAGCAGCGACATGGAGAATGCGTTGATCTCGAATTCTGCGAGAGACTCGGAGACCGTGCCAGATGCTGTCGTGGATGAGATGCTCGGCAGGATAAGCGCGGACAGGGAGCGAAGCGGGGCTATCCTTAATGTAGAGAAGTTCACAGGCGGGGCTGCAAGGCGCACGGCACAGCGGCAGAAGCCTGTGCAGCGCAGGACAAAAAGGGCGAAGCCGCAGCGCAAGGCGGGCGCAAGAAGGGGGAAATCCAGTAAGAGAAGAAGGCGCTAGAGAAGCCTTTAAAAATGACCCTACTAATTTACTATGTGGGCTCTTGGCTCAATGGTAGAGCGTCCGCTTTGCAAGCGGAAGGTTGCGGGTTCGATTCCCGCAGAGTCCATCTAACTTCAGGTTCTAAGAAGTGGCCTTTTGACCATCAGTACTCTAATCCTATCAGGGTTTTCTGCCGGGTGGTAAAGTTCCGGGTTGGCAACCTGATAGCCGTGGCCCTTGAAGAAAGCAATCTCATTCTCGTCATCCGCATAAAGGAGAACGTGTACAGTGCTCTTGCCTAGCAAAGAGGCCGACTGCTCGAATTTGCGTAGCAGTTCAGTGCGGAGCAGGTCCTTTTTGTAGTCCTCTCCGACAAAAAGTATGCTGCACTTTGCATCTTTCGTCTCATCCATTCTGCCTATCAGCACCCCGGCAAGCTTCCCATCCTGCATGGCTAACCATATCGGTCTGATAGGCTTGCAAAACTCGCCCCTGTGCTCTTTTATCCAGTCGCTGACTCTGGGATGCTGCACCTTCAAGGCAGACTCAACAAGAGCGAGTGCATCCTTTAGCCCAGACCTGGTGCAAGGTTCGACCTTCACATCGGGCGTTGGTCTCCGCTCCCTTAGTGGCGCAGGCGGAGCCGTCTCCATAGGAGCGTAATAGCGCAGCATAGTACCGCAGATATGCTAATTTCAACATATTTATAAACTACTACGATGTTTTTTACGCAGAGCGCCGAAAATGAGAGCGCACGGGAAGAAGATAAGTTCATCTGATTTAGACTATCCATAAACAAAGCGGCACAGAGCTTTACCTTCAGAAAACCGAAATGAATCCGAAGCTTTTCCCCCAGTATTTAAATGTTGATTTCCAATGTGTTTGCGTGAGCTCATGAGCAGGACGTGGGATACGAAACGAAAAATACTCGATTTGGTTTCTGAAAAACAGATGAATGTCAGTGAGATAAGTAGTGCGCTTGGCCTTTCTGTGTCTACTGCAAGCCAGCACCTGGCCGACCTGAAGCGCATAGGCGCGGTAAGCGAGGTGGATAACCCATTTATCAAGAAGTGGAAGTACTACAAGGCAAACAAGGCGTTTAACGTTGATAACTTTGTAAGAGGGGCGCATATGCATAATACGTACAAGATAGCGATAGGGGCCGCGCTGGTGCTGGTCGCCATCGGCGCGATTGCCGCGCTCGCGCTTTCAAACAGCTCCGGAAACAACATAACGTTCAGCCTGACAGACCCGCCTGTAGTGCCGAATGGCACAACCGCGCTGTTAATAACCTATTCGTCCGTACAGGCACACGTTGTGGGCAGGAGCAACGCGACAGCCTCCTCTTGGATCACGGCATCAGGCAACGGCACGTTGGACCTCATGAGCCTTGTCAATGTTACCCAGGTAATAGGCGCGGCGCATGTCAGCGCTAACACGACAATAGACACGGTGAGGTTCAATGTCACTTCCGCGAAAATAGTTATAAACGGCACAACCTACAACGTCACCGTCCCCAGCAGCACCGTTACGGCGCGGCTCAACTCTGCAGCAAGGGCGAACGGCACTACAGACATACTGATAGACCTTTCGCCGGTAGTCGCTTCTATAATCACGAACAACTCAACAGTATTCGTGATGGTGCCTTCGGTCAAGGCGATAGTCGTCTCAGGCGCAACATTCCAGATGCATGTGGGTGCGAGAGGCCCGTTGCAGGCGCCCCAGAGAGGCGAGCTTAAGAACGCTACTCCGATTATGCAGGTAGCCGGGGCATCGATATCGCAGGGCAACGGCACTACCCAGGTAAGCATCACTGTGCGGAACACGGCCAACCAGAGCATAATGATAAACCATGTGTCTGTGTTTGGGAACTTCACCATAACCGTGTCGCCGTTCGCTTCCGGCGGAACTGGCATGAATGTGAATGCGATAGCGAGAATCGGTAACGCGCCGGGCGCTGGAGCTAATGGAAGCCGTGCACAAGAGCTGAACATAAGCGACCAGGCAGAGCCTCTTGTTATTGATAGTATCGGTGGGTCGTCGGGCTTCGGCATAGGCGCGTCTGCTAGCGGCAGCGCACGCATGAATGGCGGAAATGCAGTTTCAGTACATTCGAACGTTAACGCCACTGCGAATGCTACCGCCTCTTCAGGTGAAAGTGGACAGGGAGGTTACGAAGCGGGGCGGGGCGGGTTTAGGACAGAGGGCAGCGAGGGCATAGAGGTTGTGATTGGTAGAGGCAACTCTATGCTCAACCAGAGCTTCAATGCGACCGTGCGCAACCTCGTGGACATCGGTGCACGGATGAAGTCAATGCGGGTCGTCACTTTCCTGGTCTCATCCAACGGTTCCCTGTTCCTGCCAGCTGCAGAGGACGACTTCTTCAATGAGGGCTTTGTACTGCCCGCAGGTGGCAGCGCGACCCTCACGTTCAATGCACCCATTGCATTCGGGAACGGCAGGATCGGCATATCGGCCGTACCTGGCGACAACTACAGCATAGTTGTACAGGGAGAGGAGGGAGCGAGGGTCGACACCAGCGTTGCGGCTAAGTGAACACATAACCAGCGTAGCCAAGCTCTGACAACGTGCAGGCCAGCCCCGCCTTGCCAAACCACGCAAGCCAAGCCTATCGCGCTTCCGGGTGGACGACCTTTGCGCCACGCTGCTCCCTGCCCCTCATGGCTGAGAGCGCAGCAGCTACTACAAGTATGAATACAGATATTATGAAAACAGCATGCATGCCATCAACGAACTCCGCAGATATGTGCCCAGTGAGGTCTGACGTGCCGAGGAATACCTGGAAGGCAACGTTCCTCGTTATGGCCAATGCCGCTATTGTTACAGTCATCACGAAGCTGCCAAGCATGCCTATGCTGGAGAGGGTCCTGAGCAGCCCGTTTAGCATTCCGTACGTGCCCTCGGTAGCGTTCGCCATCACCGCGCTGGTATTAGCCGGGAAGAACATCGCGGTGCCGAGTCCGGTCAGCACCGTAACTATTATTATGAAGTAGTAGGGACTTGTCGCAGTTATTGTAATATAGGCGAGCGCGGCAATCACCATGAGCAGTATCCCCGTCGTTGCTATAACCCTGGCACCGGCCTTGTCAGACAGCCTGCCCATGTACGGCCCGGTAAGGCCGCTCGCCACATAGCCTGGTATCAGCAGCAGCGCAGCATTGAGCGGGCTTAGCCCTCTCACCCCCTGCAGGTACATTATGACTATGAAGGTCACCGCAAGGAAGCCGAGGCTCTGCAGGAACGCTGCCATTATCGAGTTGAAGATTATCCTCCTCTTGAAAACCGCCATATTTATCGTCGGGAACTTCACGCGCTTCTCTATGAGTATGAAAACCGGCAGGAGGAGGAAACCGACAGCGAGCATCACGACGTTGTAGACCGTGGCGCCGGTGAAGCCTATGCCGGTGGCGCCTAGCGCAATCAGCAGCAGCATTGCGCTAAGCACAGCTACCCCCTTTATGTCAAGCGGCTCGTGCTTGCGCTCTGAAGACCTTATGTACTTGAAGCCGAGATAAAGTGCCACGGCCCCTATAGGCACGTTTATGTAGAATATGTACGGCCAGCCTACGAATGTGGTGAGGATCCCGCCGAGAACTATGCCAAGGACTGCACCTATGCTCCAACCGAGCGATAGGAAGCCGAACGCCTTGCCCCTGTGCTGCCTCTCAAAGGTATCGGCTATTATCGCGCCGCTGTTTGCCGATATGAAGGCGCCACCGGTGCCCTGTATGACCCTGGCTATGATTAGCATGTAGATGCTGGACGATGCGCCGCTCAGCGCAGAGCCCACGATGAAAACGAGGAAACCTATGTTGAATATCTTGCCTCTGCCGTAAATGTCTCCGATCCTGCCGAGCTGCGTTGTCATCACCGCGAGCACCATCAGGTACGATAGTATGACCCACAGGCTGCTTGCGAGGTTGGTGTGCAGCGAGTTTGTGATGTCAGGTATGGCCAGCAGCACGATTGTCGTGTCTATCGCCGCCATCAGCGTGCCAAGCACTACGACCACAAGTATGCTCCTCTGCGCTGTTGTCATCCTGCTCTGCGTATGCTCTATGCTGCCCGGCAGATCATCACTTGTGCGATGTAATCAACATCAAAGTTCTAATATTTTGCTGAGCCCGCCTGCGCTGTCGAATGAGACGCCCGAGCATGCCTTCCTTATCCTGTTCATTATCGCCAGTCCTATGCCAATCTCGTCGAACGCCTCTATTATGCCGAAAGCCACCTTCAATGAGTCGAGCGCTATTATCCCGTCATACAGATTCTTCGCTATACTGTATGGGTCAGATCTATCACCGAGTGCTATCGTGCTGCAGCCAAGCGCCTCAGAGACCACGCCGCATGATCCTGTAGAGCCTATAAAGGCGAATGGCGGCAGGTCGGTGATCCCGCCAAGCAGGGCTGCCAGCTCCTCGGCAGAGCCGCCGAACAGCAGCAACTTAGTCATAGGAGCATAATGCGCGTACTTGACCCCCGGGCTGATGGCGACCTCGCTGTGCGCCATGCCCCTGGTCACCGCGTCTACTTTTGGCATGTGCCCAAATGCCTTTTCTATCTCCTCCAGAGTGAACGGCCCAGGCCTCAGCACCGTGAAGCTCTCGAGGTCTATCACCGTCGACTCGACTCCGAAGAAAGCCGCGCCTGAGTCTATTATGCACTCTACCTTGCCGTCGAAGTAGCTTATCGCCCGGCCGGCGTTCGTGGCGCTGGGCCTGCCTGAGGGGTTTGCGCTGGGCGCAGCTATCGGCCCGCACTCTGATATCAGCCCAAGCGCTACCGGGTGCGCCGGCATCCTCACAGCGACTGTATCCAAGCCGCCGGTTACCGCCTTCGGAAGCGTGCCGTTCGACTTTGCAATGAATGTTATCGGCGACGGCCAGACCCTCCTTATGTCGTCGCGGTGCCGTGCTGGTATAGATGCGATACCCTCCGCCATCTCCAACGATGACACGTGCACTATCAACGGGTTGTCGGCCGGCCTGCCTTTGAGCGCGAAAATCCTCATGCAAGCGGCTCCATCGAATGCGTTCGCACCTATGCCGTAAACCGTCTCTGTCGGGAATACGACTATGCCGCCCCTTTTTACGATTCCGGACGCTTCAGCTATAGCCCCCGTGTCAGGATTGACCGGATCTATCCGAAGTTTCCTTGTAAGCAAAAGATGCACCATCCGCGATTGTAGCTGTTGAGCAAAACGATGCTCATACGATTCTCAGTATCCGGTAGCCGGATTGATTGATGGCGCCAAGCCGTATCTCCATCATCCTCTTGCGCTTCACCTCCAGCAGCATGTTGGAGCGGTAGAACGACTCCAGGCTGCCCCTATCCCAACTTCCAGGGGCCTCGGGCGCCAATATTATGCTGCTGTCATAAAAAGGGACTTTCGCAGGGCTAAGCGCTCCTGCCAGGCCAGCAAGTGAGTGGTCCCTTCTTATCCTCTCGATATCGGCCAAGCCGATCGAAAACCCAATTGACGATATTGCGCTGGCGAGCGCAGCGTCCTGCATCTCCCTATGCGTCGATTCGTCGTGGTAGACGCCTGAACCACAAAGCAGCATGCGGCTGGTTCTACCAACCTTCTTCTTTAGAAGCTCGACGATGTCGGGGTTCCTTTCCAGGTGCTCCAAAAACGACCTTTCATATGCACCGAACAGCTCGTTATGGCCTACCAGCCCGTCTTTTTCCACAGCCCACACGATTCTCCAGTTGCCTGCGCCATAGATGCTGTCGAGCCTTTTGAAATAATCCATCCTCTCTGCAGCGTCAGCATACACAGCCCTTGTTACGACCTGCCATTCGCCATTGATGGACGAATACCGTCTAGCAAACGCCGGCACCACCATTAAACCCATATTGGTGCTCCATTAAGATATATTAGCATTTCGCGCGCTATCGTTACTGTCTTAGTACTGCCTTCATTATCCTGCCCCTGTCCTTTATGCTGTCAACGACCTCGTCCGCCCCTGCAGAAACCAGCTCGTCTCTGCCGTACCTGCCGGACGCGATGCCTATCACGTTCGCGTTGGCGGATTTTGCGCCCCTGATCAGGCCTGGATGGCTGGCCAAGACCCAGACAGTCGCGCCGCCATCAAGGCCGAACTCAGATTTAGCCCTGGATATCGCCTTCTCGACAATCGCCTTGAAGTCCGTTTCCCTGTTGCCGTATTCGCCGAGCTTGAAGTACTCTGAAAGGTTAGCCCTTTGAAGCTTGTTCCTTACAACGTCCTCTATGTCGCCAGTGACGATGCCTACCAGCGTCCCCTCCTTAGCGAGCGCATCGAGCAGCTGCTTTGAGCCGTCCAGCACCGTTATAGGGTCGCGCCCCGTCACGTTGTAGTATGAATACCCGAGCTCTTCCGCACAGCTCTCAAGGCGCGCTCCGATCTCCTCCTTAGAGACGCCGTTCTTTTCGAGTATGTCTGCTATCATGATTTGCGCCGGGACGCCCTCATAATCCTCAAGCCTGAACTGCACCTCAAGGCCATACTTGCTCCTTATCGCCTCGAACACATATTCTGACACGTCACGTTGGTCCTTCAGGATGGTGTTGTTTACGTCTATCAGAATCAAGCGTCCGGTCATGCTATCCCTTGTTATAACCTTGGAAAACAATTAAAATATATCGCATTTGAACCGCATACCGGTGTGGTAAATTGAAAGGGCTGTACATTAAGCATGAGGAAAGGTTCGGGACCGTCCTATCCCACCTATACTCTGCATTTTCGAACATAAAGAACATGAGGGAATTCTATGGTTTTATAATAGACGACTTGAGAGAAACCCGGTTCAGGTCAATTCTTGATGTTGGCACCGGTCCGGGCGTGGTCCCAATAGCGCTGTCGGAGCTCAAAAGCGCAAAGATATACGCAATTGACCCTTCGAAAAGCATGATAGCCATAGCGAAAAGGAAGGCAGGCAATTCCAAAAAAATAGATTTCGCGTTGGGCTCAAGCAGGCACATCCCTTTCAAGGCGGAATTTGACCTGATAGTATCTAGCTTGTCTTTCCACCATTGGGAGAAGAAGAGGGAATCGCTGCAGTACCTGAAGAAATTCTTGACAAAAAGGGGCCAGATAAGGATATACGAGCTGCAGAGGAAAAGGAAGTTCATGCTTCCCGGGCTCGGTTCTCATACGTTGGATCCCAGCGAGGCGATTGTTGTCGCAAAATCCAGCGGATTGAGGGTCACAAGAATAAAGAGAAGGGATGGTTTTATATGCTTGACGATGAAACCTTAGTGTTGTGATTTTATGATGCCGAACCTAGACCCCCGGGCATTGAAGGATATGATGGCCAAGATGGGGATAAAGACGAGCGAGATAGATGCGCAGAGCGTCACCATACACTGCACCGACAAGGACCTGGTGATAACGAACCCGCAGGTGACGAGGATAGAGGCGCAGGGCTCGGTGAGCTTCCAAGTAGTTGGAAACGTTCAGGAGAAGATGCCCCTCGCAACTACAGAGATAACCGACGATGACATAAAGTTCGTGATGGAGAAGACGGGAGTTAGCGACAAAGAGAGAGTGCGCACAGCGCTCAGGGCATCCAACGGCGACCTCGCAGCGGCGATACTGGCTCTCACAGAGAAGTGATCCATTGGTCAAGCTCTTCATCTTCGACGTGGGCAGTGTGATCACCACAGGGTCGCGATACGCAGAGATCAACGCCCGCATCTCGAAGGTGTTCAAGGTCGACAAAAGCGAGATCCACAGGTCCCTTGCGCCGCTTTACGATGCTGCGCAGAATGGAAGGATGAGCTCATCAGTATTCTGGAAAAGGTTTGCGGAAGGGCTGGGCGTAGATTCGCCGAAACGCCTCAGGGCCGAGTACACAAAGGTCTTCATGGACCGTCCGCCGAGCAGCGGCATCAACCCTGGCGTCCGCAAGGTAATAAAGCTGCTAAAGAGGAGGGGGTATAAGGTCGTGGCTCTGTCAAACACCGTGATGACCAACGAACCGCTCCACCGCGAGCTCGGCCACTACAAGCATCTCGATAGGGTATTCCTCTCGCATAGGATAAAGGCCGCAAAGCCTGACAAGCGTGCGTTCTTGCATGTGCTAAAAACAATGAAAATCACGCCCAAAGACGCGGTATTCATAGATGACCAAGCAGCGAACGTAGGTTCCGCACGTCGGCTCGGAATCCATGCAATACTTTTCAAAAATACGGGGCAGCTGAAAAAGGAGCTGCGCCGGTACCTAGCTTAAAGGCCGTTCAGCACAACACTATCCCCTGAGCTCTACCTTGTACGCATGGGCGTACGGCACGCCCTTTATCGTCTTAATATGCCCTTTTTCTATGATCCTGTGCTTTATCGCAACATCCACAGACTCCTCGCCAACCACGTTGGCTGATACGATCTCAGTTGCCGGTACATCCGGGAACTGCGACGGCACTATGAGCGATCCGTTATAGAAGTCTGAGTAGGTCTTCAGGTCCATCACCGCTTTGCCGTCCTCCAGCACCTTGCCGATTAGCGACTCGTCGCACATCGCTATTATCTTGCCGTTCTCGGTGTTGTGCACTTTTACGTAGATCAACGAATCATCCGTACATGTAGAACAGCACTGTTGAGAAGAGGTAGAGGATCCCGTAAGTGCTGAGCCACATCCAGCTTATGATGTTGTTAGTCAGGAAAGCGATTACGCCCATTGAGAGCAGCGACGCGCTCAGCACTATCTCGGTCTTCGTATTGGAGAGCGCATAGAGCACATTTCGCCTCTGCCTGCCGCCGCCCCTGACGCTCTGCCAAAGCGGGCTTTTGCCCCATATCGCGGCGATAGCCGCCTTCGCCCTCGCTATCGCCAGCGCGAAGTTGAGCACAAACACCATCGCGCCTTTCTTCACCGACCCGAAATACACTTTGGTCAGCACGACAGGCGCTATCATCGAGAGCACGAACGCTATGCCTCCGAAGAGCTCCAGGTACCTGGTTATGTAGGTCGCCCGGAAGAACTGCGTTATCGTGAGGTGCATGAACGGCAGCGTAGAGAAGGCTATGAAGACGGAAAGCATAGTGAAAAGTATAAGGACAATCGAGAGGTAGTTCAATCCGAAGCCGTGGCTGTAGTAGTCCATGGCAGCCCAAGGCGACAGCCTTTTCGAGTCAGAGCTCCTCTTCATGAAGTAGCGTATGAACTGCGTGTCGCCGTAATTGTACCTCCACTGCTGCTTCACGAGCGAGCTGTACTTCAGCATAGGCCTTCCGAGCGCATACACCTTCGGTATGTGTATGCTCTTGTAGTTATGCAGGTCGCACTCCAAGCTGAAGAATGTATCCTCTATAACATATTCTGGGAATCCCCCTATATCATCAAGCACGGATTTCCGTATCACGCCGCACGAACCTGCGAATATGGCGGTGTTGTTGAGCGCCCTGTGGGGCTGTATGAACCTGAAGAAGAAGCCGTCGAAGAGGTCTACGGCTTCAGAGAAGACAGAGCCGCGCTCTGACCTCTTTTCAGTCTGCACGTAAGCCATCTTGCTGTCGCCGAAGTAGGGCAGCACCTCCCTTAGGAGGCTCCTGTCAACCAGGCGTTCGTCCGCATCCATCACCGCCACGAACTCCTCCCTGCACTCCTTCAGCATGTTGTTCATAGCGCCGGCCTTGTAGCCACGCCTGCTATCCCTATGGATGAACCTAATCCCATTCACCGAGCAGAAGCTCTCCAGCGCCTCGACTGTCGTTCGATCTGTCGAGTCATCCAGCATGTAGAATCTCATCTTGCTTTTCGGGTAGTCCATGCCGAACAGCGCGGTCATGTTCCTCTTTACCAGCTCCGGGTCCTCGTTGAAGACAGGCATGACCACCGCTACGCTAGGCAGCCTGCGCAGGGGCTTGAGCCCCTTCTTTATCTCCTTGAGGCGCGTATCGTAGAAATATGACCTGAAGTATGATATCGAGGCGTAGATGTTGAAGAAACCCGCGAATACGGCAAGGGAGAGGAACGCGATTGCAAGGAAGAAGGTGTACGATGAGTTCACCTCCATGAACATGTATATCGAGAATATGATGCTTGCCACGGAAAGCACGAAGAAGATCGACACCGTGGCTAACCTGACAGCTACGCCCCAGCTCAGATATTTCTTCCACATTTTGCTATCACCTATATAAAGAGCCAGCTCAAGACTTATAACCTATTAGCTCTTAAATAGATATTGTTTATTAAGGGATTAGTGCCGGGGTGGCAGAATCTGGTATCGCGCCGGTCTCGAGCTTTTAATGCATTGAGAGCTGATCTGTGATGCGAAAACGGGCGAACCGGTGCCCGCAAGGGCTTTAGGGTTCAAATCCCTACCCCGGCGTACTTTTGAGTTTGTGGGGCAGCTCCAACCGCGCAGCGGAAGCCCATAGCGAATACCTATATTTTATAAATTCTCTTTGAGAGGCATATATGTTACCATGGCGGTAGACGAGAGCGAGGTTAACGCGGTAAAGGATATCCTCTGGCCGGACGAAAAGGTCATAATGACGGTGAGGCAGAGGCGCGTCGGGCCTGGCGGATCCGTGACCGTGCCTACATCGGTCTTGGTGACCGACCACCGCCTTATCATAATCAATAAAGCGACCCTGGGCATAAGGAAGGACTACGAGACGATACCATACAGACAGATATCCAGCGTAAGGCTGGAGCACGGCATTATCTCATCGTCGGTGTTCGTGAGGGTGCAGGGATACGACAAGGACCAGGGATTGCTGAAAAACGGCAAGGAGGAGGGCGAGATAGACGGGTTGAACAACACCGACGCAAAGGCGCTCGCCGACTACATAAATCAGATCCTATCCCACCCGCCTACGGATATGGGAGCAGTCGGTCATTATGACCAACCTGAAGGACCATCCGTTTTTTGCAGCAAGTGCGGGGCAAAGAATGACAAGGGGTCAAGGTTCTGCAGCAAGTGCGGGGCAAGGCTGACAGTCTGACTATTTCATGAATTCATCCAGCAGAACGGTTGCGTAAGAGCCGGATGGCAACGAGAAAGAGAGCACAGTATCGCTTACAGAGAACCCTACAAAAGGAGCGAACACGACTCGGTAATTGCCCTTGCAGCTCAGCTCTGGCATGCTATTTATCCTGAACATCTCCTTTGTCAGGGACATCCCCTCAAGTATGCGCATTTCTGCCTCGCTCAGCTCAATGCTCTCATACCCAATTATGTTGCCGACAAGGAAGCCCTTTTCGGCCTGCCCTGTCGCTTTCCTCACCGTTGCCATGTCCGGAAAACCGTAGGCATCCGCATCGCAGAACAGGTCGCCGGCCCTTATCTCTGCGTCGTCAGCCCTCTCGGCGACCACCTTGTTGAATATCATGTCCTCTACAGAGTGTACGAACATCAGCGATAGCTGCCTAGGAAGCCTCCTCAGCGCGTTTGCGTAGTCGGTAGGGTACTTCGCCAGGTACTCGAGGAGCTTGCGCTCGTACTTAAGATATGGCGGGAAGTAGCCGAGCGCAGATCCGAAGTCCAGCTCCTTTGCCAGCCTCTCTCTCGCCTCTATCGAGTCTAGGTTTCTCTCGTCGGTGGTGTCGGTCAGGAACGCGATCGCCGCCCTCTCGAAATCCCCCTTTATGATATAAACGCCTATCTCCGCGTTGTTGCCGCGGTAGCCGAAGCGCTGCTTGCCGAAATAGTTCGGGAACAGGCCGCCCAGGCCTTTTGCGATCCCATTTATCCTCTCTGCTGATGCATCCGTGTCCCTAATCGTCACCGTGAACCTATTGCCGAGCAGCTCGCCTATCCCGATGCCTGTGTCGCTCTGCCACGCGCCGTTTATCGTTATGCCCTTCACGTGCGTTGAGGATATCCTATCCGCAGTTGTTCCGAATATGCTGCATAGCTGCGTGGACACAGATGAGCGGTCCTTTGTGCCTGCGAAAGAAACAGATCTGATGCCCCTGCCGGCCTTTTTCGCAAGCGCCTCCAGCGCCTGTATCGTGTTCCAGTCCTGCTTCTGCAGCACGAACACTGCAAACTTGCCCGACTCGGATTCCTGCATATTGACGTCGCTGCAGCCGACTCTCGCATCTCTCTTCAGGACAAAGCCGTTCTTAGCTATCTCTTCGACTATGAAGTCCTCTGGGCGTTGCTTTATCTTCCCCTTGAACCTGTTCGCGCTAGAGAGCATCATTGGAGATCAACGCCTTTTACCGCTCACGGCCGCTTTCTCGGCCTTCACGAAGTCCTCTTCTATGGTATAGACCGCCTTCTCCAGGAAGTACCTGACAAGGAGCATGATCGCAACTCCGAGTATCACGACAAATATGCCTGCGAGCCCGACCCTGTAGAGGAGGAAGGCGAAGGCTATCCCCGCGCCTGGAGGGTGCACCGCATCTAGGAGAACGAGCAGCAGCGCAAGCGCAAACATGATTACCATGATGGAAATATACATTCCAGCGATTGTAGAGAGCAAGAAGCCGGAATAGCCAAGCGCCGCGCCGATCACATAGCTTTTCACGAACTTGCCTGGCTTTGCCGCATTGCTGTGCGGCACCATGAAGAGTATGAACGCGCTTGCGGCGAACGATGCAAATATGACGGCCGAGGAGCCAAGGCCTGTCTCAAGGCCTATGCTTGACACGTGAAGTATGTACACAAGCACGACGAGGCTTAAAGCTGTCATGATAGCAGGTATAAGCTTGCGCCGTACGATGCGCTCTGATCTTAAGCCATTCCCTCTCTTGCTGCTGTGCATTAGGTCATATAACTATAACCAGGAAAATTATAAATCTGAGTGGAAAAACAGGACAAGGGCCATACCTAATAATTCTCATCAATCTGGCGCCAGGTAAGTATGCCATGGCGTCATCGCAATTCATAGCAAGCTATTTATACCTTATTCAGCATAACTTTAGACGGTGCTATTATGGCGACCGAGCTCTTATAGGCTCCTTTCTGTATTTGAAAGCTTTTTCTGCTTGATGAAAATACGTTTTTAGAGTCTGTAATCTTTGTTGCGCATCGTGAGATCGTCTGCTTGACGATTGATTTGAGGAGAAGAAGTTTGCAATAAAAAACAAACCACCTAGGGGATGGCTTGGCTGCAGCAGCGACGAAGGACGTGGCAAGCTGCGATAAGCCCAGGGTAGCCGCAGGTCAGGCGTTGAACCTGGGATTTCCGAATGTGCCAGCAATGGCAAGCATACCCGGGGAACTGAAATATCTTAGTACCCGGAGGAGAAGAAAGCATTAGCGATGCGGTAAGTAAAGCGATTGAAAGCCGCACAGGGCGTACCGAATCCCTCTTTGGCAACAGAGGGGGAGATGTGGCGCGGCGCTTCATCCTTGCAAGGAGTCGAACGTTCTGGAAAGAACGGCCATAGAGAGTGACAGCCTCGTAGATTAAATTGCAGGGAGATTGCCGCAAAAGAGTAATACTGCCTGAATACGCAGTATGAATACGGGGGCATTAAACTCCAACCCTAAATATTGGCTGCAGACCGATAGCGAACAAGTAGCGTGAGCGAAAGCTGAAAAGAACCCACGCGTGTGGGATTGAAAAGATCTGAAACTAGGTGGTGACACGAAGGTAAGGCGTGAAAGGAATGAAAGGTGCCGAAGAGAAGATGCGAAAGCATCAATCGAGGCGCACGGACCAATGTCTTATCATTCTTCTTGAAGCAAGAGCCAGGGAGTGTATGGTAGTGGCGAGCCGAAAGGCACAGCGAAAGCGAGAGCTCGCAGATACCGAGGAGCATGGTATGAAAATGCCAGAGTCACTATCATACGACCCGAAGCCGCTGCGAACTACTCGTGACCAGGGCGAAGCTAGGCTAACGCCTGGTGGAGGCCCGCTACCTGTCATGGCATGTCCTGTTGGGTGAGTTACGAGTAGCGGCGATATACCACTCGAGCGCGGCAATAGCGGGTCCCCTCTGAAGTATCTTTAGGATAGCTCCGGCAGAGCTTGC
>DAHWIF010000002.1:0-54975 GCA_027345565.1 Microcaldota archaeon
CATAGACACGAGAGTCAGGGTCGCCGCATCGATGATTGCGAGGTATTCGCCTAAAGACGTGGTCGTAACCGCATCAAGGATTTATGCGATAGCCGCTGCAGAGAGGTTCGCAGAGCTCATCGGAGCGAAGTTCATGAAGGGCAGGGTCACGCCCGGAGTGTTCACCAACCCGAACAGGGAGGACTTCACGGAGCCGAAGCTTATAGTGATAAGCGACTCAAGGAACGAGAAGCAGGCGGTGAACGAGGCCAGCAAGGTCAACATGCCGATAATCGCGCTCAGCGACACGGACAACTCAACGAAGTTCATCGACCTCGTGATACCATGCAACAACCGCGGGCGCAAATCTCTCGCCTTCATATACTACCTGATGGCGAGAGAGGTACTAAAGAATAGGGGAGAGATAAAGGCAGACCAGGAGTTCAACCACTCTATGGCAGAGTTCGAGGCCAAGGTGGAGGCCAAGCAGCTGAAGCAGGAGGCTGCGGCATAGATACACTGCGGGAAAACCGGATGCCGGCGAGCTCAGGAGCCCCTACTGATGCATATAGGTCATATGCCGGCAAACAGGATGGGCGAGACGAGATACCCCAAAAGTGCGAGCCCCATCGCAGCCAGGCTTACATTCCTTGCGATCGCGTACGTTCTGTGATCTATCCTCATCATGCACGAGATAGCCACATACGCCAGAAGTGCGTCAGCTGCCGCTATAGGGGCAAGGTAATACAGGTTGAACCTGAACGGGAAGATGAAGAAGAAGAGGAACACGCTTATCAGTATCGCCTCGAGATAGAGCACGAACGCGAGCTGCGCCGCCGTCACCTTGTTTATGTAGCGGAGCAGGTTCCTGCTCCCGCGCGCTTTGACATCCCCACGGTAATCGCGTATCATGCCGTGTATCTCCCTAGCAAGGCCGCTCAGGAATACGATGAAGAAGATGGCGACTATGCCTGGCCGCAGCGCATCGACCACGACGAGATTGCCGAATATGAATGGTATCGCCATCGCGAAAGCTATGTACATGTTGCCCAGCAGAAGCGTGTCCTTCAGCCTATAGCTGTAGAGGAATGCCAACGCGCCAAAGACTACAGCTATCGCGAACGCATACGCGTTTATGAACGCGCTTGCAGCCAAGCCTATTAGCATGCATATCACCGAGATGTGAAGGGCGGATCTCCTGCTGATCTCGCCTCCGGTTATCGGCCTGTCGAACCTCCTGTTCGCCCTGTCGGATTCCACGTCAAAATAGTCGTTTATGGCGAAGGACGACATGCTGATGAATACCGGTGCGACAAGGCTAAGCGCAAGCGCTATCGGCCCCGGCAGCCCGGAAGAGATGAGCTCAGCCGCTATCACAGCCACTACGAGCATCACGCTGTGCTCTATCCTCGTAAGCCTGAAAAATGCGCTGATCTTGCCCATCGGAAAACCAAATCTTTAACCCCTGGCTCAAGAAATCCCCGCATTTCAATGCGCAGATCAACAGGGCCGATACGAATCATGTTATGTAGCAAGTATATAAATATGAATCTCAATACCTGTTTTATGGAATACAAATCGATAACATACCCGCAGGACAACGGCTTATTCATGATGGAGAAGAAGCTCATGGCGCAGAAACTCTTGATTGAAAGGATAGGCGGGGCGGGGATCGAACCGCACGGACTGGTGAAGGCAGGATAAAGAATCTCGCGATAAAGATGGAGGCAGGGAAGCACTACGCGATATTCACAACCGGAAGGGAGTCTTATGGTGACTAGGGGCAGATTGCCTAAAAAGGACATAACCCTCAAACTGTCATACCTGCTGCTCCTTGCGATACTCTCATTCTCCTCAGTGCTTTCGCTAGTATTTTTCCAGGGCATGAGCGTATGGGGCGACGACCCGTCCTACGCGCTGCTCATGCCAAGCATATACAACAACACCTTCAAAGAGACCGCGAACATATTCTCTGTACGGCCAGCGCTGCTGTATCCAATCGCATTTTTCTCGAAAGTGTTTGGATTCAGCGCGTTCGGCGCAGGTTTCTACGCGTTTGCAAGCTACCTCCTCTCAATAATCATCACGTTCCTCATAGGGAGAGCGCTCCACAGCAATAAGGGCGGATTGCTGGGCTCGCTCCTTTTCGCGATCTATCCTGGTATAATAAAAGCGAACAGCACCGCAGAGTCACTACTGCCGCTTGTTCTCTTCCTGAGCCTGGCCACCTTGCTGTTCATCTACGGTAAGAGGACCAAGAACAGGTGGTTCTACTTCCTCTCGGGAGCCTCAACCTTCGTCGGTGCGCTGATAAATCCTCTTGCGTATATATACGCGGTCTTTTTTGCCATTTATATAATCATGGATTTCGCCAGGTGCCTTGCCGCCAAAAATTGGAGGGCGCGCTACGGTTACCTGATGTACTTCGCCGGCTATGCCGTTGCTATACTCGCATGGGGAATCGTAAACGCCCACATCGCGTACAATGGCGGCCCGTTCTACGAGCTGACCTCAACCGGCAGCTACTTCGGCTCAGGCAGCGGGCAGATAGGAGTCTACTATCCGAATACCAGCCTTGTATATTACCCTCAGGGATTCTTCCCGTACAACTTCACAAGCGCAAGCTCGTTCTACGACCAGGCGTTCACGGAAAACGGAGCAATCATTACGTCAGGAGTAAACAATGAGGTTGGTTTCTTCGGCTATTTCGCAGTTATATTCGGGATATACCTCCTCGCGCTGCGAGACAAAAGGTATTATTTCCTGCTTGGGATGGCCGCATTCATCATCGGGTACCTCGAATTCGGTACGCAGAGCATAACCCATTACCAGGCGATATTCAAGATCATGAGATATTCTGTGATAGCCGCCATGCCGATCGCCCTGATAACGGGCTTTGGCGTGCTGGATGCCAGTGCCAGGCTGTTCAAGAGGCGTTCTGTACTGCGGTGGGCATTCACATGGTCGATAGTCGCATTCCTGTTCGCAACCTCGCTGCCCCTCTATTATTTCTACTACATATACAACTACAACTCGATGGTATACCCGAAAATGATAGCTGAGAGCCTGCTTGGCGCCCCTTCGCTCTCGAACTCATCGCTGTACGGGCCCATACTCACCACCGCCTATGCCATCTACTACATGGGCTATCCGAAGATGAGGGCATTCGGCGTATACGGGACCGGTAAGAACGACACGCTTCTGCTCCAGTCATGCAGCTCCATCCCAAATGGCAGCTATGTCATCATACCAGATGCAGGCACCCTGGCAATCCTAAATTCCATAGGTCCGCTTATGATAAACGAGACTTGGGCGTACAATCCCTCCAAGTGCAACATGACGCTATACGCCAGCCTGTATAATTACTCCAGGATTGACAGCATGGGGCTTTACGGCGAGAGCACGCTCACCGGGAACATATACCACAAAGGCTAGCCGCAGCAAATGGCAAGGTTTGCCATCGGCTCGCAGGGGATAAACTTTAATAATATGCATGTGAAGCTAGATACATGGTTCTGGCTCGCAAGGCACAGTCCGCCATAGAGTACCTCATAACCTACGGTTGGGCCATCCTGATAATACTTGTTGCTGTTTCGTTCCTGTATTATTATGTGTTGCAGCCAACCCTGCTCGCACCTGGCTCCTGCTCCTTCCAATCGCAGATATCGTGCAGGGACATAGTCCTCGCAGCCAATACTGCGACAAGCACCGCCAATATAATAGTCATACTGACAAACGCGCAGTCATATCCGATAAAGAGCCCCGCGCTCATCGCCAACATAAACGGCACAAACACCAGCTCTGTGTCGTGCTCGCCGGGATACGTGCCTGCTGGAGGCGCGGTGCTCTGCCAGCTCGGATTCACGCGAGCGCTCAACCTGAACTCTTTTGTTTCAGGCAAGCTCTACCTCAGCGCCTTGAACTGCGGATTCGGCGCGAACTACACCGCAATAGCGTCCTGCGCAACATCGGTGAAGGAGACATACCTCGGGCTGTTTAGCGCCCACGCGCAGATCGTCTCGCCGAGCACCGCACTGACGCTATCGCTGACGAGCAGCAACAACGGCGGCACAGCCGGGACCAACTCCGTCGTCACGCTTTACGCGACCGTAAAGCTGCTGAACACCCCGCTCGGTGCCGCCCCGGTCAACTTCACAGAGAGCTCTGACATACCTGTGTTAAAGCCGCAGTACGCCACCACGAGCTCCACAGGCGTCGCAGTGAGCACTATAAAGAGCGCCACGCCGACATCGGTAACGGTGACAGCCAGCTCCTTCAGCGCTACGAATTCGATATCTATAGTGTTCGCAAGCACCACAACGACCACCTTGCTGTACAGCACAACCCTTGTATCAAGCACATCCCTCACTACGATATCCGTATACACTTCGGTATCATCAACATCGCTCTCCACCACAACTACAACCACTACGATAACTTATCTATACGTGGCAAACTACGGCAACAGCACAGCGAGCCAGGTAAACATGTCTACCGATGCGATTACCGGCACGATCGCCCACCTATATTACCCAACAGGTATATCCTTGTCGCCAAACGAAGCCTACGCATACGTGGCAAACTACGGCAACAATACAGTTAGCATATTCAACACCTCAACAGACACGATAATCGCTACAATCCCAGGCTTCCACACCCCATACGGCGTCGCCTTCTCTCCCACAAGCCCATACGCATACGTTACAAACTACGGCAACAGCACGGTAAGCATAGTGCAGGCTACCACTACACCGACATTAGGAACCATTTCCAGATTCAATTACCCATACGGAGTCTCCTTCTCGCCCAACGGCGCCTACGCCTACGTAGCAAACTACAACAACAACACAGTCAGCATAGTCAGCACCTCGTCAAGATCGATAACAGGCACCATCACAGGCTTCAGCAGCCCAGCGGGAGTCTCCTTCTCGCCCAACGGCGCCTATGCATACGTTACAAACTACAACAACGACACGGTAAGCATAGTAAACACCTCAACAGATGGCAAGACAGGCACCATCACAGGTTTCCACAACCCATGGGGAGTCTCCATCTCACCCAACGGCCTTTATGCTTATGTAGCAAACTACGGCAACAGCACAGTAAGCATAGTAAACACCACTTCGAAGAGCATAGCCAGCGCTTTTATCACAACTGTAACAGGCACCACCGACCCATACGGAGTCTCCTTCTCGCCCAACGGCGCCTACGCCTATGTGACTGATGGCAGCTATGATGTATATGCTTTTACACGCTGCTATACCTATAGTGGAGTTACGCGTTGCTATGATTATTACTACCACGACCCACAAATCGCTGTGGTATCAACTTCTACAAACTCCATCATAAGCACTTTCGCTATCCCAACGTCTAGCGTTACCGTCCTGCACATGTTTTACGGAGTCTCCATCGCCCCCTCCGGCGCCTACGCCTATGCGACAGATTATGACAACAGCACTGTGAGCATAATCAACACCTCATCGCAGACTGCGACAGGCACCCTCACAGGCTTCCACGATCCATGGGGGGTCTCCATCGCCCCCTCCGGCGCCTACGCCTACGTAGCAAACTACGGCAACAGCACAGTAAGCATAGTAAACACCTCAACAGATGCCAAGACAGGCACCATCACAGGCACCTCATATCCAAACGGAGTCTCCTTCTCGCCCAACGGTGCCTACGCCTACGTAGCAAGCTACAACAACAACGAGGTCTATGTAATTAGCACATCTACGGACTCAATTACAGCAACCCTAACAGGCTTCCACAACCCATACGGGGTCTCCTTCTCGCCCAACGGCGCCTATGCATATGTGGCAAACTACGGCAACAGCACAGTAAGCATAGTCAACACGTCAACAGGAACCATAACAGGCACTCTCTCGGGAGTCTATTACCCATATTCGGTATCCATAGCACCTTCAGGTACCTATGCATATGTGGGAAACGCGGACTCCACACTTAGCGTAATCAAAGCTACTCCAAACGTTATAACAGGTACCATCACAGGCTTCAGCAGCCCAGCGGGAGTCTCCATCGCCCCCTCCGGCGCCTACGCCTACGTGGCAAACTATGGTGCTAGTACAGTAAGCATACTAAACACCACTTCAAGCTCGATAACAGGCACCATTACGGGCGTCAGCAATCCATACGGAGTCTCCATCTCGCCCAACGGCGCCTACGCCTACGTCGATTACTATTACGATGAAATATTCAAAGTCAACACCACTTCTAAATCTGTTGTAGCAACCATATCGCATCCAAACTACCCATACGGAGTCTCCATCGCCCCCTCCGGCGCCTACGCCTACGTAGCAAACTACGGCAACAGCACAGTCAGTGTCCTAAACACATCTACAGATACGATAGTAGGCCCAATCATAGGCACCATCACAGGCTTCTACTACCCATCTGGAGTCTCCATCGCCCCATCCGGTTCCTATGCATATGTGACAAACTTAGGCAACGGCACAATCAGCATAGTCAGCACCTCAACAGATACTAAGACGGGCACCATCACAGGCTTCGACAGCCCATACGGAGTCTCCTTCTCGCCCAACGGCGCCTACGCCTATGTTACCGATGGCAGCTATGATGTATACGTTAGTAGGACGTGCTATACCTATAGTGGAGTTTTGCATTGCTATTATAATTACTACTACTATCCACAAATCTCTGTTGTGTCAACGTCCACAGATGCATACAATACTTACTACATCCCAACGTCTAGCGTTGACGTCCAGCACATGTTTTACGGAGTCTCCATCGCCCCCTCCGGCGCCTACGCCTACGCGACAGATTATGACAACAGCACGATGAGCATAATCAACACCTCGTCGATGACTGCGACAGGCACCATCACAGGCTTCCACAACCCATGGGGGATAGCAACCCCGTGATTTGCTGCGACCAGGTTGTTTTCGATGCTGCAGGCTGCTATTTTTCAGTGTTTCGGAGGTGCATCTACAAATGGGGAGGCAGCAGCAATATCACATTCCCGAATGGCACGGCCATCACAACGCCCATGAAGCTCGGCGCAGCCAGTGGTATAGCGCTATTGTTCTTCAATGGCAACAAAGCTGGTTATGTATAATCAGCACCGCATGCGGCCTGTGGATACACGGCTCCGTGGCACTGCTGCGGCGCTTATCTCTAGTGTGAGTAAGATTTAATAAAACTTACTCTTTATAAAAGAAAGATTTAAATAACTTGAGGGTAATAGGCTAGCATGGCAAATGTTGAAGACCTCATGATGATAATCAAAGACCAGGAAGAGAAGATGAGAGCTGCGCTGCGCGCCAGCGATATAATCAAACGCGAGCTCGATGTTAAAAGCGCCTCCCTAAAAACCGGGGCTGCCCATATCATAACAGGGCCCAGACGCGCCGGGAAATCCGTGTTCGCATTCCAGCTCACAAGCAATGAAAGACTCGGCTATATGAACTTTAACGATGAAAGGATCAGCATAAGCTCTGCAGAGCTGAATAAGGTGCTTGAGGCGATATACCGGCTCAAAGGGGACACGAACCTATTGGTCTTCGATGAAATACAGGAAGTGCCTGGATGGGAGAGGTTTGTATCCGGGCTTGTCGATTCAAAAAGGGTAGTCATAACCGGCAGCAACGCCAGGATGATGAGCAGGGAGCTCGCGACTTATCTTACAGGCAGGCATGTAGACCATGTTCTGCTCCCTTTCAGCTTTAAGGAGTTTCTTTCTTATAAAGGCGTGAATGCAGAAACCAGCCCCTCCACTACGGAAAAGGCCAGAATACTGTCGATGTTAGATGAATATATGCGCATAGGAGGCTTCCCTCTAGCCATAAAGAACGGCGACCAGTTTCTTGTCGATCTTTACAAGGATATCATCGAACGTGATGTGGCGCAGAGATATCGCATAAAGCTTACATCGAAACTGGCAGACGCCGCAAGATACCTGATGACCAGTATCTCTAATGAGACTAGTTACAACAAACTAAGCAAAATGCTAGAGATAAGGGGCAAGCGTACGGTGCAAAACTGGATCGGCTATATGGAAAGTGCGTATCTGCTGTTCAAGCTGGAGAGATTCTCTTTCAAGCTGAAAGAGGCGGTTATGGCACCGAAGAAGGTATACGCCATTGATACTGGGATGGCTAGCACCATAGCCATGCGCGTCCCTAAAAGCGCGCTTATGGAGAACGCCGTTGCGATAGAGCTGCTGCGAAGGAAGAGCTATTACAAGAGAACGATGGAGATAAATTACTGGAAGGACCATTCGCAGAGAGAGGTGGATTTTGTGCTTAGGAACGGGGGCGAGGTGGCCGGGCTAATCCAGGTCACCTACGCTTCGGAAAAATCAGAACTAAGGGAAAGGGAGACAAAATCGCTCATTGCTGCGAGCCACGAGCTTAAGTGCAATGACCTGCTGGTTATAACGTGGGACTATGAAGGCGAGATAAAGGAAGCCGGTAAGAAAATAAAGCTCACTCCCATGTGGAAGTGGCTTTTAGGGTAGCGGCCTCCCGCCAAATCATAAAGGAAGAAGAAGCAATATAAGGTTGCCGAGCAGCACGGCCATCACAACGCCTATGAAAATCGGCGCAGCCAAAGGTATCGGGTTCTTGTACACCGGGACCTTCTCCTTCACCCTTTTCCTTTTCAGCTCCGCTATCAGCTTTTTTGTGACGAGCCTGTCGAATCCAGGCACCCTGCTCTTTATCCTGTTTATCTGCCTTTGCTTCATCAGGTTCCAGGCTATTATGTCCCCTTCCTCGAAGTCACCCGCAGCCAAGTACCTAACCATCGACAGGGTTATGGGCTTCTCGAAAAGCACTACAGTGAAGGAGCTGAAGGCTATCACGCATACGATAATCAATCCCTCCAGGCTGGTGCCGACCACCATCACAAGGAAGCCGAGGAAAACAAGGTATACCGCGCCAACGAGCATGGCCTTTGCCGCATCCCGCCTGGCTGCAAGGCTGCTTATCGGCTTTTTCAGCACCTTTGACGCTAGCGGTATGTAATATAGCGGTACAGCGACCAGTGCGGCTATGCCGCTGTCGACGAAGAGCGACACTATGAACGGCAGGCCTAGCTGCGGGATGTTCACCGCGATAGGCAGCGACTGGAATGGGAACATCAGCGAGAGCGCGGCGAACTCGAGCACGTCGCCCGCACCGAGCATCCCAGCCCTGTAGACCGCGTAGCCTACCCCGAGCACCACGATGGCTATGAGCAGGCTTATTGATATTGACGCGACGTTGAAGTAGAGCAGCGTCAATACCGCTCCGTAAGCAAGGCTCGCGTACGCGAACACGCTGGGTATGTTCCTCTTGTTGAAGATGTCGAATAGCATGTACACTAATGCGATAGCGATGAGGCTGCCAACACGCACAAAAACGAGCTCCATAGCAGAGATAATGCCGAAACAAGATATATATCTTTGCTCCCAATGAAAAGTAGATAGCCTAGTTGCAATTAACCAAGAATGATCCTATGTTGGAATACGGAGAGCTGGAAAAGAGATGGCAGAAAGCGTGGGTGGAGTCAAAAGTCTACGAGCCTGAACCTAACGACAAGGAGGGTTTCCTGGTAACTTTCGCATTCCCGTATGTGAATTCGCCCATGCATGCCGGGCACATGAAGACCTACAGCCTTACCGATTCGTACGCCAGGTACATGCGCATGAAGGGGTTCAACGTACTGTTACCGATGAGTTTCCACATGACGGGCACTCCTATACTCGGCATGGCGAAGAGGCTGGCGAAGGGCGACAAGGAGCTTATCGACGATTTCAGGAACATCTACAAGGTGCCAGACGGCGAGATAGCAAAAATGTCAGACCCGCTGTACCTCGCAAACTACTTCGCGGCCGACACAGAAGCGGGGATGCGGGAAGCAGGCCTCGGGATAGACTGGAGAAGGAAGTTCAACACGGTAGACCAGAGGTTCAGCAAGTTCATTGAGTGGCAGTTTCTCAGGATGAAGGAGAAAGGGCTGCTCACCCAGGGGACCCACCCGGTCAGCTGGTGCACCGCAGACAACAGCGCCGTAGGAGGGCACGATACAAAGGGCGATGTCCAACCGAAGATAGAGGAGCTTACCGTGATAAAATTCAAGGATACCGCGGAAAATGTCTACTTCCCCTGCAGCACGTACAGGCCCGAGACCATATACGGGGTAACTAACATATTCGTAGATGGTAGTGCGAAGTACGTAGTGGCTGAAATCGAAGGCGTGCGGTACTACCTCTCGAATGAGGCTGTCGCAATGCTCGGCAACCAGCTCGCGATAAAGAGCGTGGGAGAGATAGCAGGAAAGGAGCTGCTGCAAAGGAAGGCGATAAACCCGCTTACCGGAGAGGAGGTGCCTGTCCTGCCTGGTTTCTTCATAAAGCTCGATGTGGGGACCGGCGTAGTGATGAGCGTCCCTGCGCACGCGCCGTTCGATTACGTTGCGCTAGAGCGCCTCAAGGCCAGCGGGTACAAGATGCCAGATATGGAGTATAAGAGGGTGTTGGATATGCCACGGACAGGCGGCCCAGGCGACGAGATACCCGCCCTCGCATACTTGAAGCTTTTCGATGCCGACGCCAGCTCCGTAGACGAACTCATCGAGAGGGCGACAAAGGCGATATACAAGGATGAATCCAGGCATGGCGTGATGACTGCGGGCAAGTATTCCGGAAAGCCGGAGACGGAAGCAAGGGAAGCCATAAAGAACGACCTGCTCAGTAGCAAGGACGCGATACTCATATACGTGCTTGCTAATGAGGAGCCAGTCTACTGCAGGGACGGCACCCGCGTAACTGTGAAGATGGTATCCGACCAATGGTTCATAAACTATGGCGACAAGGGCTGGAAGGAGCAGGTGAGGGCGGCATTGCCTTCAATAAAAATACTGCCAGAGAAACTGAGGCCCACTGTCGACTACCTGGTAGACTGGCTTGACCTGCGCGCCGTGGAAAGGGCGCAGGGGCTCGGCACACGCTTCCCTTTCAACCCGTCGCATATCATAGAGTCCCTGTCCGATTCGACCATCTATATGGTATTCTACACGTTTGTCGATATACTGGATGCATACAAGGTCGCCCCAGAGCAGCTGAAGCCTGGGTTCTTCGACTTCGTGGTGAACTCCAAGGGCGACGCAGGGTCGGTTGCGGACGCGACTGGCATAGACAGGCTTGTAGTCCAGAAGTGTAGGGACAGCTTCGAGTACTGGTACAGGAACACGTCGAACCATTCTGGCTCCGACCTGCTGAACAACCATTTCATAATGTACATATTCTCGCACGTTGCCATGCTGGACAAGAGGCACTGCCCGAAACAGATAGTGCCGAACGGCCTGCTGCTCTTCGAGGGGCAGAAGATGAGCAAGAGCATAGGCAACACCATGCCAGCCAGGGGGATAATAGCGAAGCACGGGTCTGATCCGGTCAGGTTCTCCATCATCGCCACGGCAGACCTCGACAGCGAGACCAACTACGAGGACGCGACAATAGCTAGCGTGAAGCAGAAGAACGCATTCCTTGTCAGCATGGTTGAGATGCTCGACGAGCTGTCCGCCACAGAGCTGAGCCATATAGACTACTGGCTTTACTCGAAACTCAACTCGAAGATAGGGAGGGCTACCGAGCTCATGGACACGATATCGTTCAGGAGCGCATACAATGAGATATACTACAATTCCATAACAGAGCTGAAATGGTATTTTGAGAGGGGAGGCAAGAACGAGCTCGTGGTAAGGGACTTCCTAGAGAAGGTGACGCTAATGCTGGGGCCTGTTATGCCCCATTTTGCAGAGGAGCTCTGGCACATGCTGGGCAAAAGCACCCTTGTGGCTAAGGAGAGATGGCCTGCCCACGATGCAAGCATGATAAACCCCGAAGCAGAGTCGATAGAGCGGATGATAGCCAACACCATCGACGACATAGCAAGCGTGGTAGAGCTAACCGCGAAGATGCCCGCCAACAAGGGCAAAAAGGTAAGCGCCGTAAACATAATAGTTGCTGATGACTGGAAAACAAGAGCATACAATGCGCTTGCCGAAAGCAAGAACATATCGCAAGTGATGTCCGGATGGCCGAACAAGGATGAAAAGGAGAAGATATCGAAGTTCCTATCCCAGTTTGCCAGCAAGACAAGGACTCTAGAAAAGGTGCCGGATGTAAGCGCAGACCAGACATTATCCGCGTTCAGCCAAGCGAAAGACTACATCTCAAAAAGGTTGGGCGCGGCCGTTTCCGTAGAGCTGGAACCGCAGTCCAAATCGCAGCGCGCGCAGCGTGCGCTTCCAGGCAGGCCTAGCATAGAAGTGATATGGTCATGACCCGCCTTCTTAGGAGGTACGACACCTTCATATTCGACTGGGACGGAACGCTCGTAGTCGGCAATCCACTCCTCAGGCTTAACGAGATGATAAACCCTGGTTGGGCCTACCGGAAGATGAGGAGCGAAGAGATGATAGATGAGTACTCTGTGCGAATGCAGAAAGCCGGAACACTTGCCGGAGACGCGATACGGAAGCACATAAGGGAGAGCGAGAGGAATAAAGGGGCGTACACGAGGCTGCTCGATGTCGTTTTCTATCTCACTAAACCAAGGCTGCATAATTACTCTGCGGAAGTGCTTGGCAAGCTCAGGGAAAGGAATGCAAAGATAGCGCTCTTCACCAACGGCGCAGCATATCGCGTCATCAAAGGTCTGGTGCACCTCAAGATAGAGGAGTATTTCGAGGTGATAGCAAGCGCCCAGGACCTGGGCGCGCTGAAACCGAACCCTCTTGGATTGAATGTGCTTATAAGCAGCATGCATTCCAGGAAGAGCAGGTGCATCTACATAGGCGATATGGTCAGCGACGTTGAGACAGCCAAGTATGCTGGAATAAGCTCATGCGCTATAGCGAAAGGCTTCTCCACTTACGCCCAGCTAGATGGCGCACGCCCCACCTACCTATTCAGGAGCATGGAATCCTTTGCCAAGGCCCTTTGATGAATAACACAAAAGCTTATAAATGCAAAATCCAATGTAATATCACAAATACGGAGTAAGGCGGAAAGCGCTAATTCTACGTATGAGACAGATGCAATGGCAGACGAATTTGGAGAAGAGGAAGGAGGAAGAGAAGAGAGAAGAGGAAGAAGAGAAGGAGGAATGAGCATAAAGTCCAACTACTTCTTGCCGAAACCTGTGAAGGTCGGCGATGAGGTGGAAGTGACAGTCGAGGCTGTAGCCTCGAAAGGTGACGGAATCGCGAAGAAGGATGGTTTCGTTATCTTCATCAAGGGCGCCAAGGAGGGCGACAAGCTGAAGGTGAGGATAACGGACGTCAAGGCAAGGTTCGCGATCGGAGAAATAATGTCATAACGCTAGACTTTTAGCTTTTGGCTGGCATCTTTTGCTGTTAGCGCGAGCAGGTAATGCAATGCCGGATGATATCTATACGCAGGATATGCACAAGAAGTGGATGTCGTACTGGGAGGAGCACGGGACCTTCCGTTTCGATGAGAAGGACCAAAACAAGCAGCTGTTCGTCATAGACACCCCGCCGCCGTTCACGAACGGGAGCCTGCACATGGGCCAGGTATTCTGGGTATGCTACATAGACGCTATAGCGAGGTACAAGAGGCTGAAGGGCTTCAACGTCCTGTATCCGCAGGGGTGGGACACCCACGGGTTCCCGACAGAGATAGCCGTAGAGAACAAGTACGGGAAGCTCCCAAGGGACGAATTCTACAAGAGGTGCGCCGAGCTCTCCGCGTCCAACATAAGTCGCATGCGCGACAAGATGCTCCAGCTCGGATCGACGTTCGACGACCATTATGAGTATACAACTACATCAAAGGACTATGTTGCAAAGGTGCAGTACTCTATGCTGCTGATGCACGAGAAGGGCATGGTCTACATAGGCTCCCACCCCGTCGAATGGTGCGTGAGGTGCGGCAGCGGCGTTTCTCGTGAGGAGGCTGAGGAGAAGGAGGAGGAGACAGACCTTGTGTATATAAACTTCGATATCGCAGGGGCGCAGCCAGGGAAGCGAAGCATAACTATCGCAACTACCAGGCCGGAACTGCTGCACGCGTGCGTTGCTATAGCTGTAAACCCTAACGACGAGAGGTACAAGGGCGTCATCGGAAAGAAGGCAGAGACTCCGCTCTTCGGGAAAAAGGTGAGCGTGGTAGCCGATGATGTAGTTGACAAGGATTACGGCACCGGCGCTGAGATGGTCTGCACATTCGGCGACAAACGCGACATACTGCTTTACTATAAGCATAAGCTCAATCTTGTCGAACCCATTGACAAGGACGGCAAGCTTATGAATGCCGGGCAGTTCACGGGCGAGAGCATAAAAGGGGCGCGCGCAAAAGTGATAAGCGCCCTGGAGCGGGAAAAGCGAGTGGCCAAGACCGAGAGGATAAAGCACACAATAAAAGTGCACGATAGGGATTCATCGCCGCTGGAATTCCTATCCTCAAAGCAGTGGTTTGTTAAGATAAAGGAATACGCAGAGACAATCAAGAGCACCGCTAAAGGTATAGCGTGGATACCTGAATCAGTAGCGCAGAGGCTAGATGACTGGGCGAACTTCATAGAGTGGGACTGGAACATATCCAGAAATAGAGTCTTCGGCACGCCGATACCGTTTTGGAGGTGTGCTAAGTGCGACCATATAGTCCCGCCATCGAGGGACGACCTGCCGATAGACACATCTGTGGCGAAGCCCCCTACGCCAAAGTGCCCAGAGTGCGGAGGCAAGGTCGTAGGGACAGAGGAGACATTAGATGTCTGGATAGACTCATCGATAACCCCGCTGATAATATCCGGGTGGCCTGACAACAAGAAGCTGCACAGCAGGGCATTCCCTGCCTCGGTGAGAATACAAGGCACCGATATAGTCCGCACATGGGCGTTCTACACGATGTTCAGGACGGTTGCCATAACCGGCGATAAGCCGTTCGATAGCATAATAGTGCACAACATGATACTCGGATCCGACGGAAGGGAGATGCACAAGAGGTTCGGGAACGGAATAGCTCTTGAGGACCTTGTGCCGAAGTACCCGGTTGACGCTGTGAGGCTGTGGGTTGCCCTGAGCGGCGCGATAGGCAAGGACAAGGCGTTCTCATACAAGGAGCTCGATTACGCAAAGAGCTTCCTGACAAAGCTGTACAACACCGCCAAGTTCGTGAAGGCGGCGATGTCGGAAGGCAAGCTGCCGAAGAGCGAGCCGCACGATCATCTCAATGTCTTCGACTTATGGATACTCGGCAGGCTGAACCGGACGATAAAAGAGGTGACCGACGGTTATGATGGCATGTCTCTCTACGCCGCGCTATCGAAGGCCGTGAACTTCTACTGGCACGAGTTCGCTGACTATTATATAGAGAACGTGAAGCACAGGGTCTATTCTGATAGCAAGAGCATGCAGCACAGCAAGGAGGCCGCCCTCTTCACGCTCAGATATGTGCTGGAAGCCTCGCTGCGCATATTCGCGCCAGTGATACCTTTCACATGCGAGGAGATACACCAAATGTTCGACAAGGGAAGCCTTTTCGAGGAGCCCTTCCCGATTTATACGGAGAGGCCGGAACCCGCCGACTACATACTCAACGGGCTGGTGTTCAGCAGCGTCACAGTGCAGGCAGACCCAGAAAACCTTGGCGCTGTGCTCAACGACATAATCTCGCAGGTGAGGAAGGCGAAAGCGACGCAGAAGCTGGCGCTGAACAAGGAGATAGCATCAATAAATATAAATGTTCCTGGAGAATACTATTCTGCTGTGGTAGCATCACAGGATGAGCTCAAGCTTATTCTAAAGGCGCGCAGCATAAAAGTAAGCAAGGGAAAGGAGCTCACGGCCTCTATAAAGACATGAGTGAATCAATGGCAAGAATGCACACTAAAAAGAAAGGCAAATCGGCGTCGTTAAAGCCGCTTTTCGAGAGCGCCAGCTACGATGGCGAGATGACGAAGGAGCAGATAGAGGACACTATAGCTTCGTATTCCAGGCAGGGGATGGACCCGGCGCTAATCGGCGAGACAATGAAAAGGGAGCACAAAGTCCCCTATATAAAGAAGGCAACCGGAAAGAGCATGCTGCAGATACTTGAAGAGAAGAAGCTCGCCGGAGAGGTGCCGTCCGATATGCTGCAACTCATAAAGAAAGCGGTCGGGATGAGGGCGCACCTCGCCGCCAACAAGAGGGATACCCACAGCATGACGAGGCTCAGCAGGGTCGAATCTAAAATATGGAGGCTTACGAAGTATTACAAACGCGAAGGCAGGCTGCCAAAGGACTGGAGATATGACCCGCAGACTGCAGAGCTCCTGATCAAAGGGAGGGCATGACAATGGCATTGCAAAGAACTGCAGACAAGTGGCGCATGAAGCACTGGTTCAGGGTGCAGGCTCCGAAGCTCTTCAATGAGGAGACGATATGCGAGATGCCGGCCGATGACGAGAAAATGGTTGTCGGCAGGAAGCTGAGGGTGAGCCTTGAGCAGCTGACCCACAACCCGCAGAACTCGTTCAGCAACGCTGTGGTCAGGGCAATAAGCGTGAACGGGGACGCTGTCCGCACGCAGCTGATCTCAATAGAGCAGCCGCACAGCTACATACGGTCGCTTATAAGGAGATACCGGAGCGTAGTGTCGATAATAGCGCCGGTCACGTCAAAGGACGGTGCGAGGATGGTCCTGAAGATAGTCGCTATAACGAGGGAAAGGACCGCGCACACGAAGCTGAAGGGAATAAGGAAGGAGATAACCGACTTCGTGGAAGCTTATGCTAAGGAGAATGCAGCAGATGCGATAACGTCAGCGGTGATAGAGGGCAGAATGCAGGCGGAGATGGCCTCAAAGGTATCCCACATAACATCGATGAGCAAGGTGGAGGTAAAGAAGCTGGAGCTGCACTGATCAGCTTGTCCCTATTAGGATAACCCCTATCGTTATCACTATGACGCCGACCCACCTGAGCAGAGGTATATCCTCCATCAGTACGAGATAGGCTAACACGGTTGTGAAGATGTAGCTCAAGCCGCCTATGCCGTACGCCCACGAGAGGTGCACCCTGCTGAGGACGTAGAAATAGGCCACTGTGGATACCCCATAAGCGACCACGCCAAGGGCAAGCCATCCGGCCACGAAGCTGCTTGTGAAAGAATACTTGAACAGGAGCTGGCCTACCGCAGCGAAGAACGTCGAACCCCCAAGGAGCGTCAGGTTCCTCCTTTTGCCACCATCCATTGAATCACAAAGTTGCAGCAACTATCAGTATGCCTGCGAATATCACCGCCATCCCCAAGACGCGCTTTGGCCCTACCCTCTCCTTGAGTATCAGCACAGACATGATGGTTATGAATATGAAGGTGCTCGCGAAAGTCGGGTAGACGACGGAGAGCGGCGCCTTGGAGAGTGCGAAAAGGTACACCACCAGGCTTACCACGTAGCCACCGAGGCCGAGAAGTACCAGCTTTTTAGTCGCCATCCTAAGCACATCGCGTATTCCGTTGAGCTGCCTCGTCATCGCCTTTTTGTAGAGCGTCTGGGAGAAAGAGGCTATCAGCGCTGCAAGAAGTGTTATAAATATGACTAGATAGATATTCATCAAACTACCAATTGGTGCTTCATGTTGATTGACAGGCTGCAAATGCCCGCATTCCTGCTCTCGGCCATCACGGTTGTGCTTTTTATAATTGCGCTAATCGTATTTATAAAGTATGGTGCGGGGACGGTCTTCTACATCGTAGTGGTGGTCGCCCTAGCTGCAGGTTTCCTGAATGCATGGGCGATCTCCAAGATGGAAGCTAACCGCGCAGCGTATGCTTCGCAGCGGCCGCGGCCGATGCGCTCTGCAAGAAGGCGCAGAAGGAAGTGAAGCGATGGACACTTTGATAATAGCAGAGAAGCCTAGCGTTGCGCTTCGCATAGCGTCTGCGCTCGGCAATGGGAAGCAGGAGCAGAGGCAAACCGACGAGAGGATCAGCTACTACGAGATAAAAGGGGCGAAGGAGAGCACATATGTAGCGGCTGCGGTAGGTCACCTGTTCACGATAAGGCAGAAGGACAAGACGAGAGGCTACCCAGTCATTGAGATAGAGTGGGCGCCGTCGTATGCGGTCAGCTCGTTCTCCGAATACACCAAAAAGTATCTGGACGCTCTCGTATACCTCTCAAAAAGATGCGACAAGTTCATAAACGCGTGCGACTACGACACGGAAGGCACGGTGATAGGCACCAACATAATAAAGTTCCTGAATAGGGGAAGGCTGGATGAGCGGGCGAAACGCATGAAGTTCTCGACCACCACGACCGACGACCTGCTTGACGCCTATAGGCACCTGACCCCGCTTGACATTCATAACTTCCAGGCGGGCGAGGTGCGCCATATGCTGGACTGGCTCTGGGGGATAAATCTGAGCAGGGCGCTCACCCACGCGCTCTCCGGCAGGAGCTTCGGTGGAAAGCCGCTGAGCATAGGCAGGGTGCAAGGGCCAAGCCTGGCACTGCTCGCAAGGCACGAGATCAGCATAGCCAAGTTCGTGCCAAAGCCGTTCTGGAGGATAACCGCGATGATAAGCGGCACGGAGTTCTCTAACACAAAGGGCGACATCTTCAGCAAAGAGGCCGCAAAGTCTTCATATGAGAAAACCCGGCAGCATTCATCAAGCGGGGCGATAGAGAGCGTCGAATCGACAGAGCGCAAGGTGAATCCATACCCGCCGTTCGACCTTACCGGCCTGCAGATGGAAGCTAACCGTGCGCTTAGGATGGATCCGACAAGGACCCTCGCCGTAGCGCAGTCCCTCTACGAAAGGTCGTTCATATCGTACCCGAGGACGTCGTCGCAGAAGCTGCCGCCGACCCTGGGGTTGCAGAGGATAATATCGGACATGGCGAAGGATCCGAAGTACGCTGATCTTGCAAATAAGCTTATAAAGCAGAAGAGGTTCACCCCCAAGGAAGGCGCGAAGACTGATGAGGCGCACCCCTCAATATTTCCTACTGGCGTAACGCCCACGGGCCTGACCCAGGAGGAAAGCAGGCTGTACGACCTGATAGCGAAGAGGTTCCTCTCGCTGTTTGCCGATCCGGCTACGGTAGCGAGGGTGAGGGTCGTGGCCGATTTCGGCGGAGAGAAATACGCGGCAAATGGGGCTAGGGTGATCAGCAAGGGCTGGCTCGAGTTCTACGACTACACGAAGCTGGAGGAGAAGGAGCTGCCACGATTCAGCAAAGGAGCGCGTGTGCAATCGAGCAAAGTTGATATGAATGAGATGCAGACGCAGCCTCCAAAGAGGTACTCTAAAGCGACGCTGATATCCGAGCTTGAGAAGAGAAACCTCGGTACGAAAGCAACACGCGCCGCCATAATAGATACTCTGTTCAAGCGCGGCTACTTGGAGGGCACCAGCATAACGGTCACAAAGTTCGGCATGAGCGTGTATGAAGCCCTGGAGAAGAGCGCCAGGATGATAGTCGACGAGACGACGACAAGGAGGCTCGAGGAGGACATGGAGAGCATAGCTGCCGGCAAGAAGACCGAATCGGAAGTGTTGGATGAGGGCAAGGAGATGCTCCTCCAAGCTCTTAAGAGCTTCGACGAGCACAAGGACAAGATAGCTGCCGAGATGAAGAAGGCGCAGTACCAGAGCATGATACTGGGCAAATGCCCGAAGGATGGCGGCGACCTTGTTATAAGAAGGTCGAGGGCCGGAAAGACGTTCGCCGCCTGCGCCAATTACCCAAAATGTACAAACACGTACTCGCTGCCGCAGAACTCGCTGATACAACCAACAGGAAGGACGTGCGAGCACTGCCATACTCCTATAATAAAGGTGATAAGGAAGGGCAGGCGTCCGTTCGAGATGGATCTAGACCCGCAGTGCATAACAAAGAAAGACTGGTCGCCTTTCGGTGAGCCAAAGAAGGTAGAGGTGATACACGCCGAGAAGGAGGCAAAGCCGAAGAAGCAGAAGAAAACGGTAAAGCGCGTGGCAAAACGTGCAAAGGGAACGACGGTGAAAAAAGATGAAGGAATCTAACGATGTGCTTGTGCCGCAGCACTTCAAAAGGCTTAAGCGCGGCCCGCAGGTGATCCTACCGAAGGATATAGGCATGATAATAGCATATACCGGCATAGGCAAGGAGAGCACGTGCGTAGACGCTGGCACCGGCAGCGGCTGGCTCGCGATAGCCCTTGCAAGAATAGCAAAGGCGGTGACCACATACGATAACCGCGATGAGTTCCTCAGAATAGCCGAAAGGAACAAGGAGATTGAGGGGCTTGGCAACCTTACAATAAAGAAGGGTGACGTGACGAAAGGCATAGACGAGAGCGACGTAGACCTCGTAACGCTCGACATGCCCGATTCAGACAAAGCTCTAAGGAATGCAAAGAAGGCTCTAAAGGCTGGCGGCCATGTAGTCGGCTACCTGCCCCACACCGAGCAGGTGAGGAAGTTCGTAGAGACGCTCGAGAAGCTGAAGTTTTGCAACATACTTACGGTAGAGACAATAGTGCGCGATATCCTGGTCAGGGCGCAGGGTGTGAGGCCGTCGACAAAAGGGGTATGGCATACTGGATATCTTGTTTTTGCGCAGAAATAGGTCAATTTGTTTAGTGGATTGAGCTCGCGCTCAACGGTTAATGGTCGGGCGTATGCAATGCATACGCCACGGGTGGATGAGAATAGGGTTGTTGCAGAATACGCATAATGTATTGTCTGAAACAAGATGTAGTGTATTCGCTCAGTAGTATATTTAAATCTTACGGATTGTACCATTTATTTAGATAAATGACGTAGTTAACCGCATATTCTATAAAAGGCTACCTGCCCCTTGCGCCGTTCTTGTATCTCTTTATTAGGTCAATTGCGTGGTTTATCGCTTTCCTGACATCTGCCGTTGTCCTCGCCCCTGTGCATATGATCTTGCCGTTCTTGAAGAGGAGCAGGGCGGCTTTTGGGTCATGCACCTTGAGTATGGCGCCTGGGAACTGCTCCGGCTCGTAGTCGACGTCCCTCGAGAGTTTTGCGAGCCCGTATAAGTCCAAGTCGGTATTGAGCGCAGTGTTCGCCACTATGTTGACTATAGTATAGGTGGGTTTGAGTACAACTGGTCTTTTTGGGGCATGTCCGGTCATGTAATGCAGGATAAGTTCTATCTAAAGGTATAAATACATTCACGGCAAATGAGCCTAGATGTGAGTTTATGTCAAAAAGGTCTCAGGGACTCCTTGTAGGAAAAACGAGGCATCTGGCAAGGCATCACAAGCCGTCGACGCTAAATACGAACGCAATAATAAAGCAGTTCTCAATAGGCGATAAGGTGTACATAGTGCCGAAGGGCGGCATGCACAACATACCCCATCCAAGGTATAAGGGTAGGACCGGCACTGTGGTGGAAAAAAGGGGATCCGCTTATGTGGTGAAGGTCAGGATAATGAATGCAGAACGCACGCTCATAGTGCCGTCGCTGCATCTTGATAAGGCCTAGTACCTGCCCTCTCTCTTCACATATGGCTTCGTGAACATGTAGAAGCGCTCGTTGCCCTGCAGCTCCAGCATTATGCGTTCTATTATCAGCTTCCTCGGCTCCTGCAGCAGAGACACGCGCTTGTTTATGTCGTCGAAGCTCTCGAACCTCTTCTCCTCCCTTGCCTTGAGTATCGCTGCGAGATGCTTCTTCCCTACACCAGGAAGCAGCTCGAGCGAATGCTGCCTTATGTTCAGCGGCCCGGCGTTGTTGAACACATCTACGAATCTCTTCTCGTTAGCGTCCATTATCTGCAATATGACCTTCTGCAGGCCGTTCTTAGCCGTCTGTGTAAGGTCCCCGTACGATATCCTCGCCTTTATAAGCGCAACCTTGTCGCGCTCTTCTCTGCCTATATAGACCCTCTCGCCGAGCGACATGGTTACGCCAGGCTTTGGCGTAACCTCCAAGAGGGTGAACCACTCCTCCCCGATAAGCTGCGCTATCGGTTCGGACCTTGTAGAAAAGGACTTCCCAGTAGACATGAAGTCAAGCACGTATGCGTACTCCTCACGTCTTTCCTCTTGCATATTGGCATTACCCCTACCATTCAAACCTACTTCGGATTCACTATAGACATAATCTTCTTTATCTCTGCGTCCGTGAAGGCTTTCTTCTCTCCGACGAGTATCTGCTTGAGAAGCGTCTCGCTCTTCGGCATCGTGTTCAGTATAGCAAGCACTGTCCGCTGCGATAGTGTGCCGAGCTCCTCCAGCGCCTTCCTCGTCTTCTGCTCCGAGCTCTTTGAGGTAGCGAATTTCGACGCATGCTCCAGGGCTATCTGCTGCTCATAGGTAAGCTCGCGCTCCTTCTTCCGCGCCTCAAGTATCTCAAGCGCCTCGTTGAGAGAAACGTGTCCTGTGTTCTTCGACTCTTTGCCTATCATACCCACCACAGCACTAAGTATTTAGTAATTGATACCGATACCTACAAGATAATAATCATTCCGTTGATTGGGTATAAAAAGGTTTGTCCATGGATCCAAAAGCCGCCTATAACGCCGTATACGATGAGGTGAAAAAGCATATAGCCGGCAAGGAGGATACGATAAAACTAATCTTCACCGCTCTGATTGCGAATGGCCACATCCTGCTTGAGGGCGTGCCGGGAGTGGCCAAGACGACGATGACCAAGACGATTGCCGATACGATAGACGCGAGCTTCGGCAGGATCCAGGGGATGCCCGACCTTGAGATAAAGGACATAATCGGGTTCACTTACATTGACGAGAACAAGAACATAGCGCTGAAGAAAGGACCGATATTCAACAACATACTGCTCGTAGACGAGCTCAACAGGGCTCCGCCGAAGACGACCACAGCGCTCCTCGAGGCGCTGGAGGAGAGGCAGGTGACGGTATCTGACACTACCGTGCCGCTCGAGAAGCCGTTCATGGCCCTGGCGACGCAGAACCCCCTCAACATAGAGGGCACGTCGCCGCTGCCCAAGGTGCTTGCAGACAGGTTCCTCATGAGGATAGAGGTGACATATCCGAGCATGGATGAGGAGGAGGAGATGCTGCGCCTGAAGGAGAGGGAGGACAAGGTAATTGTTAAGAGGGTGCTTAGCAAGGACGACGTGCTCCAGATGCAGTCGATGGTGAACGGGATAAAGATGCCTGATGACGTTGAGAAATACATAACTAGGCTCGTCGATGCGACAAGGACAGAGATACACACCGTAATGGGCGGGAGCCCCAGGGCGGAGATAAGCTTCATGAAGTGCGCAAAGGCGAAGGCGCTGATAGACGGAAGGGACAGCATAACGACAGATGATGTTAAGTACCTGGCGAGGCCTGTGCTCAGCCACAGGATAGTGGCGAGAGCTACCGGAGGAATAGGTGTCAATGGCATAATAGACGGGATAGTTGCTACGCTGCACTGAATGCGATTGGATGGGAAACGTAAAAGCACAATCCGCACTGGAGTACATGATTACCTACGGGTGGATGATACTGGTAGTAGCGATAGTGCTCGCCGCGCTTTATTTCCTTGGCGTGTTCAACTCCAGCGCGCTTATAAGCGATACCTGCACGATGCCGATCGGCTTTACCTGTACCGGAACGGTGCTGACTTCATCAGGGTCGCTTAGCCTTAGCATGGAGCAGGGTACATCATCGCAGATAAATGTAACCGCCATAGGCTGCAACACTAACGTGACAACCGCAAACATGCAGCAGGAGAGCCCGCAGGTTAGCATATTTGCAGGAAGCAGCTACACCTTCAACTCTGTACAGTGTTATGCGGGAGCATCGGCCTTCAGCGGGGCGATAGGCTCGGTCTACCGAGGCTACCTGATCATGAATTATACGGATATTGCGTCAGGGCTGTCGCACACTATCACTGGCAGCGTGCTGTTGAAGGTCAAGAAATAGTCATTCAAGTCTGAACCTGCTCAATGTCCTCTTCCTGGAGCTCTTGAATGGCCTGAAGGGGATCCCATTGCCGGTGTAGAATTTCGAGAAGAACTCCACGTAGATGAGCCTTGCGCCTTGTATGCCCGCTTCGAAAAGCGCTATTATAAGGTTGAATACCTGGCCAACGACAAGTATGATTATGCCAACTATGGCAAGGAGCAGCGAATGCGTCACTCCGTGCAGGAATATGAGGTCTATTATACCAGCGAGTATGACCGAAGTTAGCAATATGCCGACAAGCCTGACATAAGAGAGTATATGGCTCACTATCGATGGAAGCTCCATCAGCGAGCCGAAGCCCTCGCCGTACAAGACCGTAGCGATTCCGCCGACCAGCATTGCGTACGCCGCGATTACCAGCGGGTTAGATATCCCCAACGGCGCCTTGTGGAGCACAGACAACCCGAATATCACAACACCAAGCGCGGCGAAGAACCAGCCCAGCTTTGCTATCGCGTGCTTTTTCTCGTGGTGCGCCACCTTGTTTATGAACCCCAGTATGAATCCGAACTCGACCATCGCCACACCCATGTAGCCGGCTATCACAAGCAGCGTTGGCAGCCCGACAAGCACGTTGAACGGTGCGGTATACGGCAGCTGGAATCCCAGGTATTCGTTGAACAGCACGCCCAGCACCATCGCGATAACCGAACCGGGTATTATCGCCTTCGCTATGGTCATAAGCCCGTCAGGACCGACTATCATCGTGACGAACCTGGTCAGCGGCCTCGGCAGCCTGCTACTCTTCACCGGATGCTTGAGCCTGTGGATGAGCCAGAGCGAGCCAAGCAGCATCACCAGCCCGTATCCGAAATCTCCCACCATGAATCCGAAGAATATCGGGAAGACGACAACGAATATCATTGTCGGGTCTATCTCATCGCTCCTCGGCAGCGAATAGAAGCGTATGAAGAACTCGAAGAACCTGGTGATCGCCGGGTTGTCCAGCTGCGTGGGAGGCAATTCCTTTGTCTTTATACTCTCAAGCATGAAGTGCCCGCCAGACATCCTATCCGCAGCTCTTCTTATCCTGTGCACGTCTGAGTGCCTGGCCCACCCCTCCATTACTACCACGTCCTTTCCGACGCCTATCCTGTTTGTTATCTCCTGCTTCTCCATCTCTATGTCGAGCTGTTCCCTTATCGCGCTCACCAGCGGGTACCATCTCTCAGATATCACGCGCAGCTCATCTTCATGTGCTTTCCTTCTCGCATTCAGGCGTGTGAGCCTGCCCTTCGCGCTTTCAGCCAGTGCATCCACCTTGCCGTGCAGCTCCGGCACAGCCTCGAGTTCTACATTGTACCTCTCTGCAAGTAATCCGAAGTCCTTCTCAATGGCTTTGCTGATGCTGACAATAACGGATCCATCTAGCTCCACTACGAAAGAGTCGGGTATCTCGCGTTTCACCGCAGCGCAAAGCTGCCTAAGCTCCTTTCCGGTCGCTACAAATGACCTTATGTTGCTCGAATGCAGCACGCTCAGGTCCCTTCCGAATCCTTTCAGCTTGGCCGCCAGCTTCAGTTCGGTGTCACATTCCTTCATCTGCGCGGCTATTGCGTCGAGCTCTCTCTTTATCGCGCTCACCCTGCCGTCTATCTTGACTGATTCGCATTCATGGAATAGCTGTTGCATGCTCTCGAAGACGAGCTTCTTGTCATCATGTATGGGATATAGCAGGCTACTCAGGCCCCTGAACCTCTGCGCCATGTCTGATATCTCCTTGTAGCTCGCGACCTCGCCGCCTCCGATGAGCTTCATCGCCTCATCTCCTGCGACGTCTATCTGCATGACGCCAAGGTCGTGGAGCGCAGACAGCACCTCGCTGTAGAACTCCCTAGATATTACGAGCCTTATTTTCGTCATCCTGGATGGTTTCAGCATTACCTCACGCCGAACCTTTTCATAATCAGCTTTCTGAAGATTCCATAAGCGGTTTTGCTGTCCACGCCCTTTATTCCGCCGGTTTTCGACTTCGCTTCGTCAAGTACCCTCCCATGCTCTTCTTGCGCAGCAGTGCGGGCGCGCTCGATCTCATCTTCGTATGACTTCTGCGCCTCGACCTCTGCCTCTTCGGTTATGTGCTTCGCCTCGTCGTTTGCTTTCTCTACAAGACTTTTTGACTCCTTCTCAGCGCGCTCGACCCTCTTGGCTGCGCTCTCTTCCGCTTTTTTTATCTTTTCGAGTGCCTCAAGGTCGCTCTTCATAAGAACACCACGAATATCAGCGCGATTAGCGCTATAGCCAGCGCTATGTTCGCCACCATGAAGAGCGTCCATATGGCCCTGAACTCTTTCAATTTCCTATTATCAGCCATCCATCTTCCTCTTTATGAACTTCAGCGAGACTACCTGGTCTCTCTCAAGGTCCTCCAGCCTCTGCCTTATATACGATATCCTTGCCTGCATGCCAGGTATCACGACGTTCTCTATTGCATTCGCCCTCCTGTTTAGCTTCTCTATCTCGTATAGCAGCTTCCTGAGCGAATTCTCCTTCTCTGCTATCTCTATCAGAAGGCTGAACAGCGATCTGTAGCTTTTCCGCGCATCCTCTACGGCGGTCGGCACCGATATAAGCTCGTAGCCGAGGCTGAACTGCGTTCCTGATTCTATGCTCAGATTCGGTATCCTGACGCCCATCACGTTCCTTGCGTTCACGCCGACGAGCATTGTCGCCTGCTCCGCGGCTATCCTCTCAACATTAATCCTGCCGGTCTGTATGTCAGCTATCTTTGTGCTGTCCATCGCTGTCTGCACGCTGCTGCCGAGGTTAGCCCTGAGCAGCTCTATCTGCCTGGCGAGGCTGAAGAACTCCAGGACGAGGCTCGCCCTTTTCATCTTCAGCAGCGACAGCCCCTTCGTGGCTACCTTTACCCTCGCCTTTGTCCTTATCAGCTCGATCCTTGTTGTCTTTATTATCCCTATCGCCATCTAATCCTTCCATTTGCCGTACTTCGCGATGAACTCATCCTTCACGCGCTTTATCTCCCTTTTATCCAGGTTGCTGAAGAGATCCCAGCCGAGGTCGAGGCTCTGCTCGATGCTCCTGTCCTCGTAGTAACCTTGGTTTACGAATTTATTCTCGAACAGGTCGGCGAACCTGAGCGATCTCTTGTCGCTCTCGCTCAGCGCCTCCTCGCCCACTATCTCGGTGAGGCTCCTGAGGTCCTTGCCAGAAGCGTATGCCGAATAGAGCTGATCTGACACTCCTCTGTGGTCCTCCCTCGTCCGGCCCTTGCCTATGCCCTGATTCATAAGTCTTGACAGGGAAACCAGCACGTCTATGTTCGGATAGATGCCGCGCCTGTGCAGGTCCCTGCTGAGGACCACCTGCCCCTCGGTTATGTAGCCCGTCAGGTCTGGAATCGGGTGCGTTATGTCGTCACCAGGCATTGTCAATATCGGGATCTGTGTTATCGACCCCTTCCTGTTGTTTATCTTTCCAGCCCTCTCGTATATCGTCGACAGGTCTGTGTACATGTAACCCGGGTAGCCCCTTCTTCCAGGGACCTCTTCGCGCGCAGCCGATACCTCCCTGAGCGATTCTGCGTAGTTCGTCATGTCGGTGAGTATAACGAGCACGTGCATGTCCTGCTTGTACGCAAGGAACTCTGCAGTTGTGAGAGCGAGCCTCGGCAATATTATCCTTTCCATGGATGGCTCTGAGGAGAGGTTCAGGAAGATCACGGACCTGCCGAGCGCGCCGGTCTCTTCCAGCTCCCTCCTGAAGAAGTTCGCCTCCTCGCTATTTATCCCGATCCCGCCAAACACCACGGAGAACTCCTCCCCAGCCCCGAGTATCTTGGCCTGCCTCGCTATCTGAGCCGCAATCTTGTTGTGCGGAAGCCCCGACCCGGAAAATATCGGCAGCTTCTGCCCCCTTACCAATGTATTCATGCAGTCTATCGTTGATATACCTGTCTGGATGAACTCCGACGGCTCCTCTCTCGCAGTCGGGTTTATGGCCTCCCCATTTATGTCGACCTGCTCGTTGCTGTATATCGGAGGACCGCCGTCTCTAGGCCTGCCTGTACCGTCGAATATCCTGCCGAGCATGTCTGTACTGACGGAAAGCTTTGCTGTTTCGCCACGGAACCTAGCCTTTGTGCCCTCAAGGTTCATTCCCTGCGTCTCACCGAACGACTGCACTATCGCCAACCCGTCCCTGCTGTCCAGCACCTGGCCGGTTACGCTTTTTCCGTTGTCGAGCGATATGTCGACCAGCTCGCCGTACGCAGCGTCCCTAACTCCATCAACGAACAGCAGAACGCTTGTTATCTGCTTCACTGTCTTGTAGAATACATCACTCATCTTATCCCTTCTTGGCTTTTGACTCCATCGCCGCTATGCCGCCTATCGCTCTCTTGAGTTCATCGAAGTAGCCCAGGATGCCCTCCTCCTTCATGAACTTCATCCTGGCGAGCTTCTGTTTCGCATCTGTCTGCTGCAGTTGATCGACGGTCACGCCCCTCTCTATCGCGCTCTTTTCCGCAGCATCAAGCAGCAGGATTGACTTGAGCATGAGGTGCTGCTTCTTCGTCGAGCTGTACGTATCTACCTCATCGTATGCGCTCTGCTGCAGGTAGTCCTCCCGTATCACCTTCGCTATGTCGAGCACCTCCTTCTCCTTCTCCGGCAGCGCATCGTACCCAACCAGCTGGACCACCTCGTTTATCTCCGCCTCCTTCTGCAGTATCGCCATGGTAGCGGAGCGCATTTCGTTCCACTCCTTGTCTATGTTCGCGTCGTACCACTTAGCAAGGTCGTCGATGTACAGCGAATAGCTGTTGAGCCAGTTTATCGACGGGAAATGTCTCCTGTTAGCGAGCGACGCGTCTAGCGCCCAGAACACTCTAGTTACCCTGAGCGTATTCTGGGACACCGGCTCGGATGTATCCCCTCCAGGAGGTGAAACCGCCCCAATAGCGGTAACCGATCCGACAGCGCCGTTGAGCACATGCACCCTGCCTGCGCGTTCATAGAACTCAGCCACCTTCCTCCCAAGATAGGCGGGATATCCCTCCTCTCCAGGCATCTCCTCCAGCCTTCCGGATATCTCCCTCAGGGCTTCGGCCCATCTCGATGTGCTGTCTGCCATTAGCGCGACATTGTATCCCATATCCCTGTAGTACTCTGCCAGTGTTATTCCAGTGTATATGCTTGATTCCCTAGCAGCAACAGGCATGTTTGACGTATTAGCGATTAGGATTGTCCTATCCATAAGCGGCAACCCGCTTTTTGGATCCTTTAACTGCGGGAAAGTGGTCAGTATTTCAGCCATCTCATTTGACCTCTCTCCACAACCTATGTATACTATGACCTCTGCGTCTGACCATTTGGCTAGCTGATGCTGTATAACTGTATTATGCAGCAATAACGGGCCGTGCCCGCCTACAAAATTGTGGAGTTCGGGTATCTCTACGTCGAATACGTCTTTTGGCATGTTCGACTGCTCGATCGCCTTGACCTCGTCAAAGAATAAACTTCCAGAGAATTCGCGCAGCGACAGCAGTTCTTCAGGCACCTCCATCCAGCGAGATAGCCTTTCAATAATCTTGGCCAGGGTAGTAATGCATATCCTGCTGTTGTCCTTCAGGTAGCGCTCAGTATACACGCCGGTCCGCATCAGTCTGTTTTGGATTCCTCTCATCTTAAGAATGCTCTTAAGCGCGCCAGGGACTGGTATCGCATCATTGTTAGAGTACCTTGTTTTTTGACTTTCTACGATTTTTAGGAAACGTGCGGATTTTGCTCCGCGGATAGCCGCACCCAATTTATGCGCCTCTTTTACACCCCCAACCTTTACAGATATCCTTGATGTCCCGTCTTTTCTGGTTTTACCGATTGATGACACCAAGCCAAGGCGCAGAAGCACGAAGCTGAACTGCTCTATAATTTTGCGGCTTTTTGATGTTATCTCTACCCTGCCGCCGTTGACATCCACGCTTCCATCGCATGCTATGTATGACCCTATGAAGGCGGTAAGAGACGCATCGCTGGACTTCAGAAGCAGCTCTGGTATGCTGGCGTTGCCTGCCTTGCCCTTATACGGGATACCAAGCGAGACAAGGAAATCAAATAATGCTTTGCAATCAATTTGTGCAACCATCGATGTGTGCGTCTTAGGGTGCCTGTATATATATGGATCAACGCTGAACAGGCTCCTGGCAAGATATGCATATCTGTCCAGTATCTCTTTTGATGTGTTGTAGAACCTTATCGAGTAGCTCCCGTTTTTCAGGTTTCCATCAGCTATAATGTAGCCAAGATATTCGGCCAGTTCCGGACTCATGATTCTTGGCACCTTTATCCTCTTGCCGTGGTAAGAGATTATTGTATCTGGGTCCGGCGAGGACTCTCCAAAAATCATATGGATGAGCTCCAATGGCACTTGTCTCCTGATTCTTAGGTACTGGTTGAATTTTGACGGGATTCTCCCTTTCTTTATTGCCGATTTCAGTAGCACCCTGAACCTCGCGTTTAGATTTTCATCTGCGCTGAAAAGCTTTTTGGAATGCAAAAGCGAAATTAAGCGTATTTTCTGGTCCGAAAGTTCCAAACTTACCTTTCGCGGGCATGCAAGATAATCCCCCTTTTGTATCGTTCCGGCTTCCTTCTCAACAATCGTGCAATCAGATAGGGTGAAGAGTCTATGAATCGGCGTGACCTCCACCTTCTTACCGGATTTTGTGAGCACTTTTATTGTGGAGTCGGTTTTGCCGCGATAGACGTGTTTTGGCTCACGTATGTCAAATTTATTTCCGTTAAGAGATAACGCACTGGGGTTTCCCAGGCCCGACACATCGTATAGCTCCTCGTTATCATTCTTATATACAAGTTTGCCCTTTGCTCTGCCCTCCCTGTACACCTCCTCAATACTCACTATTCTTCCATTTCCCATCATCAGCAGAGTGTCCTTGTCCACGCACTTGCCACTTCCGAACGGCCCAGGAACAGCAGCAGTACCTCCCTTTGCCACTGGGAAAAGAGTATCGATTATCCTTTGGCCGGTTATCAATGGCACATCCGGCGGCAGCTTATCTATCACCGGTCGCGCTACCCTGACTGGCCACTTCTGCATCAGTGAGATATCGAAAGAAGAACCTCCATCGCTAACCGAAGCAATGCTCTCAGTTACGCTATATTTTCCGTCTGAAATGTGCGTTATCTTCCCAGAAATTCCATTTGGTACAAGTACCCTATGGGTGACCAAACCGGTTTCCTTCACCTCACCCATTATGTCGCCAGGTTTAACTTTATCTCCGGCTTTCTTTGTTGGGATGAATTCCCATTTCTTCTTTGGATCCAACGAGTCAACATTGACGCCTCTCCCAATAAAGTCGCCGCTTTTTATCCTTATCTTGTCTAGCGGCCTTTGGATTCCATCGTATATTGACCCGATAAGTCCAGGGCCCAGGCTTACCGATAGTTGAGAGCCTGTATCCTCTACTGGAGCGCCCGGCTTGAGCCCCGAGGTGTCCTCGTATACCTGGATGGTCGCCCTGCCGGAGTTGAGCCTTATTATCTCGCCCACAAGCTCCTCTTCCCCCACCTTGACCACGTTGTACATCTTCGGGTCTTTAAGGTTCTCCGCCGTCACTACCGGCCCAGAGATCCTGAATATCCTTCCTTTGTCTCCCATCTAAGCACCCTTCAAAGATTTGATGTCGACGCCGAGTATCCTTTTCGCTAACGTTTCGACCGATTCCTGGGCAGCGCCGCTCCCTGGCACCGGAATGAATATGACAATAGGTTTCAGCGACGTCTCCGCCGTCCTCAGTACGCTGCTGTCCATCTGCTCCCTAAGGCTTTCCGACACCAGCACGAGATTGTACTGCTTTGCGTTGAGGAGCTCTGTGAACTTTGCGACTGCTGCGCTGCCCGAGCTCATAAAGACATCTTGGATGCCAATGAGCTTAAAGCCGAGCGCAAGTTCGCGCTCTCCCACTACCGCAATCCTCTCGAAATCCATCATACCACATATTTGAGTATCCTCATGTGCTCTATCCTTTCCTTGCTTACTTTGTAATACTTGCCCATCCATATCCCCCTTAGCTCATCCCTCTCGATTTCGCTCCTAAGCATGAATCCCACTATCTGGGCTGCGGATATGCCAGACTCGTTGAAGAGCTTCAGGTACTTTTTGTAGAGCTCCCTCCTCAGCGCCGCCTCGAAGTAGCTGGCGAACTGGTCGTTTTTGTAGAGCTCGAACGCATCGTCGATCTTGAATGGCATGTACTGCGCGAGAGCCTCGACCTTCCTCTGCGACATCTCTACCAATCTCGGCTCCTGCATGTCACCACCCTTTATTATGAAGCTTTTGACGTCTTTGCCGCCAAGCTCTATGTCTTTTATTACCGTCATTATATTCTTTATGTCTATCAGGCCCTTTATGAAACTTAGCAGGATGCCTTCGTTGCCGACGTAGAACCTGAATGCGTCGAGCAACCTTGTGTAGTAGTAGAGGTCAAGCGCCATGAGCATGTTGGATATGTCACCCCTGCGGGCCTCGTCAAGATGCTTGAGCAACGGCGTTCCGTATCCTAACCTGACTAGGTAGTTGACCACGCCCTCTACATCCTTCTGCGCCACTATGTTGGTATACTCCTCCCTGCTTATCAGCCCTGCGAACACGCCTACCGGTATGTTGCGCTGCACGGTGAGGAACGCCTCCGTCTGCTCCACGCTGTAGCCCAGCTTCTTCGAAGAGAGTATGGTCTTTATGTTCTCTATGTCATACCTGCCTATGAAAGCGGCGACTATGTTGCGCGCCAAAGGTGGTATCGCGAATGCCGAATTCCTGCTCATCCTCATCATGTGCGCGTTTATCACAACCTCAAGCAGGTCCGGCTCCTTGTAGAGCGCAGAGAGCTCGTCTATCTCCTTCCTATATCCGGTTGCGCTGAGCGCCTTCACAAACTCATCGATGTCCTTCTGCTCCAGCTGGCTTATGAAGCCCGGAGAAAGGAATTCCTGCCTGAGGCCCTTGAGCCTCCCATAAGCCCCCGTGTATGTAGAATCCATGAAATCATTTTATAAGCTTCATTACCTCCACTGCAACCGCATCGCTGATGCTTGACAGTAGCGCGCCAAGCGTGTAGTCGACGTATTTCAGACCATCCCCAGACACCGCGCGCAGGCCACCGGTAGATCCGTCTGACAATTCCGATATCGTGAACCCGGCAGGCTTTATCTTTCCTACGTCTTCCCTCCTCACATATATGGTGCAGTTATCTCCAAGCTCGCTGGCAGCCTTGGATGCGAGCTTCTGCAGCAGCTTTGTATATTCCTCGCTTTTTGTATACTCTGGAAATGCCGCCTTTATTGATTCTATAGACTTAACTACTTGATCATTTAGCCGCTCCTGATACATCTGCGCTGCCTCTGTTGCAGCCTTGCTGCTCTCCCTTGTCATTATAACCTTGGAATCCGCGGCTGCCTTTGCCCGCGCCTGTGAGAGCCTATCCAGCGCTTTCGCCTTCGCGTCTCCTGTTATCTTATCGGCTTCGGTCTTTGCCCCTTCCATTATAAGGCGTACCTTCGCCTCCGTGTCGCTCTCTATCTTTCCAATAATCTCGTCAAGTCCCATGCTAACCTGCTTCCTTACTATCAGAGTATCTGCAATAGCAGTATGAGACCAAGGACGAATCCGATTATCCACAGCGTCTCAGGTATTACGAAGAAGAACAGCACCTGGCCGAACTTCTCCGGCCTCTCTGCTATTATACCCATTCCGGCGGCTCCTATCCCTTGCTGTGCCATTCCTGTGCCAATCAATCCGCCCGCTATCGCAATAGCCGCGGCGATTGCATACTCTGGGTTTGCTGTTACCATCCGTTTCACCGTTTAAGTAGGATAAATCCGATAAGTGTTTGTGTGCTAATATATAAAAACGTCACTGAACCAGCGGCATCATCCCTTTGTGACTCCAATGGGGACCATCTTCGCGACGATGTTCGATATTTTTGCGCTCTCTATCGTCGCGACGACGTCATCGACGTTCTTGTACGCCCATTCGGCCTCTTCGCTCACGAGCTTCCTGCTCCTTACCCTTATCTCTATATTCTTGCTCTTCATTGCGCTAAACGTTTTAGATGAAGGTATCTCGCGCAGGGCCTGGTGCCTTGACATCACTCTCCCCGCCCCGTGGCACGATGACCCGAATGTCTCTCTCATGCTCTCCTCTCTACCAGCCAGCACGTAGCTTGCTGTGCCCATGCTGCCTGGTATGAGCACAGGCTGGCCATAATCCCTATATATGCGTGTTATCTCCTTCCTGTCTGGACCGAAAGCCCTTGTCGCACCCTTCCTGTGCACGTAGAGCTTCATACGTCTCCCATCAACGTCGTGCTCTTCAAGCTTCGCTATATTGTGTGAGAGGTCGTAAAGCAGATCCATGCCAAGCGCATCGGCGCTTTTCTTGAAGGTATCGGCAAAGCTCTTCCTTATGAAATGCATCATTATCTGCCTGTTAACGAAAGCGAAGTTCACCGCTGCTCTCATGGCACCGAGGTAATCCGCAGCTTCCTTCGCCCCAACGTGCGCGTATGCGAGCTCGGGGTCCGGCATTACAATATTATTCCTTTTCTGGTAATCCGCCAGTGTCCTAAGGTAGTCACTGCACACCTGGTGGCCGTACCCTCTTGACCCGCTGTGCAGCATCACGACCACCTGGCCTTTGAAGAGGCCGAAAGCCTTCGCTATCCTCTCATCCTTTATCTCTGCGACCTTCTGCACCTCGGCGAAGTGGTTGCCCGCTCCAAGGGTGCCCAACTGCTTTATACCACGCTGCTTTGCGAGCTCGCTCACTTTGTCTGTCATTGCGCCTTCAATGCAGCCGCCCTCCTCAGTCCTTTCCGCGTCATCTGCAAAGCCGTATCCCTTTTCGAGTATGTATCTTACGCCATCTGCTGCTATCCTCTCAAGGTCTTTCTGCGTGAAACCTAGCTTGCTCTCGCTGCCCACGCCGCTAGGCACATTCCTGAACATCGCATCCATAAGATTGCCGAGTACGGGGCGGATTTCCTTCTCAGTAAGGTTGGTTTTTATCACGCGTATGCCACAATTTATGTCGAAACCGACAAAGCCCGGTGATATGATGCCGGTGTTTGCATCAAATGCTGCAACGCCGCCTATCGGAGAGCCGTATCCCTCGTGGCCGTCCGGCATAACAAGCATGTTCTTCGTTATAGAGGGAAGCCGAGCGGCGTTTGTCGCCTGCATCAGCGTCCTATCCCTCTTCATGTTCTCTATCAACGCATGGTTTGCATATACCCTGACTGGGACCGCCATGTCCCCTTCCTTTGGGATTTCCCACAAGTAATCATTTATCTTTTCCATTCAAATCCACAGCACTCAGAAGACGCTTGAAGTCGCTATTATTCACCCATTCCACCTTTAAATATTCTACCGTCTCCTTTCTGCTCATACCTATCCTCTTGGCTTCCTTTACGGCTTCTTTGTACGCCTCTATCTCGGTTGGACGGTCCACATACTCATACGTCTCGTCAAACAGCTTCCTGCCGTCCATGCGCTGCTTTATGTGGACCAGTTCGTGTATCACATCCAGGTATACGTCCCTCTTTCTCCCTGTTTTTAGGTAATGGAGGTTGACGACCAGCGCCCCTTTTTTGTCGTCAATCCAAAGGTACCCTCCCCATCTGCTTGAGTAGAGGAGAACCCTAAGCCTTGATAGCACCCGATTGGTGTTTTTCCCAAATAGTCTCCTGACGGCCTCCACTTTGTTAAAGCCCTTGAAAACCTTCGTAAAGGGATATGACGGAAGCTCCAGGCTTTTGTTTATCCATATGTCAGACGGGCCGTAGCTTTTCTTATTCTGCATCGTAGCGACCTTTTTCGGAAGATAAATCCTACGCATGTGCTATTATATGCTGCGGTATGGCATGGCATCGCATGGATGCGGCCTGCATAATGACAAGTGGCTTCTGGAACGCCCTGCCACCTTCTTTCTAACACCACAGTCAGTAAAAAACCTGGCCGTGAGGGTATTCATTCCTATAGGTAAGGCCTTCCCAAAGAAGAACGCCCTTGCCGGGATTTGAACCCGGATCACAGGCTCCGCAAGCCCGTGTTCTATCCAAGTTATACTACAAGGGCGACAATAAGCTTTAATAGCTATCAATTATTAGTTTCTTATTACTTGCTTAGTGGGCCCATGGTTCATACCTATCTAACGATAATCGTACCTGCAATAGTCGCGTTCCTGGTAGCGCTCGCAGCTACGCGGTTCCTCATGGGCTACATGTACGAATCAGGTGTGACTACGCCGGACCACAACAAGAAGGGCAAGCCCACCCTGCCGTCGGGCGTCGGCCTTGCCGCTGCAATAGGATTCGTGATAGGTGCACTTGTGTATGTGTTCGGCGCAAGCTTCGCGCTTTACATACCGGTTGCCTCCCTCGAATACCTGCTTGCTACATTGCTCGCTGTCATGCTTATATCGATTGTAGGGCTGCTCGATGACATAAACGTCAAGCGCAGCCTCACCGAAAGCACCGGGATGATGGACACAAGGAAGGGGCTGAAGCAGTGGTACAAGCCGCTGCTGACATTCATGGGAGCGATACCGCTGATGGCCATCAACGCAGGCGTCTCCACTGTCGAGATACCGTTCATAGGATTCGTCAACTTCGGTATATTCTATCCGTTGGTGATAATACCCCTCGCTGTAATATTTGCGGCAAACGCCTTCAACCTGCTGGGCGGCTTCGATGGCATACTCACCGGCACCGGCACCGTGCTCGTATTCGGCATGGTCGTATACAGCCTGTTCTTCGGCACTTACATCGGACTCCTGCTCTCAGCGTTGCTGCTCGCTGTTCTGATAGTCATGCTTGTGTTTAACCTTTATCCGGCGAGGATGGTGCCTGGCGATAGCTTCGCCTATTTCGCAGGGACCGGAATAGTTGCGTCTATGATATTGGGCAACATGGAGGCATTCGGGGTCATAATATCGATACCTTTCATAATAGAGTTCCTGCTGCATGCCTCCAGGAAATTCAACGTGACAGATCTGGGGAAGCTCAAGCCCGACGGCACAATGCAGCCGCCGTACGGAAAGAGAATCTACAGCTGGTGCCACCTCATAATGAACATGAAGAGATGCAGGGAGTGGGAGGTATCGCTCTACATGTGGATCATAGAAGCGGCGTTCGTGGTGCTTGCGCTTGGCCTCAAGGCGCTTGCTGTGCTCTGACCTTGAGAGGGAAGCCCCTGTATCTCTCATATGTGCTTAGCCTCCTCCTCGCTTTCCTGTGGCTCGTTGCGCTGCTTTTTGATACGATGGCGACCCTGCCTACTGATTTCGCGACAAAGTCCACGTCAGAATTCGTTATAGTATTTTGCCTGCCAGCGTAATTGGCGTACACCTTCGCCTCGTTTACGAGTTCCACGAGCGTATCCTCAAGCTCCTTCTCCAGTGTGATTACCGCGTTTTCGCTCACACGCTCGGCACCCTCCTCCTTCAGGAATTGCTCTATATCGTAAAGACTGAAGGCACGCCTTACCAATTCAACACCCAACAGTGGAAATGCATTTCGCGGCAAGCTTTTTAAAGCAGCGCAAAATGTTTGATTAGCGGCAGTCTTATTGATTTTTGCATCAAAATTGGACTGATAAATTGATAAGATTGGGCTTCCACCTCTCTGTCGCTGGAGGCGTGCATAACTCAGCTTCGGCCGCAGAGGAGCACCGCTACGGGGCATTCCAGATATTTACCAGCAACCCCAGGGCGTGGGAGCACCGCGCGATAGCAGATGATGATGCCGATCAGTTCAGAAAAATCGTAAAGCGGTCAGGTTCCATCCCGTTCGCACACGTGCCGTACCTGTGTAACCCTTCCTCATCAAGCGGAGAGATACTGAAGAAAAGCCTTGAGATGCTTATCGGTAACATGCGAAGCTGTGCGCAGCTTGGAATAGATTGCATAGTGGTGCACATGGGGTCACACCTAGGCAAAGGAGAGGAGCATGGCAGGAAGATGCTAATCAGGACGGTAAGCAGCGCGGTCGACAAGGCGCCGGGAGTGAAAGTGCTGCTGGAGAACTCATCCGGGTATCGGAACAGCGTCGGATCGAGGTTCGAAGAGATAGGCAAAGTGACGGATGAGTTCGATAGCAAGAGTGTAGGTGTCTGCCTAGACACCTGCCACGCATTCGCAGCAGGCTACGACCTGCGCACGAAGGAGAGCATAGAGAAGGTGTGCGATGAATTCGATGACCTTATAGGGTTCAAGAGGCTCTCGCTTGTCCACCTGAACGATGCGAGATATGGGCTTGGCAGCGGCCTAGACAGGCACTGGCACATAGGCCAAGGCAGCATAGGAAAGGCCGGATTCACGGAGCTTTTCAGGAACAGGCACTTCCACAGCGGGTCGTTCATAATGGAAACGCCGGTAAACGAACATGGCAACGAGGATACCAACATGAGAGCAGCAACGCAGATAGTTGGAAGCCTCGGCCTCGAGCTGTTCCGGTAGGCGTAGCCCACGATTCGCCAAACAGCATATCTATTAATACATTTTGAGCGATAGGCTAGCGGTTGCGATGAAAAGAACCCATTATGTATCTGAGCTCGGCGTCCAGATGGACGGCAAGGAGGTCGTCTTGGCGGGGTGGGCCCACGAGATAAGGGATACGGCAAAGATAACGTTCCTGCTGCTTCGTGACAGCACCGGCATAGTCCAGGTTGTCGGGAAGAAAGCAGAGGTCGCAGACGCGATAATCAAGGCGATGTCTGTGCCTAAAGAGAGCGTCCTGCTTGTCAAGGGGATTGTCAAAGCCAACAAGGAGGCCAAGAAGGGTTTCGAAATAGTGCCCAAAGAGGTGGAAAACCTCAATCCGCTCACCACGCAGATACCGTTCGAGGTCACCGGCAAAGTACCGGCTGATATAGATGTGCGATTGAACTACAGGTATATAGACTTAAGGAGGGCTCACACATCCTCGATATTCAAGATAGAGTCCACAGTGCTCAATACCTTCGATTCCTTTTTCGCATCAAAGGGATTCGTCCAGATAAGGACACCAACGATAATATCGGAGGCGAGCGAAGGCGGCGCGGACCTCTTCAAGGTGGAGTATTTCGAAAGGCCCGCTTACCTTGCGCAGTCACCGCAGCTGTACAAGCAGCTAGCCATAATAGGCGGGCTTGACAAGGTGTTCATGGTCGTGCCCGTTTTCCGTGCAGAAAAGTCCAACACGGTGTATCACCTTACCGAGATAACGCAGATGGACGTAGAGCTGGCGTTCGTTGACGCTGATGGAGCGATAAAATACCTCACCGACTCGTTTACCGCGATGCTAAAGGCTGTTAAGGAGAACAACTCCGCGGAGCTGGAGTCGCTAGGGATTAAGCTTGGCATACCGAAGGTTACGACCGTCACATACACCGATGCGATAAAGAAGCTCAAGTCGAAAGGCTATGAGATAGAGTTCGGCCACGATTTCTCAAAGGAGCACGAGAAGGGAATCAGCGAAGTATTTGGCGATGCTGTAATAGTGAAGGACTACCCTGCGTCTGTCCGCGCTTTTTACTCAATGCCAAAGGAAGGGAACCCTGAGCTGACCGAAAGCTTCGACCTTATCTATAAAGGATTCGAGATATCGAGCGGCGCGAAAAGGATACATCTGCCTGACCTGCTGCTGAAATCTCTCTCAAGAAAAGGGATGGATGCGAAGGACTTCGAGTTCTATATAAATGCGTTCAGGTGCGGGGCTCCGCCGCACGCCGGCTGGAGCATAGGACTAGAGCGGTTCGTGATGTGCATCACTGATTCAAGCAACATAAGGGAAGCGGCGCTCTTCCCTAGAGACAGGAAAAGGATAACACCTTAGCATTTCAGCTTTGATTACGGCTTCGTCCTATTCATCATCCTTGGGAACGGTATCGCATCGCGTATGTGATCGAGGTTTAGCATCCACTTTATTACGCGCTCCATACCAACGCCGAACCCGGCATGCGGCACAGAGCCGTACCTCCTCAGGTCTATATACCAGTTGTAGTTATCCATTTTAAGCCCGAACTCCTTCATCCGTTCTGTCAGCTCCTCAAGCTTCCAGATCCTTTCGCTCCCTCCAATTATCTCACCGTGCCCCCTAGGTGCGAGCATGTCAGCGCATGCAACTGTCCTCCCATCCTTATTGACCGGCATGTAGAACGCCTTTATCTCCTTCGGCCAGTTGTATACGAAGATTGGTTTCTCCTCGTCCTCAGTTAGCAGCCTCTCCTCCTCAACGCCGAAGTCGTCGCCCCACTTCTTCGGGGACCCCTTCTGGTTCAGCAGTTCGATCGCCTTTTCATAGGTTATCCTCTTGAATGGCGGCCTTATCTTCATCAGGTCATCCTTCTTCACGCCAAAGAAGTCCAATATATCCTCATGATTCTTCGCGAGGCTCGTGGCGATGTAGCTTATCAGCTGCTCCTGGAGCCGCATGCTCTTCGCGTTGTTGAAGTATGCCATCTCTGGCTCAAGGTGCCAGTATTCGGCAAGGTGCTTCGTGGTTCTCGACTTCTCTGCCCTGTATGAGGGCGCAAACGAATAGACCTTCTCGAGCGCATATATCATCGCCTCCGAGTAAAGCTGTGACGACTCTGTAAGGTAAACCTTCTGGTCGAAGTACTGCACCTCGAAAAGGTCCGCGCCGGTTTCGCCGCCAGACACGGTAAGAAGCGGCGGTGTTATCTCATAGAAACCCTTCCTGTCAAGGAACCTTCTTGCGCAATTGAATATGTAAGCCCTAGCCCTCATCGAGTTTATCATCCTCTGGCTCCTCAACCAGAGGTGCCTCACGTCAAGCAGGAACTCTGGGCTCTGGTATTCCGTTATAGGGAACTGCTCCCCGCTGTGCACCACGGTCAATCCTTCTACGCTAAGCTCCACGCCTCCTGGAGCGCGTTCGTCCTTGTGCGGCACGCCTTTTATGATGACGCTAGACTCCAGATAAGCCGAATCTATCGCGTCCCACTCTTTGTCGCTTATCTTGCTCTTGTCTATGACGCACTGCACCACCCCGCTCACATCTCTGATTACGGTGAAAATCTTTCCGCCGCTGCTTCTCTTCCTGTGGATCCATCCTCTTATCGTGATGTTCTTGCCTATGCTGGCGCCTGCCTTGTCTATCGGCACCACCTTTGCGGAAAGCTTCATAGAACCGAGATACCCTGGAATGCAAAGCTTTTATTTATTCCCTGCAGTCAGATCGCCGCTATCACCGCGGCCGCAACTATAAATCCCGATATGATTATTATCGGGCTCAGCACTCTAGCCCTGTCTATGACAGCTTTTGTAATGTCGAGCATCATGTCACCGACTTCCGGCCCCCATACCGCGAACTTCCTCATTATGACCCTCTTGTGGTACAGCTTTACGGGGCCGAGGTCCCTGAGTGCAGCTACAACCGCCTTGTCTATGAGCGGCGCGAGCGCCTTGAACTTCGTGTACCTGCCCAGCACATTCTCTGCAGTGTACTCTATCGAGTTAACCGAGTGGGTGTCTGTCGTGTATACCTCGGCCTTTATCCCGTGCTTCCTCCTAATGTGCGTGATTATCTCGTTCCTGAGGGATGGAAGCATATTGTTGGAGTTGAAGTGAAGCATGGCGTACTTGAACCTGCCGAACTGGAATACCGCGACCATCATGCAGCCCCCGCCTAGGTCCTTCGGCCCTCCAAGCTCAGAGTACAGGTCAATGCTGCCTATCCCTATGGTATTGGACCGCGAGCTGTGAAGCTCCTTCACCGAGGCTATCGCCCTTATGTAATCCTTCATGGCTGCAGAATCGAACCTGACGCCATCGAGTTCCTTCTTCGGCGCGCTCTCGTATCTGGAATTGTGTGCGTCTATGATCACCGATTCGCCGAACCTGCTGTTCAGCGTCTTCCTGAACAGCGTTGCCGCGTCATAAGCTATGTCTTCGGTTACGCGCGGCGCCCTCGTGAACGTCACCATGGACCAGCCGCCGAAAGAGAGCTTCGTCACCGCCGAGCTGCCAGAGCGCCCCTCCGAGTAGCTCATGCCATTCCGAAGCGGCGACGCCGATTCTGCTCCTTCATCCAACGCAGCCCTTACCGCGCCTATCTGCCTAGATGATATCGGGTTCCTATCCGCTGTCACAGCCGGGTGCATTATGAACGCGTTCGTTTTGTATCTAACCTTGACGTGCCTCTCAAGTATGTGCGGGAAGTTGCTTGCGCCGAGGCTGCCAGCGGGGCCGTAGTGTATCTCCGGTATGAAGAAGAGAGCTTTTATCCGTTTGCCGCTTTTGACCAGCAGGGTATCCGTCTCAACATCAGGCCTTATGCCCAGCTTTGTGCTGAACGGAGGGGCTATGTTTATGTTGAAAAGCCAGTTCTGCAGCATGCTGGAGAACACGTCTATGCCCCCCATGCCAAGGTTCTTCTTCAATGGCCTGTCGAACATGTAGAGGAGCAGGTAGCTGACTATCACGAATATGAAAATGCCAGCGTAGAGCTTGAGCAGGAGTATGCTTAGCGGCCTGTCGAGCGCGAAGATGAACCTGCTCGCGACGACGAAAAGTATTATGTTCAGGGTAGGCTGCGCCACGGCGAACAGCACAGCCCTCCTCTTGAACCCAAGGACCACCTTGTTAATGAAGAACCACCAGCCGAATATGCTTGCATCGCCGACTATCACGGCTATGGTCGCCGCAGGCGGCCCGAACACTATGTGGAGCACGCTGCCGAGCAGGAAAAAGACCGCGTACGACACTGCGCCGACCAGCGCTATGAAAAGAACATGCTTAACCCGTACGCGCGTATGGACGGCCTTTATAACCACCACGGTAAGCACTGTGGGGAGCAGTATCGCTATGCTGCCCGCAAGCGTGCCGTTCAGCAATATGGTCGGCAGTATGCCCCTGATCAACAGCCTGTAGTGCAGCAGCGCAACAGAGGTCCACCCGACCACTAGGCTCAGAAGCACGAGGGCCCCGAAGAGCGGAGCAGTGCCCGGCAGCCTTTTTGAGAATATGTCAGAATACCTAGATACGTTCTTTTCAACCATCAAAACACGGCTTGCTTACCTGCCGAACCTCCTTTGTCTCTTTTTGAATGTCTCTATCGCCCTCTTCAGGTCGCCCTTCCCGAAATCGGGCCAGTTCTTTCTTGCGAAGTAAAGCTCCGAGTAGTTGGATTGCCATGGCAGGAGGCCTGAGAGCCTGCGCTCACCTGACGTCCTTATTATAAGGTCTACGTCCGGCACATTTGCCGTCATAAGGTTTGAGCGTATCGAATCTGCATTCGCCCTTGCGCCGCTTGCTGCCACGCTCTTTACCGCATATTCTATGTCGTCCCTGCCGCTGTAGCTCACAAGCAGGTTTATCGAAAGGTCTTTGTACATCTTAGTCTTCCTCTCCACCCTCTTCAGCGCCTCCCTCAGCTTGGTCGGCAGCAGGGATAGATTGCCTATTATCCTTACATTGGCTCGGTTCTCCTGCAGCAGCTTCAGTATACTGCTGTCGTTTGCAGCTTTCGTGTACAGCCTATAAAGTAGGCTCAGCTCGCCACTGCTCCTCTGCTTCACGTTCTCTGTGGATAGCGCCCAAACTGATACGGTTTTCACCCCTTGCCTCTTCGCACACATGCAGACGTCTATTATCTTGTTTATGCCTGCGCCGTAGCCCTTCGCCAGGTTCAGCCTGTTTGTCCTGGCCCACCTCCTGTTGCCATCCGGTATTATGGCTATGTGCAGTGGGACGCCGCTACCGCACTTGCTCTTCTTCGCCATTTTAATCACATAGTTGGGACCGGCATGCCAGCCTGCCCTTTACGCACATACAATTATAAAAATACAAGACATAAAGTTATAAAGGTAATCTTTCATGCCTGATTTTGATTCGACCTACGTCGACAGCATAAATTGCATAGTCGGCAACTCCGAGCAGATAGCCTATCTTGAGAGGTTCGCATCGGACGTCGATAGGGGGGTACGACGCAAGCCCATCCTGATATACGGGCCTTCAGGCACTGGCAAGACGGCGACTGCCCACATGCTCGCAGCAGAGCACGGTTGGAATGTTGTGGAGATGAGCGCAAGCGACTACCGCGATGCCGAATCGATAGTGAGGATGCTGTATGTATCGTCGAACACAAGGAGCCTGTTCGGCAGGACAAACCTGCTGCTCCTCGATGAGGTAGATGAGCTGTCTGGCAAGCATGACAATGGCGCCGCAGGCGCGATAAACAAGCTGATAGGCGAGTCGAAGAGCCCGATAATACTGATAGCCAATGACATGTGGGACAGGAAGATAGCATTCCTAAGGGGAAAGACCGACAACGTGTGGTTCAAGAGGCTGCGCAACGACGAGGTTGCGGCAGTGCTCAGCAACGCGGCCAATAAGATAGGGGCAGACATAAGTCCAAATGTGATAGATGGCATAGCTCGCAGGGCGGCCGGAGATGCCAGGAGCGCGCTGAACGACATGATAGTCATGGTAGGGTCTAATGACGAGATGCTGGAATCGATAGGAATGCGCGATAGGAAGTCTGACATCTTCTCAGTGCTCGACAAGATATTCCAATCTAATACGATGGCCGTGCCGCTAAAGGCGATGGCGTCCTCAGACGTGGACAACGAGATGCTGATTAAATGGATAGATGAGAACCTGCCGCACAGGTACCTGCAAAAGGAGGACCTGCACGACGCGTACAGAATGCTCGCGATGGCGACCAGCTTTCATTCGAGGGCATCAAGGAGCCAGTACTATACGTACTGGCGCTACATGAACGTGATGATGTCCAGCGGCGTCGCGCTGTCGAAGAGCAGCTACCCTGACAGCAGAAGGAGATATTCATTTCCAAAGGTCATATCGTCGCTCAGCGGCACGAAGGAATCAAGGGGATTGCAGACAGAGTTGGCTAAGAAGCTGCAGAAAAAGGTGCACATGAGCATCAACGAGATAAAATCGAGCATACTCCCGCTGCTATCCGAGTCGGCCAAGCTGGCGGCGCAGCGAGATGGCGATGAGCCGGTCTACGATTTTTTTGCAAGCAGGTTCGATATGACCGAAAAGGAAGTCAAGGCCATCATTGCGATCAGAGGCTAGCACCTATCTTCCTTAGCACGGTGTTGACAACGCCTTTGATATGCGACTTGTCCACGCGTATGCTCGCAGCCTCATTGTGCCCTCCTCCAGAAACCTCGTAATCCGACGATTTGGCAATCTCGTCTATCATCTTGAGTATGCCCACCTCCTTCGATATGGCTTTCGATATGCGCAGTGTTATGTAGCCCCCATAATGCATCAGCGTAATGGTGCGCTCCCCGTTTATTGACTCTAGCCTCTCCTGGAGCCTTGAGCTGTACCTGCCAGGCAGTGGGTACCCGGTATCGCTTTTCGGCAGCGCCTCGAACTCGAGCACGAATGCCGTTATTCCGTCTTTACACCTGTATGGTTTTACACTTTTCACTCCTAGGTCAAGCATCTCGTTCATCGTATTTGACGCGGTGTAGAATATCTCGTCAGACTTCTCCTTATTGGACAGCACAGACTCTATATATGCGGGTGTCAACCGCGATATGCTCGAATCCGACCTCCCGGCCACATTTGTTAGGTAGTCGAGTATCACCGCCATCCTCATGGCGTTATCGTCGGATCTGTCTGCGAAAGCGCTGAAATCGCTTATGAGCGACGCGCTCTTCATGTCATCTGTGCCGACGTCGCACAAAGTCTCTGCGAAAAATGATGTCAATAGGCCGGCTGTGAAGTTTGTGTCCGATCCGTAGTCCCATGGGTTTATGTACAGGACAGAGTCCTTCGGGAACGACGCGTATGGCGGATGGTGGTCGAGCATTATCACTGTGGCCTTGCCTGATGCCTCTCCAAGCTGCTGCACGCTGCCCGGCGCTGTGCCGAAGTCGCTTATCAGTATGACCGGCCTGAACGAGCTCTCATAATTTTTCAGCTCCAGCGTATCTGCGTAGAAGGATTCCCTATCATAATCCACCCCCCTGTGCATAACCCACGATACGCCGCGCTGCCCCACAAAAAGCTTCTCAGAGATGCGCAAGAGCGCCCTGTAAAGTGAAACGGCGCCGCTCGATCCGTCACCATCGTGGTGGAACCTTACTATGATTGGGGCGCCTGACAGATACGCGCTAGCCAGCGAGAGCGCCGCCCCCTCAAGCGCCCCGGCCATCCTATACAGAGCACCGCCGTAATCCCTTTCTTTATACTTCCCTGCAACCTTATTCGCGTTGTGCCCTATCCCCAGCTCATCCACAAGCCTGCCCAGCGTCTTTTCGGAGTCGTCGCTTGACGCCTTCCCGACAACTTCAACAGAGGTTATCGTGCGATCCTCGAGCACCACGTCCACAATATCGTTTACCTCCATCAGCAATGCGCTCTTGGCCGAAATGGCCTTTGTTGAGACTATCGTGTACAGGCTGTCCCGCGGGTCTGTAGACCTCTTAACCGACGTTACGATTCCTCTATAATTCTGCATCAAAAAGCAACTACGTTGTCGTGTTTCCTGGTATAAGGCAGTCGGACATCAGGGTTGAGTTCTGTATGTAGCTGCAGTACGAGCTGTCGTTGTACGTCCTAGCCAATGAAGTGTAGCATGCTGATTGGTAGATACCAGATGATATGAGGCCGCATACCGATACATTCCTTTGCTTTACCGCTATGTATGAGTAGAGGGAATCCGAACATAGGCTTTGCACAGACGCAGGCGCATCGCTGCACAGGGCCGTCACGTTCTGCAGCGTTATTGCGTTTGATGCACCTGTAGTATAGCTGCTGCTGGTGGATAGCGTGGCATTGCACTGCGCGCTGAGCTTAGAGCCGGCCAAGCTGCAGATCGCGCTGTTGCGGCCGAGCAGCGCGACGTTGTAGTAGCAGTACTGCATCGGCGTCGTAGCGTTCAGGTATGGCAGCGTTGCCGAAGCGTTGCTCACCCCAATCACGCGTGCGCTTGCTCCCGCCATGTACGATACGAGAGTGGAGTTGAGCGCAGACGGCAGGTCTGCGCAATAGCTTGCATTCCTGGATTTCAGTGCCTCCTCATAATAGCTCTTCGCGTCGCACTCGCCCCTCAGGCTGGAATTAGTTATGTAGCCGCACTCCGAGACGCTGCTGAAGTTGCTTGCCTCGGCGATAGTGTAAACGCAGCTTGAGAGGTAGGGTTCGGATAACGACAGGCAGTACGATGCAGTGTGGGATGACATCCCCGTAGATATTACGCATTGCGCATAGAACGATCCGTTGTAAGACAGGCTGCTGCAAAGGCTCGGGTTGCCGGAAGCGAGCGCTATCCCGGATACGCACTCTTCAGACTGCGAGCCGTGCAGGTAGCTGCATATCGATACGTTCCCTGTCGCGTTCGCGAGCCCGAGCAGGCAAGCGGACCTCTGCTGCGAGACTATTATCCTGCTGCACCTGCTCAGCGGTGTGCCTGCCGAAGCGGCAACGAGCACCACTACGGCTATGATCACAAGCGCAATGGCTATCACAGCCAGGATTATAAGGCGTTCCCTCTGCGTCATCTCTATCTTGACGTTTTTTGGCTGGGCAGTCCAGCTCTTATTGAAGGGCCACATGCAAGCACCCAATTTTCACATATCGCTTATCGAAAAGACTTTGAAGCCCTTGTTTGTTATCTCGTACGGCGAGAACGAGAGGCTGTGGTTCGAGCCGCGCATCTTGATTACCTCTAGGTTGAACGTCCTCTTGTTCTCCTCAATCCCCTGATACATCACTATCGTGCCGTCGAATATGAAGAATTCCGGGCTGAACTCGAGCGAGTCCCTATCGGAGTACGGCAGCTCTATAGTAAGGAAGCTGTTCACCCCGAGCTTCCTGAGGTTCAAAGAGAGCATTAGCATGTACTTCCTGTAGAGCGCCTTGTTGTCGAACATCAGCTTTATCAGCGATAGCGAGTCTATCGCTACGCATTTCGCGTTGTTCGACCTTATTATGCTTTCAATGCTTGATACCACATTCCCGAATGAGTATGACTCCGAGTCGCTCCCCACGTCGACTTTCGGAGTAACCTCCTCGCCTCCTATCGTCAGCGAGTTATTAGCCACGAGATCATCTATGTCGGAAAGGTCTGGAAATGCGCGCTTGAAGTTCTGGATCACCACGTTCTCCTGCTCTTCGAGCGATACAAAAGCTCCGGGAACCCCTTTTTTCGCGTTGTTGTAAAGGATCTCAAGGGAGAGCAGCGTCTTTCCTGCGCCAGGCCCTCCAGCTATGATAACCTGGTTGCCTGCAGGGATGCCGCCATAGAGCAGGATGTCAAGCCCATCGATTCCAGTCGCTACCCTCTCGTTCCCAACTGGAGATGCCATCGCCATATAAACACTAGAGATAATTGACTGAATGATATTTAATATGTTTGCAACATATAAGGTTCTAAATACCTTTAGCGGTATACGTCTTGGGGGTTAGATGAAAAAGAAGTTTATCTATATAGGGATAATACTACTTGTGGTTGCATTCGCCATGCTTGTGCTTGCTGGCAGCATGCTCAAGTCCACAGTGAACAACCTATTCACGCAGAAGAATGTCACTATCGGCCCAGCCGCATTCTCATACGAGCAGGTCCAGCTAACGCGCCAGCCAGCTATAATCGCGATGATCAGCGATGCGCCTGTGAATTTCTATGTATTCAATAGCACAGGCTTCCTCAGATGGAGCAGCTCAATGTATCCAACTAACTCGCCTTCAGGGTACAAATCCGCGCTGTCGCTTGAAAGTGCAGGACTGGTCTATGGATATTTAGGCACGAAGTCCGCCACGGTTCCGTATTCCGCATCTATAGACAACACGACTCCGTTCTACGAGACAAACAGCACATCGCTGGATAACGTGACAGGGACCTATTACGCTGTCATTGACAACACCAACGGAAGCGCGTCAAGCGCAAACGGCGTGAAAGCCTCCGTGTTGTACGAGTCAACATCTTCGTCTCTTTCAAGTTCGCAGGCAGCGTCAGCAATCGGGGTGCTTGCCGCAGGCGCGAGTTTCTTCGTACTGCTCATCGCGGGCATAGCTCTCGTGATATACGGGCTTGTGAAGAAGCAGCCGGTCGCTCCCGGAGCGCCATCGCCTGCGCAGCAGGCTGTGCAGAAAAGCGACATGACAGAGGAGCAGATAGACCAGCTTTATAAGAACATTAAAAAGAAGTCCCAGAGAAAGGGCAAGAAGAGCATGCAGACAAAGGCCGAATGACCATGGACGAACTCAGGGAGAAAATAGCGGGCGAGATTGCGCTGTCGGAGAGCCCAGGCAGCGCAATGAAGAAATGGCGAGAGCTCTTCGGCGTAACGCAGGTAGAGCTTGCAAAGCAAATCAAGATATCCACTTCAACGATAAGCGACTATGAGAGTAACCGTAGGATGAGCCCCGGAGTGGGCGTGATAAAGAGGTTCGTGGACGCGTTGTTCTCGATAGATGAGGAGAAGGGAAGCACTGTGGTACAGGGGCTTGAGAAGCTGTCTCCGAAGAGGACCGAGGAGAAGTTCTACACAGTCCATGATTTCGCAGCGCCGATAAGCGGCATAGACTTCAACCGCGTCATAGACGGCAAGATAATAGTCAACCCGAGCTACCTGGACTCGGTGAGGCTCTTCGGGTACACGTCAGTTGACAGCCTCAAGGTGATACTCGAGATGTCTCCATCGGAGTACCCAAAACTGTTCGGCTCTACGCTCGAGAGGGCGTTCCTCTTCGACCACGTATCGACCGGAAGGTCGCCCATGGTGGTGATAAGGGTCGCGCCGATAAAGCCGAAGCTGGTGGTGCTCCACGGCATAACGACCATAGACAAGCTCGCGATAAAGATCGCGCAGATAGAGAAGATACCCCTCCTTACGACGAAGCTGAACATGGAGGAGATCTACGAGCGGCTTAATAAGATATAAACGGTGTGAGGGTGTGACATGCCGGTACCGAAAGTCTCACGCAAGCAAAATAGATCAGCAATGCTGCTAGGCTTAAGAAGCTCAACCCCAAACATCCGCGCTTATTCTTTGGGGCGGAATGCCCAATGAAGCCAGCGAATCCTTCACAGCCTTCACGAAAGCGAGTGGCCCGCATATGTAGCACATCCTCTCTGCAAAGTCCGGTGTGTACTTCTGGACCATCGGCGCGTCCACGTGCCCAGTCTGACCTGTCCAGCCGTCACCCTCTATAGGTCTGGTTACCGTCACTGTCATCTTGAGCTTCAGCTGCTGCTGCAGTGCGTCCAATTCATCCTTCTTTATTATCTCTGTCGGGAACTTCACGCTGTACAGCATTATCACGTCCGTTGTTGCGTTAATTATTTTCATGTGCCTTAGCATCGACATGAACGGCGCCAGGCCTGTGCCGCCTGCGATGAACAAGACCTTCTTGTCCTTGTTTGGGTCGAACCTGAACTGGCCGTTCGGGCCCTTCACCAGGAACGGGTCGCCTGGCTCGATATCATTAAAGTGCGACCTTCCTATGTGCTCGCCGTGCGTCGGGTTCTTTATAACGAAGAACTCCATGTTCACGGATGAAGGGTCGGAAGCGATGGATAGCGCCCTACCAACATGCTTCTCGCCGGTCTGCTTGTCCACCCCAGAAAGCATCATGAACATCCCAGGATCGAACGCGTTCGGCTGCCCGTCATCCGGCTTCATCCCTATTATTAGCACTTCGGGAGTCTCGTCTATCTTCTCCGTTATGGAATACTTCCTCTCAACTATCGGGTATGTCACCATCTTACCACATCGCTAGTGCACAATCTTGTCCTCAAGCGCCTCGCGAAGCATCCGTGCATAACGCTCCGGTATCCTGTTTATGTAGAGCCTTGTTTTACTTTTGCTTATATAAGACGGAAACTTTATATTGTTATGCGAAATTATATCGCGCAGCGCCTCTGACGGTGCGGAATGTTTCGGCTTCTCTATCGAGGTGAGCCTGTCCTGGTCCAGGAATGTGATGTTGGCCTTGCCGTGGGATCTCATGAACGCCTCGGCGGAACTGCCCATGAGCGCGCTAGGCCCGCGCACCACCGCAATCCTTTTTGCAGCGTTTTCCATGAGGAATGCGACCATCGCATCCCTGTTTGATATTCCCTGCAGCGATAGTACTGGAGGGAAACCGAGGTGGTGCAGTTCCTGCGATATCCGCTCCCTCAGCCTCTTGAGCTGCTGCCAGAGTATGTCCTCAGTCATCTCAGGGAGCCTGAATGACAGCAGCGCTATGTCTATGCCGAAATCGTTGCCCAGTTTCTTTACCAAGCCCCTTGCCCACAATTCCTGGTAGCCTCTCGTGTAGAAGGTGTTGACACTAGGGTTATCCATGAAAGAGCGCGCCGACAGTGCGGCCTTGGCCAGCGACTCCATAGAGACGTTCGCAGCCACATTCCTGTTGCGGTCCGTCGGATCTATCACTATAAAATCGCTGTTGAACCTTTTCGTCATCTCATCCTTGTTGCACCTCTCATTGCCCCTGTCGAGTATGTCTATAGCTTCCGGGAGACTTAGCGACGATAGGCTCTCTATGACACCGATGAATGAGCCGTAATAATACACCAGAAGCTCGCAGAGATACCCAGAAAAACCCTCTATCTTCGCCTCGGCCCCGTATATGTTGCGCGCATCAAAGAATGTCTTCAGGAGCCTTACGTCGTTCCTCTGCTTCTGCGACAGCCTCGTGTTTACGAACTGGTTGTGGAGCTGGGTCCTGTCGACGGCGCTGCCCATCTCCTCAGCCTTGCTTATCCTGAACGCAGGGACTATGTCGGCGGTGGCGGCCACGCCTTTCAGGAACATCCTGACATAAGGATGTTCAGCGTATTTTATCTCGTAGCGCTCTCCGCCCTTCTTTATCATCTGCTTTGCTATCCTTACCCCCGCCTCCTCCATCTTCCTCTCCTCCATGGTCTTGGGGAACAGCAGGAATATGTCTATGTCTGATGTTCCGCGTATCTGCGTGCCCCTCGCCACAGAGCCCACAAGCAGTATATCTACGCCCTTTGGTGCGACCTCCTTCAGCCTGCCCATGAGCTCGTTCGACTTCGCGTTTAGAAGCTTTATCTCGTTGGGCGTTGGCTTCACGTCAGCCAGGACCTTATGCAGCACCCGCTCTGCCATGTCCAGTTTACGTTTGCTGAATGCCTGCTTACGCCGCTCCACCGAATCAATAATGATAAGGCAACAACCCTTAAATAGATATTACTGCTTCTTCGCCTTCTTCTGTTGCCCGCTCTCGTCAGCCTTTTTCCCGGGCCCGCCCTCATCGGGTTTCTTCCGCTGCTCTATTATCTCCTTCAAACCTGAAATGCCCATTGGCAGTGGCATGCTGAAGCCCTTCGATTCCGTGGGAATGAACACCATCACGTTCTTCCCCGCAAGGCTTATCTCGTACATCATGTTCAAGCCGCGGAGCTGCATGGCGAACGGGTCCTTTTCGTACTTGTGTGCCGCTTCCAGCATCTTGTCTGCAGCAAGAGACTCGCTCTCGGCAAGGATGACCCTGGCCTGCTTCTCCCTGTCGGAGGTAGCAACCCTCGCCATCGCATTCTGCAGTTCTGGAGGTATCGCTACGTCGCGTATCTCGACGGATATCGCCTCAACGCCCCAGCTGGTAACGCGCTCCTCTATAAGCGCCTGTATGTCCCTCCCGATCTTGTCCCTTCCGGAAAGCATCAGAGAAAGCTCGCTTTTGCCTATCACGTCGCGCATCGCTGTTTGCGACGCAAGCAGCACAGAGTCGTAGTAAGACTGCACGTTCAGCACAGCGTTTTCCGGATTCCGAACCTGCCAGAACAGTATCGCATCGACATCCACCGGCACGTTGTCCTTTGTCAGTGTCCTTTCCGCCTTGAACGCGGTTCTTATCACCGTGAGGTCCAGCCTTACCGGTGTCCGGTCTATCAGCGGCACTATCAGGTACGGCCCCGGCCCTATGACCCCGACATATCTCCCAAGGCGGAAGACCGCCATCCTGTTCCACTGATTCAGCACCCTTAAGGAGAGCGCAAGCACGATGATGAGTATGAAGAAGAAGGCTATGCCTGCGGATATGACGCTGAGCGTAAGGTAGTACGCAAGCCCCGTTATTACGGCCACCACGAGGACGTCGACAGCAGCCGCTTTGCCAAAAGCGTAGGTCCTTGCAGTCCCCACAGATGGCTTCTCGCCAGCCATGACATGTAGATTGGTGCTGGAGTTTATTTAACCCTTTGCACATAATCTAAAGGAGGGCTCGTAGTATAGTAGTAAAACACGCTCTTCGCAAGGGCGAGTCGCGGGTGCGATTCCCGCCGAGTCCAAATTTACTTTTTGTTTGCATCCAATTGCCTGGCAAATCCTGCAAAATCCCACTCTTCCCAAGTTTCAGCTATCTTGTCATCTTTGATTTTTGCTATAATGATTCCATGCGTACTAATCCCCTTGTTAGTTGGTTGCCATTCGTAGAATCTGCCAGTATGAATCCCATACCATACATATCGGAAAACAATCTTATCCGCATCTTGTATTTCATCCAGTATGTTAAAACGCTGATTCTGAAATGCATTTTTTAGTTTAGAGGCGAATTCTTTTACCTCTTCGACCCCACGTATTACTGAAGGTTGGTGTTCTCTATAGTCCTTTGTCAGTAATTCGCCCAATATTTTATTGTCTGAAAGGCCAAATTTTACCTTGAAGATATTTGTATAATAGATCTCTGCTTTCCATACAATCAGCAATATGCAATTGCAAGATAAATTCATAATAATGTTTAGCGGACTGGGCTTCACAAAAGATGTACAGCGCCAAGTTGCGTGTTAGCGCCTTTTTATTTACGTACAGTATAATAAACGTAAAGTATATAAATATGTATAGTATACTATACAAGTATGTCTAGACTCGATGACTTTAAGTATGTGCTTACTTTCTGGAGAGAGATGGACATTCCAAAGATCATAGAAAGGAAGATCAAGCTAGATTTAGACGCAGATAAAGTAATTGTCGTTGCTGGAGTGAGACGTTCGGGTAAAACAAGCTTAATGTTTCAGCATATTAAAGAGTTAATGAATAGAAATGTAACAAAAGATAATATTATTTATGTTAATTTTGAAAATGAGCGCCTAATAGCTATCAAAGCAACAGATATGGACGATCTCCTGGTTGCACATTCACAAATATTCAATCCTACAAGGGGAACCATATACCTGTTCTTGGATGAAATTCAGAACGTGAAGAATTGGGATAAATGGATACGGAAGGTGTATGACACAAAAAAATATAAGATTATAATAACTGGATCATCATCAGAGCTGCTTAGCAGCGAAATAGCAACATCGCTTGCAGGTAGGAATCTTTCTTATACTGTTTATCCATTCTCCTTTAGCGAGATGTTAAAATCAAGAGGGATGACTGCGGATATCGATAGCATAAAATTTTCTTCAAAGAAAGGCACCGTACTAAAAATGCTAGACGAGTTTCTTGAATACGGCTCTTTTCCGGAAGTTATACTTTCAAATGATACTACGAGAAAAATGGATCTTTTATCATCGTACTTCGATGCTATATTCTTTAGGGATATAATAAAGAGGTATAATTTGAGGGAGACCGGTGCGTTAAATATTTTCCTTAAGATAATTGCTGGTAACTATTCAACGTATTTCAGTTCAACAAAGGCCCAGAATTATTTCAATAGTATGGGTTTTGAGATTAGTAGGGTTACAATCCTTAACTTTTTAGAATACTCTAAATCAGTATTCTTTGCTGAAATCTTAGAACAGTACTTGAAAAGCCCAAGGAAGCGCTTTGCCAGGCAGGTAAAAAGTTATATTGTTGATATTGGATTAGCAAAATTGTTTACAGATATAGACAGAGGCAGGGCACTTGAAAATGCGGTATTCGTCGAGTTGCTAAGAAGGAAAAAGGCACCAGACAGCATTTATTATCTAAAACTGAAATCAGGTAAAGAGATTGATTTCATAGTTGGCTGGAAATCTACTAAATTAATACAAGTATGCTATGAACTTTCTAGCGACGATGTAAAAAACAGGGAAACTTCAGCATTAGTTGAAGCTGCAAAAGCACTTAAACTTAAGGAAGGAACCATAATT
>DAHWIF010000006.1:0-26192 GCA_027345565.1 Microcaldota archaeon
CTTGAGGGCGGCGTTGTCCTTGAAGGAGTAGTGCCTGTATGCAATCTTCTTCTCGAAGTCGCCGAAGCCGAACTCGCGCTCGTTCACGTTGCCTATCTGGAAGTTCACCTTTTCGTAGTACCTCCTGAAGAGGCCCTCGGCAATCCTCCTTGAATTCTCATCTAGCATTCCATCCTATCAATTCTTCCGGCAAGGAATAAAACCTATCGCTCTGCAGGCTGGCATAGACGATTAACGTAGTCTTCTTCCATTTAAACCTAACTAAACAAGAATCAATATAAGTTAAACCGTTGGTGGTGCCACAGTAACGCTGTGGTGGTTGTTGCAGACATTTAGCGTAGCCGATTCCTTATAAAGAGAGCAGACGGCTCACATATATGGGCATCTTGAACCTGGCGGAGTAGCGATAATTGATGGCTGCAGGAAAAAGAGAGATTTTGAGATAGAAAGAGTCGACATGAAGAGTTACGAAGATGGCGACAGGCTCAAAATATCAAGAATAAAGTTTTTCAGATGCATGGAAAATGAGACTTACAACCTTGATGAGCACTACGTGGTCGCCGAGAAGAGTAAAGGCATAAAAGCATATTTCGATAGCAGAAAGCTCGGTTTTTTTGACGACAAAAAGATACTCAGAATGCTGAAGGGTGTTGGTTTTAGAAAGACCGCCCTGATAAATGATGCATCGGTCGGCGTATTCGAGAAGAGAAACCGCTACGTAGCTGTTAAGTAGCAATACTCATTTCTGCCTGTCGATAAGGAACTCGGTCAGGTCGTTCAGCCTCTGTTTCGCCTCTGAGTCCTTGAGCCTGCTCTCAATCCCGTTCCAGGCTTCTGTGACGAGGCGCTTCTCCAATGCGATGCATTCACCTAGCGCGCCGTATTTGTCAATTATCGATATGGCCTCCTTTATCAATCCCTGGTCCTGTGTGTGCATCTCAAGGATCTCGATGAGCCGTTTCCTGTCCTTTTCATCCGCTTTCCTCAGCGTATAAACTACGAGAAGCGTTATCTTCCCCTCTGTTATGTCATCTCCAACTCCGCCTTTCGACTTCGAGACATTGCTTTCATAAACGTTAAGTATATCGTCTTGTATCTGGAAGGCAACCCCTACCGTGCCGCCAAAATTGCCTAACGCCTCAATCGTCTCGTCGTCCGCTCCGGCTATGACGCCGCCAAGCTTTGCGGCCATCCTGGCAAGCACACCGCTCTTATTGTACACCATCTGCAGGTATTTTCCCTCAGTGATCTTGTAAGGGTCTACAAGCGCAGCATGCCATGCTATGTCCGTCGCCTGACCCACGCTCACCCTTAGCATCTCCCTTATGTACACCGCAAGTGCCTTGTTCTTTGTGTCACTGGACAATTTTTTGCTATCTATCAGCGCCACCATCGGGAAATAGTAGAGGAAGTCCGCAAGGTTTACACCAACGTCGAGGCCGTATTTGACATGTACCGCCGGTGCTCCCCTTCTGGTCAATGAATTATCCTCGATGTCGTCGTGCACCAATGTTGCATTGTGTACCACCTCCGGTATAAGGCAGAATTCAATGTAATCGTCGCATTTCTTGCCTAGCGCCTCTAATACAAGGCACATCATGACAGGTCTCCATCTCTTGCCTCCCATTCCGAGAAGGTGCCACGCAGGTTCAAGGATGCTCTTGTTTATCGCTTCATTATCATACTCATATCCACTTCTTCCGAGGAGGCTCTCTATATACTTGTCAGATGATTCTTTCTTCAGGGCATCTGTCAAATGCCTGTTAATTTCCTCTCCTCTCCTTTTCAAGTAATCTTCGAATTCAGTTTTGTCCATAAAATCGCTTTAAAGTTTTAAACACAACTAGCTGCACATACGTCCTTTTAAATAAAAAGTGCTTAACGTTGATAAACGTAATGTGGTTCGTATAAATTGTACAAAGAGGCATGTAGCTAAGCAAGAAAACAAAAGTAATTGTACTTGTTAGAAAGAGTTTATGTACCTTGACCAGAGAAAGCCAACTTCTTCAGCATGAGCAGGAACTCGATCAGCAAATACAAATAAACATAAAAAGGATGTTTCCGAAAGGCTCTTATGTCAGACAAGGATGAGATAAAGCAGGTCATAATAGTCAGGGCTGACCTCGACATGGGAAAAGGGAAGCTCGGTGCACAAATCGCGCACGCATCCATACTCAGCTTCCTTGAGGCGCAGAAGACCGATAAGGAGGTTTCAAACGGATGGCTCAATTCCGGCCAGAAGAAGATAGTGCTGAAGGTCGACGACGAGGAGGCGCTGAGGAAGCTTTTCGCTGCATTCAAGTACAAGAAGGTGCCGTGCGCGCTTGTGGAGGATGCCGGCCTGACGCAGCTGCCCCCTGGCACCACCACAACTCTCGGCATAGGGCCATGGAGGAGCGAGGAGATAGACCAGTTCACAGGGAAGCTGAAGCTGCTCTAGCCCAGAGGAGCCCTGTTTTGTACTCTCTCATCTCGTCAAGCACTATGCAAAGCTGGGCCTCAGTTGCGACCTCGCCCCGTAGACCTGAGTAGATTTACATGCTCACTTTTTGAATATGGCGCTGGTATACCCGTTTTTTCCATCGATGCCGGCAGCCGGTAACCGCGATGTAAACCAAGTCCACTCGCATGCAAATCATTCAAGATCTCTCGCCGCTCAAGCGCGAGCCAATCTTCCCTCTCTTTTCTTTCCATATCTCTTCTTTTTGTCATAATTCGGCTTTGGATAACCCGCTTTTAAAGACGATCCTGCATACGACGTTAAACGTATGGTACTCCCGCAGCGCAAGACAAAAGATAATCATGTTTTATACGTAGGTCAGCCAGTCCACGAACTCCTTGTTCTGCCCGGTGACCACCTCTGTATACTTCTGGGAGACCAGCCTGGTTATCGGGCCTGGCTTCCCGTTGCCTACCGTTATGCCGTCTATGTTGATTACAGGGGTGACTTCCGCCGCTGTGCCGCAGAAGAAGACCTCGTCAGCGGAGTAGAGCTCCTCCTTGTGCACCTCGCGCTCCTCGACTATCAGGCCTGTGCTCTCAGCTATTTTTATTACAGAATCGCGCGTCACGCCCATAAGTATGTCTGCGCTCGCGCTCGGCGTTATCAGGTGCCCGTACTTGACCAGGAATATGTTCTCTGCTGCTCCCTCGGCGACATAGCCGTCAAGCGACAGCAGTATCGTCTCGTCGAAGCCAGATGCCTTCGCCTCGTTGTTGGCTATTATGGAGTTGATGTAGTTGCCGGATGCTTTCGCCTCCACTGGCAGTATGCTCGAGTTTATCCTTCTCCATGAAGATATCTTGCAGCGTATCCCCCTCTCTTTGCCGGCGCCGTAGTATGCACCGAACGGCAAGGCGGCGATGTACACGCTCGTAGGGGCGTTCCACGCGCCGACGCCTATGCTGTCGGTGCTGTAGAAGGCAAAGGGCCTTATGTAGCAGGATGTTAGCCGGTTCGCACGCACGACCTGCACCGATGCTTTCATTAGCTCCTTTGCCGTGTAGCCGATGTGCATCGAGTAGATCTTCGCAGTCCTCTGGAACCTGCTTATGTGGTCCTGCAGCCTGAATATCGCGGTGCCGCCCCTGGCCTCGTACGCGCGCATCCCCTCGAATATCCCACTGCCGTACTGCAGCGAATGGGTGAGTATCGGCACCTTAGCGTCGCTGTACTTTACGATACGGCCGTTCAGCCATACCTTCAAGTTCCTCCTGTTTCCTGCACTGCCGCTAACTCTCGCAGCCAATCCATCGCCAAGATAACTTCCTAAGCAAGATTAATTAATCCTTCATTGCAAGCTTCTATCATGGCTCTGACCAGGGACCGCGCGCTCTCCGTCCTTAAGCGCAAGGGCATGACCGACTTCCAGATAAAGGTCCTTTTGGCAACGATGAGGATACCCAAAGGCGAGGTCGTCACGTACAAGGAGCTTGCGAGAATGATAGGCCGTCCAAAAGCGTACAGGGCTGTCGGTACGGCCCTGAAGAACAACCCTCTTGCGCCGCAGATACCATGCCACAGGGTTATAAGGAGCGACGGATCAGTCGGCAATTACTCTGCGCCAGGCGGAGCAAGAAAGAAGAGAAGCATGCTAATCTCAGAAGGCGCTATAAAATAAGGGGCCGGGATCCCCGGCCCCGCTGCAACTACCCCTGGTAGTAACCCCTCCTCTGCATCCCCACGGCCTCACTCACCTCCCTTACGGTGAAGTATCTGAGTATGTCCATCTTGCTGCGCTCGACTACGCCAAGGCAATTCCTCCCCTGCTGGGTCAGGGCCAGGCTTTTGCCCGGCTCGTCCTTTGTCGCGAAGTCGATGAGATTCCTCTCCTTCAGCCTCTTGAGCGTGTACCATACCGAGCTCTTCGATATGCTGTACGACTCCTCCATGTATTCCACGAAGCTGGATGCGCTGCTTATGCTGTCCGACCCTATCTCAAGCATGACGAGCTGCTCTCGCCTGCTAAGCATAATGTCAAAGTCTAACCTAATAGTAGCTTCCATTTGGACCATAAAAACACCGGTTTTATTTTTCTGATGTTTTACGCGTCCAGATGGAACATCGGTGTATTACTGCAGGTCCACTTCTGTGAGCTTGCGCTGCCTATAACATAGGAAAAGTACATCCGCAGCGCTTGTCCCTGCATCTACACCACATTCCTTGCGTTGATTATCTTGGGTGGTGCTACATATTTAAATGTTCTGTGCAACTTCAGGCAGCCGGCTGCAAATTTCCCAATCAGGCCCCTCAGTACGGGGCTTTCGCATGGAGCCCAGGTATCCTCTCAAAATCCTTGAGATTTGATGTGAGCAGCACAGAATCCGACAGCATCGATGTTGCGGCGATTATTGCATCTGCGATTCTCGTGCCATGCTCTCTCCTTCAGTACCGTTGTGTCGAATACGAACGTCGCCATTACAGCCCCAGCTTTTTCTCTCTTTCCTCTGCCTCATCCCTTAACTTTCTGACGTACTCAGCTCCGGTCTCCTTGATATTCCATATCCCAAATGTCTCCTCGGCTATGCTCTCGCCATGCCTACCAGACGCTCTCAATTTCTCATTTATTATCATCGAAAGCCTCTTCGTCGTGCCGTACCTCCTCACAGCCTCCTCCACTAGCGCCCTGTATACCTCAGTATCTAAATTTATAGTTGTTTTCACCATACTGTTTCACCATATAGATATTTATCTGGCAAAATATAAACAGCTTCCTATAAGCGTATTCTGCCTCACATGCAGCCTACATCCTTAAAGGAGTGCAGCTGCCTACCTATCTCGTCCTCCGCATTGAATATCTCTATCTTGACCCTGTTCCTCTCGGCGAGGGATAGCAGTTCCCTTACCGATGGATCGCCCAGCACAGAGTCGTTGACAAGTACCGTCTTTGCCTCGTAATTCTCTACGGCTTCCTTGACGGCAGCTGTGCCCGACTTCGACCTGCCTGGTGCAAGCCCCTCCAGGAACTCGGCCATCAGCTTGAACTCCTGGCGCACCCGCTCGCCCTCCAGCAGGCTCTCCACTTCATCGCTCCTTATCAGCTCGTAGACTCCGGACCTCTCCACATTGCTTGTCTTGAAGAACATGATCCGCTTTTGCATCTTCTTAAGCAGCCCTTTCTCCTCCGCGTATTTCTTCAGGTCGTCCTTCGTAAAGCCCGGCCCGGCTATCACTATTATGTCGGAGCTCATGTTTCCTGCTATTTCGAGTATCTCCTTGAAGTACTTCGCCTGCTGCTCTGCGAACTCCTTCTGGCTCATCCTCTTGCTCAGCCGGCTGTACACCTCGTCCTTGAATGAGAGTCCATAGCCGTAGAGGTAAGCCGGTATCGCCTTCTCCTCGTCTATGGTTATTATGCCGAGCCGCGGCTTCCTCGAGTCCCTCACCGCGTTCTTGACAACCTGGATCAGGTAATCCGGCCATTCCGCCTTGGTTATCTCAAGCGTGTCTCCTGGCGCGATGTTCAGCGTGTGGTAGCTGTTCAGCCTCACATACTCTAAAGGCCTGCCTTCGACTATCTTGCCCATGAAGCGCAGCCTCACCGCGTTCTTGTCAAGCTCGCTCTTCTCGACCCTCAGGCGTATTACAACGGTTTTCATCTCCCCCTAATCGCCCTCGTGGCCCTTGAACTTCCTCAGGCTCTCGGACTTGACGAGGTCGCCCTCGAACACCACGCGCTCTATCGCCCAGAGGTCCTCGATGCTGTCCGCACGCAGCTTCAGCGACCCGCTGGACTCATAGAACTTTATTATCTTCATTGCATCCGCATAAAGGAGACACACAAGGTATTTAATTAGTTTGAGGGAGGGCTCTTCAAGCTGATGATAACCTTCAAGATACTCAAGAGGAACCAGAAGCGCGTCGGCTGGAGCGTCAGGCAATGCCAGCAGTTTATCTGCAGATGGAGGGAGGCCTGGAGTCCACCCACAAATCCCCCATATCCTAATAGGGATTTTCAAGTTCGCCCCTAATCGCCATAGGTCTGTACTCTTTTACAAAGCTCAAAACTTTGTTTCTAACCTTTTTTGGGTAGGCATCGAGATATTCATGTAGCCTTTGCAGGTCTATGCTCTTCAGCAAATCGCTATAGTCACTAGCAGACACCCTCACATTATAATAAAACATGTCTATTAGTGTCTTTTCACGGACAGATACCGGCACTGCTATCCCTCCATAATCTATCGTCCTGAAGCCGAAGTAATATTTCCTTGGAAGATGGTGCAAAATTATGTGTACATCACCAAAGACCGTCGTATTTGTCCTCCTGACATTTCTAGTCGTCATTACCTCCATCTTAACCTGGTCGTCTATCAGTTCCATTATCATTAACGCCGAGAGGCAACCATAATAGAATGGTGTGTATGCAAAGCCGGCTACCGCTGCGTTTCCTGATAAGCTGAATACGCCCTTTGTCACATGGAAGAGCCTTTTGCTCTTTACCATCCTTGAAAGGGTGACCTGCACAGCTGTCCTTGAGACCCTGTGCTTCTTGTTCAAGAAAAGAAATGCGTCATCAATCGTGAAAGTCGGCCACCTCTTGAACCTGAGAAGCAAGTCATTTGGCATTGTCATTCAACCAAGCTCTTAATGTTTTTACAATGTAATCGAATCCCGGTGCAGCGCCTCCCAGCAATAAATTTACTAGCCCTTTTTCATTGCCTGGAGGTTTCTTTTCTATAACATCAAGAAGTTTGGAAAGGGCGCTCAACGTTTTCTCCTCCGGATCTAGAATCCTGTCCTTGAGCACCAACATGTCATATATGTCTTGGATTTCCGCTGTGCCCCGCTTGAATTTGTCCGCGTATGTGGCTATTTTTTCGTTTAGTATAAGTTCCGGGGACAGCGCGTAGATTATTCTCTTGGAGCCATCAACCCTTGCGTATTCGGCCGCCTCGCCCTTCGCATGCGCGAAGGTTATGTCAAGTTTTCCAGTTGTGTCGTAGCCTCTTACTATCATGTGCAGAGTCAATGTACTGTTGTTGTATTTCTCTTCTGTTATTTGGTAGCTGTCATCTACTAGGGTCTTGTGCATCTTTTTCTGCAACACGGATTCAGAATGCGGATCCAGGTTCGCGTAAAAATCCACATCACGCGAGAACCTGTTCCCGCCGTAGCACCTCCATACTGCCGTGCCGCCATGCATTACAAACGCACCGAATTCCTTATAGACAAGGTCGACGAGCGCGTCCTCCATCACGGCTCTCTTGTACTGGGCGTCGTTCCTGAAGTCCATGGGATTACCAACTACATATTAATAACAATATTGTTATTAATCTACATTTATATACCTTTCGGCAATGCGCTGCCGCGCACAAGCCAGCGCCTCCTTTTCAAGCTGATAATAACCTTCAAGATCCTGGAGAGGAACCAGAAGCGCGCCAGCTGCAGCTCAAGATAACGTGCCTATTGATTCGCTCTTTTAACTCCGAAGTTGCGTTAGGGTGAAATTTCATCGCCATTAGCACCAAGTGCGAATAATAGCTGTCAATATCCTTCCCGAGTACCTCAAGCGCGCTTGCAGGCAGACCCTTACGCCTCACCAAAGCCCTCAACAGCGCTAGGTTCGCATTCATTGTGGCTTCTCCCAAACAATAAAGTTTGAGACAAGGTCGTTCGTTATTTCCAGCAACCTCTCGGGAGGCGTGCCAGGATACCTAACCTGTCTTATCTTTTTCCTTCGGTCCTCAACGTTATGCGGTCTGATACGGAGTGCCAGAGCTTTTCGATAGGTTCTGTTGCCCTTCTCAATAGCCTCTGCTTATCCTGCTGTTTTTCATATAATTCCTTTGCAACAGCCAGTCTACGGATATCCTCCTCCGCCCTTCTTGTTTCATAGCTTAAACCAACCATCTCTGCCACGCGAATAACCTGCTCAAGATCATCCTTTGCGCTTTCGAAATAGCAATTTCCTACATGTGATTGTGCCCTCTCTCTGAACCTTGCTATGAAATCCTCAGCTATGGGCACGGCCTCGGATTCTAGGCCGCCGTCAACTAGCACCTTGACTGCATAATCTATGTACATGAGCACCATATTACCATATCTCTGAAGGTCGGGGCTATAGGCTTTACTCATCTCCTCCTCGGTGGCCTCCTTCAAGAAAATCTCCGCTGATCTCTTGGTCAAAGGCATCGCCTCACTTTTCATACCTGCATCTATGAAGCATTGCGCTGCGTGCCACAATGTAAATGCATCCGAGGCGCTTAGGTGGCCCGCGTCTCCTTTAGGCACTTTATCTCGATACATGGCAGCTGCCTTCAGCTTGGCCGCCTTGGCCTCCTCGGGCTTGCCTGCAACTCTTAATACATCCCCAAGGTCACTGTACCTCCCAGCTGCAAGCGAATAAGCAGAGTCAGCAGAGTCCTCCTCAATCTTTGCGTTAATTACTGGTATTGCCTCCAAAGAGATCTTTGCAGCTTCCTCCCTAAGTCCAGCCTTATCAAGGGCCCTAACCAGGCCGACATATGTGCTGGCAAGCATGCCTAGGTTTTTTGAACCTGCATAGTATGCCAATGAGCTCTTATAACTCGCTATCGTACGCTCTAGGTCTCCGTCTATTGTTCTTTTTTGTTCCGCCATCATTTTATCACCGATTAACCATCATACTAAAATCACAGCGCATTTGCCCTTTTGGCCTCTTCCTCGTATTTTTGTATCGCAAACTCGAGCTCCCGCGCCGCTAACCCCGCCAAGATAAATCATACCTATACCGGCTACACCGCTGGCCCCGTCAGGTATCTTATCTTTTGGTCGTTCTCTTACTGCTGTTTCTGCCACATTATCACAATATCTGTAATAATTGTCCTGATATTTAATGCTTTGTATTTTTATATAGAAAGTATTAAAAAGCTTTCTCTATAACTGTAGTTAAATGGATGGCTATCCTAGATGGTAAAGATGTAAATCTCCTCTATCTGAGGACTGGCTGAGCCAGAACTAGGGCATAATTGTTCTCGTAGGAGGTCGTGAGCATCTCTATCCTGTAGCCCGCCTCTGACAGCAGGCCGACCAGTCTTGCAGGCGTGAACTTCACGCTGCGGAAGAGCATTATCCTCTCGCCCTTCTTCAGAATTAGCTGCCTGCCTGCAATCTTCAATTTGATGTCCTTGTCCGGTGTGAAATATCCCTCCACCCGGCTTAGCTTCTGGTTGAAGCTGCTTCTGTATTCGCCGTCTATCCTCCTGGCGCCAAAGTACTCGAGTGCGGTAAACGTCAGGTCAAATGCGGCCTGCGCAGCATAGTACTCCCTTATCACCTTACCTAGCTCCTTGGGGTTGAAAAGCTCCACCCCGAGAAGGAAATAATCGTTCTCTGCCATCGATTTCCTTATGTTGACCATGACCTGGTGCATGTCTACCATGTTCCCGAGGGTCGACCCCAGGAACATGAAAAGGTTGCCATATCCGGCGCGCCTCAGCCCTTTTGTGATATGCGCAAAGCCGCCGGATTCGATATCGAAGAGGTTGTGCTCGCCATACACCTTGAAGCCCTCCTTTATGTTCTTCGACGCAGCGTGCAGCATATCTGGGCTTATGTCAATGGCATTGTACCTGAGGCCTGCCCTCGGCTTGCTGTACTGGAGATATTGGAATATCGGGTATGCGGGCGAGCCGTCCCCGACGCCTATGTCTATGATGTTGAAGTTCCTGTAGCCGTATGCAGACAGCGAATCGAAGAATGTGCCGACCTTCTGCAGTACAAGTATGTTCTCAAGTACATGGATCTCTTTTGCTCCTGTTTGCGCCTTAGCTCTCGCTACATAGTTGAACCAGCGGGCTACCCCCTTGCCAAAATAGCTGTACTTTACCGGGCTATAATGCAGCTTCTGCAGCGAATACGCAATCTCCTTCTCCTGCTCAGGTGAATATATCCCCGCCATGTGGAGAGATAGGCAATACAAAGTATTTAATCTCTTTGAGAGATACTCTGCCTGTGATTCCCTGATATTCACTATAACCAGCACGCTGATATCGATCTTCACCTCATCTTATGCCACGATATCGGCGCTCATGGCCAAGTTCGGATACCTCGCGATATTCGGGCTGATGCTCCTTGAGGGATCCTCCCTCCCTGTGCCGAGCGAGGTTGTGCTGCCTCTTGCAGGGCTATTCGCCCAGAAGGGGCTGCTTGACGTGTACATCGCCTTCTTCGCTGCTCTGTTCGGCAGCATAGGCGGCCTCGCAATAGATTATTACATAGGCTACTTCCTGGGCAAGGAGGTCGTCTACAAGCACCTACGGCTATTCCACATCAGGCAGGAGTCCCTGGACAATTTCGACAGATGGTTCGCGAGGAACGGCACCGCCGCCGTGTTCATATCCCGGCTCATACCTGTAGTAAGGACCTTCATGAGCTTCCCTGCTGGCTTCGCTCGTATGAACGCCAAGAGGTTCTTCTCATATTCCATAATAGGCACCGCCATATGGGACGCCGTGCTCCTAGCCTTCGGCTATTACTTCCTTTCGGCGAGCAGCGCGGTGTACGTGCTGACCTCCATAGGGGTATTCGCTATCATAGTCTATCTCCTGTACCACGTCTTCACAAGGCGGATAGGGCGCCGCAACCTCTCTAGCCAATGACGCGGCAGACAAATCACAATACATCTGTATTTATCTTCCTGTCCTGCACTGCCTGCTTTTCCTTAGTGAGTTTTGTTACCAAGTCGATAGCGGTAACAAACTCTATTGTGCACCTCCCCCGCCTTATCTTAGAATGCCGCCCCTCCCTGAATACAACGAAGCCTTTCTTAGGCCTGTATGAGTTTATGAACGATAGCATGCTCCTCTCAAGATGGCTGCCCACAACCTTGAGCTTGACCTCGATTGGTATCACTTCGCCCCCCATTTGGATTATGAAATCAACCTCCGCCTTTCCCTTGGATTGCCAGAACTTGACCTCCATCCCTGCTTTCAGCAGCTCGGTGAATACATAATTTTCAAATAGTTTGCCTGCGCTTTCTGCACCCATGCTAAAATCGTTTGCTACCGCATTCCTCAGCCCCGTATCCAAGAAATAGATTTTCGGCTGCTTTACAAGCTCCTTTAGTCTATTCCTGTAAAATGGTGTAACCTTCGCTATTATGTAGCTTTTCTCCATAGCGTTAAGGTATCTTTTGACCGACTGAAACGATAACCCAAGTTCACGACACATGCTGTTATACGCAATCATGCCTCCGATCGAATGCGACAGATATGCAGCCATCTTCTCAAGTGCGTCAATGTCCCCTATTGCGAATGTTCTCGCCACATCCTTCAGGATCATCGTTTCATAGAGGTCCCTGAGCAGGGCCTCTTTATTCTGCGTGTCATCCTCCAAGACAACCTTGGGGTAACCTCCATATCTCATATGTTCGTCCGTGGCCCTGTCAATTATCCTGTCTGTTGTGTGTTTATACCCCTTGGCGGTAAGGAACTCCCTGATGGAAAACGGGTATAGCTTTATGATTGCCACCCTCCCGACCAGCCAGCCCAGCACATTCTTGTTTAAGGCACTTTGCGAAGATGAAGTTACCCATAGCCGTTTGCCGCTATCTGCGAGATACTTAAGTTTTCTGCCGGGATCTTTACCGTATTGAATCTCATCTAATATGGCCGGTTTATTTCCTTTAAGGTACTGGTCTTCAAATTTTTTTACATCCGCATCGAAAATCTCCCTCACGTCCGGGTCGTCGAACAGGATGTAAGAAGCAGCTCCGCCCGATTGCTCCTTTAGGAAGGTGGTCTTCCCGGACTGGCGTGGTCCTACAACGGCAACAATGCTATTCGACTTCGCTGCTGATATGAATCTGCCCCTTATGGAACGCTCTATGTACATACGCTTATTATTGAGAGTGCTCATTTAAATATTTTTCTACTATAATTGAATCATAGTTAAACTTTAGTGGAACTAAAATTGAACTACTGTTAAATTTTGAATTTCCAAATCTCAATGGCATTAAGCGAGGCAATCAAACTTATTTATAGATATGTGGCTCAATATATCGCAGTGATGATCGAGGTAATCTCTGAGCCTTTCGCTGTGAAGATAGGTAGGCGGGCTGAAAAATGAACGCACTCTCTCGTCTAAAGAAGTCAAGCATACGCGCATCGGACATAGCTTCGCAGTACTGGTGCGAGAAGCAGATGGAGCTAAATTACCTGTACGGGCAGAAGATAACCAGGGAGATAAGGAAGGGGCGAAGGATACACGGAGACCTGGAGAATGAGACGAACGTGCCCATAGTGCTGATGCCCGTCTCGTATGCGGACTTCATGTACAAGAGCATGTACACGAGCTATATGGCGCTCAAGACGCTGTACGAAAAGAAAAGGACGAGGGAGGTCCAGGTCTATGGCTCTCTGAACGGCTTCAAGCTCGTCGGGAAGATAGACCAGCTCGAGTCCAAGGACGGCGAGATAGTTGTCCAGGAGGACAAGACGAGGGGCAACGACAACATACCGTCGGATGCGCAGATGCTGACCCACAAGGTGCAGGTGATGCTGTACAGGAAGATGCTGGAGGACATGAAGGAGGAGAGGTACACAAGGAAGCAGTTCGAGGAGTCGTACAGGACATCCACCATGACGATAACAGGCGAGTTCACGAGGCAGCTCGAGAGCCTCGGAGCGGAGAGGGAGCTGATGAGCGTAAGCGCCATCAGCGACGCGTTTTTCGAGAGCGTAAGGAAGCTCGGCAGGATAAGCGACACCCTCTATCTAAGGTATATAAACCAGTTCACCGGCAATGTAATCAAGCTTCACAAGCTGAAGTACAGCGGCGAGGAGATGGCCCAGATGATAGGCTTTGTCATGCAGTACTGGAACGGCGATCGCGAGGCGCTGCCGGTACCAGAAGAGGAAAAGTGGAAGTGCAACTTCTGCGCCTTCTTCGGCAAGCAGTGCAAGGTCTGGTGGGCTCAGAAGAAGCTTGGCGACAGCGAGTAAGCCGATATCTATAAGGTGCGATAATGATTTCAAGCGCGGAGCTCAAGAAGCGGTACCTTGATTTCTTCCAGAAGAAGGGGCACAGGCTCATCCCAAACGCCTCGCTCATCCCCGAGCACGACCCCAGCGTGCTTTTCACTACAGCCGGGATGCACCCGCTCGTCCCGTTCCTGCTCGGTGAGCCGCACCCCCTTGGAAAACGCCTCTGCAGCGTGCAGAGATGCATACGCACCGGTGACATAGATGATGTTGGCGACGCATGGCACCTGAGCTTCTTCGAGATGCTCGGGAACTGGTCGTTGGGCGATTACTTCAAAGAGGAGGCCATATCGATGAGCTTCGAGTTCCTCACCAAGGAGCTCAATATACCGATAGACAGGTTCAGCGTCACATGCTTCGCCGGCGATGATGATGCACCGCGGGATGAGGAATCCGCAGGCACCTGGGCGAAGCTGGGAGTGGCGAAGAGCAGGATACATTTCCTGCCAAAGAAGGATAACTGGTGGGGACCGGCCGGGCAGACAGGCCCGTGCGGCCCTGACACCGAGATGTTCTACCACACGGAAGAGATCCAGGAAAAGAGCACAGGCGAGTTCACGAGGCTTTCCAGCAGCGGCCCGTTCTGCGAGATATGGAACGATGTCCTTATGCAGTACGACAAGACCGCAGATGGGAGGTTCGAGGAGCTGAAGCAGAAGAACGTCGATACAGGGATGGGCGTCGAAAGGACCGTCGCAGTGCTAAACGGAGCGGACAATGCGTACGAGTGCGATACCCTGAAGCCCATACTTGATAGGGTCGTATCGATCGCTGCCAAGGGCACCGAGAAAACGAACCGCAACGCGCGCATAATAACCGACCATATCAGGGCAGCAGTGATGATCCTTGGGGATGGGAAAGGCGTCGTCCCTAGCAACGTAGACCAGGGATACGTGCTCCGCAGGTTCATAAGGAGGAGCATAAGGCACGCGAGGCTGATAGGCATAAAGGGCGAATTCTGCAACGAGATAGCGAAGGTCGCAATCGACGTGATGGGGGATTCATACCCAGAGATAAGGGAGAACAGCCAGCGCATATTCGAAGAGCTAGAGCGTGAGGAAGAGAAGTTCTCAGATGCGTTGGAGAACGGCACCAGGCTACTCGAGAGGAAGCTGCAGCTCCTGGTTGGGGAGGGCAAGGGGATGCTTGACGCGAAAAGCGCCTTCGACCTCTTCCAGAGCTTCGGCTTCCCGATAGAGATTACTGTAGAGATGTGCAAAGAGAAAGGGTTCTCCGTAGACGAGCAGGGATTCAACTCGCTTATGAAGGAGCACCAAGAGATATCGCGCAAAGGTGCGGAGCAGAGATTCAAGGGAGGCCTGGCCGATAACAGCGAAGAGACCACGAAGCTACATACGGCTACGCACCTGCTCAACGAGGCGCTAAGGCAGGTCGTCGACCCGACAATACACCAGATGGGATCTAACATCACAAAGGAGAGGCTCAGGTTCGATTTCAATTACGACAAGAAGCTAACCGATGAGCAGGTCAAAAAGGTAGAGGATTGGGTGAACGATGTGATAAAGGCGGAAGCGGATGTCTCTTTTGAAATGATGAGCATAGATGATGCAAAGAGACTGGGAGCGCAGGGCGTGTTCGAGGCCAGGTACGAGAAGGTGGTGAAGGTATACACCATATCGAAAGGGGGGAAGGTCTACTCGAGGGAGATATGCGGCGGCCCGCACGTCAAGAACACGCGGGAGCTCAAGCGTTTCAGGATAACGAAGCAGGAGTCGGTAGCCGCAGGCGTGAGAAGGATAAAAGCGGTCGTTGGGTGAATCAACTCTTTATGCATGCGCACCCAAGCCACTATTCCAATTTTACCAAAAACCTATAAATCTTTTTCATGAAGATAATAACGTGGTAGAGATAAGCGGCCTTTCAAGGCAGATGCTCAGGGAGCTGTGCACCGATTCCAGGGCGACGATAACAGAGCTGTCAGGAAAGCTGCGGATAACGCGCCACATAGCGAAGAAGCGCATAGAGAGCCTTGAGCGCGACCTCGGGTTGAAGTACGCGCTAGACCTGAACTACAACGCGCTCGGTTTCACGAAGATGCATCTTTACTATCTGAAGTTCTCCAAAAAGCCCGATCAGAGTGCCATAGAGGAATTCATGAGCAAGAGCGACATGGTCCAGCTCGCCATGATGACGAAAGGGGATTTCGACGTCGTAATGTTCGTGCTCGCAAGCAACGAGGAGGAATATGCCAAGTGGCACCTCTCCATAGCCCTGGACCTGGCGAAATATGGGGTGTCCTTCAGCAAGTCTGACATAGACATAATCCATCACGGGTTCGTGCCCCTCACGGACAAGATGATCGAATTGTCATCAGTAGATGAAATATACAAGCGCCTTCTCGTAGAGCTTAATAGGGATTCAAGGGCGAGCATATCCAGCATCGCAAAGCGCCTGAACCTTGGCAACACGATGGTCAGCTACTACATGAAGAAGATGGTGGACGACGGCATAATACGCAGGTTCACCACCGTAATCACGAACCCCCACGAGTGCTTCAACGTTCTTTTCTTCGTGAGGTACACGTACCGCGAGGGGCATGTCTCAAGGATCTACGACAAGAGAAGATTGGTCTACTTTAAAAAGGAAGCCGAGATACCAATGTACAATAGCTACCAGATGGTCCTTTCGATAAGCGGGGGCGAGGAAGACTTTGCATGGGCCAGCGCCCCAACGGCAGATGAGGCGGACGAGCTTGTCGAAACCCACAGGAGGATATTCAGGAAGGACACCCCGGAAATCAGGAAAGGCACGGTTGTCAAGGTGCTCAAGGGCTTCATGCCCATAAGGAGCGTTGACATAAAAGCGGGATACCAGAAGACGCAGTGGGGCCCCGGCGAGAACTACACCGGGGATTGAGCCTTCGGGGCTCCGGCCGCGCTGTTTAATTCCGCGAACCTGTCGCTTACCATCTCTGGATCGCCGCTGCCCATTATGAGAATATCGCCCTCCTTGACGCTCATTATCTCCTTTATGAACTCCAGCTCGCTCTGCGACGCTACGGTGTGATACCTGTCCGTGAAGATCACGCAGTTATCAGAGCTCATGCTATCCACTAGCTCCTTCGATACAGCATCTGATCCGCCATTCCCTCTTATCTGGAAGGCCAGCACCCTGCCGTTTCCCATCATTGTCTTGTATATGCTTGGGTTCTGCGTGCGTATGAAGGCGCTAGTCACGTCATATATCGGCACCGGCCTCTCGCGCTTCGTCCTTTTCTTAGAGACCACGAAGTTCCCCCTGATCGCAGGCGCAAAGCGCTGTATCAGTACCCCGGCAACAACGGTTCCTGCTATCACGATGTAGTATGGCCTTATAGGCTCCCCGAGCACAGGCACCGATAGGAGCATGGTTATGAATGCCGCGGCTATGAACGATGTGCTTGCGAGCGAGGTCTTGACGATCCTTAGGGCCTCATAGAAGATGTAGGCGAAGACCGCCTGGGTGAGTACCCCCAAGAAGAGTATGGCGAATACGACATTAATGGTGAAGGCAGGGAGCTGCCACGCCCCGGCATAGAGCGCCAGCGGGGCGATCACGATCAGGGAGACGAGGTTGAATACGAATATCGAGCTCGTGAGCTCGTAGTTGTAGCGCTTCGTTATAGCGGTGGAGAATGCGTCTATGAAGGCCGCAAGCAGCAGGACCGCTACGAATGGGAGCTCAACAAGCGGTATGCTTATGGAAGTGCCTCCAATGAGCGTCACGCCCAGGCCAAGGAAGCCTACGATCACGCCTATTATATCCCATGTCCTAATGCGCTCGCGTATCACTGCCGGCGCAAGGAGTATCAGGATTATCGGCCATGTCCTGAATATGACCGCGGCAAGGTCGGCGCTCACGTAGTGCGTTGCGAAGCTTATGCCCAGAGGCTCGAGCGCGAAGGCAAGGACTCCTACCGTGATGAGCACCACAAACTGGTTCCTGCTGCTGAGCATGCTCCTAAGGTGGCCAGCGCTCCCCTTGGCAAGCATCATTACGAAGGAGGTGATGGTGCCTACGATGGTTATGTAGAGCAGCAGCGTCAATACCGGTATGCTGCTGCCGAGCACGAACGCGATCGGCATGCTAGCCGCTATGAAAAGCGCGGCGATAAGCATAATGTAGCCGTAAAGCCTTATCCTGTTCATCAAGAACACTTTCTACCGCGCTCTTAAATGGCTTCCTAATTTTGAAAAATAATCAAAGGTTTATTGCGTTTTTGAAAAAGGGAGATTTGCAATCCGGGACATGAGCTGATTGCAGGAGTCAGGTAAAACCTGGCTTCATCCTCTGCGGCGTTTTACAAAACCACAAAATCCATTGCCTTATTTGCCAAAATTCGCAGCATATTTATAGGCGCAACGCCATAATGTCCAGTGGTGGGAGTACGGAATCTAGAAAGCGTTCCAAGCGGAATGCGGGAGCCTTACTCTAAACGCCCTGTTGCCTATAAGGATTCGTTCCTCTCTACCCAACAACCAGGAACGGCTCCACCAACAACGTACGGATAACCCTTAGATGGCTCTTATCTTCTTGTTCCGAACCCCACCAACCACGCTACGCCTGATGGATTATCCGCTGCCTCTGCCGAGCCCAAGCGCATGGACCGAATAGAGCAACCTTTTTAATCTTTCTATAGCTTAATGCTCTGTTTGTAAGGGGGATCATGAGTCTTTACATATACACATTAGCAGCGGGATTCGTGGCATTGCTGTTCTCGTTGTGGGCCGCGCTCTCGACGCTGAAGAAACCGGAGGGAACGCCGAAGATGATAGAGATATCGAAGGCGATACGTGCAGGGTCATCCGCATACCTCAACAGGCAGCTCAAGACCATAGTCGTATTCGGGATAATACTCGCGGTGGTGTTCTTCTTTCTGAAGAACGGCGCGCAGCTCGACATCGCGTTCGCAACAGGCGCGATAGCCTCGTATCTGACAGCTTTCATAGGCATGAGCGTAGCTGTAAGGGCTAACGTAAGGACGGCGAAGAGCGCGGAGAAGGGGATTGAGCAGGCGTTCAGGACGGCGATAATAGGGGGAAGCGTGACAGGCTTCGCTGCCGTGGGCTTCGGCCTGATAGGCTTAAGCCTGCTCCTCATGTACCTCACGATAGCAAACGTAGCGATACTGATAGGATTCGGCTTCGGCGCGTCCCTGATATCGCTGTTCGCTAGGGTCGGAGGCGGCATATACACGAAGGCTGCGGACGTCGGCGCAGACCTCGTCGGGAAGACAGAGCTCAACCTGCCGGAGGACGACCCGAGGAACCCGGCGGTGATAGCCGACAACGTCGGCGACAACGTCGGCGACTGCGCAGGCATGAGCGCCGACGTGTTCGAGAGCTATGCGGTCACGCTGGTAGCCGCGCTTCTCATAGCATCAAGCATAGCCTCAATCTATTACACCAAGCTGTTCTTCTACCCGCTGCTCGTAGCCGCTGCAGGGATTGTCGGCAGCCTGATCGCGATGCTCTTCATGAGAGCCAGGCGCGGCAACGCCATCAGGGCGCTCTACTCCGGGATACTTGCGGCTGTGATAATATCGGGCGTGCTTGACCTCGCCCTTACGATGGCGATGGGACTGCCTCCCGGCTTCTACATAGCGGTGCTCGCAGGTCTCGTCCCCGCTATACTGATATTCTGGATAACCGATTACTTCACGGGCAACCAGAGCAAGCCAGTCATAAAGATAGCAACCGCCTCGAAGGGCGGCGCCGGAACTAATGTCATAATGGGGCTCGCCGTGGGGCTCAGGAGCACATGGCTGCCGGTGCTTGTCATAATCGCTGCGATATTCGTGAGCTACGCGGCGACAGGCAGCGTATACGGCATAGGGATAGCCGCGGTAGGGATGCTCTCGCTCGCATCCATAATACTGACTATAGACTCGTTCGGCCCGATAACAGATAATGCTGGCGGCATAGCGGAGATGACCGGGCTTCCGCACTCCGTCAGGAAGGTCACCGACAAGCTTGACGCGATAGGCAACACCACCAAGGCAACCACGAAGGGCTATGCGATAGGGGGCGCAGCGCTCTCCGCGGTCGCGCTCTTCGTGGCGTTCGCGAGCGCCGTGGGCCTTCCGAGCATAAACGTGCTTGACCCGTTAGTGACGATAGGCATATTCATCGGCGCGCTGCTCCCGTTCATATTCTCATCATTCCTCATGGAAGCGGTCGGCCACGCAGCGAACCTGATGGTCGATGAGGTGAGGAGGCAGGTGCGCACCATAAAGGGGCTGATGCAGGGCAAGGCGAAGCCGGATTATGCCAGGGCGGTAGACATCGCGACAGTCAACGCGCTCAAGGCGCTTGTGGTACCGGAGCTAATCGCAATAATCACGCCAATAGCGGTAGGCCTGGTGCTCGGGAAGGCGGCGCTCGGCGGCCTCCTTGTAGGCATGATACCAACGAGCTTCGTCCTAGCGCTCTTCATGGCTAATGCAGGCGGCGCGATGGACAACGCTAAGAAATACATAGAGTCGGGCAATTTCGGAGGCAAGGGAAGCGACGCGCACAAGGCCGCTGTCGTCGGCGACACGCTGGGCGACCCGCTGAAGGACACCGCAGGGCCGTCGCTCAACTCGATGATAAAGGTGGTGAGCACAATATCTATATTGCTCGCACCCATATTCATTATGTACGCAATCCTCTGACGCGGTGTTCCATTGGACTACTACTTCCTCTACACGTTGGTACTTTATCCGATAATCTACATCTTCCCGGCATACGCCGCGAACGGCGCGCCGGTCCTGTTCGGAAAGGGCAGGCCGCTCGACCGCGGGAAGAGTATAAGGGGCAAGCGCATATTCGGGAGCAACAAGACTAGGAGGGGGCTTGCCGCGAGCCTCATATGCGGCGTGCTTGTTGGAGTGATAGAGTATCCTTTCTTGCCATACATGCTCCCTATATCTGTGCTGCTCGCGCTCGGCGCCAACATCGGCGACCTCGCCGGCAGCTTCATAAAGCGCCAGGCCGGCGTCCCTTCCGGAAGCGGCGTGCCGATACTCGACCAGTACGGCTTCTTCGTTGTTGCGCTGCTCCTCGCCGCGCCGCTTGGCCACCTGCCTAGTGCGTATGGTATCGCATTCCTCGTGGCGCTTACCGGCATACTCCATGTGCTGACGAACAGGGGCGCGCACATGCTCAGGCTCAAGAAGGTCCCCTGGTAGGCACATACCATATAGCTTTTAATATCTAAACCGGCAAGTAAATACGATGACCGGGGCATCGAAATTCGCTGGGCTGGCTATGACGGCGCTGAAGTCGAACTTCAAGAGCCTTTCCAGGCCCTACAAGCTCAACTTCTGCGTGACGTACAACTGCCAGAGCAGATGTTTGACGTGCGGAATCTGGGAGATAAGGCCGAAAGGCGAGCTCACGATAGATGAGATAAGGCGGTTCTCAGAGAGGAACAACTACTTCAGGTGGATAGAGCTCACTGGAGGGGAGCCGTTCCTGAGGAGCGACATAGCCGAGATAGCAAGAGCGTTCAAGCAGAGCTGCAAGGACCTTTACCTGATGACGATGCCTACGAATTCATTATGCAGCATAAATGCGGTCGAGAAAAGGCTAAGGGAGATACTCGCGCTCGGCATACCCAGGATAGTAGTGACGGTGAGCCTGGACGGCTGGAAGGAGCTGCACGACAAGATAAGGGGGGTGCCAGGCAACTTCGAGAAGGTGATGCAGGTCTACGGCATGATACAGGGCCTGAAGAAGGAGTACGGCACGATAGATGCGGTATTCGGCTACACGATGAGCAAGTTCAACCAGGGCCAGTTCGAGCAGACCTACCAGGCGGTAAAGCAGCTCTTCCCGGATGTGACATACAACGACTTCCACATGAACCTGGCGCAGACGTCGGAAAACTACTACCAGAACGAGAGCATGGACATAAGGCCGGATTATGGCATGGCTGCCAAGGAGATAGAGTATTTCATAACCAAGAGGGGGAGCAGCGCAGACCCGATGGTAATAGTAGAGAATGCCTTCCTGAGGAAGCTTGTGGAGTTCGCAAGGACGCATAAGAGCCCGATGAGGAGCAGGAGCCTAGAAGCCTCGTTGTACCTCGACAGCTGTGGCAACGTCTACCCATCGATAATGTGGAACAAGAAGATAGGGAACATACGCGATGTCGAGTACGACCTGTCGAAGCTGTGGCACAGCGAGCCCGCGAACGAGGTCAGGAAGGATATACGGGAGGGCAGGCAGCCGAGCGAATGGACAGCATGCGAGGCGTACCAGTCGCTCACAGGGAGCGTGCTTAGCCTCTTATAGATTAGAAATCCGAATCGGATCGGTTAATCAATGGGCTAATGTCGCTTCCTGAGGTACAGCCACACAAGCGCGATTATGATTATCGCGATTATTATCACGATAGCTGCATACAGCGCAGCGTTGGATGGAGGCGGAGTGACAGGCGGGCTTACCACGGTCGTAGGTGCGACGGTAGTCGCCACAGTCAGTGCGGTTGTGGTAGGAACTGTTGTAACCGGGGACTCCATTATTGCGACGATCGGGTCTGGCGGCACAGTGAATGTTATGGTGCATGCAGCTGCGTTTACAGTGAATGAAGCTATCTTGCTCCATGTCCCGTTAACGTATAAGTAGGGTGCAAGCCTGCCGGAAGGCAGCGAGCAGTTGTACGGCAATGTAATCGTGCGCGTCTGGTTCGATGAGGTTATGTTGTATGCTGTACCGACTATCGTATAGTTCTTCGGAGGTGTCGGAGGAGTTGACACGGCCGTTCCTGGCACTGTCGTGGTTACCGGAACGATTGTGGTCGTTGCATGGCTTACCGTCGTGGTTGTTATCGTCGTAGTAGCAACAGGCAGTCCGCCTCCTGCTCCACCACCGCCACTGCCGCTTCCGTGCGATGTTATTGTGATCAGAGTAGAGTTGAATACGTAGTTGGCATTGTCTGTCGCATTCGCCCTGAACAGGAATGTCGATATCGCAGCCGGAGAAACTATTATGGTGTTCGTCGCGCCTGAGTTGGCTACGCTTACGCTGCCCATTGAGCGCCGTGTCGATGTGGTGACGTTGTACAGTGTTACTGTTGTAGGGCCGCTGCCGTTCAGCACCTCTATGGTGAACTTCACAGATGATCCATATACGGGTGTGGTAGTGTTAGGTGTCACTATAAGCGTAGGGATTGCATTAGCTGTCAGTGTATTTGTGAGTGTGTTTGATGTCGGTGTTGAAGCCGAATCGAAGACATTGGCAGATACTGTATATGAGCCTGTAGCGCCTGTAGGCACAGTGAACGCAAGCGTATTTGAAGTTCCTGTCACACCTGTAAAGAGGACGTTCGCGATGGTTGCTACGGAATTGGATATGATGATGTTGCCGGAGTAGTTTGGTGTGCCCCCTGACCATGTGTATACAATCGTCTCATGCTGGCCTACATCGACTATCGAGTTCGATACCGTCAATGATACACCGGTAAGGGCGTTATTGACTGTTATCACGGAATTGCCCGGCGCGTTGAAGACGTAAGGTGTCGTTGTGCCTGTGTCTGTCACGATGATGTTGAACGTGTAGGTGTTTGCGGTAGTTGGAGTGAATTTGAGGTTCGCGGTGCCTCCAAAGGCAATCCCTGTAACTGTGTTTGCTACAACACCATTGTTAGAATAGACAAGGTTTGCTGTGAATGGACCGGTGCCTCCAGACAGGGTCGTCGATATTATGACATTCTGGCCTATGTCGAGAGTCTTTGTGGCAGGAGTTAGTGTTGTAGCTGTCGGTATGCTGTTGACTGTTATCGAATTTGAGATTGAATTGAATATGAACGGAGTCGATGTGCCAGTGTCGGTTGCGACCACGTTGAAGGTCTGGGTTCCCTCAGCGGGTATGTTTGCGCCGAATGTGACTGTGCCGGTGAAGCCAGCGCTCTCTGTTATCGTGTTTACCACCGTACTTGTCCCTGTGTTGATAAGATTGTATGTGAACGGTCCGGTGCCACCGCTGCTAATGACACTATAGACAACCGCCTGACCTGCGTCAAGGAACGTGTTGCTTGGGGTAAGCGATGTGAGGGTCGGCGCGGGGTCTACCTTAAATGTGTTGGTGAATTCAGGTATGCTGTTGGTTCCTGAGTCTACAGCATTGCCTGTCAGTGTCCATAGGCCGAATATCGTGTTCGAGGTACCTATGCCATTAGCATCGTATGTCACTCCGTTGAATGTCATCATCAGCGAGTTTGTCGATATCGCGTTTACGGTGAGGGCCAGCTCGTCGGTCGAAGGCAGCGGCTGCACTATCGTATTAGAGAGTGTAAGTGCGTTCGTACCAGACCATGCCCAGAAGCCGTTGTACGGCGGCAATCCTCCGCTTATGAGCGCATTTATGGTGAAGCCCTGCCCGACATCTATCACGTTGCCTGGTGTGAATACACCATTTGCCGGGCTTGCTGTTAGGCCAGTTGCACCTGCTACACCAACGATGAGCGTAAGGAATAGCGCGGGCAGGAGAACCGCCTTAAGGAGAAGCGTCTTGTTATTCAATCAATGACCCCATGCTTGAATAAGTCTCATTACTATAGGAAACAACATTTATAAAACCTTCTCACCTCCTTTCCATGGCTTTAAATCATTTTAAGCGCTGGCTATCTCATCCCGATGAACCTGCGCGAATGCCCTCTAGGGGGATTGCAAAACAACAAATTTCCACCAACATTTTGCTCAAAATCGCATTGCTTAAATATCAAAAAAGGCGTGTAGACATACGGTGAGATAAATGTTTAAGCTTGTAAGCAGGGGAGAGAGCGCCCCGCGCGAGAACGTCCAGAATGCGATTGACTACGGCAAGGCCTGGGTCATAACGATTGTGGACTACGTTCAGCGAGGCAGCCACAGGCCTATAACAGACCTCGAAGACACGGAGTCCGCAAGGTGCAAAGGAATAGAAATGAGGGGACTTCTCTTGGACGAGTTACGCTCCAAAATTACGGAAGGCGCCGAGGAAATCAACCACGGTGTGGTGGCGATAGAGTGCGGAAAAACAGGCTGCCAAGCCGCATGGAAAATGTACGGGCCGCTCGCCAGGCTGCAAAGGCAGGAGATAGCAAGAGCCACCGCCAAAGCGGAAAAATTGTCGGACTGGGATTCCACCCGCGAACAGGCCCTGGAGAGACTCGCCTTCCTTAGGCACTGGAGCGGGGAGAATGAAAATAACATTCGAAGAATAATCCGCATGAGCAAGTGTGAGGTGGCAGATGAGGCCGAGCACCTCAGGCGCGAACCTCTTATGCCAAAGGAAAAGTTCATAATAAAGGCCGCGGTTTACGGAGGCATAGGCTTGGCAGCGGCCTCGCTGTTCCTCGATGCCGCCAGCGCGGCCGCAGAATTGCCGGTTGCGGCGTGGCTCGCTCCCCTTGCCGATGCAGGTGTGGTGCTGGCTGCCGGCGGCCTGGCTACCAAGCTGCCAAGAGTCGCGATTTCGTTCTTCACAGGCATAAAAACCTCAATGAACAAGTTCCACCAGGAGGTCAACGAGCGCAGGCTAAGGATGCAGGAGAGGGATGCCGCCAGCGCGGCCAGCAAAGCCTCCTAGGCGGAGGGGAGGGGAGGAGAGCTTATTTCTGGAGGGGAATGCTAGAGAACTATTTACTTGTGATGGTCGTAATCAACGATTGCAACAACCTTTTCCTTTTCGTTTATTGTATATTTCAACACGAAATGGCCTATGTGCTTTTCTCTAACCATCGCATACTCGCTGTGCATCCACTTTCCTACACCTTTTGGGTTCTCTGCAAGCTAATCAAATACTTTTAAGATTCTTTTATAGCTCACACTGTCCTTCTTTATCATCTTCCTAAGCCTATCCCTTACACTATCGGCAATTGCCAATTCATAAGGCATGGCTGCACCTGCCCACTCAACCCCAAACGTCGTTCGCAAGTTCCCTTACAAACTTATACCTGTGGACCCTGCCCATGGCTAGATCCCTAAGGCCAACGTCCAAGTGGGTAAGCTTCTTTTTCTTGAGCGCTGCTACTATGACGCTCATCTCAGCCTCTATTCTGTCCAGGCGCTTGTTTACCTGCCTGATATCCTTGACAACCTGGACTTGCTTTTCTCCGCCATTCATCCTATCGCCTTACAAGTTAGTGGAAGTTCAATTATATAAAACTATCTGGCTTCTAGCCAGGCTTAGTCAAGCCAAATCCCCACGCCCAATCCAGATCCCTGGCAGGGCGGGAGGGGAGGATGAGAGAAGGGAGGCTGCTCTCGAAGGGGCTTTACAAAATAGCAAGGATTTACTCGTATTTGGGAAGAAAAAAGAACTTATAAATATCTGGATAGATAGAGGGTATTTGTGATAGAATGCAAGCTAGCAGAGAAATTACAATCACGCCGGCGGGTATTCAATTGCTAAGAATGGGTTCGCAATGCACTGCTACGCTTAGATTAGGCAACGTGTCTGAGCCTGAGTTTGCTAAGCTTTCAAGTGCAGGCATGCTATCCCAAATAGGGCCCAAGGCGCCTGCTGGAATGATAGATTTTCAAGACACTTATCTAGGAAAAGAATTCTTTGGTGCGCTTGAGAAAGTGTTTAGAAGCGCTAGATTTTCTGGAATTGGCCAGCCCAAAAGCCCAATCACACTTAAGGTTGGCGATACAGTATTCAATGTAACACTTACTCAGCCAACACCGTTTGAGCGAACTATTATAGATGCCGCAGCGCACTCTGGCTATCAACTCGGAGAAGTTCTGAATGCTGCAGGTA
>DAHWIF010000012.1:0-16633 GCA_027345565.1 Microcaldota archaeon
TCAAGGCGGACCACTTCTCTAAGAACTTCATAGCAGAGAAGCTGAAGAAGGACCTGGACGAGAGCATAAAGAGGATAAGGGAGAAGCCGATAAAGCCGAAGAAGGAGGCGCAGATGGAAGGCTTCCAGAGGCGGGGCTTCCAGCGGAGGATGGGAAGAAACAATACCGCAGGCAAACGCGGATGGAGGCAGAATTTCAGGAGGAGCCCTTGATTCATCGCATGATTATGCCAGGAGCCAGGATTGCACCAATAACCTCTTAGAAAAGCCGGTTGACAACTTTTGAAAGAAAGTAAAATTCAAAACAGAAAGTATTTAAATGCTTTTGATTCGCCTTAGATGCGATAATAAGGTGGAATTGCATGCCAAATCAAGGTAATCCAGGTGCGCCTAAGCCGGAAGTACAGGTGCAGGTAGAGCAGAACATAGTCAACAACATCAACAACGTCAGGCCAAGCGTGCAGGCGCCTACGCAGAAGGAGATATCGGATCCTGTTCTTGCGGTTTACCACAGGTCTATGGAAGAGATAGAGAAGATGCCTGTGATAGAGAAGACTATGACGGTGTGCCCGGAATGCAAGCTCATCATCAACGGGATAATCTACAAGGACGGAGACAACGTCATGATAAGGAAGCACTGCCCAGAGCACCAGTGGACAATAGAGAAGTACTGGGAAGACTATGACATGTACATGAAGATGAAGCGTTACAATTACTACGGCAGGGGCTTCGACAACCCGAATTACATAAGCGATACTAAAGGCGCGAACTGCCCATTCGATTGCGGGATGTGCGAGAGGCACAAGTCCCACACCGGCCTTGCCAATGTTGTGGTGACAAACAGGTGCCACCTCTCTTGCTGGTACTGCTTCTTCTACGCCAAGGAGGGGGAGGCGATCTACGAGCCAAGCCTCGCTGAGCTTGACAAGATATTCAGGAACCTGAGGGCGCAGAAGCCTATACCTGCAAATGCTATACAGATAACGGGCGGCGAGCCAACGATGGCCCCTGATATAATAGGGATAATCCAGAAGGCCAAGGAGGCTGGCTTCGACCAGATACAGCTCAATACAACTGGAATAAACCTTGGCCTGAACCCAGACCTCGCTGTAAAGCTGAGGCACGCAGGGGTTAGCACGCTTTACATGAGCTTCGACGGCGTTAGCCCGAAAGCCAACCCGAAGAACCACTGGGAGACGCCGCTGGCGCTCAAGGCAGCGAGGCGCGCAGGCATAGGCGTGGTGCTTGTGCCCACAGTGATAAGGACAATAAACGATCATGAGCTCGGAGCGATGATAAACTTCGCGCTGAACAACTCGGATATCGTCAAGGCGATAAACTTCCAGCCGGTCTCGCTTGTCGGCAGGATGCCATCTAGGCTTAGGGAGAAACAGAGGATTACGATCCCTGGGGCTATCAAGCTCATAGAGGAGCAGACGAACGGCGTAATAGGCAAGGATGCGTGGTTCTCTGTGCCGTATGTCGGTGGCATAAACAAGTTCATAGAGGCGCTTACCGGAGAATACAAATACGACCTCTCGATACACTTCGCTTGCGGTGCGGGCAGCTACCTGTTCATAGACACGGACAATAAGATAGTGCCGCTGACAAAGTTCGTTGACGCGCAGGGGCTTCTGGAGCACCTGCAGAGGGCTGTTGACGAGATGCAGGGGAAATCGAAGACGACAAGGAAGCTCATAGCCGTGAAGGCGCTGCTGGGCCTGAACAGATACATAGACAAGCAGTACCAGCCAAAGTCGGTTAACTTCTCCAAGCTTCTCCTCTCTATACTCATGAAGCACGACTTCGCTTCGATGGGCAAGCTGCAGATGAAGAGCATGTTCATAGGCATGATGCACTTCCAGGACGAGTACACATACGACATACACAGGGTCGAGAAGTGCGACATACACTACGCACAGCCGAACGGCGAGGTGATGCCGTTCTGCTCGTTCAACGTTTTCCCAGAGATGTACCGCGACAAGGTCCAAAGGCAGTACAGCATGCCTGCCTTGGAGTGGGAGAAGACCCATCCCAACTGGGCATACGCCAAAGACAAGTACACCAGGAACATAAAGGAGCTGGAGGCGAGCGAGGAGTACATAAACACGTACGGTAAGCTTATCGACTACTTCGCGCTGCCTGTGAACGGCAGCGTGGGTGTGGCTAACTTCGCGACCGCAAGGCCGAAGGTGGCGCAGCAGGTCGTAGTCCAGAATGCGGCTGGCAAGACATCTGAGGTGCCGGAGGGCATGGATACCAAGGACTCTGGCGATTCGTGCGGCTGCGGAGGCGGAGGCAGCTGCGGATGCGGCGACTGCTGACCTAAGCAAGGGTCTTTGCAATGGATAGACGCGACATACCATCTATAAGCAAGTACAAGGAGGACCTGGAGCGGGAGCGCCAGATGGGTGGTGTTGAGGACGACTATATTACCGACGAGCAGGGCAACAGGTACAGGATGCCGTACAGGATGATCAAGGAGGTCGTTTTCTCCGGGCTCAGCCAGAAGGAGATGATCGATCCCCAGCACGCAGCAAGGCTGCAGTATAGGCTCTCCATAATGGACCCAATAATAAAATGCTCGGTGAACTTCGCGAAAGCAAGGATAACGGTCATCTACAATCCGAAAGGCGCAAGGAACAGGCGCGAGCAGATAAGCCAGCAGGAGCTGACCGATGTGCTTGCGAAGGAGGGCGTGCATGTCGATGTCGCAAAGATATCTGAGCGCGATTACGATTACGTGAAGGAGTTCTATTCATACGCTTATTTCTCCCCGAAGATCAGGGAGCACCCTCCTTACGGATACACGAAGGAGGAATGGGAGAAGATGAAGGGGAGCTGGGACGAGAAGATGCAGAAGATGTCTGAGGAGAAGCTGGCGCAGTTCCACGAATGGCAGAAGGAGTACGAGGCGAGCATGGCGGCGCGGGATAACGCGGCGCCTGAACGGAAGCTGACGCTAAAGGACAAGATACTCGGCAGGAAGAAGGGCCCTGCTGCAAAGAAGGGCGGCGAGAAGGGGTTCTGGTTCCATGGAGTATGAATTGATTGCATGAAAACAAAGGAAAAGCATTCGGAATCAGACAGCTTGCAGGTGCGGACGGGGGAGCTGGAGCTGCCGAACGGGCTTAGGCTTCGTGTATTACTGCACGGCGTGCCTACAGAGCGGGACATTGAATTGATAAGTAAATACTTTAAGAGGACCAAACCAGGGGATTGAGACGTCAAAGGTCGTTTATCGATACCTCTGCTGCGACCACGGGCTCCTCTATGCGGAAGTTGCTTATCACTTCCGGATGCACTTCGCCGAAAAGCGCGACCTGGCGCCCTTTTGAGACCGCTCTTGCGCACCTGCCATGCATGAACGCAGGGTCATCGTGCTTCTCTATCTTGTAATCCGCGCTGAGATGCTTTAATAGTGCATCGACAACGCTCTTGATCTCTGCGAAGTTGGCCTTCGGATGCACGCTAACCGCAGCGACCTGATTCCTTTCTAACGGCTTGCCGGCTATGACGCTGAAGGTTTTGCCCACCTCAAAAAGCCTTTGCGGCATCGTGGCCTTCGCGGAAGCCGCTATGTTCTGGAGCAGGCCAGGCAGCAGCGATTGCCTGAGCATGGTTATCGAAGATGTCTTCGAGTCGGATATGCTTACGTAGCTCTGCTTCAGCGGCTTCCGGCCCGTCTTGGCGAAGCTCACCTCCTCGCTGGTAAGCACGCTGTTTATCGCTTCGGTGTAGCCCAGACCAACCATCGTCAATGCGATCCTGTTGTCGCTGTCGACAGAGCCATTCGACATTCCCGAGGCCACCCCGGATATCGCGATTGGCGCTATGTTGTTGTATCCGTAGGCTATTGCTATGTCCTCGATTATGTCCTGCTCATTGAGCACATCTATTCTGTACGGCGGTACGTAGAACAGCACGCTGGAACCGTACTTGGCGGCAGTATGCCCCATCCTGTTCGCTAGCGATATGATGTTGTGCCTGCCTGTTGTTACGCCCAGCGTCTTGTCTGCCTTGGACATGCTGAGCTTCATCTCGCGGTATTCGAGCGCTGGAGTCGCCCTCTTCACTTTCCCGTATGCAATCTCTACAGGGTACACCTCAGCGCCTGAGTCGATGAATGAGCATGCGATCACCGCCGCGGCGTTGCCCAAAGCGATCTCGGATGTGCTCGTTATGTCTATGAATAGCTTTTTCGTGCTCTCCGTGACTTTCGTCTCCTCGCAGTTCGTCACAGGTATCAGCGCGATCGTCTTTGAGCTATCCTTAAGCAACGGGTATAGGTAGCCTCTCCCGAACGTCGGGACCGCGTCCTGATATGTTATGCCCTTTGCGTTCTCCTTCATCAGCTTGTCGAAACCCAGCGGCTTGCCAGATCCCAGAGGCGTTATGCTGCCCGATTCTGCAGCGGTATATGTGATGCTGCCGTCTATCGCAGCGAGGTTGTGGATTCCGATGGCGAGCTTCCTCCTCCTCCTCCCGTACGTGTCGGAGAACTTTTCGGTGAAATTTATCAGGTACTTGAGCCTCTCGCCTGTAAGGTCTGCATTCTTTACCACAATGCCTGCGATGTATGGGCGGATCCTTTTCACTGGGGCCTGCACCGCTATCGTCATCGCCGGCGTATTGCTTATCCTGTAGCGCCCGTCATGCGGCCTTTCCTTCCCTGTAAAGTTCGATATCGCCCTGCGCATGCCGGTGAAGTCCAGCAGGTCCGGCCTGTTCGGGTCCACGTTCACCCGTATCTCCTGCTTCGTCGCTTCCTCTACCTCTATGCCCATGTCGGTCATAACATCGACAAGCTCGCGCTTACCGGCGTTTGCGGCCTGCAGCTCCTTTACATCGAACGCGATTATTGCCAATACTCACACCTTTATGCGGCCTCTCGACCTGAGCCAGGCGATGTCGTTCTTGTACAGCTCTGGCAGGGTGCCCACGCCGAATATCTTCTCATTGAGCAGCAGCCTGTCGACTCCGCCTCCCCACGCCAGCACGGTTTTGTTCAGCCCCATCGCCCTCGTTATCTCTTTGCGGATTATGCCGCCACCGCACAGCTCTATTATGTCGTTGCGTTCCTTGTCATAGTAGAAGAACCCGAGGCTAGGCTCTGTGAAAGGGAAGTATGATGGCGCTAGCTTGACGTCATCTAGCCCAAGCCGCGAGTAGAAGCTCTTCAGCGTGTGTATCAGGTTTGCCAGTGTAAGGTCGTCCCCGACTATTATGCCATCGTATTGGCGAAGCTCTGCGAGGTGCTTGTAATCAGTAGCCTCGTTCCTGAAGACCGGTCCTATCGAGAACATTTTCGTGGGATAGCCCGATTCGGCCGCTTTGGCCAGCCTCTTCATGTACCTGGCTGAGACGCTTGTGGTGTGGGTCCTCAGCACTGCGCTCTTTGCAAGCTGCTCGCTCCAGCTCTCCTTCCAGCCCTCGATGTGCATCTTCTTGACCCTGCCCATGAGCGCTATGTCATCTATGCTCAGCTGCTTCGGATTTGAGAGGTAGAAGGTATCCTGCATCTCCCTAGTAGGGTGGTCCTGCGGAGAGAAGAGGGCGTCGAAATTCCAGAATGCGCTCTCTATTATTGGCCCCTCGACCTCTATGAAACCCATCTCGAACCATTTCTGCCTTATCGTGTTTGTGAACTCCCGCACTGGATGCAGCCTTGCCGGATATGACGGTTCGGTCGGGGCGTTTACGTCATATTCCCTGAATTTCTGGCTCTTCCACGACCCGCTACTTATCATCTCCCTTGTCAGTTCCCCCTGGCCTGCCACTACCGATGCGCCAGCATTCATGCCTATGCCGGCCTTAGTGAGCGCTGCATCTGTTATGGCGGTGGTCTCCTTAACCTCTATGAGATTGCGCTTTACAAGTGCAGCCCACGCATCCTTAGCCTTCGCCATGACGCTTGCCGGGTCATCGCCCCTTATCAGGCTGGAGAGCGCCGTCCGCTGGGCGTAACCGGCGCCGGATGCTGCGCCCTTCCCCTTTTCTGTGAGCATGACGATGCCTCCATCAACCCTTATCCACCCGTTCCTCTTCGCCCATCCAAGCGCTATCTGGTCATTTATGTTCGATACGCGCATGCGCCCCGCCGAGATTATTCTTTTCGCCAGCGCCTCCTCTGGAAATTCGTTTCGGTATCCAGACCCTTCCTTTGTTACCTTAGCTTCGATGGTCCTCTCCCGTTTTACCTCCACGGCGCCCTTCTCGTCCAGAGATTCTAGCGCCCAAGCCAGCTTGTCTCTGCCCATTCCGGTCCCACGTTCCATCTCCTCCATGGATGCGCGGCCTCTCTTTGCGAGAAAATCAAGCAGCTTGGCCTCATACTCATGCAATGGATCACTTCTCTATCTTGAGATAGGTATAGAGGATGAAGAAAAGCACTATCAGGATTATTATCACGTAGGTGAAGAAGCCGAAGAAATTATATGCCGCTGTGAAGAAGCTCGACACCTCGCCCTCTATTGTCTGGTGCGTGGTATATACGAGCAGGAACTTCGATAGCGGCTCCTGCGAGAACCACGACATCATCGTTACATTCATGAAGTTGTTCGCCAGCAGGTTTGGCGGCGAATCCGGCAATGGGTAAATGCTCTTTATCCCTGCATCATTAGGCAGCACTATGGTGAGGGTATAGTTGGCTGGGAGCACCTCTCCACTGACCCCGTGGGCGAAATTGAACACGTCGTCGTTGAACGTATGCTGGAAAACTCTCGGCGCTATCTCATCGACGCTAGTAACGTTGCGCACGCCATACGATATGAGCACGTCGGCTTCCTGCTGCCCGGTTATAGAGGTGGTGATAGGCCCTGGGAACAGCTCGAAGCCGTATACGCCGGTTTTCGGATTGATTATGTGCTGCGTGAGCGTAGGCCCTATTATATCCTGCCAGTTGCTGAGAGTAAGGTTCAGCGCAGACCTGGCTGACTGGTATTGGCTTATGGATGCGTTTGTGATTACCACCGTGTAGGTCTCCCTAACGGACGCGCTTGTGTTGACATTCAGTGTAACCTGCGTGGTTACGTGGGTGACAGTGTACGATGCACCTGAGATCTGCACGGCAAAGAGCGCGAGCAGCGCAGCGATTAGAGCGAGATGGCGCATCAAGCGTTCACCTGTCTTATTCTCTGAAGAAGGTATTTAAACCCTATGTGAATAGATTTTGCGACGATGGAAAGCACCCGCCAAATGTATTAAATACCTTTAGAACAGAAGGAATCTTACGTGATTCTATGATGACAGCATTCGTGATATCAAAGGTAGAGGGCAGACTTGAACCTGAGGCTGACCTGCGCAAGCAGAGGTTCCCGAAGCTTGACTACAACATAAGCGATGTGTCGGCAAACGGCACGAAGATAAAGGTCAGCTACGAATTCGCTGCGACATACTTCGACAGCGACGCGAAGACAGCCAAGAGCATAGGTGAGCTCAAGCTCGGGGGCTATGTCGAGATCGAGGATACGAAGGATGCAGTTGCAAGCGTATCTAAGAAGTGGGGCGAGAGCCACATGCTGCCACCGGAACTCGCCGAAGAGGTGTTGAACAACCTCAATTTCAGGTGCGGCGCCACAGGTACGCTGCTCGCTTATTCGCTTGGGCTCATTCCTCCATTGGTAATAACAAGGACGAAAATCGAGGAGAAGAAGTAGCCCTTCGCCTTACGCTAAAAGCTGGTGCTTATGTGCAGATAGAGGGGGCAGTGCTCGACATAGACTACCTGATAAGAGAGGGTGGAAAAGCCGACATACGCATCACCGTGAAAGGCACGGATGGAAAGGCGTACGAGATTTACGACAGGGATTTCAGGCCGTATTTCTATCTGGCACCGAGCTCTGATGTAGGCGCCGAGGAGCTGATGGCTGTTGCGGCTCAAGATGGCGGGGCTGTAATAAGGCCCGAGGCAGTTGAAAAGTGCAAGCGCAGGATACTGGGCAAGGAGGAGGACGTATTCAGGATAATAGCAAGGGCGCCGATAAACGTGCCTAAGCTCAGCGGGGCTATGGGCAGGTTCGGCATATGCTACGAATTTGACATACCTTTCGCGAAGAGGTATGCTCTTGACAAGGACATCACCCCGTTGTCCAATTACACGATGAGGGTTGAGAATGAAGGCGGGGCGCTTGTGCTGAAGGGCATGAAGCCGTCCAAGGACGGCATGGAGGTAAAGCTCAACGTAATGTGCTTCGACATCGAAGTTTACAACCCGCTCGGCATACCTAGGCCGGACAAGGACCCGGTGATAATGATAAGCTACGTGTACAGGTCAGGGGGAGGAGAGGGCTCCGGGGTAATCACATACAAGAGCATAAAGAGGGACTTTGTGGAGGTCGTGAAAGACGAGAAGGGGATGTTATCGGCTTTCGCGGAGAAGGTGAGGGAACTCGATATAGACGTGATAGCGGGGTACAACTCAGCCAACTTCGACATAAAGTATCTCCTTGATAGGGCGCGCAGGCTGGGGGTGAAGTTCAACCTGAGCAGGTATGAGGGAGAAACGAGGCTGGAGAGCCACGGTCTGGTCCAGAGAGTGAAGATGGGCGGCGTTGTACACGTGGATGTCTATCAGGTCGTGAAGTTTATATCCATCGTCGGCGCGTCAGAGAGCATACTCAAGCTCAACAGCTACACGCTAAAGAACGTCTACGAGGCGATAAGCGGGGCCAAGAAGACGAACGTGGACAAACTGAACATATACGGGCTCTGGGACGGCTCTGCGAAGGAGGTGGAGGAGCTTGCAGAGTACAACCTGAGCGACTCTCGCGCGTTGCAGGAAGTATACGACATGTTCATTCCGATAATGATAGAGATGGCGAGGACGACCGGCGACGTTCTCAGCGACACTGCCGTGTCGACCACCGGCCAGCTGGTCGACTACCTTTGCATGAGGTACGCGAACAATGCTGGTGAGATGATACCGAACAAGCCGGCAGAGAGCGAGATAAGGAGCAGGTCGCTGAACCCAATAGAGGGAGCGTACGTCAAAACACCAGAGCCTGGGATATACGAGAACCTGGCGATATTCGACTTCCGAGGCTTGTACCCGTCGATAATAATATCGTACAACATAGACCCTGCGACAATATGCTACGACTGCGATGAGTACTATGAATCGCCGCTTGGCACGAAATTCGACAAGCGTAGGAAGGGCGTCATACCTACGATACTGAAGATACTGATAGACCAGCGGGCGAGCGTCAAGAAGCAGTACAAAAAGAACCCTGACGACAAGTTCCTTGGCGCAAGGTCATCTGCACTGAAGATCCTCTCCAACTCGTTCTACGGCTATCTCGGCTATGCAAGGTCCCGCTGGTATTCGAGAGATTGCGCCGGCAGCGTCACCGCATACGGCAGGCAGTACATAAAGGACACGATACAGGCTGCGGAGAAGAGCGGCTTCAAGGTCCTTTATGCCGATACGGATTCCATCGTCTTCCTGCTGGGAGAAAAGACGAAGGACGACGCGCTGGCGTTCCTGAAGGAGTACAACTCGAAACTTCCGGAGAACATGGACCTGGAGGTGGAGGACTTCTTTACGAGGGGCGTTTTCGTTGGCAAGAGGACAGAGACCGGCACTGCCGGGGCGAAGAAGAAGTATGCGATGATTTCAGAGTCAGGCAGGATCAAGATAAGGGGATTCGAGCTGGTGCGGAGGGACTGGTCATGGGTAGCGAGGGACACGCAGAAGAGGGTGCTTGAGGCCATCCTCAAGGACGGGAGCGCCGAAAAGGCTGCGCAGGTGGTCAAGGAGGTTGTAAAGAGGCTTAAGGAGGGCAAGGTGCCGCTTAAGGAGCTGGCGATAAACACCCAGCTGAGGAAGGGCATAGACAACTACGACGCGAAGTCGCCTGAGCTCGGGGCTGCGAGGAAGGCCGTGAAAGCAGGGCAGAAGACAAGGGATGAGGTGGAAAATGCGGTGATCAGCTATGTGATAACAAAGCACGGCTCAACGATATCCGACAAGGCGGAGCTTGAGGAGTTCGCCAAGGACTACGATCCCGACTACTACATAGACAACCAGGTGATACCGGCAACTATGAGAATACTTAAAGAGTTGAACTTCAATGAGGATGAGTTGAAGGGACTAGGAACCCAGAAGAAGTTGATGTGATGGAAACCGATGCTAGATTTTTCATTGGCGTGAAAGCCCTAATCAAAAACAGGAAGGGTATGTTCCTGCTCTTGGAGGCTAGATCACCTGCGTTGAAATCCACTAAAAGAAAGGCACAGTTCTGGGACCTGCCTGGCGGCAAGATATGGATTGGCGAGAATGACGTCAAAAAGACGCTTGAGAGAGAGGTTTCCGAAGAATTGGGCGTTAAAAAAGGTGATTTGAAGGTCGGCAAACTCTTTGACGCATCTGTTTCTAATTTAAAGATACAGCACGGCAAAAGAATCCCGCTGTTTCTGGTAACGTTTGAATGTGCTCTAAAAGGGAACGCGTTCATACTCACCGAGGAACACGAACGTTTCGCTTGGGTACCAAAGCGCAGGGCGGCTAAGCTGCTTGGTATAAAATTTAATAAGGCGTTCGTAAGCAAATTGAAGAAAGCTGTTTGACATGGAGGAAGACAAACCAGAAATGAAGGCCGTTGAAGAGGTCGGGGCGGTATCTTACAAGGCTCTGGTCATGGCTAGGGACATGGTGAAGCCGGGTGTTAAGCTCATCGATGTGGCCAACAGGGTTGAGAGCTTCCTGAAGGAGCAGGGTTATGGCGCTGCTTTCCCGCTGAACCTTTCGGTGAACGACCGGGCAGCCCATTATACCCCCGCTCTGGACGATGGGGCCGCGTTCGGCGAAAATGATGTTGTGAAGGTCGACTTCGGTGCAGAGAAGAACGGGGTGCTGGGAGATTGCGCCCTTACGGTTGACCTATCGGGCAACAGCCAGAAGCTTGTAGAGGCATCGATGGATGCGCTCCAGGCCGCGATATCTGCCGTAAAGGCTGGCGTAGAGGTGCGCAGGATAGGCGCTGAGATAGAGAAGGCGATAGCCGCAAGGGGCTTCGTGCCCATAAGGAACCTTGGAGGCCATACGGTGAAGGTCCACGAACTGCACTCCGATATATTCATACCGAACTACGACAACGGAGATGACACGAAGCTTGAGGAGGGTATGGTAGTCGCTATCGAGCCTTTCGCAACGAACGGAGAGGGCATGGTCAGGGACAGCGATATATGCGAGATCTACAGCTTTGACGGAGAGGTAGGCGTAAGGCTGAAAGAGGCGAGGCTCATCCAGGAAGAGATAAAGAAGAGCTATTCGCATGAGCCGTTCGCTGCGCGCTGGCTTTCTTCGGTTGTGCCGTCAAGCTTCGGCCTCTATGCCGGTATAGCCGAGCTTGCGAGGTCTGGAGCTCTTACGAGATACCCCACGCTCGTTGAAACGGGGGAGGGGCTTGTTGCGCAATCAGAGCTCGAGGTGCTTGTGGAAAAAGACAGCTGCAGGATACTTACAAAATGATCAGGCTTCTTTAGAGCCCTCAACGGTATAGAGAATATAGAGGAATTCTAACCGCATTCGCTGTGGCCGCACTTCGTGCACGTGAAGCATCCGGATGCTGCCACCATTGCGGTCCCGCAGTCCGGGCAGGCTGTTGCGGCTTTTGACGACATAACATAGCTTCCCGCGCCTTCCCTTATCGCAGCTATCGTCATTCCCTTTGCTTCCTCCTTCTTCTCTGTGTGCCTCTTCTTAACGTCGGTGAAGTCCTCGATCTGCTGCTGCTTCTCCTTGTCGACCGCCTGCAGGACCTGCACGCTCTTGCTGCTGTCCCTGTAGACGGTTATGCCCTTGCAGTCCAGCTGGTAAGCCATCCTGTATGCGGTCTCTATATCCTGCGGGGTGGCCCAGCTCGGGAAGTTTATCGTCTTCGATACCCCGTTGTCGACATACTTCTGGAACGCTGCCTGCATCTTCACGTGCCATTCGGGCGCGATGTCGTACGCTGTTACAAAGAGCTTCCTCTCCTCCAGAGGCACCGCCTCCGCGTCCTGTATCGATACCCTGCCGGCGAGGCTCTTCATCAGCTCCTCGGAATAATAACCGTTCTCCAGGGATCTCCTCTCGAATTCGTTGTTGACCTCTATGAGGTTGTAGCCGAGGCTCTCATGAACATTCCTCATATAGACTACAGAGAATATCGGCTCTATGCCCTGGGATGTCCCGCCGGCTATTATGCTTATCGTCCCTGTAGGGGCTATCGTGGTGACAGTGGAGTTCCTGAGCGGCTTGTACCCTAGTTTATACCAGATGCTCTCCTTGAATGCCGGGAATGCTCCCCTCTCTTCAGCCAGCTCCTGGCTCATCTTGCGCCCCTGCTCTGAGATGAACGACATCACCTGCTCTGCAAGCAGCAGGGCCTCGTTGCTGTTGTAGCGTATGCCCAGTTTTATTAGCATGTCTGCCCAGCCCATTACGCCGAGGCCTATCCTCCTTATCGCTTGAACAACATCGGATATCTCCTTGAGCGGGTAGCTGTTCGCGTCTATGACATCGTCGAGGAACCTGACCCCCAGCCTTGTGATCCTCTTCAATTCATCCCAATCCACCTCAAAGTGGTGGTCGACCTGCTTGACCATCATCGCCAGGTTTATCGAGCCGAGGTTGCATGCATCGAACGGATAGAGCGGCTGTTCGCCGCATGGATTAGTCGACTCGACAGGCCCATAAACCGGCACTGGATTAGCGAAGCTGGCGTTTATCCTGTCAAGGAAGACAAGCCCGGGATCGCCGGTCTTCCATGCCATGGTGACTATTAGGTTCCATACTGCTCTCGCATTGAGCCTGGCCACAACCTTGTTGTTCCTAGGATTTATGAGATCATACTCCTTGTTCTCCTGAAGCGCCTTCATGAACATGTCGGTTATCGCTACCGATATGTTGAAGTTCTTGAGCACCCCTTCCGTCTCCTTGAGCATTATGAAATCGAGTATGTCCGGGTGGTCTACCCTTAGTATCCCCATGTTGGCACCCCGTCTCTTTCCTCCCTGCTTGACTTGCTCGGTTGCGAAGTCGAAGACCTTCATGAAGGGTATGGGCCCTGAGGATATGCCGCTTGAGCCTCTCACAACATCGTTGTGCGGCCTCAGTCTGGAGAATGCGAATCCTGTCCCACCTCCTGTCTTGTGTATTATGGCCGCGTACTTAACCGCATCGAATATCTCGGCCATCGAGTCCCCTACAGGAATCACGAAGCACGCGCTGAGCTGTCCATCCTGCACTCCGGCATTCATGAGCGTCGGCGAATTCGGCATGAACCTGAAGGTCGACATCACGTCGAAGAAGTCCTTCGCAATTGCATCGACCTGCTCCTGGCCCTTATTGTACTTTTTCTCCGACGCCGATACCGCTCTCGCCACTCTCTCGAATAGCTGCTTAGGCGTCTCGACGATCTTGAGGTTCTCGTCCTTCAGCAGGTATCTAGCTGCGAGGACCATAAGGCTGTTTATCGGCAGTTTGAGGTCGTCATCCACTATCCCAAGCGATGCCTTGAATGCCCTGACGCTAGCCCGCTTCTGCCTGTATAGGATGTAGCACTTTGCGACGTTCGCGTCATGCTCCATTAGCGCCTTCTCCACCATATCCTGTATCTCCTCGACGCTCCACTCGTTTTTGTTAGATGCAACTATCACATCGGCAACCGCTTTCGCGGCCTTTGAGGCCTCAGCGAGGTTCTGTTCCGCGGGCCTCTCCATGTAGACGTTGCAATATGCCTTGTTTATCGCGTTTACGATCTTGCTCTGATCGAAATCAACCGTCTGCCCGTTCCTTTTTATAACAGATTTGGCCCCCATATAACCCCTGCAAAAAAAACTTACGCGGTAGGATATGGAAAGAAGGTTTAAAAATGGTTCCAACTACTTTTGTGTAATCCAATATTCATTTTTGCTTTTTTGCACATTTGCTGCGCTCTGCACGTAGCGGCGTGGCGCAATGGCTTTTAATGCTTTTGCAGCCATTATGATATCTGGGAGCGGGTGCATGAAGACAAGATGCCTCTCTTGCGGTTTTGTGCTATCTTGCAGCGATGGAAGCTGCGTGGCTGGGCAGGAGTGTCCCAACTGTGGAAGGATTATACCAGATGTTACCGAAAGTGCTGTTCCGTTTTATAGCCCTTATTAGCGCTTTGAACTCGCAGCTACCTCAAGGTCGTCGCACGCTTGCGTGAACTCCTTGCACATCTCATCCCATACCGACTTGTATAGGGATTGATTCTGCGTCTCAACTGTGAAAAAGAGCCATGTGGAGAAGGCCTGGGGCGATATTCCCTTGCTGAGCACCTCGTTTATGTCAGCTGCTGTGATGTTCTTCCATCTGGTGGTCAGCGCCTGCCTGTATTCCTCCCGCACATCATCGCTGTTGAGGCCTGACAGCCCGTCGATTAGATGCTGATGGGTCTTCCAGGATTGGCTTGAGGATAGTGATGCGACCAGAACTGCCATTACCTCTATACGGTTCTCATCCTTTGTTAGGTCGCTGTTCTGTTTTTGTGAAAGCTTGTGGATTTTTGTCGCGAGAACGTCATATTTTGTTACATTGTGTTTCAACGGCATTCTCTTTTCCTCCAAAAATTTATTAACACCCATGTGTTAACTTCTTTTCAGAGCCCGAACTTGTCTGTATAGTGCTTTGAAAGGAGAATTTATAAGCATGTATGCTAATGAGCTTATGCGACAGTTGCCAGTTCGGGTGCGGAAAAATGGGACTATTCAACCTTTTTGGCAAGAAAGATGTATCGGAATTGGTGAACAACTCACCGTTTAGGCTGGCGACCGTTTGGGTCCCTTACACGTTGCAGTCAAACAGGAACAGCTCGTGCACGCTAAACGTTAAAATAAAGAACGTGACGCAGGAACCGCTTCTCACCTCGATTGTGGTCGAGCTTCCGCAGACCCTCGGCTTCGAGAAGAATGTGTTTACAAAAGAGAGGGAGGTCAGGATAGGCGAAATGACGCCCGGAGAGGAGAAGGAGGTCAATGTTGAGGTGTTCGGCGGCATGAAATCCGACACCGGCGAATATACTGTCACAATCACAGCCATGGCGCACTACAGGGACTACGGCCATGTAATCAACGCCGTGAAGAAAAGGACGCTCTTGAAGATCGTATGAGCGCTATTCCTTTTTCTCCTTCTCTGGTTCCTTTGCCCTCTCCTTTTCCTGCTCCTTCTTCTGCGGCTGGCCCACTATCCCGTATATGCCATAGATCAGTTCCGCAACCTGCACCCCCCTATCCGTGAGCCTGATCGTCTTTACCCTTCCGCGCCGCTCGCTCTCCGTAAGACCTTTGCTCTCGCACGAGGCTATGAATTTGCACGCGTGGACGTATGTTGTTCCTGTGGCTTTCGCAAGGGATGAGAGGTACCACTCCTGCTCCTTGGACCTCAATGAAAGGATTATGCGCGCCTGCTTATCCTTGAGTATTATGACCTCGTCATTATGGGCCTCTACGACCCTTTCCTTTTGCTCCGTTTTCTGCTCCGCCATGATGGCTTTGCTCCGCTCACCTATAAATACCATTTGGCTGCCTTCCGCTAAACCGGTTTGCAGAGGAGAAGGCGCAAGCTTATTAAATTGTTTTGATATATACATCTGAGCGACTTGAGGTGTGTGCATGGTAAAATACATCATTGCGAAACAGCTGGTAGGGAAACGCGTGGTAACGACAGACGGATACGACCTTGGTAGGTTTGTCGACGCTGAGATAAGCGAAGTGACAGGCAAAATCAATGCTATGCTTGTCGAACCGAGCTTGGACGGCGGACTGGCGAACAAGGTCAAAGTAGATGGTGGCACAGTAAGGGTGCCGTACAGCTCTGTTAAGGCTGTCAACGATTTCATCATGGTTGATAGGAAGGACCTGTAATCCGCTTATCCTGGCTCGTTGCGTGCTGTGAGGTGCTGTGCTGTATGATAATCTGCGGTGGTGACGAGGCTGGGAGGGGTGCGCTGATCGGACCATTAGTCGTAGCCATCGTGTCGGTAAGGAAGAGCAGCGAGCACAAGCTCGCGGACATAGGCGTGAGGGATTCGAAGCTCCTCTCGAGGAGGAGGCGCGAGAGCCTATACGATGCCATAAAGGGCATAGCCCAGGACGTAAAGGTCAGCAAGATATACCCAAAAGAGATAAACGAGGCGATGCGGAGCGGGGTGTCGTTGAACGAGCTCGAGGCGATGCACTTCGCGAGGCTTTTCGACAGGCTCAGCGGCACTGTCGGCTCGCTTTACCTTGATTCGCCGGATGTGATAGCAGAGAGGTTCGGGATGCGGATAAACATGCTGTCAAAGAGGCCTACAAGGATAAAGGGCATAAGCCAGAAGGGCGAGAAGGGGGTGAGCTACACAAAGGTGATAGCCGAGCACAAGGCGGATTCGAAGTACCCAGTCGTATCTGCGGCAAGCATAATAGCGAAGGTGGAGAGAGACTGGGAGATAGACAGGATAGCTGACGAGGTCGGCATAGACCTCGGTTCGGGGTATCCGGCAGATGCGTATACAATAGGCGCGATAAAGGAGAACCTGAAGAGCGAAGCGCTGAAGCGACACATAAGGCAGTACTGGTAGACGATGGACGAGATAAAGCAGACAAGGCTTGTGAACTTCTAGGTTTCAGTAGATAGATGAGCT
>DAHWIF010000009.1:0-43366 GCA_027345565.1 Microcaldota archaeon
TCGTTGAGTGTGTGGTATGTGGTGGTGAAAGGCCTCGCGTTCGAACCCCCGTACACCTCCTGGAGCACGGGCGTCTCGACTTCAAGCGCCCCGCGATTGTCGAGAGTTTCTCTGACATGGCGCAGCACGGTCGCTCTCGTCTGGAGATTTCTCAGAGCCTCAGGGTTCATTATGAGGTCGAGGTACCTTTTCCTGTATCTCTTATCAGCATCGATAAGTCCTTCCCACTTATTAGGAAGCGAGACAAGCCCCTTTGCCAGCATGGTCACCTCTCTGGCTTCTACGCTTATCTCTCCGGTCCGCGACCTAGTCACCGTTCCGTTTATCCCGATTATGTCTCCTACCGCTGTATTCGAAAGCACGATGCCTGGCTGCCCTGTAAGGTTGTCCTTCCTCATCAGGATTTGAATCTTACCAGTCCAATCCTGGGCATCCATAAATGTTATCGCACCGAGATGCCTTTTCTGCATTACCCTACCAGCGACGCTTACTTCCTTGCCATCAAGCACAGGGAAGTTACCAGTTATTTCAGAGCTGTGATGCGTGATCCTGAAGCTATACGGATATGGCTCTATGCCGGCAGCTCTGAGAGCGTCTGCGCTCCCCTGTCTATTCCTATCTACAGAGATGCTAGTCACCCTATCTAATGTACATAAAACTCAACACACGTCCAGATATTTAAGCATTTTGTTAGGGATGCCCTGTCCAATAATTCCGCTAAAACCCAAGGGTTTTAACCCCTGGGTCCATACTAGTTTTTAGGCGACTAGTACGGGAACTAGAAGGAATTGGAAAATATATAATGAGATGTTAGAAAGGAGAGGGGACCTGACACTATTTGTGGACCCTGCAGTATTGAAACAGGATAGTGATTTGAAGGTGCAGAATAAAGGCAAGAGAGGCAGACCATATCGATATAGTTCTGGACTTATTTTCGCGGCGTTTGCGATAAAACAGATAGTCAGGTTTCCATACAGACAGACCAGAAGACTACTCAAATCACTGATGAGTAGAGTCACAAACCTTACTGCACCGGATTTCAGGACGATCTGATACAGAGTTTCGTGGATGAAGGAATCGGATATAAATTTTAACATACGGCCCTTGAACCTTGGAGAAAAGATAGAACTCATATTGGATTCTAGCGGCATAAAGAAGGTAAACGACGGCGAATACAGAACATTCAGGTATGGAAAAGAAAGGAGTGGTTGAAGCTCCACATCGGGGTAAACGGCACCACAATAGAAATCCTGACGGAAGGAATAACAAAAACCGATGTTGGCGATAATAGAATGTATAATGAACTTGTTGAACCCGTAGAGGACAATATATCTATACTGAGGACTGATGATGCGTACGACTGTGGAAGAAATTTCGAACGTGCAAAGGAAAAATGATACCAGTGCAGTATACCAGTTCACATAAATGCATCTACAAAATGTCATGGTAAGGCCAGAAGAGAGGCAATAAGAGAACAGTTAGGATTCAGAAAGGGGAGAGGCAATTATAAACTATTCAGGAATTCGAGAGAACGACGAATTCAAATGCAGAAAGAGTGGAGGACGAGAACACACCACGGCAAACGATGGATGGTGGAAACTGCATTTTCAAGGTTCAAGGACATGTTCGGCGAATATGTACTCTCAAAAGGTCTAAGCATGATGAGAAAAGAATTACTGATGAGGACTTACATATATAATCTGACTTTGCAAAAATGAGTAACAGTCGGAGAATGCAGACGTTAGTCTGCCTATTTTTCATTATTTATTGGACAGGGCAGTCTAGGGAATTTCTACAAAACCGTCTGGATTATAAAGAAAAAACTATCAACTTTGTAACTTTGGGCCTTTAAACGAACCAGAGAGGTGATACTGCTTATTTTTGATTATTTGTGGGACACCACAGTGCACGCGCTTTAGGGTTGGATCCTGGGTGCAACGTTATAAACCAGTCCTGCAGGCAAGCTATTTATATTTATTGACATGATTAGTATACAGCTGAAAGAGAAGAGAGAAACGGCGGATTTGATGATGCATTATACTTACTTCTACGACGGGAAATTACGCCAAGAAGATAGCATAGGCGCTGTATAGACAGTTTAGCCGCTGATCCTCCGACTTTCGGCGCAAAAGGTGCTGAAATGGCAAAATCGTACATAGACATTGTAAAATACATGGTAGAGGCAAGGTTCGAGATATCCGGCAGCGTCGAGAAGCCCGACATAATAGGGGCGGTGTTCGGCCAGACAGAAGGGCTGCTTGGCGGCGATCTAGACCTTAGGGAATTGCAGAAGAACGGCAAGATAGGCAGGATAGAGATAGAGAGCTCCACGTCAGGCAACAGGACGTTCGGTAAGCTGTTTCTGCCGTCCTCGATGGGGAGGGTAGAGACGTGCATATTATCCGCTGCGATAGAGTCGGTTGACAGGGTAGGCCCGTTCGAGACCAAGTTCCAGGTACTCAAGATAGAGGATACGAGAAACGAGAAGAGGAGAAGGATAATCGCAAGAGCAAAGGACCTGGTCAAGAACCTCCTCATTACAGAGATACCTGACAGCAGGGAGATAAGCGACTTGGTGGAAGCAGACGTGAAAACGAGCACCGTAGGCACATACGGATCTGAGAACCTGCCTGCAGGCCCGGAGGTAGGAAAGAGCGAAGATGTGGTGCTGGTCGAAGGCAGGGCGGATGTGATAAACCTGCTCAAGAACGACATAGCAAACTGCATAGCGGTAGGCGGCGCCGCGGGGACGATACCGAAGACGATAATCGACCTCTGCACCGCAAAGGAGACTACCCTCTTCGTGGACGGCGACCGCGGAGGTGAGATGATAGTCAGGAACATAACCAGCGTAGCTGATGTTGACTTCGTTGCAAGGGCGCCCGATGGCAAGGAGGTCGAGGAGCTCACAAGGAAGGAGATAATAAAGGCGCTCAGGTCCAGGGTGCCAATAGAGCAGGTGAATGCCGCTGCGAAGCAGAGGCAGCAGCAGCAGGCGAGACGCGAGGATAGGTTCAGGGATAGGAGGGAGCACAGGCCGATGGCCCATGAAGCTCCAGCTAGGGAGGTGCTCAGCCCTACAGAGATAACCGCGAACCTGCAGAAGGCGCAGATGCAGCAGCATAGTGCTGTTGGTGCTGAAGATGAAGCAACCGGCGCCCCATCGTCGCTTGGCATAAAGGACATTACAGGGGAAGGCGAGCCGGAGGGAGTAGAAAGCATAGCACAGATAGAGGGCATGGAGGCGCAGCATGTCCAAGCGGGCGGGTCGAACCAGACGTTAGTGAAGGCGCTCAACGAGCTCAAGAACACGCTGCGAGGCAGGGTGTATTCGAACGAAGGCGTGGTCCTTAGCGAGGTGCCGATAAGGGAGCTCATCCAGTCGGTGCAGGACATGAAGAATATCGGAGCCGTAGTGTTCGATGGGATAATAACGCAGAGGCTGGTTGACCTGGCGCACGAGCGTGGCATAAAGGAGATTTACGGGTTGCGCGCCAGCCAGATAACCAGGAGGTATCCGGACCTTCTGCTCTACACCGCTGAGCACGGGGTATCCTGATTCATGCGTGCCTCTTGACATTTAGAATTAGCGGCCTAACTCCGAATTCGTTGAACTCATTAATCAGTGACGTGACGATCTTCTGATCCGTTTTTTCCGTTGCGATCAAGACTGGCAGCAACTCCAATGCATTGCTCATCGAAAATAGAGGGACGCCCAGCTCTATGAGTGCATCCTCAACTGACTTGCCATCCTTGGTTTTCTCGTTTCTGTTCGTCAGGCACACTGCTGCAACCACATTAACGCCTGCTTCCCTGAGCTTTCTTATTTCAGTAATTAACGACCCACCAGTAGTCGTGGTGTCCTCTACAACTATAGCTCCACCCCTTGGAATGCCAAGGAAGGATCTATCCTTGGGCATACCGTAATCCTTTTCCTTGCCTCTGCCCATGGACAGAGCGTGGCTGCCCTCTCCGTAGTCAGATTGCTGGCTGGCCCATAAGTATTGAGTTATTGTTGCCAGTTTCGTTGCCCCTTCAGGCACGCCATAGAAGGTATCGGGGTGCAGCCCCTTGCCAACAACATAATCAATCACTGTGCGCGCCAGTTGCTCCGTTAGAAATACGTCTTCCGCTGCCGTACGCCAGTTGACATAGAAAGAAGAGAGCCTCCCGGACTTCAGTCTCACAGGCTCAGCGAAGAGCCCAACGACCTTGTGGTCTTTTATGAATTGATTATATTTTTCTTGGTTGAACTCTCTTGGTGACATTGCGCCAGCGCTGGCGGTAGTGCCCATATAATACACACCACGTTATCTCATCCCGGTATGATATTTATACCTTATTGCCCGCAGCTTTTGGGAACCTTTTTATATCTTGGTGTCTCTTATTAGTTTAAATTTAAACTATATTAGGTTTAAACTATAACGCGTGATGGAGTGAAACAGACAACGCACTTCATGCCGGACTTCATGCCCATGGAGGCGAAGCGCATCATACTAAAGATACGCATACTCGGAAGGCTCAAGCTCAGCGGCCGCACCTATTCGTATGCGCTGATAAAGGAGTTTGGGAAGTCGGGCTTCTCAGAGTTCTACGGTCCGACGCTGAAGAACGACATGTACAACACGTTGAGGACGCTGGAGAAGGAGGGCTACATAAGGCTGAGCTTGAAGGTGGAGCACGGCAAGGTCAAGAACTACTATGCAATAACGAGAAGGGGCGCGAGTGCGCTGAAGTCCGTCGGAAAGATGATGATGCAGACCGTGAAGCAGGCAGGCAAACTATTTGGGTGATCCAATACCAGACATAATAAGAATTGAGAATCTGACCAAGAGGTTCGGGAGCCTCGTAGCGGTCAACAACGTCAGCCTTGGCATAAAGGAGGGCGAGATATTCGGGCTGCTGGGCCCGAACGGCGCAGGGAAGACCACGATAATAAACATGCTCCTTACGCTGCTTACCCCCACATCGGGAAGGATAACAATCAACGGCATGGACCTCTCGAAGAATCACGAGAGGGCAAAGCAGCTCATGGGCCTGATGACGCAGGAGACCTTAGTCGAGGCGGACTTGACCGCGAGGCAGAACCTGAGCCTCTTCGCCCACCTGTACCACATACCAAGGAGCCAGGCCCGCAAGAGGATAGATGAGGCCTTGAGGGAGGCGGACCTCGTCAATTTCGCTGACGTCAAGGCTGGAACCTTCTCCGGGGGAATGCAGCGGCGCTTGAGCCTGGTGCGCGCCATGCTGCAGGAGCCGAAGATACTACTCCTCGACGAGCCCACTACCGGACTCGACGTGCAGAACAGGAGCACCATGTGGGAGAGGATAAAGGAGCTCAACAGGAGCGGCACCACGATACTGCTCACCACGCAGTACCTAGAGGAAGCGGATGAACTCTGCAACCGCCTTGGCATAATAGACCACGGCAAGGTTATCGCTCTTGGTACTCCATCGGAGATAAAGAGGATAGCCGGCAGTGGGAGGGTACTCGAGATAATCGTGAACCTGCAGGATGTCCAGAGGGTCGTATCCATGCTCAAGTCGAGGTTCAAGCTGGCTGCCGCAGCCAGCGGTGATAAGATAACCGCGCCGTTGGACAGGGACGGCGAGGGCGAGTTCACAAGGATATCCTCAACGCTGGAAAGGCTGCGGATACCTGTCCTGTCGATAGGCGCACACCTGCCGACGCTCGATGACGTCTTCATAAAGCTTACCGGCGCAGGAATGCGAGACGCTGCAGGGGAGATGCAGGGCGGCAGGGCCAACATGAGGTGGAGACGATGAGCCTGCTGGAGGATTCGGTGACAATATTCACGCGAGAGTTCGCGATATTCAGGGCTAACCTGAGGTCGAACATAATCAGAACCGCGATATTCCCGCTTGTGATACTACTCTTTTTCGGTTTCCTCGGCTCTGCCATCACAAATGTCCCTGTAGTGGTGGTGAACTATGCAAACAACAACCAGGCAACGCAGTTCATAAGCACGCTGGGTTCGCAGAGCCTCATGGCGGTGCAGAGCGTCACCAACCAGAACGAAGCGCTGGCCATGCTTTCAGCCGGCCAGGTGAATTTCGTGATAGTCATACTGCCGGGGTTCCCATCGCAGAGCGGCAATCCGACCGTGCAGGTGTACTACAACAACCTTGAGTTCAGCACAACGCAGGAGATACTGCCTGCGATACAGAAGGATGCAGCCCTCTTCGGACCGGCCAATAATTTCCAGAGTCAGGAGTACCTGCCTGCATCGTCCGGCGACGCCGCTTCCGTGGTCACGCCCATCACTGGGGCGAGCGGCGGCTATGGGGACTTTCTCTTCTCCGGGGTGATAGGCATGATAATAGTGTTCAGCACCCTTTTCAGCGCAGGCATCGGCATACTTACGGACAAGCAGGGAGGGCAGATAAAGTCGTTCCTGATAACACCCATCAACAAATCCGCGATAGTGCTGGGCAAGGTGCTCTTCAGCGCCGTGCAGTCGGTCATTTCCGTATTCGTTGTCATAGTGATTGGCCTCCTGCTCGGGAACACGATCCTGATGGGCGTGACTGGCATAGTATGGATACTGATACTCGGCACGCTGCTTGGCATAACGATGACTGGCATATCGATAAGCGTGGCGAGCAGGATGAAGAACATGACCGCATTCCAGATATTCGGCCAGACGCTCGGCCTACCGCTGTGGTTCATTGCAGGGGGCATAGTCCCGGTGTCGAGCTTCCCTCCCATACTCCAGGCGCTCAGCGTCGGCGATCCGATGACATACGCCATCAAGGGCTTCAGGTACGTGGTGCTCCAGGGATTCTATCCGTTTAGCAGCATGGTCGTTGATGTGGGCGTGCTAGCCGCACTCGGAATAATCACCACGATTATAAGTATATTGCTCTTCAAGAGCACGATAGATTGATGATAAAAAGGTGAAAACATGAACAAAAAGGCAATTTTCTGGGTGGCGTCGGCATTCGCTGTGATCTCAATGCTATTCGGGGTAGCTGCTGCGCAATCGACAAACGCGGCTACCGGCTCGTTGTCCATACAAGGCCTCACTGTGAGCCCGACACCGGTTGTCGCGGGCGACAACATAACAATATCATTCAACCTCTTCAATTCATACAGCCAGCCGCTCTCTGACATCAGCCTGTGGGTCAGCGCGCAGAATCCGATAATAAACGTTTCGCCCGCATACAGCACTTACCTCAGCGGGATAGGCACGGGGCAGTATGGCGGTGTAGTGGCGAACAGGTTCACATATAAGCTGCACATTCCATCGACGCTGCCTGCCGGAGACTATGAGATAGACGTGATTGCAAACTACCAGACAACAGAGGGGGTCAGTACCGGCATATCTGCTCAGTCGGTGATGCCGATCTACATATACGTATACGGGAAGCCGCAGGTGTCGTTGAACGTGTATCCGACAGGCAATATAGTCCCTGGAGAGGATTTCACGGCTATGCTCACTGTTGTCAATTCCGGCACAGACTTGGCAAGGAACGTGACGGTCGAGCTGCTCAATTCCACTTACTTCAAGCCTGACGGCGCCGATACCTTCTCGTTCGGGATACTGGGCTCTGGGAGTTCCGCAAGCTCAACAGCCACCATATTCACAGACCAGAACGTCACTGGCGGCCTGAACTACGTCAATGCGAGGGTCAGCTACACAACGAATGAGGGAGTGTACATGAGCAACGTGGTGCAGGTGCCTCTAGACGTGCTGCAGAACACCGCCAAGTTCATCGTGACAAACGTTACTGGAAAGGTTCAGGCCGGGGCTACATACGCGCCAGTCACCTTCACGGTCCAAAACACAGGAAATGAGGAGGCTACGGACGTTGAGTTCAGCCTCCAGACGGTCTACCCAATCACTCCTGTCAACCCTGACGTTTTCCTGGCGTCGATAGGCCCAGGGCAGTCGGCTCACCTGACGTTCTACGTGCAGGGCAACTCGAACGGCGACACAGGGCAGTATCCAGTTACTCTCTACGCGCAGTGGAACCAGCCCAACGGGGCAGCCAACCAGCAGTTCTCTGGTTCGGCCAATTACTACGTTCCGGTAGAGGGCAAGGTCGGGCTCTTCACCGCAGCGAATGAGAACTACTTCATAGTAGCGGCCGTGGTGATAGTAGCGCTTGTCGCCATCAGGGTTGTGGTAGCGAGAGCGAGAAAGAAAGCTATAAATTCGAAGCCAAAGAAGTGATGTTGGTGCAATGAAGACTCTATACAACGGCCTTATCAGCGCGGCGATGAAGAGGTACAGGGTGCCAGATTGGATAGCCCCGTACATATACAGGTATGCAAAGCAGAGCGACCTTTTCACCATAAGGAGGGCGATCAATTTCATAAACGTGCGCAGGAAGAAGGGCGTCCTTACTGGCAGGCAGGTAAGGCTGCCAAACGGCGTTACATTCGACATAAAGACCGTATCGCACATACTCAACCAGTTCTATTACGGAGTAGATGCCGAAGCGAGGATATCGGAGGGGTGGTCTGCTGAATACACTGACTACGATCACGCGAACTTCACGAAGCACTATAAGGAGCTTGCCGAGCTCAGGAGGAAGCATGCGAGGGCGCTTAAGAACATGATAGAGGGGCTGGGCCACAAGATAGACGGACCGAGCAAAGGGGTAGAGCGGGTGTTCAACACGATCGCGGAGCTCGATGAATGGCCTGACAGGCTGATAGCGACAGAGATAATACTGAGGGATTCGTACGCCAGGCCATTCGGCTTCATCTTCTACAAGGTGTTTTACCCCGTTTCCCCAGAATTCATGAGATCGCTGGGCAAGCTCTTCGCTAAAAAAGATGACGGATACAGCTGGGCCGAATCTGAGATAAGGAGGGTCGTGGGGGAAGGGGCGCTGACCAGCGAGCACATTATAGGGCTAGCAGAAAGGATACTCGCTGAGATATACCGGTCGATAGAATCAGAGATGCCGCTGGCGAGAAGGTCGAAAGTGGAAGCCGAGACCATGCTGCTGCGCGACGTATCGGTCGCATACCCGTTGCATACGCTGAAGGAGCTCGGGGTAGAGCTGGACATTGACGCGGAGATGAGGAAGATAGCCAGGATCGGGAAAAAGGGCGGTCGGAGAGGCGGCAGACCTGAACAGACGCGCAACAAAGCCCAGCGGAAAATGATTTAAAGCTTATCCACCTGATATTAGCTAGTTCAATCAAATTCAGGAAAATCACAAGAGTCGGACAACATGGCAGAAACCACAGTCGGCGAGGAACGTCAGGGGGCACCGGACAACATTATATACGTAGGGAAGAAGCCGGTCATGAACTATGTGCTTGCGGTAGTCACCCAGATAAACAGCGGTATCGGGACGGTGATGATAAAAGCGCGTGGAAATTCGATATCTAAGGCCGTTGACGTGGCCGATATAGTAAGGAAGAGGTTCCTGACAGACTTGAAGGACCCCAGCGGAGAGGGCATAACGATAGGTTCTGAGGAGCTTCCAAACGAGGACGGCACAAAGTCGAAGGTCAGCTACATACAGATCGCGGCGGCGCTCGGCAAACTCAAGGGTGACGGTGCCGCGCAGCAGAAAAGTGGCATGGTCTACATCGGCAGGAAGCCTACAATGAACTATGTGCTTGCGGTAGTCACCCAGATAAACAGCGGTATCGGGACGGTGATGATAAAAGCGCGTGGAAATTCGATATCTAAGGCCGTTGACGTGGTTGAGATAGTAAGGCACCGGTTCCTCCCTGACATGCAGGACCCCAGCTCTGAGGGCATAACAATAGAATCCGTGGAAATCGCCAACGAGGACGGCACCAAGTCGAAGATAAGTTCGATACAGATATCGATAAAGAAGTAGTCAGATCAGGTCGGAGCTGCTCACTGTGCCCAAGCACCTCATGCTCTTCTTAGAATCAACTACAGGCAACCTCGTCAGGCCGCATTTTATAAGCATCTTGCGCGCGTCCTCTATGCTCCCGCTCTCCTCTATGAATATCCTGTGCATCATGGCGCTGCTGACTCTGCCCGAATCCCCGCGCAGGGACGATACGTCGAGCACTCCGACAAGCTTACCCTCGGATATAACTGGCAATACGCTCACGCCTGAGTTGCGCGCCAGCTGCTTCGCTGCCTTGAGCGACGCCTCGGGAGTTATGGCAACGATGTTCCTGTCTATAACATCGGCCAACGAGCCAGCCATGATGTTATTACCCAGCATACCTATTAATAGGTTTTTACCGATATGCTAGGTATGGGCGAAGGTGCGGCGGCTATTTTGCAGTTCATCATGCGTGATCCCGGAATTGCGTGGAAAGAATAGATATGGAACCGGTGAATTTTTGCTATACAACATTACACACGTTGCCGATCTTGACGGGATGGCGAGTGCCGCTTTCCTGGCGCGGTGCTACGGCATGCCTACAGGCAATATCATATTCGTAAATTATGGCGCACAGGACGTAGGACGCGCTATGAAAGAGCTCTCCGGCATTGAGGGTACAGGCAATGTGCTGGTCATAACAGATTTCAGCATGACACCGGAGAATTTCTCAATTATGGAGAAGGCGCTTGCGCGGTTCAGGAGGAAGAATAACAGCATAATATGGCTGGACCATCACCCATGGCCCGAGAGTATTATCAGGAAAGCATCAAAATACTGCGACATGATGATAGTAGGGGAGAACGCTTATTTCTGCGGGGCGGAGCTTGTATACAACCTTCTCTGCAAGAGGGACAGATACGGGGATAGGCTGGCGAAAATAACCCACCTATCGGACTTCTGGCTCAAGTCGAAATCAAGGAAGGACAACGAGACAGTAAGCATGGTGGCTTTTGGCATAAAGCAGATGCGCAGCTATGCGGATGGGGAGGACAGGCTACGCGGCTACGTGCATGATCTTTCACAGGGCCGAATCGGCTCTAGGCTCATACGCGACGCCTATGAAGAGTACATGAGGAGGACCAGGCCAGAGCTGGAGAGAATGCTGAAGGAATGCAAGATAATAAAGTCAGCGGGCATAAGGATAGGCGTGGGCTTCGGCATTGTTCTCTCTGCGCAGGAGGCCTGCATGGCGATAATTGACAGGCTTAAGTGCGACATAAGCATTTACATATCTAATGACAGCATGCACGGTAGCATGAGGAGCAGGCGCAACAAAGGGACCTGGGGCATCGACATACTTAAACTGGCTAAGAGCCTCAATGGGGGAGGCCACCCTCTAGCCGCCGGCTTCAGCATCGAGAATGAGGGATACGACCTCTTGAAGGCGCATGACAGGGAGCTTCTCGTTGACAGAATAGGGAAAGTTGCAGAGAGGCTTTACGGAAATAGGGTCAGGTGGTTCCAGCAGAGCACAGGAAGGAGTATCACGAGATGATCCCATAGCCTGTGAGCCTCCACCTTTGGGATATGTTGCGCAGCACCGCTATCTTGGTGTTCTTCTCTGCACATACTGGTTTCCTGAGCTCTAATTCGATCGTGTCCTTTTTGACCTTCTTTGCGTGGCCGACGACCGTAGCCGTGCCAATGCCCATCAGAAGCGGCTCGTTCTCCTTGACCTTCTGCGATGGCACATCGCTCCTCTCTATGTTGTAGTACCTTATCGTTATGCCTGTGGAAGATTCCGGCATCTTGCCGACATGACCCACAAGGTTCCCAACAAGGCTGTCCGCCTTGGTGAATGATGGATCGACCTCGGTTGAGAGCCCTATGAGCCCGCCGGGGCGCGCGCTCTCCATCTGGTCGGTCCCGTTGCTTATGCCGGTGACGACAGTCACGAAACTCCTGTAGGAGCTTTTCTTTGAGCCAGGCTCGGCGAAGTCCCCGCCAGGCCTGACCTCTATCCTGTCACCTACCTTTATCACGCCGCGCTTTATCGCCCCTCCGATCACGCCGCCTGAGAGCTTTGTCACGTCGCTGCCCGGCCTGTTAACATCGAAGGACCTGACAACGTACATTATCGGGTCTGATGTGAGGTCTCGCTCTGGCTTAGGCATGTTCGCTATCGCCTCCAGCACGGCATCGATATTGACGCCCTGGTTGGTCATCACAGGTATGACTGGCGCGTTCTCTATGGCGCTGCCCTTTACGAACGCCTTAATCTGCCGGTAATTGCTGACCGCGGCTTCCTTTCCGACTATGTCTACCTTGCTCTGCACTATTATCACGTTCTTTATCCCGAGCAGGTTGATTATCATCAGGTGCTCCTTTGTCTGCTGCATCGGCACCGGCTCTGTAGCCGCTATCACAAACAGTATCGCGTCTATCACGCTCGCTCCTGCTATCGCGGTAGCCATGAGCGTCTCGTGGCCTGGCGCATCGAGCATCGATATCCTCATGAGCGGCTCTGTCACGGACCCGTCAGACCTGCATTTCTCTTCGGTGGTGTATGCGGCCGCGCCCTCGCACTCCTGGCACTTCCTTATTATGGCATCGGCATAACCGAGCTTTATCGTCATGTTTCTCTTCAGGCTTTCGCTGTGCTTGTCAGTCCACACATGCGTTATCGCCCTGGTGAGCGATGTCTTGCCGTGGTCTATGTGGCCGAGAGTGCCTATGTTCATTATGCTCTGCTTTAGGTCATCCAATGGCATCAGCCCTTTGCCTCGGTAGCATGGTCCTCGGGCTTCCCTGCGCCTTTGGGAGGCTCCGCCGCTTTCTCCTGCTTCGCTGCCTTCGGGAATATATCGTCCGCGCCCTTCTCTCCGTACTCTATTATTATGGTATTAAGCTGCTCGACGTCGGTGCTCACCATGTTCCCCCTCACGGTCTGCATCTTTGGCTTTCCGGCCGACTTGCCAGTAGCCGTTATCCTGCTGGTCCTCGTCTTTATTGTACCCTGTATGCTCCTCTCCAACGGGAAACCGCTGTTGTCGCTGCCGCCGGTTATCTTGAGCTTGCAGCCTGTCAGGCCTATTATGCCTCCGTCTATCGTGTCTCCGATCTTGTAGTTGAGCACTAGCCCTGCCTTGTCCTTGCCGAGCTCGGCTTGGGCTGTTCTGCCGCTTTTTGGGTCTGAGTAGACTATCTTCATTGATTCACCGGAATTAGCAGGGAGTTAAACAGGGCAGGAATAGATAACTGCCGTATTTTCTTATATTACTCTGTGTGCAAACAATAAAAAGGTATCGACCTGGCGCTCTGGGAAGGTGCGATCGCCGGGATTTGAACCCGGGTCTTTGCCTTGGAGGGGCAAAGTCCTAACCAGGCTAGACTACGATCGCACGCTACCTATGCTACATCAACAAATATAAAGAGGCATACTGCTGTTATGTGGAAAAATAAAAAATGGCGGCCTCATAGCTGCCTCGGCCGCGCATCACTGCGTGATTACCACCTGTCCTTTTCTGCGGCGATTATCAGCGCCGCTGCGCCGAACCTTGTCCCCCTCTTCTTCGACTCCTGCACCGCCCTCATTGTGTATTCTGCTGCCTTCTCTGCAAGGATTGCTTTGAGTGCGGATCCAGCTGACTCGTCGAAGTCGCATGCGCCCGCTTCGCTAAAGACCTGGGCTATCTCGCTCTCCCTGAGTGCGTCCTCAGCCATCCTTCGCACCCTGTACTTAGTGCCGAGCCCTAGCGCAGACACCCTGCCTCTGCTTTTTCTCTCTCGCATCCCCTCACTCTCTCCACCACTTCACCCTTAATGTTAATGCGGAGTTGTGATATTTAAATCTTTAGGAGAAGTTTCCAATAATTACTTGGAATTTTTCTGAATTCTGGCGCTGATGTATAAAGTTAATTTTATTTCCAAGTATTTTTACCTCGACAGCCGAAAAAACGGAGAAGAGCGTACCGCTTTCAGTGTTCGTCAACGCTTTCGGTGGCATCCGTCAAGTGCCTATGCTCGCCCAAAGCTCGTCGAAATGCCTATCAAGCGAATGAACCCTACTAGCGTCGTGTATAAGCTCTATGTGCTCTATATTCTTGTGCAAGCCAGCATACGTCAAGTTCGCACTGCCGACTATTGCGGAGTTGTCCGATAGGTAAACCTTCTCGTGTATGAAGCTTTCGCTCGCCACCTTTACCTTTATCCTTTGGCGCCTTGGCCTTGCGTAATGCGCTACGGTCAATCCGACAACCAGCGCTGTTATAGGCACGGCGGCCAGCTCCGCTGCATAGAACCGGAACGCGTAGAACAATATGCTGAGTATTATGAAATACGCTGAGAGGGTAACGTATGGGAACCTCCTTCCCCTCCTCATTATCCTTACAGCCGACCAGCTTATCTTGGAGCTGGACGTTATCACAGATACGTCCTTCGAGCCGGATTGCCGCACGAGCATCTTTGCGTATGCAGGGCTTATGAACGGGCATATGACCTTCAGGCTCTTGCCACTGCCCGTTATCAGCGGCTCTATATATCTGTATGAGCTGCTGCCGCTGTAGCCCTGGCCGCTTTCCATGCTATGCAATTCGTCTTAACATATAAATTGGTTCTGAGCAGCAAGCTTAAAAAAGCAAAATGCGGTATTACTTCACGTCTTGTGGTTTGATGATTGACCTTAAAGGGAGGGAGGAAAAGGTGCTGGCGTACTGGAAGGAGCACGGAGTAAACGGCAGAGTCAGAGCCAGGAACAAAGGCAGGAAGAAATTTTACTTCCTGGATGGCCCGCCCAATGCCTACGGCCTGGCGGTCCACCACCTCTGGGTCTATACGGTAAAGGACCTGATGCTGAAGTACAAGCGGTATAGGGGGTTCGACGTGCACGACCGCCCCGGCTTCGACGTGCACGGGCTGCCGATAGAAAACAAGATAGAGAGGAGGTTGAACCTCAAGTCGAAGCAGGAAATAGAGAAGATGGGCGTGGAGAACTTTGTTAAGGCATGCAAGGACTATGCCGAATCGGGGATAAACGGGTCGATAGAGCTGCTCAAGAGGTTCGGCGTCTTCATGGACTTTGATAGCACGTATATACCGTACACAGCCACCTACATAAACAAGGGATGGCAGATATTCAAGAGGATTTACGACAAGAAGCTGCTTTACCGGGGCCTGAAGCCACTCGCGTACTGCCCCCATTGCGAGACCGTCCTTTCCGCGAGCGGCCCCGAAGTGGAGTACAAGGACGCGCAGGACACGTCGGTGTTTGTCAGATTCAAGGTAATCGGAAAGAGCAGCAAGATAGAACTCTCTCAGGACACCTACCTCGTGATATGGACTACAACGCCATGGACCTTGCCGTCGAACATGGCGATTGCTGCAAACCCGAAGGCTGTTTATGTTGCCGCAAGCCTTGAAGGGAAAGACTACATAATAGCAAAAGACCGGCTTGACGTTTTTACGGAAGCGGTAGGCAGCACGGTCGTAAAGAAGGAATTTTACGGCTCGGAGCTTGTCGGGACCATGTACGAGAGCCCTCTTGCTGAACAGGTCCCGGCCCAGAAGAAGTTCGCCAAGTACCACAGAGTGCTCCCTGGAGAGGCGATAGTCTCGCTCGGGGAAGGCACCGGGCTGCTGCACATAGCGCCGGGCCACGGCCCGGAGGATTTTGCGGTAGCAAAGGCGAACGGGATACCGGTTTTCTCACCTGTAGACATGCATGCCAGATACACAGCAGATGCAGGCAAATACGCAGGGCTCGAGGTCCCGGGCGCGGCAAACGAAGCAGTGCTGAAAGATTTGAGGGCGTCTGGCGACCTCCTCTTTGAGGGGCAACTCGTCCATTCATATCCGTTCTGCTGGCGCTGCGGCAGCAAACTGATCTATAGGGCCACGGACCAGTTTTTCATAAATGTTGGGAAGATAAGGAGGAAAATGCTTAGCGAGAACCAGAAGGTAAAATGGTATCCCGGCTTCGCCCAGAAATGGTTCGCTGATGCCGTGGAGAGCTCTCCAGACTGGTGCATCTCGAGGCAGAGGTACTGGGGAGCCCCCATACCGCTGTGGATATGCGGCGCATGCAATGCCTTCGAAGTCATGGGCTCTACAAAGGAACTGGAGCTGAGGGCGAAGCTGGACGCGCCCCTTGACGACATGCACCTGCACAAGCCCTATATCGACAGGATAGAATTCGGATGCAAATGCGGCGGGACGATGAAAAGGACGCCGGACCTGTTCGACGTGTGGTACGAATCAGGCATTTCCCACACGGCAAGCCTCACCGATGAGGAGTTCGTTAGACTATACCCGGCTGACTGGATAACCGAAAGCCTGGACCAGATCAGGGGATGGTTCAGCACGCTGCTCAGGACAGGCGTCGCCGCAAATGGCAGAAGGCCGTTCAACAGCGTAACGATAGGGGGCATGATGAAGGATGAGATTGGGGAGGAGATGCACAGGAACAAGGGCAACGCGATTACCCCTGACGACATAATGCGCATGGTATCTGTCGATGGCTTCAGGCTGTGGTGCGCCTCCAAGCCGCGCTGGCAGGATCTCAAGCTGAAAAAGTCGGAGTTGAGGGACTCGGACGGCGAGATAATAATGCTCTACAACATAGCGGAGCTTGTGAAGGAGCTATCGGTCATTTCGGGGTACCCCTCGCGGGAGGTCAAGCGGCCTGGCACATCAAAGCTGGAGCCAGAGGACCTCTACATACTCTCAAGGCTCAACTCGCTCATATCCGAGTTCACCGAGCATATGGACAGCTACCAGATAGATGACGCAATAAACAAGCTGAGGACATTCATAATAGAGGACTTCAGCAGGTTCTACCTAAAGTTTGCAAAGCAGCGCGCGGTTGATGCGACAAGAGGGCAGCTAAAGAGGATAGCGGGGCTGACTAGCTACGTGCTCTACAACATCTCGATCATGGTGTCTGTTGCCGCACCGCTGGCAGCCGAGCATATATTCTCAGAGCTTTTCTCGAAGGATGGAGACTCGGTATTCATGGAGGGCTGGCCGAAGGCGAGTGCGAGGCTGGTCGACAAGCAGCTCGAGGGGAAGATGCAGATTGCGAAGGATGCGATATCAGCGATACTCAACAGCAGGGAGAAAGCGGGAGTGAGCCTGAGATGGCCCATATCAAGGGCGGTGGTCGAGGTGACAGGGGACGACGCCTATGCGGCGCTCCAGGAGCTCTCCGGCATCGTCGAGAGCTATGTCAATGCAAAGAGGCTTGAGCTTAAGCGGGTTTCCGGAACGAAGAAGGAGGTGGTGCCTCTCTTCGCTGAGATAGGCCCCGCATTCAGAGGGGAGGCGCAGGCGGTGGCGGATGCGCTCAAAGACGCTAGTGCGGACGAGGTGCTTAAGGCTATAGAGACAGCGGGCTCGTACCAGCTGCACACCAAGAACGGAATGGCGGAGGTCACTCCGAAGCACTTCACCGTTGTCGAGAGGCCAGAGGCAGCCGAAAGCGCAAGCTTCAGGCATGGCATAGCGTACATAGACAAGGAGCTGAGCAGGGAGCTGAAGGATGAGGCGCTGCTTAGGGAGTTCGAGAGGAACATTCAGATGGCAAGGAAGGAGATGGGCCTGAGCAGGATGGATGGCATAGAGCTCAACTATGAGGCCGTAGGCGAGCTCTCAAGGATAATACCGATGCGCATGAAGGAGCTGAAGAGGAGCATAAAAGCAAGGAGGATCGGAAAGGGCATAGATTCATCTGCGCTCGTAAAGCGATTCGAGATAGAGGGAGAGAGCGTAGGGGTATCCCTTAAGAAAATCGACGCCACATGAAGCCCATTCCGCATGCGGTCCCGATATGTTATAGTGCGCGGGCAGGATGCGCGCAAAAGTCGGATACCCTATGAGGCAAACCTGTTAGGCTACTGGTTCTCCTCAATAACTACTGCGCTCCTCCTGTTCTTGAAGGCCATCCTCCTCGGCATCATCCCCCAGCAGTCCTTGCATATCACAAGCCGCCTGGTCTTCGGGCTCCTTTGCGAGCTCTTCATGCAGCTGTAGCAGATCTTCCGCTTGCAGTAGTTGCACTGCTCGTACTTGAAGACCTGCCTCTTGCACCTCTCGCACGAAATGATCATTAACTCACATGTTATAAAAAGTTTGGCTGTGTGTAAAACACAGAGTATCATGAGAGCATATATAAAAACTTATGGCTGCACGCTCAACCAGGCTGATGGCGACCTCATGGCCTCCGTACTGGAGGGCAACGGGGTAGAGGTCACAGATGATATTGATGGTTCAGACGTTGTGGTGCTGAATACCTGCACCGTGAAAAAGCCGACCGAGCAGAGGACCCTTCACATGCTGAAGAAGCTGCACGATGCGGGGAAGAGGATAGTGGTCGCGGGGTGCATGGTCGGTTCGAGGAACGATGCCATAGAGAGGTACGCCCCGGAGGCGAGCCTGATCAATACAAGCAACGTGCAGCGCGTGTACGATGCCGTATCCGGCGCGTACGGCTCAAGCAGGGTGGTGTTCGACGGGCGCAGCAGGGTAGACAAGCTCGCTTTCTTCGGCCAGCGCGACGGCGTGATAGCGAGGGTGCCGATAAATGACGGCTGCATCTCGTCCTGCTCGTTTTGCGAGACCAAGCACGCGAGAGGCAGGCTGAACAGCTTCTCTGAGGAGCTGATACTCAAGGCCGTGGAGCGCAGCGTGAGAGGCGGCGCGAAAGAAATCCAGGTAACATCACAGGACGCAGGCGCTTACGGCGCAGACAGGAATACCGATATAGCTGAGCTGATGGAAAAGATATCGAAGATCGATGGAGACTTCAAGGTCAGAATAGGCATGCTCAATCCGGAGCACCTCAGCAAATGCTTGGAGAGGTTCGCAGAGGCGATGCGGGGCGGCAAGTTCTACAAGTTCGTGCACCTTCCAGTGCAGTCGGGCAGCAACAGGACGCTGGACCATATGAGGAGGATGTACACGGTAGAAGAATTTGCAGAGTGCGTGCGCAGAATAAGGCAGCGCGTCCCCGGAGCCACGATTGAGACCGATGTGATAGTCGGCTACCCTGTAGAATCGCTGAGCGACTTCGATGCGACAATAGAGATGATAAAGGAGGTGAAGCCTGATGTGACAAACGTGTCGAAGTTCTGCGCAAGGCCGCACGCGAAGGCGTCCAGGCTAAAGGCTATAAATAACAACGAGGTAAGTAGAAGGAGCATGTTTCTGTCGAGGCTGGTGAGGTCTGTGCAAAACGATATAAATCGGCGCATGGTAGGCACGAGCGTAAAGGCGCTGATGACAGAGATTACAAGCAGGTCGGTGAACGGGCGAAGCGAATCCTACAAGCAGGTGGTCATGCCGGGGATGGCGGCGCGCGCTGGCGATTATGTTGTCACTAAGATAGTCGCGGCGTCCGCCAACGCGCTTTACGGGAGCTAGTGGTTTGATGTACTCGGAAGAGATAGCGGGATTCCTCAAGAAGCATGGCATAAAGGCCGGCGACCGCATCAGGGTGGAGTATTCCGGCATAACAGTAGAGGGCGAGCTGATGCCGAAGACCGAGGTCGGCAGTCCCGATACGCTCATAGTGAAGCTGAAAAGCGGCTACAACGTCGGCGTGGCTTTCGGCGGCGCAGTGGTCACAAAGATAGCGGAATCGGAAGGGCCTGTGGAATTCCCGACAGCAAAGCTTAAGGAGGACAAGAGGCTCCCGAAGGTATCGCTGATCGTGACCGGCGGCACGATAGTCAACAAGATAGACTACAAGACAGGCGGGGTGCACCCGGTGATTACGCCGGAAGAGCTGCTCTACGACGTGCCGGAGCTTTCCGGGATAGCCAGGATATCGATGAGGAACCCGTTCAGCATTGCGAGCGAGGACATGTCGTACCGCGAATGGAAGGCGGTTGCCGATGAGGTAGTCAGCGAGCTGGACCACGGGGCACGCGGCGTTATAGTCGCTATGGGGACCGATACAATGCATTACGCATCCGCAGCGCTCAGCTTCATGCTGCAGGAGCTGGATGCCCCAGTCGTGGTCACCGGAGCACAAAGAAGCAGCGATAGGGGCTCGAGCGACGCTTTCATGAACCTCATCTGCTCCGCGCAGATCGCCGCAAAGTCCGACATAGCCGAGGTGGGGATATGCATGCACAGGTCAAGCTCTGACGATGAGTGCCAGTTCATAAGGGGGACAAAGGCGAGGAAGATGCATTCGACGAGAAGGGATGCATTCAGGCCAATAAACGATTCCGCGATAGCGTACATCAAAGCCGATGGCAGGATAAGGTACGGCAGCCAGTACAGGAAAATAGCCGGAAGAGGCAAGGCAAGAGCGATGACAAAGTTCGACGGCAAGGTCGCGCTAGTGGCCGCGTATCCGAACTCCGACCCTGAGCTAATGGATTTCTATGTCAAGAAGGGCTACCACGGTATCATAATAGCTGGCACCGGCATGGGGCACGTGCCCGTGCTGCCATCAAACATTGACAGGTCATGGATAGAGCACATAGGGCAGGCGATAAAGAAAGGGGTAGTGGTCGGCATGACAACGCAGACGCTATACGGCAGGGTGAATACAAATGTCTACAGTAACCTGAGGAGGATAAGCGAGCTCGGGGTAGTATACTGCGAGGACATGCTGCCTGAAACGGCTTACGTGAAGCTCGGATGGCTCCTCGGCAACTATGGCCCGAAGAAAGCGGGCGAGCTGCTGAACAAGAACCTCGCCGGCGAGATAAGCCAGAGGACCGAGCTGGGCGAATTCCTGGTGTGAGGATGCCGGACGAGGAATACTACAAGGGCATAGGCTTCATGTGCGGCCTTGAGCTGCACCAGAGGCTTGCGACATCAAGGAAGCTCTTCTGCGACTGCCCGACGAACATAATACCCAACGGCGGAAAGGGCAGCGTATCGCTCACAAGGCGGCAGAGGGCCATAGCGGGCGAACTTGGGACTATAGACATATCGGCAGGGTTCGAAGCGCAGAGGGGACGCACATTCGTATACAACGTAGCGGAAGGGAGATCCTGCCTCGTAGAGGTAGACGAGGAGCCTCCGCACAGGATAAGCGAAGAGGCGATGAACACGGTGTTGGCTTTCGCGAAGGCGCTCAACATGAAAATAGTAGACGAGATACAACCGATGAGGAAGGGGGTGGTGGACGGAAGCGATCCGAGCGCCTTCCAAAGGACGGCGATGGTGGCTTTCGAGGGCCATATAATAGTAGATGGGAGCAGGGTCGACATACCTTCGATATTCCTTGAGGAGGAATCGTGCAGGGCGGAAGCCACACGGGGTCGCGAGATAACCTACAATGTCGAGATGCTCGGAGTGCCTCTGGTCGAGATAGATACATCACCGTACATAAGGACACCGAAGGAGGCGAAGGATATTGCGCTCTACCTTGGGACTATGATGCGAATATCGGGCAGGGTGCAGCGCGGCATAGGCTCTGTCAGGCAAGATGTGAACGTGTCGATAAGGGGCGGGGCGAGGGTGGAGATCAAGGGGCTGCAGGAGATAGAATACGCAGACGCTTACATAGACACCGAGGTAAAGAGGCAGCAGGAGCTGCTCAAGATCAGGGATGAGCTTGTGGCCAGGAAAGCCTCTGTCGGCAAGGCCGTAGACCTCACAAGCGCTTTCGAAGGAACGAATGTTGGCCTGATATCAAACCATGCTGGAAAGGGCGGCAAGGTGATCGGATTCAAGCTTGCTGGATTCGCAGGCATCCTGGGCAGGGAGGTGGCGCCGAGAAGGAGGCTCGGCACGGAAATAAGCGACTACGCCAGGTCGGCAGGCGTTGGCGGGCTCATACACGGAGATGAGGACCTGAAGGGCTACGGATTCACAGATAGCGACATAGAAAGGCTCAGAAAGAGGCTGTCGTTGGGCGAAGGCGACTCATTCATAATAATAGCCGGCAGCGCCGAGAGCGCCAGTAGAGCGGCAGGGTTTGCTATAGATAGGGCAAAGTATGCGCTTGTCGGGGTGCCGCCAGAGACGCGCGGCACGATAGGGGACGGCACCGGCACTACAAGGTTCCTCAGGCCGCTGCCTGGAGGCTCAAGGATGTATCCTGAGACGGATGCACGGCCGATAACAGTGACGAAGGAGATGCTCTCGGATGCTGAGTCATCCGCGCCAGACATAAAGGCGGAGGAGCAGAGATTGGTCGTGCAGCTGAAGGACAGATCGCTCGCCTGGAGGATTATGCTTTCGCCGAGGCTGCAGACGTATAAATCGATCGCCCAATCGGCCAAGGACCCAGCGTTCGTGGCGCATGTGCTCTTGCAGAAGCTCACAGAGCTCAGGAGGGCTGGCTTCGACGTTGAATCTATATCTGATGAAAGGCTGGCAGAGCTGTTCAAGGCATATGACGATGGAAAGATAACCAAACAGGCAGTTGACGAGATACTGAAGATCCTATCGAAAAAGGATCAGGATGTTATCAACATAATAGAGCAGAACAAGCTGGAGAGAATAAGCGGAAGCTCGCTGAAGGAACTTGTTGATGAAGCAAGAAAGAAAACTGATAACAAAGACCAGGTTAAAAAGGGGATAATGTCGAAACACAGGCTCAATGTTGATGGCAGCGAACTGAACAGCTACCTGGCATGATATAGTTTGTGATCAGGATGCAACGACCATGCAAACGAAATTTATCACAGCTGTAAGTCCCCGACTACCATTACATTCTTGATCTTGGATGATCTGTTCCATAGGTGCCTTACATCAAGCAGAAAACCAGGAGAGAAATTCTTAGTTATAGAGTATTCATGTGATTGACCTATCACTATGATCTTGTCCTCCATTCAGTCATTTCATTCCTCTAGATATTTTTACTATTCTGTCACGCAACGTTTTCAGCAACTGGTCTCCAGCCTTGGGTCCCATCAATGTTGTTACATATCCTGGATAACGATTGAAATAGATATTTTTCTTCACTACAAATTCTTTGAATCTGCGACTTTTCAGCCCTATTGCAGGATACAGCTTCACATGCATGTGGTTGATTCCGGTACCCTCAAGTACGAGATGGACCCTCACCACTCCAAGTTTTGCTTCCAACATCCTCGCAACCCTTTTCGACACTTTGATAAGGCAAGCCAGCTTTTTGTCACTCATGTCAAATGCATAGCTTCCAATATGCTTGCGCGTTACAACAATGGTCTGTCCCTTTATGTTTGGAAATATGTCCAGGAACGCAATGTAGTTTTTGTCTTTGTATATGATATACGCGGGAATCTCGCCGTTCACAATCTTGCAGAATGTGCAATCTTTTTTCATCATGATAATCCCAAGGTAGTGGCATTATAATCATAAGCATACCGTTCAGAGGAACTTGCCGCCGCTCTTCGTAACAAGCACATCGTCCTCTATCCTCACTCCGCCGAAACCCTCTACGTATATGCCAGGCTCGTCGCTGAAGACCATGTTCTCCTGGATCTTTTCCTTGTAGCCTGGCGAGAGGTTCGGACCTACATCGTGCACGTCTATGCCTAGAGAGTGCCCGAGCCCGTGTATGAATTTACCTTTGTAGATGCCATTGTGCGCCTTGTTTATGTACTCCATTGCATTGTTGTGAGGCACCTCGCACCTGACTCCAGGGCGTATGCTCTTCAGCGCTATCTCCTGCGCCTCCTTAACCGTGTTGTACATGTCTAGCATGCGCCTGTATTTATCCGATTTCTTGTCAGGCTTGAATATGAAAGTTCTAGTGACATCGGAGCAGTACCCCATATACCTGGCACCGGCATCAATCAAAACAAAGCTGTTCTCCTCAAGTTTTGTCCTGCCCGGGACATGGTGCGGCACAGCCGAATTCTTGCCGAAGCAGACAATCGTCTCGAAAGATGGGTCGTCGGCGCCGAACCACCTCATCAAGGAGTTGAACTCGGCAGCCAGCTCCTTCTCGGTGATCCCGACCCTGAAACGATCCTCTATCTTGGAGAACGCCTTTTTCACTATGTTGTTTGCTATGCCGATCAGTTCTACTTCAGGCCATTCCTTTACCTGTCTGGCCTTTGCCAGCGCGCCGCTAGCGTCTACCATCCTTTTCGGTTTTCCGATCTTCCTGATCCTCTTGTACAGGTTTACCGGCAGGAACGTCCCGTTTATCCCGACGACATTGCCCGCAAGCTTGCGCTTTAGCAGCTCCATCGTCTTGCTGCGCGATTCTGCTGCAATTACCTTGACCTCCTTCGGGCACATCCTCCTGGCGACGTCGTATTCAAGGATCGTTGTGATCAAGGTAGCCTTCTTCCTTTCGGCTACCAGGATGGAGCTCTCGAACGAGCCGGCGTAGAGCCCGGTGAGGTAGACGAAGTGGCTGTCCTTCTGCGTGGTGTTCATCAGCAGTATCCTTTCCGCATCCGTTCCATCGAATATCCTTTCAAGCCTGGAAGCTATGCTCATCATGGTAAAGCATTGCACTGAAAAGGATAAAAGCCTGCTCTGTCTGATGTATCCGATGGAGAGGAAGGAGATACTCGAGGAGATTGCCAGGATGCAGAAGGGGAAGGAAGGCTATTCAGTCAAGAGGTCGCAGATAGCCTACCAGCACATGCGCGACCCTGCGCTGCTCAGGCAGTATTACCGCATGAAGATGCAGCCGATGACGGACAGGCTTGAGATATACGGCTCATCGCCGACAGACATCTTCATAGGCAGGCACAATTACCCGAACGTCTACATAGGTCCGATGGTCCCTCCGGAATTCGGCGACACATCTCTGATGGGCATGCCTGAAGGCTGGGTCCACTTCTCTATGGAGACCATAGTGGACTTCAGGTCGAGGCTTGTCAGGGGCATGCACCTCTCACGGGTCACTGATGTCAACAAAGGCAGGGTGCAGCAGCAGATAACAGACCTAGCGCTTGCTGAGAGACCGGCAGATTCAGAGGTGCATTTCGCAAAGAGGCCTTTTGTGAAGATGACGCTCATGGATGAGGTGCAGCCTTTCGGCCCTAGCGCACTGATGAAGGGCTTGGAGATCTCGAATGTGAGTGCTGACAGGAAGGTTGAGCGTCTCTACCTGGATACCGACGCCAAGGCGAGCACTGCGATAAAAGAGCTCTACGATAAGGGCGTGCAGGTCTCGAAGATACAGAAATCTCTATCAGCCGGGCTCTTCGGCGTAGGCAGGAACAGAAGATTCGTGCCGACAAGGTGGAGCATCACCGCGGTGGATGACACCCTCGGCAAGGACAACCTCATCGAGGTGAAGAGCTACAGCCCGATGGACGTCGTCTACGCCTATTACCATGTATCGTTGGACAATAGATGGATGATCCTCTTCATGCCGGGCAACTGGGAATACGAATCCGCGGAGGCGTGGTGGCCGAAGACGGTTTGGAATGCCGATGGGACAAGCATCTCGATATACTCGTCGTATGAGGGCTACAACGGCAGGAAGGACTACGCCGAGATAGGAGGGTGCTACTATGCAGCTAGGCTGGCGGTGAGCGAAAGGCTCAAGGAGCTGAGAAAGCAGGCGGTGGTGCTCATCCTCAGGGAGGTGCACGAGGGCTACCTCATGCCCGTAGGCGTATGGAACGTGCGCGAGCACGTAAGGGAGGCGCTGAGGAAAAAGCCGGACGTGCTGCACAGCGTGGACGATGTATTCAGCTACATAAAGGGCAAGATGGACATACCATTAGCCGATTGGATCAGGAACTGCCGCATCCTGAGGGAGATGCTGATGCAGAGGAAGCTGCAGAGCTACATGAAATGAGCTCTCAGTGGGTTATCCCCATTATGCTGCCTATGAGCGCGAGCCCGAACCCTATTATCATTAAGCCGTATGACCCACTGTTGGCCAGGCCTATTATGCTGAATATCAGCGCTACAGCCGACCAGATGTGCACGGTCGTCTTGTGCGGGTGGTGCATCGCGACTGCCACTATGACAAGTATCACTGCGGATACTATCGCGAGCCAGAACGCGCCTGCGAACCCGATTGAATATCCAGGTATCGGGTTTAGCCCGATGCCGATGAAGGGAAGCAGCAAGCTGCCAAGCACTCCGAGAAGCCCGCCAACCAGTATGAATGCAAATGCCTGCGTTGGTTTTTCGCCCTTAGCTCTAGTTGCCATGTTATCACATCATTTTTTGTAGGCAAGGCCGAGTATGCTGCCCACAAGGCCGAGCACGAATCCTATTATGAAGCCGCCGCCATTAGCCAGGCCTATTATGGTGAATACAAGCGCTATTACCGACCACATGCGTATGCTGCTGGCGTTGCCCGATCGTATCATGAAAGAAGCGACTATCATTATTATGCCTGAGAGTATGCCGACTACGCCTATCAGTCCGCCTACAGCGCCGAGCGCTACAAGGGAGAACAGCGATGCGCCTATAGCGGCAACCACTATGCCCCCTATCAGGGTTAGTATTCCTCCTATCAGTACCAGCACGAAAGCCGCTGTGGGTCCTTGCTTTGCCATCTCAGCACCGATTAGCTTTCAATCGATATCTTTAAATACCTTCTACAAAGGCTCACACGAATCCAGGGGTGTAGCTCTCGCCGCTCCCGTTTATGAATACTGTATAGGTAGCGCCGACGAAGGTGCTGTTCTCGCCGCTGCCGCCGTTAGACAGCCATACCATTATCGTGTACTCTCCGGCGCCGTACTGCGATACCTGCTTGTCGATGTTGAAAGAGATCGAAAAAGACTGCCCGTTTATCAGGTACCTGTTTGCATCTATAGTCTCAATTCCCTGGTAGTAATACAGGGGGCTGCTCGCCACTCCTGCTATCTCCTGCCCATAGCTGTAAGAGCTTGTGTTCCACAGCTGGGCTACGCTCATGTTGCTCACCGGGGCATCGTAAGAAACCAGCACTTGAGATATGCTGTAGCCGTTTTGCGCGCTCCCTGAGAGCGAGACGTCGCCGTTCGAATACATCGGCGTGCCACCGCTCCATGTTGTGTAGTTGTCTATGAAGTCCTCAACAAGGTAGACGGTGCTTGAGTTGTACGCTACGCCTATGCTCACCTGGTTGTGGTTGGGATTTAGTATGTTGTACCTGTGGCCATTGTTGCAGCACTGCGAGTCGTTGTAGAGCATGCTGTCCTCCATACTCCTTATCGCAGAGTAGACGTTTATCGTGCCGCGGCAGCCGAAGATGCCGCAGGATTCGTTCCGTATATATGCGACATTCTCTTCTACGGCGCCCCTGCCGCCGAGCAGCGTGTATCTCATGTAAGGTTTCATCCCGTAGATGTCCCAATGGCTCAGGTAGCCGTACTGGAGCATGCTCTCCGCGTGCTGCGGGCCGGACTGCTCCCCTGACAGGCTCACATTCTGCAGCCCGTACGACGAGCGTACCTGGTTTATCAGCGAGAGCGCGTACAGCACAGGCTGGCTTGCGTTTGATGGACCTGCCGTGCTGGTCTGCATGGTTGTGTTGCCGGTATAATTAGAAGTCACAAGCGTAGTGCTGCCCGGTTGTGGCACGCCAGGTGGCATCAAGCCATGGATTCCTGGGAGCATGCCGTTGTAATAGAGATAGAAAAGCGCAAACGCTATGAGGAACCCTATTACGATACCGGCTATGAGCCCTGCTGCCGTTCCATCACCTCACATAAGCTTCATTAATGCGTAATTTAGAGGTTGCGTTTTCCATTGGGATTCATAAGATTCAGGCAGATTAATAAAGATTTAATGCGCATGCGTTGCGTGGTAGCATGATACTTTCAGATTATGACCTGATGAACGCGATAAGGAGCAAGCGCATAGTGATAAGGCCTTTCGAAAAGGAGACGCTGCGCGAGAACGGCATAGACCTGCGCATAACAGACCAGGTCGCGCACCACAACGAATTCGAGGAGGGGTTCGTCCTCGACCCTGCAAACCCCGAGCATGTCAGCAGCGCGTACAGGATAATCAAGAGGGCAAAGAACATAGTGATAGGCTCGAAGGAGCAGGTCCTGCTCTCGACAAACGAGTATGTGGAGCTTCCTGACGACGTGATGGGGTTCGTGGAGATAAGGAGCACCTGGGCGAGGCACGGCCTCTCGATGCCACCCACCATAATAGACGCGGGCTTCAAGGGCGACATAACGCTTGAGGTGATAAACAACGCGCCGTACGCGATAGCGCTGAGGCCGAAGCAGAGGCTCGCGCACATAATATTTGAGAAGATAAACAACCGTGTAGAGAGTGTCTATTCGGGCAGATACCTGGGCCAGCGCGGTGTCAGGATACCCAAAGTAATAAAGTGGGAGTCGCCATCAAGCAAGGACAGATAGCTAGCATACCTTTTTCTGGCTCAAGTCGATTGTAGGTTTTCGCTGCTCCCCCCGGGATTCGAACCCGGGTTCTAGGGTTGAAAGCCCTATGTCCTTGGCCGGACTAGACGAAGGGAGCTCGTTAGAAATAGGAAATCAGATTATTAAGATATGTGTCTTGATACCTCTTCCATTACCCTGCTGTGCACTTCGTCTGCACTCGCAGCGGCATCTATAACTCTGATGTCTCCCCACTGCAGCCTCGGCAGCCTAGCCAGCTTCATATATCCCTCCCTGACCTTTTTCTGGAGTTCTATGTTCTCGAACCTCTCTGGCCTCTTGTTACTGGTCTCAATCCTCTCAGCGGCAACCTCTGCAGGGAGATCGAATATGAGGGTTAATGAAGGTTTGGGGAATAGCGTCCAATTCACGTGCAGGAACTCCCCCATGTCCAGGCCGAACGCATACGCATATGCTGCAGTTGAATGATAATACTTGTCGCATATGATTGTGCTTCCGTTTGCGAGCCGCGGTTCTATTACCTGCAATACATGCTGTGATCTGTCCGCAGTGAAAACAAGCTGCATTGTGCGCGGATCCAAGTTCCCTCCGGCCGCTTTCAGGTCATTCCTTATTATCGCACCAATGCCGTTATTTGTGGACTCGCTGGTCAGCACGGCAGGGTGGCCTTTCCTAAGCAGCTCATCGAAGAGAATCTTTGCCTGGGTGCTCTTCCCAGAGCCGTCTATTCCCTCTATGGCTATCAGCTTTCCACTTGCCATCTACGCACCTCCGATTGGCCGGCTTGCACAACAATAGCGAGGCGCGGCTATTTAATATCCATGCATGGCGTGTAGGGCGTTTTGCTACTTAGAGAGGTCTGTCACTTCTGGGCTCGCTGCGCTCTCCTGCCTGTTGGACTGCCCGGAGCCTGACACCAAGACTACATCTCCTATGTTCTTGACGTTCTTGAAAAGCACGCTCTTCTGCTGGAGTATCTTCCTTACCTCTGCCTTGTCTGAGCTCCTCCACTCCTGCATCAGCAGCCTGCTAACCTCCCCCCTCTCAAGGTCGACTATAGCATCCCTAACCTCGCCGAGGTACTGCCCATTGTCCCCGTATATGTCCATGCTGTATATCTCGCTGATCTTCATCTAATCGCCAGCATTCCCTCGTATGGTATGCTTAAATATCTTGTGCATGCGGCTATTGACTGGAAGTGCAGGCCGTGCCGGCTATCCGTGCCGCCCGCGCGCGGGTTTTACCGAGAGCAGCATACCGGAAGGTTTAAATATCTATTTGTTCAGTATATTAGTGGCTAATTTTAGTAAAATTTAAAAAAGTTCCTGTTTCCTCAAAACGAAACCAGGACGTGTAGACGGTGAAAACGATGGCAGCAAAAAGGCATACCAAGAGTAAATCATCCAAGGAGACTCGTCAAATAGCAACTAGAAGGATAGTAGTGAGTGACAACAAGCTTAACATAGAGGATAGCTCCATTAGGAGGCCGCGCGGCAGGCCGAAGAGCAATTTCGGCGAAAGCGCATACCTGCCAGGGCCCCAGCTGCCCGGCATGCCTGGAGGCGAACCGGAATCGCAGGAGGTACAGAGGAAATGCCCGAGCTGCGGCTCGATAGACATAATATTCGACAGCGAGCGTGGGGAGCGCGTCTGCAACAACTGCGGCCTTGTGATAGAGGAGAATGCGACAGACTCCGGCCCGGAATGGAGGGCTTTCGACGCTGACCAGAGGAACGCACGCGCAAGGACCGGCGCGCCGATAAAGTACGCTAAGCCGAACAGGGGCCTTGTAACAGAGATAGACCTCTACAACAAGGACATACGCGGAGTGAGGATACCGTCCAAGAGGCAGGCGCAGCTCTACCGCATGAGGAAATGGCACAAGAGGGCGAGCATATCCAGCTCCAGCGAGAGAAACTACCTGATAGCCCTGCCGGAGCTCAATAGGGTGTCAAGCTATCTCGGGCTGCCGGAAAACATACGCGAGAACGCAGCGCTCCTTTACAGGAAGTGCGTGCAGAGCAACATGATAAGGGGAAGGCCCATAGAGACGGTTGTGCAGGCGGTCATATACGCAGCTTGCAGGAGCGCAGGCATGCCTAGGACTCTTGATGAGATATCGAGCATATCCGGGCTGCCGAAGAAGGAGATCGGCCGCGCTTACAGGGTCATATCCCACGAGCTTGGCCTCAAGATACCGCTTACGGATCCGATAAGCTACGTGCCGAGATACGTGAACTCGCTCAAGCTTAGCGGGGAGGCTCAGGAGAAATCCGTCGAGCTGCTCAGGCAGGCGATGAGGAAAGGGCTCGTATCCGGAAGGAGCCCGACAGGAGTTAGCGCAGCAGCGGTGTACATAGCAGGCGCGCTTTGCGGCGAGAGACGCACCCAGAAGGAGGTCGCCGATGTCGCGGGCGTGACAGAAGTTACGATAAGGAACAGGTACAGGGAGCTGAAGGACCAGCTCAACATCGATGTGAACCTCTGAGTTGGATTTCCAGCCCGGATCTTTTCCTTTTCGCTGCAGCTGCGCATTGCACTTGACAGGCAGCGCGAGTCCTTTCGGTCATGTTAGACATATGGCGAATTTTCTGGAATCTGCAGAGCAGCTTTAAATAATCTGCTGTCAAAATTTCTCCAAGGGTTAAGTGGAAGGTAGTTCACTCTGGCGAGACTACAACCACGGATGGATCACTTAAAGGGTGTAGAGAATGGACGAGACGGAATTCGTAGAGGAGGGGGGAGTATATGACCTGCGCGTAAATGCAAAGGGCGCGCGTGGCGAGGGCATCGGCCGCATAGGGAGCCTTGTTGTCTTTGTGAACAATGCGAAGACAAGGATAGGGAACAACTACAAGGTCAAGGTGACTAAGGTGCACAGGACCTTCGCTTATGCAGAGCTCAACGGCGGCATGAGAGAGATAATAGGCAACGGAAGCCAACTTGAGTTCTGACGCGGAATCAGATAGCCTTATATACTTAATGGTGTTAACCCTATTGGGCGTGAACTTAAGCATCGAATTCCATGCTTGAGTGCATTGGTTTATTTCGTTCTCACGGGTCATTTAGATGAAGTCTGAGTATGTGAAATACCTAAAAGGCACAACCACCATCGGGGTGGTCTGCAGCGACGGAGTAGTGATAGGCGGCGACACGAGGGCCACGATGGGCAACTTGATAGCGAACTCCGAATCGAGGAAGGTATTCAAGATAGACAACAACCTGGGCATAACCATAGCAGGGGCTGTTGGAGACGCACAGGAGATAATAAGGATACTCAAGGCGCAGAACGAGATATACAAGATGAATGAGGGCAGGCCGCTCTCCCCAAAATCTGCCATATCCCTGCTTTCGGTAATATTCCAGCAGAACAAGATGATGCCGTATATGGTGGCGAACCTTGTAGCAGGATTGGACGGCGATGATCCGCAGCTCTACTCGATCGACCCGTTAGGCGGCGTCACCGAGGAGTCGAAGTTCGCGTCTGTCGGCAGCGGTTCAGAGACCGCTTTGGGCTACATAGAGGACGCTTACAAGAAGGGAGTGGCCACCAAGGATGCGGTGAAGATGGTGGCCAAGGCGCTGAGCATAGCGATGAGACGTGACTCAGCGACCGGAGACAGCATGATAGTTGCAGCGATAACAAAGTCCGGCTATACAGAATACAGCGGAAAGGACATTGAGAAGGTCGTGGCGGCGAAGTAAGGACCGGCTTGCCGCAATGAAGGAAGCGATCGCAAATACGCTAAGTCCTACCAGTGATAATTTTGGACGAGAAAGAATCGAAAGAAAAGGCCAAGGAGCAACTTGGCCAGATTTTTGACAAGATAAAGTCGATGATGCCTGACGAAGCCGGGTTCATCAAGGCGGAGTTCGAGGGCCCTGACATCGTGATATACCTGAAGAACGCCAAGGCGGTCTACCAGGATGACATGATAGTGAGGAGCATAGCCTCGGCTGTGAAGAAGAAGCTCATAATCAGGAGCGACGAGGCGCACCTGATGGAGCCGGAGAAGGCCAAGGAAGCCATATCCGCGATTGTCCCGAAGGAGGCGGTGATAGCAAACATAAGGTTCATGCCTAGATTCTCGGAGGTATACATAGAGGCGATGAAGCCTGGCCTAGTCATAGGCAAGGGCGGGTCCACTCTGAAGGCGATATCTATGCAGACGGGGTGGTGCCCAAAGGTGCTGCGCACCCCGACGATGAGCAGCGAAACAATATCGGGGGTAAGGCAGCTGCTGTTCAACGAGGAGGATTTCAGGAAGAAGTTCCTTACGAACGTCGGCAAGGACATAAACAGGGTGATAGCGAAGAGCGACTGGCTGAAGGCGACGGCGCTCGGGGGCTACAGGGAGGTCGGGAGGAGCAGCCTGCTTCTCGAGACCCCGAACTCCAAGATACTGGTGGACTGCGGGCTCAGCCCAGAGCCATCCGCAAGGGGGAGCGACGCGGATGCGAACAAGGCGTTCCCCTACCTCGACAGCGCGAACCTATCGATAAACGAGCTTAACGCAGTGGTCATAACGCACTCGCACATGGACCACATGGGTTTCATCCCCTACCTGTTCAAGTACGGCTATGACGGGCCGGTTTACTGCACGCCGCCCACGAGGGACCTATTCGCGCTGCTACTGAAGGATTACGTGAAGCTTGTGCAGAGGGCCGGCGGCACGCCGCTATACGACGAGAAAGACGTGAGGAAGATGCTGCTTCACACCATAACGAGGGAGTACAACGAGGTTACGAACATAACGGATGAGATGAAGCTCACATACCACAATGCCGGCCACATACTTGGCAGCGGGACCGTGCACCTGCACGTAGGCGAGGGGATGCACAACATAGTGCACACCGGCGACATGAAATACGGCTTCACCAGGCTGTTTGACTCCGCGAACGTCAGATACCCGAGAGTTGACTCGCTTTTCATGGAGAGCACCTATGGCGGCCAGAACGACATCACGCCGAACAGGCACGAGCAGGAGCGCATGCTCATGGAGACCATAAAGAGGACTGTTCAGGGAGGCGGCAAGGTGCTGATACCCGTCTTCGCGGTTGGCAGGGCGCAGGAGATACAGATGGTATTGGAGAGCTACCTGGCGAACGAGGGCCCGTACAAGATGGAGGTTCCGGTCTACCTTGACGGCATGATACTGGAGGCTAGCGCCATACACACAGCGTATCCGGAATACTTGAAGGAGAGCCTGAGGAACAGGATACTGAACAACAGGAGCCCGTTCGAGAGCGAGATATTCGAGATAGCTAAGGGCGAGAGGGCTGAGCTTATGGAGAAGGGCCCGTCAATAGTTGTGGCGAGCGGCGGGATGATGAACGGGGGCGCCAGCGTCGAGTACTTCCGCATGCTGGCTGAGGATCCTAAGAACACGCTCATATTCGTGGGGTTCAACAGCGCCAACTCGCTTGGGAGGCGCCTGCAGAACGGCCTCAGGGATGTAGTCCTCCCGGACCAGGACGGAAAGCTCGCGCCGCTGAAGGTGAACATGAACGTCGTAACCGTTGAGGGCTTCTCCGGCCACAGCGACAGGCGTCAGCTGGTCGGCTTCGCCGAGAACCTTAGGCCGAAGCCGAAGACGATTTTCACGATGCACGGGGAAGAGAGCAAATGCGAGGACCTTGCGAGGACCTTGGGAAGGCTGATGCACGTCGATTCGAGAGCTCCGATGAATCTAGATACGATAAGGCTGAAATGATGAAAGTTATCCTTTATATGGCAACAACGCCCAATGGCATGATTGCAAGAAAGAATGATGACTCTGATTTTATATCGGGAACAGAATGGAAGGAGTACCTTAAGATGATAAAAAGATGTGGCAACGTTATAATAGGCAGGAGGACTTTTGAGATTTGCGCTTACGACCAGCACATTTTTCCATTCCCCAATGCCCTGAATGTGGTAATGACAAAGGGACGGATAAAGAACAGGTGGCCTATACAGGTGGTGACCACGAATAAGTCGCCAAAACAGGTCATATCGATGCTTAAGGAGAAGGGGTTTGCATATGCATTGCTAGCTGGCGGTGCAAAGCTCAATTCGAGCTTCATGAAGCAAGGACTGGTTAATGAGATTTATCTCGATGTTATACCTCGCATGCTTGGAGGAGGCATAAGTCTATTTTCTGACTCTAATTTTGAATCCAGACTGAAACTGATTGGTACCAGAAAATTTTCACCCAACATAATACAATTGCACTACAAAGTGCTCAGATAATCAGAACAGCCCGAACTTCTTCTTGCCGCTGTGCGTCTTGCCGCCATCGAGTTCGGCGAACCTTTCGAGCAGTGCCTTCTGCTCGGGGCTCAGGCTTTTCGGGACGTCCACTATGACCCTTATCACTTCGTCGCCATGCCCGTTGCCGTTGAACTTCGGCATGCCCTTGTTCTTGAGGTAAAGTTTCGTGTCGGTCTGCGTGCCGGGCTCTATTTTTACCCTTTCGCTTCCGTCAAGCGTCTCCACCTCTACCGTTCCGCCGAGAGCAGCCACATAGAAAGGCAGGTGCAGGTCTACGCGCAGGTCATTGCCATTTCTCGTGAAGAGCTTGTCCTTCAGCACATTTATGTCGACGTAGAGGTCCCCCTGCCTCTCTTCGCCATAGTCCCCCATCCCGCGGACCCTGAGCCTCGTGCCCGTGTCGACGCCTGGCGGCACCTTGAAATCTATCTTATCCTCAACGCGGATCCTCCCTTTGCCATTGCACTTCCTGCAGGCCTTCTCTACGCTCTTGCCGGAGCCACCGCAATCCGGGCACGGCGTTATCGTCTGCATCACCCCGAACGGCGTCCTCCTGGTCGTCCTCACCTGTCCTGTGCCGTTACACCTCCTGCATTTCTGCACGCCGGTGCCTCCGATGCCATCGCAAACGTCGCATCTCTTCACGTGGTTGACGAACACCTTCTTGTTTGTACCGGTTGCCGCCTCGCTGAGAGTGACATCGACCCTGGCGAGGATGTCGCTGCCAATATCAGAATGCCTGGATGCATGCCTCCCCATGTCGAATATGCTGAAGAGGTCGCTGTCGCCGAAGCCGAACTGTATGCCCATCTGCTTGAATATCTCGTCTATGTTGAAGTTCCTGAAGATGTCCTCCTGCGTGAACCTCTGGCTGAAGCCCTCAGGCCCGAAGGTATCGTACTGCCTACGCTTCTCCGGATCGCTCAGGACCGCATACGCCTCGTTCACCTCCTTGAATTTTTCCTCTGCGTCCTTGTTCTTGTTCCTGTCTGGGTGCAGCTTCAGGGCAAGCTCCCTGTACGCTCTCTTTATCTCCGCTTCGCTAGCGCTCCTCGGCACCCCCAGGATTTCATAGTAGTCTTGCTTCCCTGCCAAGGCGCATCACTTCTCTACCTTGAAATCGGTGTCGGTGGCGTTGGGGTCTGCCCCCTGGTCCGGGTTCTGTCCATCGCCGGGCTGCTGCCCCTCGCCGCCCTTGTACATGCTCGCACCGATCTCCTCCATCGCGCCTTTCAGCTCCTCCATTCTGCTCTTTATCTCTTCGTAATCTTCCTTCTTCACAGCTTCTGCGAGTGACTCCTTTGCCTTCGTTATCTTTTCGACCGTCTCCTTAGGCACCTTCTCCTTGTACTCCTCCAGGGAGCGCTCGCTCGTGTAGATCAGCGACTCGGCGCTGTTCTTGAGCTCCACCTGCTCGCGTATCTTCTTGTCTTCCTCTTCGAACTGCTGCGCCTCCTGCATCTTCTTGTCGATATCGTCCTTGCTCATCTTGTGCGGCGCTACTATGTCCATGCTCTGCGACTTGCCGGTCTTGACGTCCTTGGCCGTCACGTGCAATATGCCGTTGGAGTCTATGTCGAAAGTGACCTCTATCTGCGGGATGCCCCTCCTAGCCGGAGGTATTCCGGTAAGGGCGAACCTGCCGAGGTCTATGTTGTCTTTCGAGAGGGCGCGCTCTCCCTGCGTTATGTGTATGTCGACGCGGTCCTGCATGTCATCGGCTGTTGTGAATACCTGCGACTTCTTGACAGGTATGGTCGTATTCCTCTCTATCAGCTTTGTCGCAACGCCGCCAAGCGTCTCTATGCTGAGGGAGAGCGGGGTCACATCGAGAAGGACTATGTCCTTGACCTCTCCGGTCAGCACCCCGGCCTGTATGGCGGCGCCGAGGGCGACGCACTCCATTGGATCGACTCCACGCTCCACTTTCTTGCCCAGAAGCTGCTCCACATACCTCTGCACTATCGGCATCCTTGTCGGCCCGCCTACGAGTATCACCTTGTCGAGCTGGTTGGGCTCCATCTTCGCGTCCTTCAGCGCCTGCATCACTGACTTGGCGGACTTCTCTATTATCGGAACCACCAGAGCCTCTAACTTCGCCCTCGTGAACTTGTAGGTGAAGTTTATCGGGTTGCCTTTCTGGTCCTTGCTCAGGAAGGGCAAATTTATATCTGTGTCGAGGACCGTGGAGAGCTCTATCTTGGCGCGCTCCCCGGCCTCCCTGAGCCTCTGCATCGCCTGGCGGTCCTTAGTTATGTCGACGCCGGTCTTCTCCTTTATCTCTTTGGCCAGCATGTCAACTATCGCATTGTCCATGTCGGTCCCGCCGAGCTGCGTGTCGCCGTTCGTCGAGACGACCTCGAAGACCCCCTTGCCGAAGTCCATGATCGTCACGTCGAGGGTGCCCCCGCCTAGGTCATATACCAGTATCTTCATCTCCTTATTCGCCTTGTCGATGCCGTATGCGAGCGATGCCGCGGTAGGCTCGTTAACAAGCCTCACCACCTTCAATCCCGCAATCTCTCCTGCATCCTTGGTGGCCTGCCTCTGGTTGTCATTGAAGTATGCAGGCACAGTGATGACGGCCTCCTTGACCTCCTCGCCCAAGAACGATTCCGCATCCTTCTTTATCTTCTGGAGAAGCATTGCTGAGAGCTCCTGCGGCGAGTACTCCTTCCCGAATATCTTGTACTTGTAATCTGTCCCCATCTTCCGCTTGAACGCGAATGCCGTGCCATCAGGATTCGCCACCGCCTGCCTTCTTGCCGGCTCTCCAATCAGCCTCTGCCCGTCCTTCGTGAACGCGACGAAGCTCGGAAACGCCTTGCCGTATAAAGACGTTCCTTCAGCGCTTGGAATTATTACCGGGCGTCCGCCCTCCAGCACTGCTGCTGCTGAATTTGAAGTTCCGAGGTCCACTCCTATTATTTTCATGTTTTTCACCTTTTTATCGCTATTTTTCCTTTTTCTCCTCTTCAGTCTCTTTCGCTATTATCACAGATGCAGGTCTGAGCATTATCCCATTGAAGGTGTATCCCTTCTTTACCACCTCTAGTATCGTGCCTGGCTTCTTGCTGCTCCCAGCCTTCACCACCACTATCTCGTGCTTGTACGGATCGAACGCTCCATCGGTGCTTATCTCCGTGAGCCCTTCCCTTTCAAGGGAATCCATGAGATTCGAATAAACCATCTCAACACCTTTCGCGAGGCTCCTGTCCTGCGACGAGCTTATCGAGAGCATCGCGAGCTCGAATTCGTCAAGCACTGGCAGCAGGCCCTGCAGGATTTCCGCCTTTCCGAGCGCCTGGGCCTTCTCCATGTCGGATTTGACTCTCTTCTTGTAGTTGTCGAACTCTGCTGCAAGGCGGAGCATTCTCTCCTTCATCTCGGCCTGCTCGTCCTTCGGCTTTTCCTCCTTGTCGCTCTTGGCGTCTACTTTTGCCTTTTCCTCTTCGTTCTCGGTAATGCGATCACCTTTCTATCCTTTTGCGGCTCCAACTGGCTGTAAAACATCCTGTCGAACTCCTTTGCCATGTCAAGCATACGCTGCATCTCCCTGTTTATGTCGTATTCGAGTTCCTCTATCACTTTGGACATCTCGGTAGCTCTCAAATGGTACTTCCTGCCGTGCTTCACTATTATGCCGGCATTAATGAACCTGTTGAGGTGGTATATCACTGTGCTCCTTGCAACATCGCGGTCGAACTTGAGCTCGGAGCTGGAGAGCCCCTCCTCCCCTTCCCTTGCCGCCTCCGTGAAGTCCCTGAGTATCTGCTCCTCTATGCTGTTCTTCTCATCTCCAGATAGGCCGAGCACGGCGACAAACCACCTGATTATCTTATCGGGATCCTTCTCGTCGGGCTTCTCAATCGCTCTGATCTCTATCTTCTCCATAGCACCCCATCGTAGTATTATGGGGTTAAGATATAAATATCTTGCGTTTTGTAGTATGTTTTATTGACATATCAAATAAAAGCTGTAGAAAGAGGCTGGAGTGCGATTAGAGGGGGCTGCAGTCCGGCTGCGCTAAGCGTCTGCGCCTGCCCTCTTGAATGCTGGCAATGAGGCTGCGCGGCCTTCATAATACTCCCTTTTAAGATATGTCTCCATTGTCTCGGCGCGGTACAGCTGCTCTGTGAGTGCTCTGGATCCCATCCTGATTGCCATATCTACGTCGGAGAGCGTGTCTTCGAACGTGCGGTATCGTACAGGCACATAACCCCCTCCGCCGCCGATCGGCACCTCCAAGACGCCCCCGCTCGCGGCTGCAGCCATAAGCGATGCCATATGCTTCGTCCTTATCTCAGGCGTACCGTAAATAGCCTCTATGACCTTGCACCTCGGGTATGTGTGCTTGAGCGCGTTCGAGAGCCTGTCTATGAGCGGTATCTCGACCGGATCGCCGAAGTACCTCCTCAGTTGGTCCAATGTTGGCTCCTCCATGAGATACCCGAGCAGCCCGTGTATCCTCGATACGTAAGAGAGCTGGGTGTCGTCCCCACTCTTCCTATCCATTCCGCGCATGAGCACCCTATCGTAGTACTCGTTTTCCACCGCTATAAGAGCGTTTGCGTAGTCCGTAGCAGTTTTGGCTGTTTTACTCATTTTATGACCCATATAAACCATGTCTTTACCAGATATATATTTGTTTTGCTAGCCCTGCTGGCTTTCTAGCTCCTGATGCCCCTGTCGATCAGCACGCTCTTCAGCGGATCCTTGAATGCTACCTTAGCCTTGGCGAGCTCCTTGAGCGATTGGAAACCCAGCCTTGCCATTTCCTTCCTGATTCCATCTGATGTCCCGCTCAGGAACCTATAAACGCCCTCGCTGCCCCCCTTCCTCTCACTGATTATAACAGGCTGCGCAATCCCGCAACGCTCCGCGCCTATGGCCAGCGCCTTGACCACGTCTTGCGGCGTCCTTATCCCGCCGCTTGCCCAGACAGGCCCGCCGAACACGCTCTTCGCTTCCAGCACAGAGAGCGCAGTCGGTATCCCCCAGTCCCAGAACGCGTCGCCATACTTGCTCCTGTTCCTGTAGGTCTCTACTCCTATCCATGTGGTGCCGCCTGCGCCCTGCACGTCTATTGCGTACACCTTGCCGTTTAGCTGCCGTGCCACCTCCTTCGATATGCCATTGCCTACCTCCTTCACTATGACAGGCTGGTGTATCCCCTTTGCGACCTCGATTATCCGCGCCATGACCCCGCGGAAGTCCATGTCACCCTCAGGCTGTATGCTCTCCTGCCCAGGGTTAGTGTGCACAGCGAGCATGTCCGCCCTTATTGAATCAAGCATCTTCTGTATGCGCTCGTTCGCGTATGCCGGAAGTTTCGACGCACCTATGTTGCCTATCAATATCAGCTCAGGCGCAAACTTCTTCACGTCGTAAGTGTAGAGCAGGTCCTCTTTCTCTATCATGGAGCGCTGGCTTCCCACGCCCATTGGTATGCCGAGGCGCGCGGCCGCCATCGCTATATTCTTGTTTATCTCTAACGTTGCTGGATGCCCTCCTGTCATGCCTGATATGAATATTGGGGCGGATACCGGCCTGCCGAGCAGCTCAGACTCTGTATCGACATCTTTCTGGTCCAACGCGCCTCCATTAGGCTGCACCTCGACCAGCTCAAGCATCGTCGTCTTCTTCCTGTACTGCGTGTTCTTTTCGACTATTATCTGGATATGCTTGAGCTTCCTTTCCTGGGTTATGCCGCTGTCTGGTATGTTCTCACTTGAACCTGTATATCGGCGCCTGGCCTAACGCGCCTATGTTGATGGAATTCGTCAAAAACATGGCGATCCTGAGCTGCTTCATAAACATGCCGGCGCTGTCCGCGTCAGACCTTTTTATGCACGGGAGCACGGAGTTGCCCAGCAGCCTTATCGCTTTCGCAGCGTCCAGCCCGTCCTCGACCTCGACAGTTTGGCTGGACTGGAGCCTGACCGCCAGCTTGCCGTCGACAAACACGTTTTTCTGGAATACCGATGGGATTGCGGCTCTGCTGGAAAGCTGCGCCGCCTCCTCATTGCTCGACGCCTGCACTGCCATGGGGCAAGGCAGCGTAAAGCCTTCATTAAGCGCATACCTCGTGTCTGCCTCGCTGAGCGCCATATCGGGTATTGCGCAGTGCACAAACTGTATGCTATCTATCATCTACATCGCACCCTCGTCATAATAGAATCGAGATAAAGAGATATAAATACTATTTGGTGGGTGTCATAAAACGGACTAGTTAGCAATTTATTCCTTTAGAGCGTATGATATAACTGGTGGGGAAGTGCTTTTCAACAGCGGGGCAAATGAGGTCAGGATGGAGGAGCTGGAGGGACTGCTCAACAGCGCCTTCGACCAGAAGCTCTCGTCAATCAACTCCAAGGCCTCCGCGCTTATCCTGAACATAGAGCAGGCGAAGCTTATGCTGGAGGAAGCGTGCGACCGCTTTGACAAAAGCGGCGCGCCTCCGGACAGGGAGAGCATACGCGCCGCCAGCGAGAGCTACGTGGTGGAGCAGAAGTCGGTGTACACGGCGTCGCTCCGCAGGCTCATAGACGCTGAAAGGCCATTGGATGAAAGCAACCTTTACACCTCGTACCACTCGAAGCTCGTTGCAGCGAGGGCGCTGATGGATGAGATACTAAAGGTGAACAACAAGTTCAGGATAGTGCTGGAAGCGTACGCGAACGAGCTGGGAAGGTTCAGGAGCGCATACAGCGCAATGGAAAGGGCGGTAAAGGATCTAGGCACGAGGCTGGAGACCAAAGAGACGGAACTGAAGGAGTACAACAGCCTGCTCCAGGAAATAGAGAGGCTCGCGGCCTTCACCAGGGAGCTTGAGGGGCTTGGTAGGGCTGAGAAGGAGGTGGATGCCGAGGCCAGCACCGCAAAAGCCGGGAGCACAGATTCCGCAGGGCCGCTGAGGGAGAGCCTCTCAGCTAAAAGGGCGGAGATATCCAACATCGACAGGGCGATATCCGATGCAAGGAGCACCATAGCGTCGAGGCTCGCCCCGCTTGAGAAGCCGGCAAGGAAGTACGAGCATGGGGCTACATCCAAGATGCACCTCACATACTATCTTGAGGATCCGGTGAACGCGCTCTCTGGAAAGGAGGAGGGGGTACGCGAGTTCACGAAGCACGTGATGTCGCTCAAGAAGGAGGTGCAGGAGAACAGGATAGCGGTGAAGAATGCCGGCGAGATGCTGCAGGCAGCTGACTTCGTTATCAACGAGGACCTGATGCGGTTCATCGATGAGGTTGAGATACTAAAGGGCAAAAGGAGGGGTGCATTGCAAGAGGCCTCGGAGCTCGAGAGGGCAATCCGCGATGTGGAGAGAGCCGAGGGGGAGAAGATGAGGAAGGTGAAGGCGGCCAGCGAGCTGAAGGAGGAGCTCGCAAGGATAGCAAAGGCGAAGGAAACAGCGAGGGCCAACATAGAGAGCATGTTCGAGAGGTTCTACAGGAGGAATATCAAGGTGGTGGATCACCAAGGACGATAGGCGCTCAGCCTCCTCCGCTGGTGTACTTTTTCATGAGGTGGTTGCACGCGCTGTAGCTCAGCGCCACCATGAGCATCGAGAGGCCTGCCACGGCAGCAAACGTTACAGGCGAGACCTCGCCGAGCAGCACTGTAGAGGGGTAGTAGTACGCTAGGCCTATCGGGAAGAGCAGCGTGAATGCGAGCTGCCCGACCAAGCCGTAGACGCTCAGCGGGTAGGTGCTTATGCTCTGCGAGAGGTTGAGCAGGCGCTGCACAGAGTTCGCGCTCTTCATCACATGATACGCAAGCAATGAGAGCATCAGTATGAAAAGCACTATAGCTATCGTCCCGATCACCAGCAAAGACGCGTATTCCAGCAGGAAGAGAGGGCCGAAACTCACGTGCGAAGCTGCATAGATGAGCAGGACAAGCCCGCTGATTATGGAGACGTTGGAGACGTTGCTGTAGTTGTTCGAGAGCAGCACGGTAATCCTGCCGTACGGCCTTAGCAGGTACGGGTCGAGGGAGCCGCGCTGCATGCCCTGCACTATCGCCCACGGGTTTATCAAGTACCCGACAGCCCAGAACGCGAGGCTGCCCGTCGCCGCAAGGAAGAGCATCTGGTAGTAGTTCCAGCCGGCTATCCCGCTCGAGACCTGGTAGATGACGCTTATAGTTATGAACGCCGAGAGCACGGAGAATGAAGACGTCAGGAAGAACAGCGCCGCGTTCGCCCTGTATGTGAGCAGCCCCTTCCACGCATAGTGCTGCTGCTTCATGAAGTACGATATCTCGCTCCTAATGCCGAACCCCATCTAACCACCAACGAAGCTTATTCTCTTCTTTATGTGCCCCCACCAGTACGCCGCGAAGAGCATTATGGCGGCGGCCCATGCGATGCCGACGAGGATGTTCTGCACGGCCGCGCCTGTAGTTATCACTCCGAGCAGCGTAGCGGCAGGAGCATAAGCGATGAACTGGAAGGGCGTGAACGCGATGAAGCCCTGGAGCGCCTTCGGGAACAGGTTCAGCGGCACGAACACGCCCCCGAGTATCTGGAATATGTAATAGGCCAGACCTGACGCACCGAATATGTTGGTTGTGTAGACCGCGAGAGTGCCCATCATGAAGAACACGGTGTTGAGGATGGAGAACCCCAGCAGCAGCTCTGCGAAAGTGAGCAGCGCTGTTGCCATCGATACCGCCATGTGCGATATCAGCGCCGCTATTACGATCAACGGCACAGAAATGAAGGCTACCTGCAGTATCGTTCCTGGGAGCGAGTAGAAAAACACCTGCGCAATGTAGTTGACAGGCCTGAGCATTGACGTGGTAAGGCTGCCGCTGTATATCGCCTGCTGAACAGAGCCGTCTATGTCCATGTCTATCATCGTGAATATCGCGTTAATTATGAAGAAGTAGACGTACATCGACAGTATAGTGTAGCCGCCTATCTCTGCCCTGCCGGTAGCCATATAGATGGCCGTCCAGACCAGTATCATTATCACTGAGGCAGAAAGCCTGAAGACCAGCGAGATGGCGAGGTCCGACTTGTACGCGAAGTTCTCCTTGAAGCCGGCAACCATGTATGCGAGGTGCGCCTGCCAGTTGC
>DAHWIF010000008.1:0-64220 GCA_027345565.1 Microcaldota archaeon
CCGGACACCGTCGGCGTGGGCTGCCTTGCGGTATGGAGCACGCTCTGCTCTGTCTGGTTTGCCCCAGACGAGTTCAGCATTACATAGATTACAGAGGTTATCAGCACAGGATATATCCCATTGCGCGGCGGCGTTGCGTTGAATTCAGAAACAGACACATACATGTATCCGGATTTGCTTACGCTGGGTGAAGAGGCGAAGTTCGTTATGTTATTCACTTCCAGGGTGTTGTACGCTACGCCGCTTATGACAGAGGCTATGTCTGTTGCGTTTACGTTTTGTATATTCAGGTGCAGCACGGATTTGGCGCTAGCGTTCGCGTAGAGAATCACGATGATAAGAGCCGCAACGATGGCAACTGCTACCAATGCGGTATACCTGTATGCGGCTTTTTTGTTTTTCTTCGTTGAATCGCCCTAGCACAGCTAGTATCAACTGTTAGCGCTAGATATGAGAGAATTTATGTGCGCTGCTATGCCCATCAGATAGGATTGGTTCAGATGCGGCGTGCCTAGTGTGTTGAGCACCACGTAATAGTTATTGTTCACAAAGAGCAGCGTGTGCATGTTGAGACCATACACTTTGTATGAGAACACGGAGGACATGTTGCCAACAGAGGCGCTAGCCTCTGCAGCGCTCGGGAAGGTGCTCTCTATTGCCTTAATCCCGGCTGTGTAGTTAGAGATTGCTGCTGCGTGGCTAGGGGCAGCCTGGACGTAGAGGCCTACCGCAACCGGGGATGTTATGTTAGAATATTGCTGTGGAATCTGGATGGTTGTGTTCGGGGGCACTACCGCACTGCCCTGCAGGATGGGCTGCATGAAGCTAAAGCCGTATTGCGCGGTGTATGAGGGAGAATAACCAGCAAGTGATGCGTTGTAGTATTCATATTGTGCTGGTGCGGCTGGAACACCGAACAGCACATTTGATCTTTGCATGAGCGTGGGCGGTATATATGGAGATGTTGTCTTGGTTGGAGACCTTGTGACAGCTACAAGCACCACCGCAATCAGTATTATCACTAGGATCACGCTGACTGCCTCTATCTTGGACCTCCTTTTGGAGCCTGACCCGAGATACGGGGCGGTTAGCGGAGCCGCAGGCGCGGCCTGGCTGTTGCCGCTTTGCGCTCCCGTATCGGTTGCATCCATTCAATCACGTTATAAGATAGCCATTCACTATCAGGTCTGCCGTCGGCGTGGTAATAGTGTCATATAGGGTGAATGTCCCGTTGAGCGTCTGTATGCTCGTAACAGGCACAGACGCGTTCTGGACTGGTTCGAAGAGCGTATCCCCGACTTTCAGCGTGGATGCGAAGGCAAGCTTGCCGTTTATGTACAATCCCTCGCCGCCGTCAACAATCAGCGCGCCGTTGTTTATTATTATCAGCTGGTGCGTCGTCCTCGGGTATATCTGCTCTAGCACTGTTGGAACAAGCTTGTTGGTATTCGTATCGTAGCCCAGTAGCACGGTTCCGGGTGCGAGCTGGCTTACCAATTCAGAGTTTCCGTTCGCCAGAGTAGCGACGCCGGATCCGGACACTGATGTTGTTGATGTAAACGCATCTATCAGGTATCCATTAGCTATGTAGTTGTTGTAAGGCGCGGCCAGGAAGTCATATACCGTCTGGGTCCCGACATTGTAATTAGAGGATATTGACGTTATCGTTATGCTCTTGCCCGTCAGCGGGTCGAATAGGCTGTCGCCTACCTTTGCATTTGATGCCAGGGTCCAATTCCCGTTTATAAGCATCGCCTCCCCGGCATCGACGGGGAGCATGTCGTTGAAGATGTACATATTGTCTGTCTTGCGCTGGATAACAGCGCTGACCACGCTGGGCGCAAGCGTATTTGCAGCGGGGTTGTAAGACATTATGACCATTCCGGCCCTAACCTGCGAAGCGGGTATCTCAGAGCCGTTTGCAAGCTCTATTAGCGCGCTGCCGTAGACTGAGCCACCACCACTGACCGTAGTGGAGATGGTTGGGGCTGTGGAGATGGTTGGGGCTGTGGAGATGGTTGGGGCTACGCTTGTGGTTGCTGAAGTGTACACTATTTCAGTGATTGCTATAGTGATTGTTACGGATGTTGTTGTTCGTAATGATGCTAATACGGTGACTGTTGAGACAGTTGAGATTGTGGAGATGGTTGGGGCTGTGGAGACGGTTGTTGGGAGTGCTGTGACGGTTGGGGCTGTTGAGATGGTTGTTGGGAGTGCTGTGACGGTTGGGGCTGTTGAGATGGTTGTGAATGGTGCTGAAGTGGTGGAGAGGGATGTGGATGCAGACAGGTATGTTGTGGTCGAGAGCGATGTGGATGATACCGATGTCGATGATACGTATGTTGTAGTGGATGAGACAGCCGCGGTGAACAGCGCTGTAAGCGTGGCGTTGCTTATCACGGTTATCGTTGTGTTCTGCGATGTGTAAGGTGCGACTGTCAAGCCGTTCGTGCCCTGCCACGCTGAGAATACATAGCCTGATGGCGCTGCGGCATAAGCGGTATACTTGCCGCCCAATACGTGTATCGATGTCCCTGAGAGGTATCTCTGGCCGTTTATCGCTATTACGGTATTAACAGGGGTTGAAGCCAACGTAAGGTTGTACAGGACCTGGGACGTGAAGGAAAGGCTCTGGGTGGAGTAGCCGGCTGACGCGTAGGACGGGCTGGTGCATGCGATCGCGTTGCTTGTGCTGCACACCTGATACTTTATGACAAATGGCAGGTTTACAAGTGATCCTACGGACGGCACCACATTGCCTGGTATGCTCGCCTGGCAGAGCATCTGCGACCCTTGCGGAATCAGCGAGGGGCTGCATCCCCCGGTATAGTTGTTCGTGCCAGTAGAGCCCAGGTTGGTCGCCGTCACCACAAAGCCGTTTGCAGGTACGTAGATGTATGGTGCGAGGTTGTTGACCATCAGCACCCTGAACTCCGTGGGGATGCTCTTGTTCGGTGCGGGCGCCGTAAGAAGCGTCTGCTGGCACGGTATCAATGGCTGGACGTTGCACTGCGATGGAAGCACAGATGACGGCGCAGGCCTTGCTACAAACACCGCTATGATTACTATTATAACCGACAGTATCAGGATTGCCCATGCGTATGTGATAAGGTACTCTAGCGCTGACTGCTCCTTTTTTCCCTTCCTGCCCCTGCCACCTGCGCGTCGTTTGGGCATCCCATCAGCTATATGGAAGATAGTGGATGTATTGTTATTTAAGCATTTGCATATGGCGGCGTATTCTCTGAATCGATAAAACTACAGAAAAACAATTAAACAACAAGGCCGGTCGGATTTACTCGACATTCTGCGCATTTACCAGATCTCAGCCTTTTGTTATCCGATTTGGACGCCGAATTTCCCCAATCTCCTTAGAACCTTCCTTTTTATATATGGGCTGCACCTTTTCAGGTATGCCATTAAAACATCCTTTCTCGCCCTTGCTGCTGCTTCCTCGTAGACATAATCCTCTACCCTGTAATTGAAGTAGACCAAGTCTATGAGCGTCTTCTCTATGTCTGATACGGGGTAATAGAAATTCTGCCCTTTGGCATAGGAATAGCCGAAAAACATGCGCTTTGATATCTTGCTGACTGTGAAATTTAGCCCGAAGGCCTTTCTTATGCCCCTCCTTACGTTCTTGGTAGTGACCACCTGGGGGTTAGCCTGCTGCGTCCATAGCCTGTGCTTTGTTAATGCAAATCCGAGCCCATAATAAAAAGGCGCGAACGGGAACCCCACCGTTTCCGTATCGTCGTATAGAGTGTAAGCGCCCTTCGTTATCTTGTAGGCTTTTCCGCTTTTGACCATCAGTCCCATAAATACCTTCGCGTATGTGCCTCTAGATCCCTCATACCTGAGAAATCTCGCCACATCATTTAAGGTAAAGGAGGGTGTTTTCCTGAACTCACTTAAAAAGTGGTTGACGTACTTCATACGGAGCACCATCTTTTGAGGTAATCGACGATCTCTGCAAAGGATGGAACAGGACCGCTGTAGACAAGCCGCTTCAGCACATTCTCGTCTTTGGGTTGAGGCATCTTTGAGAGGAACCTGAGGAGTGGTGGCGCTACCTTCCCCTTCTCCACCACAGATTTTGACAGCACCATTATATCGTAGATGTCCCTGATCAGCCTCCTATCCAAATAAGCTTCCATCTTCTCCCCTATCAGCGCCTCTGGCCTTAACGCGTATATCTCTGTCCTTACCCCATCTACTCTCTCGTATTGGGCTAGCACACCCTTTTTCCTTGACAGTATCTTTACCTGCAGGGATATGTCCACCTGATCGTTTGATATATCATAGTATATCGTGCCCCTCCGCTCTCTGTTGAATTGTATTCTTAGCCCGGATTGCACGATTCTGTTTACCAGTTGCTGGAGCCTTTGCTTCTTGTGGACATAGAGGTCTATGTCCTCGGAAAACCTTTTCCCGTTGTAGCACCTCCAGATGGCTGTTCCCCCATGGACCACCGAGCCTGCGGATTTGAATATTATCTTGATTACATCGTCTTGCAGCCTGGCAACTCTCAGCTGCGATTCGCTATGTAGCTGGCTCTCTATGGGTTCTTCCATGGATATACCTAAGTAATATAATATTATTACTTTGGTAAATCTTATAAATGTTGCTGTTGATGAGTGCAGGTAACAAAATTTTGTTACTTTGGCTAATCCGCTATTTGCTGGCAGCCCTGCGATATGGAGCCAGACGGAGCCGAAACAGAACAAGATATAAATATGTTCCTGGGAGAATATTACCTGCTTTGTTTTATGCACAGCCGGGCTATTGCCAGGCATTTCGTGAAAATTCCTGCTTGGAATTGGATGCAGTCTTGAGGAATGGATAGAGGAACCAACGCACAATTGGCTTTAAAAGCGGCCATTCCAGCCATCGACTCCAGTCGATGCTGCTGGAGGGCACTGCTATCAGATTTCGACAGCCATGCAAGTCGTCCCTTGCACCTGCAGGGGAGGCGTACGGCTCAGTAACACGTAATCAACCTACCGCGGAGAGGCGGACAAAGTCGGGAAACTGACTGTAATACGCCGTAGGCTACGGCACCTGGAAGGAGCTGTAGCCGATAAGGTTGCGAATTGGAGCATTACCGCTCCGCGATGGGATTGCGGCGGATCAGGCAGATGGCGGGGTAACGGCCCACCATACCGATAACCCGTAGGGGATGTGAGAGCATGAGCCCCGAGAAGGGCACTGAGACAAGGGCCCTAGCACTACGGTGTGCAGCAGGCGCGAAAACTCCACAATGCGCGGAAGCGTGATGGGGGGAATCTGAGTGGTCCACTTCGGTGGACCTTTTGCCAAGTATAGCAAGCTTGGCGAATAAGTGCTGGGCAAGACGGGTGGCAGCCGCCACGGTAATACCCGCAGCACAAGTGGTGTCCACGATTATTGGGCTTAAAGCGCTCGTAGCTGGCCTGTGCCGTCTCATGTGAAATATTGGCGCTCAACGTCAATGCGGGCATGAGATACCCATAGGCTAGGGAGCGGGTGAGGTCAGGGGTACTCACGGGGGAGGGGTAAAATCCTGTAATCCTGTGAGGACCAACGGTGGCGAAGGCGCCTGACCAGAACGCATCCGACAGTGAGGAGCGAAGGCTAGGAGAACGAATCGGATCAGATACCCGAGTAGCCCTAGCAGTAAATTATGCAGACTCTGGTGTTGCAGGTGTCTTGAACGCCTGCAGTACCGTAGCGAAAGTGTTAAGTCTGCCGCCTGGGGAGTACGGCCGCAAGGTTGAATTCGTGTGCCGTTCTACACGACAACAGACTTAAAGCAATTGGCGGGGGAGCACACAAGGGGTGGATGCTGCGGTTTAATTGAATTCAACGTCGGAAATATTACCGGGAGCGACGGCAGTGTGAAGGCCAGACTAAAGATCTTGCCTGACGAGCCGAGAGGTAGTGCATGGCGACCGTCAGCTCGTGGTGTGAACTGTCCGGTTAAGTCCGGGAACGAGCGAGACCGCCATTGACAGTTGCCACCGTCCCAGTGATGAGACGAGCACTCTGTCGAGACCGCCTCTGTTTAAAGAGGAGGAAGGAGGCGGCGACGATACACGGTGCTGAGAGACCATCAGACGTAATCCACCAGGTCAGTAAGGTATTTATTAACTAGGTTAGTATAATACACACTATGCCAACAACAGAACTGACAGATAACGAGATAGCTAGATTGTTCAATGAAGTTGAAAAGAGGACAGCCAACTTCACAAACGTGCAACCGGAAATGCTAGTGGATAATCCAAAGTATGTACTGGTATTTAGGCTTGCGGCGAACATGTCTCAAAACCAGTTCGAGAGGTTCTTAGGCAGCAATTCAAAAAATACCAGCAAGTACGAATTAGGCAAAATAAAGAATATGCAAATTTCGACTGCTGAGCGGCTTGTACAGAAGATAAAGCCGTATTTGAAGCCTGCAAACAAAGAGCAGGTGATAAAGAGGTATGGATTGTCTAGAGCGGAATCAAACGGATGGTTTAAGGCTAACAGATACAGTAGCACTGCGCTTTTAGCACAGAGGAAAGGTGCAGCAGCGAGCCTGAGACTAAGAAGAACAAATCAAGAATCCGAAATAGAGAGGTATCTCTCTAGAAAGAAGCAGGAATTCTTCATAAACTATCCGCTGAAGGAGAACATAATAGTGGATGTGTATATACCAAAGAAGAAATTGGCCATCGAATGCAAAGAGATAACATCAAGCTCTAGGAAGGAGCTGAAAGAGCAGATAAAGTTTCTCGCATTGCAGGGTTTTAAGATCAGGTACAATTTCAAAGATCTTACGCTTTGGGCATTAGTTAAAACTAACCAAAGGATAAAGGAAAATGACATTCAAGAGCTTCAAGCTTTTGACAAAATACTTTACGACCTGGATGAATTACGTCGGTCTTTCTCATCGATCGAAGTCAGTATGCTCTGAATCTTCCGGGCTACACGCGGCATACAATGGTCGGCACAATGGGATGCAACTCCGAAAGGAGGAGCCAATCCCCTAAAACCGACCTAAGTTTGGATTGAGGGCTGAAACTCGCCCTCATGAAAATGGAATCCCTAGTAATCGCATGTCACTATCGTGCGGTGAATCTGTCCCAGCTCCTTGCACACACCGCCTGCCACGTCACCCAAGTGAGGTCCTAGTGAGGCAGTATCTTCGGATACTTTCGAGTTAGGGCTTTGTGAGGAGGGCGAAGGCATAACAAGGTATCCGTAGGGGAACCTGCGGATAGATCACCTCGTAAAACTTTCTCTGAAAGTTTTATCAAAAGATGTGCAAAAGGAAGCGTTGGCCCTCCCATAATACCTCAAGACTGCTTTTTTCATGGCATAGCGGAAGCCATGAATACGCTTATTAATTCTGAGCGAACAACAATACCGTGGCAGCTAAGCTGAAGCTATCGCCTGATATAAGCTACATGCTCGGCATATACAGCGCAAGCGATAGGAAGCTGCCTATGCGCCTTCATACTGCAAACAGCGAGATGCTTGAGCGCTTCATAAGGATAGCGGTTACGGACTTGGGCGTTGGGGCGAACAAGATAATGCTTGATGACGAAGGGGCATCGTTCTACAACTCGAGGCTGAAGAGGCTCTTCGACAGGGCTCTGGAGAGGAGGACGAAGACCTTCAAGTACCTGAACGATTATTCCGGAAGCTACCTTGCCGGCTTGTTCGACTGCATCGGCGGCTTCGACAGGAAGGGCATGTTCATAAGGAACCTGGAGGCGCACGACGCGCTCCTCATGGAGAACCTTGGCGTACACCTGAAGCACCAGGGCTCGAAGGCATACATAATGAATGAGAACGCCTTTGCGGGATTGATAAGCAAGCACAGCTCCACGCTTGGAAAAGTGAAGAGGCATGCCGGGAGAAAGCCATGAATATATAACGCCTGAGGAGATGCGGCTTGCGGAGAGGGACTCTTGGAAGAGGGGCATGACCGTTGAGCTGCTTATGGAGAACGCTGGGCGCGGGATAGCAAACGTGATAGGAATAGATTTCGGGCCGCTGACAGGAGTTAAAATAGTGGTTGTGTGCGGCAGCGGCGACAACGGCGGCGACGGATTCGTAACAGCGAGGTACCTTGCCCAGGCAGGCGCGCGCGTCACCGTGATACTGCTCGTGAAGCCTGCGGAGATAAAGACGAACGAGGCCAAGGACAACTGGATCAGGCTCTCGAATGCGGAGCGGCTGATACTAGATAGCGCGGAGGAGCTCAAGAAGCACGGCAGCATCATGAATGACGCGGCTGTCGTAGTGGATGCCATATTCGGGACAGGCATCAGTGGAGCGATAAGGGAGCCAGCCGCAACTGCAATACGAATGATCAACGGGTCTCATGCGAAAAAGGTGTCTATCGACATACCGAGCGGTCTCGACCCAGGGACAGGTGAGGCGAAGGACCCAACGGTGATGGCGGACATGACCGCCACGCTGCACATGAAAAAGATAGGTCTTAAGGGCAACGGCAGGTACTCCGGCAGAATAGTAGTGATCCCGATAGGCATATAGAGGATTAGCTCAAACGAAGGTATTCCCGGAGCTTCTTTATTACCTCATTGTCGCTCTTGTGCCTCAGCACCCCTGCGGACTTTGCTATCGGAACGACCCTGTACCTTGATATCTCACGGTTTAGCCTTATCCTGCGGACATCCGACATCGCTATTCTCGATATGAAGTAGGTTACCCTCTTTCTCGCATCCCTGCCGTCTTTCCTGTAAACGTATTCCTTGACCGCTTTGAAGCTGGTGTCGATTTTAACATCAAGGCCTATCTCCTCCCTTATCTCCCGCTTAGCTGCTGCGATCTCGTCCTCGCCCGGCTCTAGGTGCCCCTTAGGGCCTATATCGAGGACCACTGGCTTCGATGGTCTGTGGTAGAACTTGTTGTTCTGCTCAAGGATAAGTATGCTTGGCGCTCTCGCGTCGGTTATCAGTACTATCGCTCCCGCAGAGCGCTCAATCGCCATTCGCTCATCGTGCTTGATCAGACCCTTCTTCCGCGGCGTCCACCAGGCCTCTTTGTCGTGTCAGTTGGTATGGGCGTAACATCCTCTATCTTATTGACTATGAGACCGCTCCTTGCCAGGACCCTGACGACTGCGTTCGCGCCAGGCCCAGGGGTCTTCGCGCCGTGGCCGCCAGGCGCCCTTATCGATATGTTGATGTTGGTTATCCCCTTCTCTTTTGCGGCCGCAGCCACCTTGTAGGCAGCCTGCATCGCAGCGTACGGCGATCCCTCCTGCGAGTCTGCGTTCACCACCATACCGCCGCTGCCTACAGCGAACGTTTCAGAGCCACTGAGGTCGGTCAAAGTTATTATCGTATCATTCTTCGAGGAAAAGACGTGCGCGACAGCGATCCTCTCTGCGTGCGGCTTGATCTTCGGCTCCTCCATCGCCTTGGCTTCGTAAGAGACGTCCTTCGCCTTTGTTTCCTTCTTCACAGCCTGCTGGGCCTGCTTCTTCGCGTCATCTTTCTTAGCCATGATCATCCCTCAGCGCTTTGCGGCTCTCCGGCCTGCTGCGCACCGGTAGCTGCCTCTCCATCTGCAGTTGGAGGCGCTGCCGCGTAGGTTGCAGCCGGTGACCTTATCGCTTGCACCTGTATCTGTATGGGCTTATAATACCCGACCGCTTTCTCCTCTTCCAGGCTCACCATGTAGCCCGGCCTGTTGACCTTCCGTCCGGCTATCGATATGTAGCCATGGGTTATGAGCTGCCTCGCCTGCTTCATGGTCCTGGCTAGCCCTTTACGCATCACTATCGACTGCAGGCGCCTCTCCATGAATACGCGCTCGTTGAGGTCCAGCAGGTCGTCAAGTGTGGCCCCGTCCTTGACTATGCCGAACTTGACCAGCCTTGCAATCATCGCACTCTCGTAATCCTTAGTGCCTGCGGTGCCGGAGAGGAATTCCCTCGCATTCCTTCGCACCCTTCCCACGCGCGTCTGCGCGATCCAGACCTCCTTCATGTTCTTAAGCCCGTACTCTTCCATGAGAGCGTTGTCAGAGGATATCCTATCGGAGCTCCAGATGTCCTTTGGCTTCTCGAATTTCCTTCGGTTCCTCTTAGCAGATCCCAATCAATCACTTCTTAGCTGCGGGCGCCGGCGCTGCAGCGGCTCCGCCCTTCTCCTGTTGAGCAGCCGCGAGCTGCTGCTTTGCCGCCTTCTTCATAACTCCGACCGTCGCACCAGTCCTGCCGGTGCTCCTCGTGTGCTGGCCGCGCACCTTCTGGCCATGCTGGTGCCTGTAGCCGCGCCATGCCCTTATCCCGACATCGCGGTTGACATCCTGCCTCACTGCAAATGTGAGATCGCTGCCTATCAGGTGCGAATCGACTCCGCTGTCGGGGTTGTTCCTCCTGTTTGTCATGTACTTCGGTATGCCATGCTTCACGGGGTCGTTTATCACCGATTCTATTGACTCTATCTGCTCCTCGCTTAGCGACCCCAGCTTGGTGCTTTTCGGTATGTGGAATTCCTTTTCGACGACAAACGATACGGAATGGGCGAGGTTGCTGCCTACGCCCTTTATCTGCATCAGCGCCCTCTCAAGGCCGAGCTCGCCGTTGATGTCCTTGCCTCCCATCCTTATTATCGAGGTGGCTGTCTTCTCATGCTGCGGCTTCGCCTCTTTCTTGTGCTGCCTCGGCTGAGAAGGCGGCGCTGCCTTCGGCTGCTCATTCTTCTGGGCTTCCGCCTTCTTTTCCTCCTTGGCTGCTGGTGCAGCTTGTTCGTCCGCCATGTTAAGCACTTAAGACGCCAGGGCTGGGATATTCAGCTCTAAGGCATTTGAACCCAGACGGCTCCGAAGAGCCATACGCTTTCAGGAAAAATTTCCAGGCGTACGCGTTACCGGTTTCTGCCACCCTGGCATCTATCTATATTATTCGCAACCATATTTAGAGGTTGTGATAGCCAAAGAGCTGACTTACGAGAGTATTGATGGATTAACGTTTAAATAGGTATCTATCGTTAGTTGAACCGAAAGGGAGGGCAGCCTTTCCGCTATGTAATCCCGTAGGCGGGATGGTTCAAGTTTGGCTATGTTTTCGAACCCTCCTGACAGGGAAGTGGCAGTTTGGTTCTTTACACTACCGCTACCATTACGGAGCTCATCTATATAAGAAAATAGGCTTCGGGTCTGGGGGGATTTGAACCCCCGACTTACAGGTTAAAAGCCTGCCACTCTAGCCAAACTGAGTTACAGACCCATGGCTGATGTGATGATATTCTCTGTGAAGGATATAAAGCTTTAGACCCTGCTTGCCATGACCACTGTCTGCTTGTTCTTCGGCCTGTCAAGCCCCCATCTTTTAACCTTCTCAATGTCGACCTTGTGTTTCTTCGCTATTCTCTCCACAACCTTCATCATCGACCACCCGCCCAGGTAGATTATCCCAGCAGTGCCGTTCTTCACCAGCGCGTTGCCCTTGCTGTCCCTCCTTGCGTCCCTCATCGCCATCTTCGCCAGGTGCCTGTAGCTGGCGTAATAGACGGACATCTGCGCCTCGTCCAACGTTATTGCTGAGAAGGCCCTGTTCTTTATGAGCCCGAGCGGAACGTTCTGCATTGGCGTGACGGTGAACTCGAACGGCCTGTCCGTGCCGTCTATCTTCGAGTCGCTCATCCAGTTTATCAACGCAACCGTGTCCCAATTATCTTCCGGGGTCTCGACCATCTGGCCAACCTGCACCGTGAAGGCAGGCCTCCAGTAGTACTTATTGAGGTTGTTCGTCCCCTTCCACACGATCTCCTGCCATGTGCCGTCCGACCCTATCTTCAACGGCAGCGTCTTGTTCGGCATGTGCTTCTGCGCCAGCCTGTCGCTGCCAGTCTCCACCCCCACCTGCACGCCTATCCAATTTGATGGCGACGCTGCCACTATCCCGGACAGCTTCTGTATCAATTCCGGGTACGCAGCCGGTATGGAGATCCTGCCGTGCGTCGGATTCATGGTCCTCACCCCGGGTATTGATTTTACGTATCTGAACATATCCACAAGCGCCTCCTGGTTCGGCTCGAACTTCGCGTTGAGGTGCTTGTATGCGAATACCTCGTCCGTCTGCAGCCAGACGTTGGTCATGCCACCCTGCAAGTTCACCTTCGCCTCCTCGCCTATCCGCTCCGGCGAGTAGTATCTTAAGGGCCTCAACGTAACCTCGCAGAAGTCGCAGCCTATCCCGCAGCCCCTCATGGTCTCCACAAGGCCCATCATCGCAGGCCTTACTATGGTCGGGAGCTCGTCAAGCGTCGGAGCCCCCTTTGTCAGGCCCAGCTTCCTTGAGAGGAACTTGCTGTGATCATGGTAGCTCTTATGGAACTGCATGTCATAAGAGATGTATCCGCTTGAAAACAGGTTAGTGTCGATATTGCCGGTCGAGAGCTGCTCGAACACCTGCCTTGCAATGTCATCGCACTCCCCCTGCACCGCATAGTCTATGTTGTATGCCTGCAGCGCATCTGGATCTATGGTAAACTCCCAGACGCCAGGGCCGCCGACGACCAGCTTCGCCTTCTTGCCAGCCCTGAGCGCGTTTATCTTCCCCATCAGCCTCTCCCACTCAACCTTTACCCAGGGCTTGTGGTTCACACCGAACAGCACGTTGTATGACATCGTCAACGGCCCCGTACCCAACGGGTCCATGGTCGATACGGCTATTATCTCTGTGTCATCCTTAATGAAATTGGCGAGATAATCCTCATGCGGCACAGCTATATCCTCACGCCTTACGCCTGCCTTCAGTAGCGCCGCCTCTAGCTTTCTTATCGAATATGCTGCGAACCTCGCCTCTCCGTTAGGCAAAGCCGCATCCTGCGGCCCCTTGAGGAAGTAGTAGACTGACTTCGGCACGATCTCCGATGGCGCGCACGGCAGGAAGGTCAGCAGCGGGAAGTGCCTATAGTGCGCTACCAGCGTCGAATCAGATATAAGAACATATTTTGTCATTGCAGGACCTCCGTTGATGAATTGTATATGCTACTGCGCAAAGCAACTCTCTGTATAATTTGGCGCAAATGTTTAAATAGGTTATTTTGCATCATCAAAAACCTCCCCGAAAGACCTGCAGAAGTACACCAGAGCATGGCTCAAGCATCTCCTGCCGTGGGCTGTGAGCGAGTAGGTTATGATCCTGCCGCTCCTTGAGCCGTTAACTATGTTGGCCATCCTTAGCTCCTTCAGCGCCGGATACAGAGTGCCGGCTTTCGGCTTCTCCCCCCTTCTTTTGGCTATCTCCCTGGCTATCTCCTCGCCGTGCATCTTTCTTTTCGATAGCAGCCACATTATCTGGAAGGAGAGCATGCCTCGCATGTCGCACCCGTACTTGTACCCCATTTCAACCAATTACATATAGGACAACCGATATATTTAAATATTTGCCGAACGTAATATATGATGTCCTATATAAGGACAGGTGAAAAAATGCGAGGATATGGAAGATGCGGATGTGGCAGCGGCGGAGGGTGCGGATGCATGTGCGGAGCGTATGAGGATGCAAGGAGCTTCCTGACAAAGGATGAGAGGATAGAGGTCCTGTCTGAGTACAAGAAATCTCTGGAGCAGGAGGCAAAAGGCATAGAGGAGAGGATACAAGAGCTCAAGAAGAAAGGCAATTGATTATGCACAGGCGGCGCGCGCAAATTTGCGCCGCCGCGCCTATCCGTCCCCAAACCTTGTTTATGAGGAACATTTTTAAATAGGCATACCTATAGGTATTACTGGCGATTGTATGGAAGCGTATTGCGTTAAGTGCAAGCAGAAGAGGGAGATGAAGGACGCAAAGCAGGTAACAATGAAGAACGGAAAGAAGGCAACTACCGGGTCCTGCCCTGTATGCGGCACGAAGATGTTCAGGATAGGAGGCTGACCGTCAGATTGGCGGTGGTCCGCCTTACCGTTAGGGCAGGGTATGAGGAATAAGGGAGTCTTTGGCTACGAGTTGCTGCTCGACTGCTACCACTGCAAGCCAGAGGTTTGCGGGGAACTGGACCATTGCTACAGCTATCTTGACAAGATGGTCGACTTCATAGGGATGAAAAAGCAGGCCCCGCCATCGATATTCAGGACAGACAGGAAGACCTTCCCGAGCAAGGCAGGGCTGAGCGGATGGGTGCCGCTTGCAGATTCATCGATAGTGATACACACGATGAGCGTGAGGAACTTCATATCGATAGACGTATACAGCTGCAAGGAGTTCGACCCGAAGAAGGTAATCGAGTTCACTAGGAGGTATTTCGCGCCAAAGAGGATGGACAGGCGGTTCATACTGCGCGGGAAGCGCTACTTCGCCGGCCAGACAAAATAAACGCAGCGTTTGGACGCGGGGAACCTGCCCGACCCAACTTACGGTTTTTAACAGGTATTGCGATCTGATAACAATGATACGCTACATCTCATCGAAAAATGCGAGGATAATGTTCGTGGGGATAAACCCGCATTATGGGTCGTACAGCCGCGGTGTCCCTTTCTCGAATAACAAGATGTTTTGGTACCTGCTGTGCCGTGCCGGCATAATAAACGAAGATGCCGATGACCTGAGAGACGATGTGAAACTGAAGATGATATATGAGAACAAGTTCCGGCAGGTATACAATCTTAATTTCACGAACATAATATCAAGGCCATCGCGTGACGTGTCCCAGTTGAAGCGCGGCGAGGAGATCGATGGCAGGAAAAGGATACTGCGCCTGATATCTGCGAATAAACCAAATGTCGTCTGTTTTATAGGGAAGGTCACTTACTCGAAGTTCATAGGCCATGGCAATTTTAAATTCGGTTGGCAAAACGACATTTGCGGCTCGAGGGTATACGTGATGCACTTTCCGATAAGAGGCAGGGCGCTTGTCAGGGTGAGAGAGCTGAAGGAGATAGATAGGGCGACGACGCATGCCAAGAGATAAGCCACAGGTCTTTACCATAGGCCATTCTACGCGTAAGTTTAGCGAGTTCGTGAAGATACTTGAAGCGTACGAAATAGAAGAGGTGGTGGATGTACGCACTATACCGAGGTCGAGGGCCAACCCGCAATTCAACGAGAAAAGGCTTGCTGCGGGACTGAAACGGCACCGTATACGCTACATGCATATGAAAGGGCTAGGCGGCCTGAGGCGACCTTCTAAAGATTCCGTAAATACGTACTGGTATAATGCATCATTTAGGGGCTTTGCGGACTATATGCAGACAAAGGAATTCAGAGATAACATAAATGCTTTGATGAAGGCGGCGAAAAGCCGGCGCTTGGCCCTGATGTGCGCAGAAGCTGTGCCCTGGAGATGCCATAGATCGTTAATAGCCGACGCGCTCACGGTAAGAGGGATTATGGTAAAGCATATTTTCAGCGCTACAAATGCGAAGGATCACGAGCTCACAAAGAGCGCAAAGGTAAGGAAGACGGATATAGTTTATAAATAATACCCGTATTGCCAAAGTGCGCTTAATGGACAACGTGGCACGTTACAGCAAAGGATAATCCTGAAGCGCATCACCTGATGCACAAGATGTGCGTCAGGCACATCTCCGAAAGAGGGATTTAAATAACTTCAAATTAATGGTTGAATTGTGAGTTATATGGCTGGCCAGGACTATACGGTTACGATTTTGGTGGATAAAAGCCCAGAAGAGGTCTTTAGGGCCATCAACAATGTCCGTGGATGGTGGGATGGGAAAATCGATGGGGATACTGACAAACTCGGCGCTGTGTTTACGTATAAGTATGAAACTTTTCACAGTTCCAAGCAAAAAGTAACAGAGCTTGTGCCAGGTAAAAGGGTAGTCTGGTCTGTGACTGAGGGCGGCCCAAAATTTACAAATGACAAAGTTGAGTGGAAGGGAACAAAGATTATATTCGAGATATCGAAGAAGGGCAGTAAGACTGAGATACGCTTTACCCACCAAGGTCTGATCCCTAGATTAGAGTGCTATGACAGTTGCAGTAATGCATGGGGCTCTATAATAAGCGGCAGTCTAAAAAGTTTTATAACAACTGGTAATGGGAAGCCATTACAATAGGCACTATGGAGTATAACCTGAAGCACATCGCCCGAAGCAGGGATCGAACCTGCGACCTACTGGTTAACAGCCAGTCGCTCTACCACTGAGCTATTCGGGCTTATTCGTTTTGTGTACAACCATTTTAGAGCCTTTCTGTCTAGTGCCTGAAGATTAGGCTTATCAGGTACATCACGGCGTAGACCGGCTCGTAGACTATCGGGAAGGCGGTTATGCCGCTCCCTGTCGCGTAGTAGTCGTTCAGCAGCGTTGCTTGGGTTACTATCCTTACGCCGCTTTGCTTGTATATCAGCGGGCTGGCGACGGACTTGACGCTGATGTTGACATTGTATACACCGGGTTCTCCCAGCGTGACAGGGTAGGTGAAGGTCTCAGTAGTGTGGTGCAGCGCTATCACGCTCTGCGTTATGTTGTATGCCGGCAGGCCTGACAGGCTTATGAGGAAGAGGCTGTCGGACACCCCGGTATTGTTGATCGAGACGTAGATGTCGATAGGCGAGCCAACACCGACGTACGCCGTGCTGGGAGATACGCCGAGCTTGAAGACATCCGGCGTGACATTCACCTCTGCCACGAACCTTAGCGCACCTAGCTTGGAGTAGTTGCCTACGTTCACGGCCGTCAGGTTGAACCGGTATGTGCCATTGGGAGCTGTAGCGGCCGGAGTTATCTTGACCGATAGCGTGGGGTTGTACAACGACGAGTTCTGCGCTATCCAACCATGCGGCAGCCCGGTCACGACTAACTTGTTCCATCCCAGGTTGTTTATCGCTCCGGTGCTGTTCGTCGTAGCCGCGGATATTGTGATGTAGAACGTCTGCCCGGGTCCGTCCTTGCCTATGTAGACCATGCTGTTCTGCGCATATACGGTAGTATTGAACGGCTGTATGACGCGCACGTAAGACGCGCTCGCGAGCTGCGGCAGCATCAGTGCAGCTACCATGAATATGAGAGCTAGCTCAAATACTGTGCTGATACGCAACCGATCACTGAAATCCATTCAATCATTAGCTATTTAATTATTCAAGTATAGGAGGTGCTGAACGATATCACCTGCTGGTCGGTCCTGTATGTGCTAGGAAGGCCCGAATACGTGTAATTCAGCCACACATAGCCTATGAACGTGGAGCTGAGCGGCCCAGATGCCGGCGCGTTGCCAGGCGCATCGTAGCAGTAGACGCTGAACTGCGCAGGCATGTTGGAGAACAGCACAGTGCCAGGCGTGAAGCCGTTTGTAGGATAGTAGCTCGACGCTCCTATCATCTGCACATTGCCGTACCTTGGCCCCACCCCGGTGCCGTTCACCTCGCTGGAGCAGCCTATGGCTGTTATCCTTATCGAGGATCCGATAGACTGCGATAGCAGGAACGTGAATGTGCCGTTAGACGCCATTATGAACGCTGCGCACGAAAAAGACGGTGCGGCGTTGCAGTACCTCGGCGCGAACTGTGGGGAGAACACACCGAGCTCGAATATCAGCGCCACTGTGACCGCAACCACCACTATCACTATCCCGTAAGACGTTAGGAAATCGATGGTTGACTGGGATCTTTTCGCACGTCCTTTGGCCATCTCTACTCATCCCTGCCATCCACGCTCTTGCCTACGTGGAGCCTCACTCCGTTAGCGTCCCTCGTTATCTTGATGTCAAGATTCTTAGAGCCGAACAGCTTCTGCAGCTCATCGTAGGTGTACGAGCCTGCGTTGCCGAAGCCACCGCCCCTGCCCTGGAGTATCTCGCTCCTCCTCTGCTTTATCTGGTCCCTGTCGGACTCTTCGTACTCGAGCGAGAGCTTCGGGACCTCCTTCGACTCGAACAGGCTGTCAATGCTCAGGTCTATCAGCTTGTAGCCCGCATCCTGGAATATGAACGGCAGCACGGCCGTGAACTCGTTGTTGACCTCCTCTATCACCGCCCCGACCTCATCCCCCTTCCCTACAAGGACGAACTCGTCGCTGTTCAGGAAGCCGACGAATGTGCCAGGCCCTTTCGTCCTTACGGAATCCTGCAGCAGCTGGGATATCAGTCGGAGTATAACGACGCCGGCGTGCTCGCCGAACCTCCTTGCGTATGCGCCAAGGCCGCCTATCTTTAGGGTGCCTATCGTATACTGCGCGCCTTCCTTTATCGACCTCTCCACCTCCTTCGATATGCGCTCCTCGTCAGGCAGGTCTATGAGCGCATCGAACCTCTTCCCCTTCTTCTTCAGGAATATCGTCACCAGCGTACGGAGCTCGTTTGGGTCGAAAGGCTTCTTTATGTAATAGTCGGCCCCGTACTTTATGCCCTTGAATCTGTTGCTGGTCGGGTCCATAGCACTTACCAGTATGACGACTATGTTGCTCGTGTTCGGGTCGCTCTTTATCGTCTGGCATATGTCCAGGCCGTCCTTGTGCGGCAGCATGAGGTCCAGTATTACCAGCTCTGGCTTCGCAGCCCTTATCGCGCCTACCGCCTCGCCTCCGTCGTATATCTGGCCTATCTCGAAGCCCTTGCCTATCGAGAGCGCCATCAGCTTGCTTATGTTCTTGTCATCCTCTATTATGAGCACCCTCCTCGGGGAGTCCTCCTGGTTGAGCACGTAGTACGTGAGCACCCCGCCGCTGCTCCTGGACGCTATCAGCTTCGAATCCTCAAGCTCCTTTAGCGAGCCCTTAAGGTCGGGCTCAGAAACCCCTCTGCTGAACATCATGTCGCTCAGCTCGTTGTAGGTGAGCTGCTGCTTCTCGTTGACTAACGCCATTACCACTTCCTTTATAGGTACATTGCTTGCAGACATCCGATCGCCGATGGGAATATCAACGTAAAGAATATTATGCTTTCCTTGCCGAGCCGGGATGCGGCATTAACCTTTTATAAACATTGGATTGTGATATGTATTGATTTGATGGTGCGCAGGCTGCACATCGGCTTGGCGGTAATCGTTGCTGTTGTGATAGCGGTAGCTATCGGCCTGTTCATAACGGTCGGCAGCGGCGCCATAAGCGTATCCGGCCCTACAACGCTAACTATTTCAAACACGCCTGCAGTGGTGAGGGTCAATGGCGTGCAGTACATAGTGCTGCTCCACGGCTCTGAACCGGCATCTAACATCGCCTATTTATACATAGGCAGGTCGCCGGTATACATAAACCCGGTCCTGAACGTGACGCTCATCCTCTACAACTCGACTAACGTGAACGCTGGCATGCACTCATATGCTGACATGCAGATAAAGCTCAACTCGCTGACGAACAGCAGCGCATCCATAACCATAACGCCGCTGCAGTCGTATCTCGATGAGCAGCCAACCTCCGGCAGGATACGCATAATCAGCCAGCAGGTGGTGTCAGCCTCCAATACCACCACGTCGGTAGCGAGGCAGACGATAGTCTCAACCACCACCGTCCAGGCGACCACCCCAGAGCAGCGCATAGTCAACTACCTCAAGAACAATGAGTGGTACGGCCTCATGCAGAATTACACGACCGCTTATGCGAACACGGCCAATTGCACCCAGACGATATACAACAATGACTATGCAAAGCAGTATGGCAGGCTGCCGTCAGGGCCTACAGCATATGCTAACGTGACGGCGCAGGCGCCCTACCGCATGTCATTCGCTGTAACTAACGCAGGCAGCGGAAACTACAACGCAACGTGGTCGACGCTTTCGAACTCGTCACTCTCTTCGGGCCCGGTTCTCATACTTAATGTCAACCTGACTACGGGAAACATACTAAACACCACGATAGAGGGGATATTCAAGGACCTGAGCTACACGTCCCTGCAGGGATCCCTTACTCAGGCACAGGCGTTCGGCAACGCGTGCGGCATACTAGTTGCCTGACGGCTGCTTCTGCCTTCTAGCTTTCGGCTTTATCCTAAGGGTGAACCAGAACCTAGTGCCCTTGCCAGGCTGCGATTCGAAGGATATCTCGCCTCCATGAAGCTTGACCAGCTCCTTTGTTATTGATAGCCCAAGCCCGGTGCCGGCGCCGTCCTGCTTGACGAGGTCCTTCTTCGCCTGCACCTGGTAGAACTTCCTGAAGAGCCTGTGGCGGTCCTCTTCGCTTATGCCTATGCCGGTATCGATGACATCGCACTGAACCTTGCCTTTTGTCCTCTTTGATATCTTGACAAGTATGCCGCCGCGCTCAGTAAACTTTATCGAGTTGCCTATCAGGTTCACGAATATCTGTATAAGCCGGTTGGGGTCTGCCTTCACTGTCGGCACGTCGTATGCGACGTCCCACTTGAACGAGAGCCCTTTCTCCTCCGCCGATTCCTTAAGGGCGACTATGCTTGGGTTGTCCTGCATCGAATTCAGGTCTACGTCCTTCAGCTCCAGCCTTATCTTCTGCGCATCCAGCTTAGCAGAATCGAGCACCTGCTGTATTATCAGCATAAGCCTATCGGCCTCATCCGATATCGTCTTTATGTACTGTTTCTGGTCGTTGTTTAGCTCTCCGAACTCGCCGCTGTAGAGCAGCTTTGCGAAACCTTTGATGTTTGTCATTGGCGTCTTGAGCTCGTGCGATATGTTGTATATGAACTGCGATTTCAGCTCCCCGGTAGACCTGAGCTGTTTCATCTCGCGCTCCATCTTGGACAGCGTCAGCTCCTTGTCATCCAGCCTCCTCTTCGTCAGCAGCTCCCGCACCACTATCACGTATTCGGAGTTGCCGTCCTGGTCGGTGAGGAACCTTATCGATTGTGTGCCTGGCACGGCTTCGCCATTCTTATTGAGCAGGTCCACGTACGAATTGTCAGGCTTGCCAAGGTTCCTTGCGTATGCCATATCCCTATCGACTATCGCCTGCTCCCTGTATATGCTGCGTATCTCCTTCCCGACAAGGTCCTCCCTCGCATAGCCGAGGATCGATTCGGTTGCCAGGTTGCATGAAGTGATGTAGCCCATGCTGTCCACCCTTATGACCATCTCTGCAGCGTTTGCTATGAAGTCGTTGAACCCTTCGCGAAGGTCCTCCACGTATTTCTCCGCATCAGACCTCACAAACATTATGGAATACCCTCCTATGGACTTGGCCGCGGAATAATGCATCCTTATCGGATATCCGCTTATTGAGACCATGTCGGTCCTGCCTACCAGCTCTTTCCTTGCATTACCCTTCAATGACGCCATAAGGTCCTCGCGCCGCTTGTCGCTTATTATGTCTGTGATAGGCTTGCCCATCATTATCCTGCGCTCGTAGCCAAGTATCTTCTCGAAATTGTCTGTCGCGTCGACCATATTAAGCAGGGCGTCGGTGAATATTATCATGGCGTCGCCGCTCTGCACTATCGACTGCATCGCGCCACGCGCCGCAGACACATCGGAGACGTCCTGGAGGGATATGTGGAGCAGCGCATCGCCCGCTTTGCTCACGGCTGCTGAGTACGCCCTGTCTGTTCCATTCCTCTCAACGGCTATCGTGCTTGTCGCTCCTGCCATTGATGCTAGCTTGCCGTAATCTACACCAAGCACGCTCTTTATATCGGAACCCTGCTGCATCATAAAATCCCCAATGGCCGCCTTGTTGGCCTTCACTATCTTTCCATCCGGCGAAACCAACATCTGCGGGTTGCCACTGTTGAACACCGCGTCGAAATATTCCGCAAGGCGGCCGCTCCTGCTCCTTTCTGCCTTGTAGGCGAGCGCGAAACCTATGAGCAGGGCGCTTACAGAGATATCTTGCACGACATCATCGGTGAACATGTTCTCTGTATGAGAGAGGACCTCCAGCATGGAGACGACCCTGCCGTCCGCGAGTATCGGCACGGCAGCATAGCTCCTGTATCCGCTGCTGCCGTAGCCTGCAAGCTCAGGCGACATCGAGTACTCGCTCAGGTTGTTGTCCACGAACGGTTTCCTCGTAGATATCAGCTGTGTGCACACGGCCGACCCATCAGAAACGCCGTCTATGTCCCTGATCGATACCTTTTCCACGCGATACGATTCCTTCACAAGCTCTGCGAAGTACTTTATCATCTCCTCCCTGGTCACGCCGCTGCCGGCTAGGGACGCGAGCCCGGCTACGAACCTGTTCGACGGAAGGCCTTCCATTCTAATACCAGATTTTGCAGTGAAGGAACTTTTGGGTATCTCATTAAATCTAAATGCGTGGAAAGTATTTAAACCTAGTTTGGGAGTTTTAGGTGGTGGAAGTGTATGGGCAGGGACAGCGACCCTAAGGGGGGTAGCCTCCTGAAGAAGGCACAGAGGGACTTCGAGCTCGCCAGGCGAAGGAGGAACGCCAAGGAATTCGTGGCGGCATCGCTCCTCTACAACAGCGCCATAGAGCGCGTACTGCGCGCGCTTTTCCTCAAGAAGACGCACAGGAGCCCGCCGGAGAGGGCGTCGATAGCATACCTCACGACCATGACAGATCTCCCGCACGGCATAAGGGAGGAGCTGCTCTCCATAGAGGACGAGATGGCGGACGTGGTCGAGGAGGAGCTTGAGATAGAGCGTGCGGAGGAGGACATGCTGACAGGCGTTGAGGAGAGCCACGAGTACAACACTGTGCTGAACAAAGGGGCACTGGCTAGAAGGCTGATAAGCTACGCCTACGCAAAGCAATAAGTAGTTTAACCGCAAAGCTAGGCTGGCATACCGGCAGGTGTGCAGTGCTTGTATGGCAGCCGAGGAGGTCTTTCCGGGGGTTTACAGGATAGGCAGGTTGCTGGCCACCAGGAACATCACTCCGGGAAAAAGGGCATACACCGAGGAGCTTGAGATAGAAAACGGTGTAGAGTACAGGATGTGGAACCCGTATAGGAGCAAGCTGGCAGCCGCGATACTCAACGGGCTCAAGCATTTCGCATTCGGCGAAAAGAGCGGCGTCCTCTACATAGGCGCTGCTACCGGGACAACGGCAAGCCACATAAGCGATATAATAAAGAACGGCAGCCTGTACTGCATAGAGCTCTCGGAGAGGAACATGCGCGAGCTGGTGCGGGTATGCGAGGCGCGAGGCAACATGCTGCCGATACTGGCCGATGCAAGATACCCGGATAGGTACGCCGATGCTGTTGAGCAGTGCGACATAATATACCAGGACGCTTCCGCCAGGGAACAGGCGCAGATGCTCAAGGCGAACTCCAGATTCCTGAAGCGCGGAGGCATCGCGTATTTCGTAATAAAATCGCAGAGCGTCGACGTCTCGAAGGATCCCAAAGTGGTCTTCAAGAGGGAGCTCGATCTGCTCAAGGATGAGTTCGACCTATTGCAGAAAGTTGACCTTGAACCCTTTGACAAGCTCCACATGTTCGCGGTGCTGAGGAAGAAGTAGCCCTGCAACGCGCACAGAGAAATTGCTAAATAAACCACTCCCTATATCTCATCGATGGGGATCGGTACATACTCTAGCGCTTTGGAACTTGCTGAGAAGAGCGGCAGGCATACGACTTGCAATTATTGCGGTGCAGATACTCTGATTGTAGGGCGCGCTGGAATATGCAGCTGCTGCGAACTGCCTATCGCATCAGACACGGCCGCTGTGCACGGCGGCGCTCAGGCTCAGCCAGATATAGCTAAAGTAAAAGAGCTGGTCGAGGCAAACGATTATGATGGCGCAGCGAACGCATACGATGCATTGTACAAAGAGAGCAAGGACCCGGCCTACCTTTACGCGGAGGCGCTGCTGCGCATAAGGCAGTCAAACGCCCAGATATCTGGGATAAGGTACGACAGAAGGGGTTTCATGGAGGAGAACGCTATCATGAGGGACAATGCGGCTAAGTTCGCATCTGCAGCCAGGGGCCTGCTCAACGACGCGATAAGCGCCTGCTCCATTTACCTAGATGAGGAGCGGCCGCCGATAAGCGCGCTTTACCTCTCCTTCATATGCCACATAAAGCTCTCGAACCTCAGAGAGGCTTCCGTGCTTGCGGAAAGGATAAATGGCATCGACGGCTACCTGGGCGCATACTCCAGAATGCTGCTTGAGATCAACCTTTTGGAGCCGGGGCCGGCGCTAAAGGATGCGGAGCTGCTCCTCAAGCCAGATTCGTTCTCGATCAACGCCCTGTTCTACATAGCCATGGCGCTATTCGACACAAAGCGATACGGCGAGTCAAAAGCAGTGATAGAGATGCTGCAGCAGCATATGCAGAACGGGCAGACGATGGCACTAGCTAACGAGATAGATGCCGCTATGCGCGTGTAGTGATGGATGGCCAGGACTCTAATAATGACGGTGGTTGCCCCATCGAGGCAGTGGGGACTGCGCCCATCGGCTGCTCACTTTGATATGAAGATGAACTGCATCCTCTTCTTGTCATCGAGTATGCAGTAACCGAACCTCTCGAACTGCACTATCTCGTGCTCCTTCAGCCTCTCGGCGTAGCTCTCAACGTATCCTGATATTTTTCTCAGGCTGTCTGGGTTAAACCTGCCATCATCATTTACTATAGGCATCGGGACCAGCACCGTGCACTCCAGGTAGTTGCCGTCGGATACCCATTGGACTATCCTGCCTCCGGCACTGTTGTCGCTGGCGGCCTCTATGCTGCTGCCCTTCTTCATCACCTTTACGTCCATGAAGTCCTTCAGCCTTACTCCTGCGCCTGCTTCTATGCTGCTTGAGTCATCCCTGCTTATGTAGAAACACTCGCCAGTATCGTACTCTCGGAACCCGTAATCTTTTAATGGATGCAGCCTCAGCTTCGCCCTGGACCGCGCCGCTCCATTTACAACCATCCTCACAGGGTCTGGCACGAAATAGAGGTGCTTTGCCGCAGTGTCTATCACCTTCTTGTTCTCCGCGAGCAGCGCATCAAGCGGTACTGTGCTGTCCGTCTTTGTCATGCCGAGCCTGAGCACGAAATTCCTTATCGCTTGCGGCATGATCCCCCTGCGCCTCAGCGCCATAACCGTGAGCAGCCTCGGGTCGTCCCAGCCCTGGAGCCTTTTCTCGTCTATTAGTTTCCTTATCTCCCTTTTCTGCGTTATGTTGCCCCTTATGTTGAGCCTAGCCTCTAGATGCATGCGTGGTATGCGCAGCCCAAGCGCAGCGAGTATCGCCCTGCTCTCCTCATCACGCAGCTCGTACTCCTTGCTGCGTATTATATCGGTTATTCCGTTGAGCGAATCCACTATTGGCGTATTGAAATCGTATGTAGGCCATACCCTGTACTTCTTGCCCGTCCTGTAGTGCGGCGTGTCCACTATCCTCATTATGACCGGGTCGCGCATCGCAGTGTTATTCGATGCCATATCGCCTTTGAAGCGCACGGTGGCCTCCCCCTCTGCCACTCTGCCGTCAAGCATGCCCCCGAAGAGCCTCCTGTTCTCCTCCACGCTCTCCTTCCTATGCTCGCATCCGACGCCTAGGAACCTCCTCTCCTTCATCGTCTCCCTCGAGCAGGTGCATACGTACGCATTCTTAGCATCGATCAGCTGCTCAGCGTACTTGTACATCTCTGCGATGTGGTCGCTGGCATAGTATGTCCTGTCGAATTTCATGCCTAGCCACTCGTGGTCCTTCATCATCGAATCCACGTACTCCTGCCTGCACAGCTCCGGATCCGTATCATCGAAATACCTGTAAAACTTTCCATCGTAGATCCTGGATGCCTCCTCGCTAAGGAGCGCCTGCTTCACATGGCCTATATGCATGTAGCCAGTAGGCGCTGGGGATATCCTTGTCACGACATTGCCTTTTTCTGCGCCATCTATCCTGATGGTCGGCATCGCGGTCTTCTCGGCTGTTTCGCGCTCTTTCTGCTCGAACTCGTCCTTGAAGCTGCTGTACTCCCTCTCTATCGCAGCGCGGTCCATGCCGTTTATCTTCGTGACCTCTTCGGATACAAGCCTCTTCAGGTCCTGGATCTTGACGTTTTTCGAATATGGTATGACCTTGCCGAGTACGCTGCCCTCGCTCGCTTTGCCGTAATCATGCGCGTTCTTAAGCGCGTACTTGCGTATTGTCGCGCCAATCTCCGCCATCAGGTCACCTGTATGTTGTTGTCATATACGCGGCCATCCTGCAGCACCAGAGCCTGCACGTTCACCGGAGTCTTGTAGCCTGTTGGCTTAAGCAGGCTGGACGGCACGGTGAAGTTGGTAATGTTCGTGTAGACGTCTATGGCAGTGCCGTAGTAGTAGAGCACGAACGCACTCGGTATGCTTATGACCTCGGTCCCGCCCAATGATATAGAGTTTTGGGGAAGAGAGCCGTATAAAGCCTCCTGTGCGGTATACGAAAGATTCCCGGTAGCGTAGACCAGAAAGCCTCCGGACGTCGGTATGAAATTGGTTATCGTGTTGTTCGCCTCCAGCTTTGAGAGCGTGCTGTTCAGCGCGTTGCCTGCGCTTTTATTTTCCAGGGTTATCGTGAGGCTGCTGCCGTATCCGGTGACGATGGCATTCACGCTGCCGAACACCGCATACGTGTTCTGCCTTATCGTAGTGCTGCTCGTAGGCGCCGCCCCGTTGCTGCCGAAAGCCGCATACGATGTCACGAACATTATGCCGACTACCAGCGCGCCGACAAACAGCGTGAGCTTCTTCTTCCTCTCCGGCTCCATGCTTACACTTTTAGATTAATCCTTATCTTTTTATACGTATTTAATCAATTATAAGCTATCGGTAATATTATGTCTTTCAAAGAAGGCGATTTCCTAGAGGTAGACTACAGCGCATGGGACACGGCAACCAACGAGCTCATCGCCACGACGGACGAGAAACTGGCGAAGGAGAAGGGCATCTTCAACAAGGACTCGACGTACGGCCCGGCGCTTGTCATCTTAGGGTCCAACAGCGTGATAAAGGGGCTCGATAGGGAGCTTCGCGGCATGAACCTCAACGAGCTGAAAAAGTTCGCGTTCAAGCCGGAGGACGCGTTCGGCAATAGGCACGAGGAGCTTGTGAGGGTGATGCCGCTATCGGACTTCAGGGCAAGGGACCTGAACCCGTACCCTGGGATGAGGGTCGAGGTTGAGAACATGGCCGCGACGGTGAAGAGCGTGAACTCCGGTAGAGTGGTGGTCGACGCAAATCACCCTTATGCCGGCAGGGACATAACCTACGAAGTCAAGGTAATAAGGAATATCACGGAACCGGCGCAGAGGGCCGAAGCTCTTGGCAGGACATATAACGTGAAGCCAAGCTCAGTCTCGATAAAGGGCAAGGAGATGATACTTTCGTATGACAGCAAGACCAGGAAGAATGCGGACTATTTTGTCGGCAAGTCGAGCTTGGTCGCATCGCTATTCTCGCTGATGAAGGATGTCGAAAAGGTGGAGGTGGTGGAAGATTACGAAAGGGCGGAGATCAGCAAGGAGAGAGAACCTAAGATGGCAGCGGACGGCAAGGAATGATTACTTCTTATACTTGTAGTAGCTCGCTGTTCTCCCATACCCGCAGTATATTTTGACCGCTTTAACCCTTTATGTCGAGAGCGTATGTGCTGTTGACCTTCAGCCCCATCTTCTTCGCCACTTCGGACTTCTCTGCATTTAGTATGATTATGTAGCCCCCCATCTTGTCCGTCAGGTCCTTGGATCCGCAGAGCGGGCACGTATCCGTATGCCTTACCACAAGCCTGCAGTTCCTGCATGCCTTTTCCTCAGCCACAATATCACTTCTTCCTTGAGCCTCCCTTCCTTGCCCTCGCCCTTGCGCTTGCCAGGTTTGCCCATTCGGGCCTGCCCAGGCCGTCTGGCTTCATCGTAAGCGCTACCTTCGAGTCCTTTATCGTGTTCTTCATGCTCACGGTCGAGACCTTTGCGTAGACGATGTCGCCCTTCTTCAGGCTTATGCTGCTCTTCCTTGATACGAACGCCTGGTTCTTCTTGTCAAAGGTTAGGAACTCTCCGGCAATCTGCGAGACGTGGACCAGTCCGTCCATCGGGCCTATCCTGACGAAAGCGCCGAATTCCACGAGCTCGGTAACCATCCCTGGAACGACCTCGTCAACCTGCGGCGTGTATGCGAGTATGTCGAACTGCGCCTCATGATGCGTTGCAGGATCACCTGGGTATATCATCCCATCGCCTATGTCCCTTACATTGAATATGGCGACCACCACGCCCATGTCCTTGTCTATCCTGCCCTCGTATTTGTTCTGTATTATTGTGGTGGCTACCTTCTCTATGTCCTCTCCGAAGTACTCGGGCGGCATCTTGAACATGTCCTTTACGCTGTATATGCTGTACAATCTCTCACTCATCTCCTTAGGGTTCCGCTCCTTGAAAGCTTGAAAACGTTCCTGTTTACCGACCTCACCTTCCTGAAAAGAGCTGTATCATTCGTTATGACGACTGTGTTATTATGCTTTGCGGCTGTGCTGGCGATCCAGGAGTCGACGCTTCCTCTATCTTTATGCACTTTAACATTTTTAACCCTTATCAGTGCGAGAGCCGCGCGAGCGGATGCTCCCCTTTTGCCCTTGTTCTTTGATATACCCGAAAGCTCGTCAAGTACGCCCCTTGATATAAGCACCTGTGCATTGAATCTCTTGTTTGCTATGCTGAAGACGTCCTTTTTGGCGGCTATGCCGAAGAGTATGCTGCTTGTGTCTACTATCACATTCTCCAAAAAACGCGCCATTACGCCTTTGTTTTCATCCTCTTTTTGACGACATCGAGCAGCACCACTGCGTTGTTGTGCCTATTGTCCCTCGCCGAATACAGGAAGGTGACCGGGTCTGCATTCTGCACTATCTGTATCAGCTTGTTGAGGGCGTTGTTGCCGTCCAGCTCCTTTTTGTACCGCTTCTTGAATCCCATCCACTTCTTCGGATCATGAGCGTACCACTTCCTCAGCTCTTTGCTCGGCGCGACGTTCTTTACCCATATATCTATGTTGGACGTACTGTGCCGTATGCCTCTGGGCCAAAGCCTGTCGACGAGTATGCGCTCCCCGTCGGTCACGCTTATGGGCTCATACACCCTCTTCAGCTTTATCATTTGCACCGTTTAGTATAATCATGGTATGTTTTTAATCTTTGCTTGACATCGCAGGGAAACATCGCTTCTTCGCTTCCGCAAAAGAGAAAGTATTAAAAAAGAGACATGTTATACTTTGTTGGCGACTATGGTGATGGAATGAGCATCTTCAACAAGCTGGGCGGTGTGCTGGGCACATCCAAGGAACTGGACGTAGAGGAGTACATGAATTCTGCTGAGATGGAGAATGTAGACGTTATGAACGAACCCGCAGACTTTTACATAAAGCCTGTTGCGCTGCAGCAGGAATCTGACCTTGCGCTCATAGAGGACGAGCTGCGCAGGAAGAATATCATACTGCTTAACATATCTGAGATGGCAAAGAGGCCGAACACGCTCAAGGGCATGATAGACAAGCTGAAGGACTATGTGCAGAAGACCAATGGCGACATAGCCAGGCTCGACGATGCAAAGATACTGCTGACCCCGACAAAGGTCAAGATAATAAAGAGCAGGAAGGCGGCCGCACCGAAAAGATAGGCGCCTATTTCCTGGGCGACAGCGCAACCGATATCGCGTTCAGCTCCTTTTTTGTTGGGGACGCCCTGCTTATCACGTGCTTCAGCGCCATAGACACCGCTCGCTTGTCCCTGATGTCCCTCCTTTTCAATAGAAATGCCTTTATCAGCCTGACGATTTTCTCCATGTCGCGGCTGTCCGCCGCATCGGGCCCTCCTTTCCATCGATTACCGGAAAAAACGTAAAGGAGTATCGCAAGCGCATGCGATATGTTCAGCGCCTGGTAATCCTCGTTTGTAGGTATGAAGACGCTGGCGTCGCACCCCGTGAGTTCCTCCTTCGTGAGGCCGGTGTCGTCCCTGCCTAAGAGCAGCGAGACCCTGCTTATCCCGTTCTTCCTGATCAGCTTCGCCAGCGATGCTGGCGTGTGCACGTTGTAGAAGGCCTTGCCGGTCTTCCTCCACAATGCGGTGGTGCCGACAACGAACGTGCCTTTCGTCGCTTCCTTTATCGACCTTAGCACCTTCGCGTTCTGCAGCAGCTCCTTCGCATGCTTCGAGTATTTGATCGCCTCCTTGCCCTTGTAATCGCACCTCGGGCTCACGATGAACAGCCTCTCCACGCCGAAGTTCTTCGACACCCTGGCTATGTAACCAAGGTTCTGCTGGTACATCGGCCCGACTACCACGACCCTTAGCTCGTTCATATAAGCACCGCCAAAACCAGCAACCCGAGGAAGTTGACGAGGATGTGGGCTACTATTGACGGATAGAGCGAATCCTTCTTTATTCTTACATAGCCGGCGATTATGCCGAAGACGAACGCGGCTATCAGCTCCGATATCGAATTATACGAGAGATAATGGAGCACGCCGAAGAGCAGCGCGCTCAGTATTATTCCGGCCCACATCGCGTTCTTGTATGCCGCGGTGCGCTTGCCCACATTCTTCCGCCCAGACAGTATCACATTCCCTATGCCAGGCACAAGGAATCCCCTGAAGAGTATCTCCTCATTTATCGGGGCGATGAAGACTGAGAAGAGCAGGAAGTAGAGCGGCAGCCCGCTGAACAGCTTAGCGACGTTGGTCGGGAGCTGCACGCCCGTTATGGCCTGGAAGAGCCCGAGCAGTATCTCAAGGAGGAATATGGCCGCGAATATGGCTATGCCGTAAGCTATGTATACATTCTTCCACTGCTTCCTCGCCATGCCGAGCCTGGCTACAGCCTGCTTCAGGCCCCTGCCGCTGGCAAACAGGTACGCGATGGCAACGAACGAGAATACGAACGACTGCGCTATAGACGCATACACCAGGTAGGCGCTCTCGCCAAGCTTCCCTGCAGCGTAAAGGCTGGACGTTTCGAAAAGCAGCACTATAAGGACAAGGAAGGTGACGTATACTGCATATCTTATAGGCCGCTCGTGCCTCGCGTTTCCCTTTTTGATCCGGGGCATGAGGCTATCCCTTCTTCTCATGACCTTTAAACTCGGTGTAATGGCAGTTGCCGCACGAGAACCTATCCTGGTGCTCAGCCATCCTCCTTCCGCACTTTGGGCACACCCGCCCCGGCTTGTACTGCTTAGCCTGCTTCTGCCTCTTGTCGGCCATAAATCATCACTCCTTCTTCTCGGGCCCGGCCGATTCCGTGCCCTTTTCCTGCTTGGGCTCCTCTGCCTTTGCCTGCTCCGCTTTCGGCTTGCCCTTCTTTGATAAGCGTTCAATCAGGTACTTCGGCTCTGCACTGGCGATCTGCTCCTTTGATGCATACGAATGCGCCACCCCTGTGCTCCTCCTCATACCGAACTCCTGCTTCATCTGCGTTATTATCGTTGTTTCAGGGTCAAGGCTAAGCCTCTTGCAGAGCTCCCGCTTCACCTCGTCCCTCGATGCGGTCTTGTCGTCCTGCACGACTGCGAACGATATCTCACGCCTCTTCGTATTCGGATTGCTCTTGTCTGATAGTATGCTTACTTCCACAGAATCACTCGTTGCCCAACGTACGCGACAGCGCCCTCCTGCCCATCGCCTCCATGACCTCGACCGTCGCGCCTGGCTTCAGCTTCCCCATGAACTCATCGGTAAGCGGCAGTTCATAAACCTCATAGGTGTCCGAATCCATGAGCTGCGCAGTAGAGTCACCGACTGAGACCACCTGCGCCTTCTTCTTGGTTATCACAGGCGCTTCAACATCTGCGCTGGACGGCTTGAGCAGCGTTTTCTTCTGCCCGTCGAACATTCCTATGCCTGTGACGCGCATCTTTGCCGATCCGTGCTTGCCAGGGGAGCTTGTCTCTATATCGACCACCCTGCACGGTATGCCGTCGATTATTATGTAGCGGCCTACCCTGACCTCTTTCATCGATACAATGGTCACCTCGTCCCCCACATATTCACCTGCTTCATTCTAGTTTACAAGCCCGATTGGTAGCATCCCCACAACTTAAGTGGTGTGCTTCCAACAGCGGCATTCTGATTGGTCATCTTGAACAACAGAAGGTAGTTCCTGATTAAAACTTATATACCTTCGCTAAGCCTTCATCCCAGCTTCAAATAGGTGGGCCTGGCCCATTGCATTATAGCTTGTCCGAATCGTGCTCAGATAAGCTCTAGGCTCAGGTCGGTTAGCGGTGGTGCGTTTCTGTCTATCCCTAGGCCGAATTTCGGGGTTACCCCTGTAACTATTGACATCACCCTTATCTGGTCGTTCAGCTCCGGAATCAGCCTTGCTCCGAAGATCACGTTAGCCCTTTCATCAAGGCCTTCTGTGACCCCCTGGCCTATCGCCGTCGCCTCCTGTATCGTAAGGGAGGTGCCGCCAGCCACATGTACAAGCGCACTCTTGCCTCCAAGCAGGTCTACATTCAACATCGGGTGGGTGAGCGTTGATTTTATCGCCCTGTCGACCTTGTCATGCCCGCTTCCTGAACCAAGGTTTATCACAGCAGTCCCTGCGCTGCGCATCACAGCCCTCACATCCGCAAAGTCCAAGTTTATCAGGCTGGGCAGCATTATGGTGTCTGCGATGCCCTTTACGGCGTTGCACGCCACGCTGTCAACAAGCTCGAACGCCTTCTCCATAGGCAGATTTGGTGCATAGCTCAGCACTCGGTCGTTCTCTATCACAACGGTTGTGTCTGCGTGCTTTCCCAGCTGCTGGAGCGACCAGTCAGCCTTGTTCTTCCTGCTCCTCTCCAGCGAGAACGGATAGGTCACGAATGCGACCACCAGCGCACCCTGCTCCTTGGCTATCTTGGCGACGACCGGAGCCGCGCCTCCGCCAGTGCCTCCTCCCATTCCTGCCGCAACGAAAACCATGTCGTAGCCCTCTATCGCCTCTGCTATCTCGTTCTTAGACGCTTCCGCGCATTTCTCCGCTACTTCGGGGAAGCCGCCGGCGCCAAGGCCGTGGGTTATATCCTTGCCTATCAGTATCTTCTTGTCCCCGTTGACTATTCCGAGGTGTTTTGCATCGGTATTGAGAAGGAGGGTGTCTGCGCTCCTTATGCCGTTCTTGTACAGCCTGTTGACAAGGTTGCAGCCCTGTCCGCCTACACCGACTACCGCAAGCTTAGCTACGAATTCCTCCCCGGAATGGTTTCCCAACATTGAATTCACCTAAATGCCAATGCGGGTCAGCCGATCATCTCAAGGTCGCTGTAAGACTCCTGCTTCTTCTCCTCCAGCCTCCCTACTATGCTCGCTCCCTTGACACCCGTCACTATTGCCACGATCTCGAGCTGGTCTTCGTAACCTGGGATTATCCTGGCGCCCCACTTAACGTTGGCCTTCTGGTCCATCCTCTCGGTGATTATCTCACCTGCATGGACTGCGTCGCCAATCGTAAGCGATGAACCGCCTGATATGTGGACAAGCGCGCCGCTTGCACCCTCGAAGTCTACGTCAAGGAGCTTGTTCTTCAGCACTCCCTCGGCTGCAGAATTCACTTTGTCAGCGCCTCTTCCGGTCCCTACCGCTATGAAGCCTACGCCTCCGCCTACCATTATGCTCCTCACATCGGCAAAGTCTATGTTTATCATGCTTGGCTGCGTTATTGTCCAGACAAGACCGCCTATCGCCTTGGCCAGGACCGAGTCCGCCAGAGCGAATGCCTCGTTCATCGGCAGGTTCGGCACAAGCCTCACCAGGGTGTTGTTGTCCAGTATTATGACGCTGTCGCAATGCTTCCTAAGCTCCTGGATGCCCTCTTCCGCCTTCACCTTCCTTACCCTTTCGAGGTCGAACGGATAAGTTACCATTGCCACTACTATGGCGCCCTGCTCCTTCGCCACCTGCGCGGCTACGGATATGCCTCCTGTTCCCGTACCGCCTCCCATTCCACCGCACAGGAATACAAGCTGCGATCCTGACAGCGCCTCCTCTATGAGGTTCCTATCTATCTCTGCGGCCTTCCTGCCCATCTGCGGGTCGCCGCCTGCTCCGAGCCCTCTTGTTAGCGACTTTCCTATCAATACCTTCTTGATCCTGTCATCTATTATCTTGAAGTGCTGCGCATCTGTGTTAACAGCAACGAATTCGGTGCCCTTAACCCCGGCCTTTATAAGCCGGTTGACTATGTTGCAGCCAGCTCCGCCGAATCCGGCTGTAACAATCTTTATCTGCGAGGAACTAAAGTCTTCAGTTGGTGTCGTGCTGCTTCCGCTGGGTTGTCCCAATAGGTCGTTAACGAGGTCGCTCATTTTATCGCCTGCAATAAATGCAATAAATAGCTTTAAAAACCTTGTGCATCTGTTTCTGATAGTAGTAGTTTTAACTTCGGTGCTGAAAACCCGCGCTTCATGAGATGGAAAAGACGTAAATTTTGTTCATCGCAGTATATGATTATTTACCATGGTCTATTTTGATTTACTTTTGTAATATTGATGCGTGTGGCTTTTCAGCGCGAAATGGTGTAGTTGAACAGGATAGAGCCTGATGAGTTAAGGATTACGTATTCCGAGTACGGGGCGCGCACGTTCGTATAGTTCACAAGCCATATGTCGCTGAAGCTCCTGCCCGATGGCAATACGCTTTTGTTTGGCGTGAAGCTCTGGTAGTGCGATGCGTATACATTGGTGCTGTTGTAACCATAGGTATTGACATAAACGACAAGCGCCGGGAAGGACGTATTGAACGACTTTGCTATCGCAATCTCTGGCGAGGTTATAAGGTACGTGTAGTACGGCAGGGAGGTGTTCGAGAGGCCGTATATTATGCAATGCTGCGTGTATAGGTTCGCCACGCTGGGCACCAGCCCTGTAGCCGGATAGTCGTACTGCTCGAGATACACCGTTGGGCATGGCCTCGTGGCGTTGTACACCTGGCTCACGAACACGTTCCAGCTGCCTGAGGCCAGCGTAGATGGCGTTACATTTATCACATTTATCGTTGCGTTCGGATAAGCGAGCTTCAGGTCTCGCTGAACTACCTGTTGTGCCTGCGATGCCGAGAGCGGCCCTGACCTCGTGGCAGCATACCTGAAAACGAGCACTCCGGCGAATATGATGATAAGTATCACGGCTCCGATTCCGACTTTGGCGAGAAGGTCCATGTTACTGCGTCTCAGAATAAGAATTTATACTTATCTGGATGGGCCGAGCTCAGAGAGGTAGAGCAGCAGCGCCTTGTTCAGGAGCAGCTTGTTCGCCGCCTGCTCCCACACTATGCTCCGCGGGCCGTCCATCACATCGCTCGTGATCTCCACTCCCCTGTGCGCCGGCATGTCGTGCATCACAAGCGCAGTTTTTGCCGCATACGATAGCGCCTTCGCGTTGAGCTGGTACGGCGAGAAGAGTTTTATCCTCTCCTCCGCGTGCTTCTCCTGCTCCGTCTCGGAATAATCCTCGGACCCCTTTATGTGACCCATGTCAACATACGTATCGGTATAGACGATGTCTGCATCCTCAAGCCCGCTCTCGACAGACGAATCGGTGTACACCTTGCTGTATTCCCTCGCCCTGTTGTAGTACAAGCTGTTAGGGGGGTTCTCGTTTGACGGGCCCACGAGCGCGACCTCGGCGCCGAGCTTGGCTGCGGTTATCATCAGAGAGTTGGCCACATTTGAGGCTATGTTTCCCATGAATGCGATCTTAGCGTCGCGTATGCGCCCGACGTGCTGCATTATTGTGTATACGTCCGCTAGCGCCTGCGTGGGATGCTCCGCATCTGTGAGCGCATTTATCACAGGCACGCGCGATGCTGATGCCATCTCCACGAGTTGCTCCTGGCTGAACGTCCTTACGGCTACGAAATCGCAGTAGCTGCTGAGTATCCTTATCGTGTCAGATAACGTCTCTCCGCCTTGCAGGTGGGTCATCTGGCTCTCAAGGTAGACGCTGTTGCCTCCTAGCTGGGCCATCGCTACCTCGAGCGATACGCGTGTCCGCAGCGAAGGCTTGTCGAACAGCAATGCGAGTATCGCATGCTCCTTTATCGTTATCTCGACCTTGCTGCTCTTGAGGTCGTCAGCTATCCTGAATATGTGCATTATCTGGTCGCGCGACAGGTCATCTGCGCTTATCACGTTCGTTCAACCACCGAATATGGCGCCGATTCCGGCGTTGCCTCTGCTGTGCTCTTCCTCGACAGCATCTATGAATCTTTTCTCATCCTCTTTCGACGCCCGTTTTACGCTCTTGAATTTATTCTTGAGCTTCTTTTCGGCACCGATCAGGAAATCCTCGCTGGCGTTTATGTATAAATAGAACTTATCATTGGAAAGGCCGAGCGACGCGCCGTCCCTGAGCATGAACTCCTGCCTTGAGAATATTACATTTGCGTCCTTGTCGCTGTTGAGCTTCTTCAGCTGCTCGGCGTCAAGGCTCTTGTCGAGATACGGGTCGTATTCTAGGAACTTCTTCAGCTCCTGGGATTCCGAGGCGCTGCATTCGTATACAACCGCGGGCATCCGCTCAAGCCTCTAGAAGGAGCGCATTGACGCTGCCCTCCCTGCCAGGCCTGTTTGTCACCTGCGCCTTGCCAAACTCTGTATTGATTATCGTGCCTTTCGTTATTATGTTCTGACGCGCGAAGTTCCTGTTGTCCTTTGACTCCAGCACTCCCTTTATCTTGACCTTCTTGTAGCCCTGCTTTGTCAGCAGGTTTGCATAGCTGGCGCTCTTCAGCACCATTGTCAGGCGGCCGCCGCGCCTCCTGTGCGCCCTGTAGGCGTTCTCCTCAGACATCTTAGTAGCAGAGAAGTAGCTCCCGATCTCGCTCCTGCGCTTGTCCCTTGATTTTATCCTTCGCTTGCCGTTGCCTGCGGCTTTTGTATGCGACCTGGAATGAAGCTGGACTCCAAACTGGCTCATTAAATCACGCGATTCGTGTTGATATCCTCCCGCCCATAAGCGGTATGGGCTCCCTCCGCATTTTGCAGAGGCCGTGTTTCATCTGTCAGCGAGACCAATCCCTTCCGAGACCTTTTGGCAGGGGTTATGGCGAACAGGCACGCACCCCTGGGAACCTATTTACTCGCAAGGTCTATCCGACCCCGTTCCTCTTTGAGTATAATGTCGTCATCAATATTTATATGTCTTTTGTGGTTTTGCGCGGTTATCTCTCATCCCACCAATAAAGCGGTCTATCTAAAGAGGGAGCCGATTCATGCGGAGCGGCGTATGCAAGGTTATCTTACAAAAATCCTCTTCACGACCTTGCTCGGGCTGTCCATATCCCCGTGTTCGCTAAGGAACCCCTCGACACCCAGCATCCTGGCAAGCCTGAAAAGCAGCCGAGCGCCCCTCGGCCCTAGGCTGGAATAATATCGATGTATCGCCCTGTGCATCTGGAGGTCGGCCCAGTATCTCTTGCGCCACATCCTTTCGTACATAGAGAGCGGCGCGCCATTCCTGAGGTGGTTTATTATGGATTCTGCTGCTGTTTTGGCGCAAAGGGCTCCGAAAACAAGCCCGCCTCCTGTGGTCGCCTTGACCTGCCCGGCAGCGTCTCCGACGAGCAGCACATTGCCCTTGACGGTTGTTTTCCTAGCCTGGAGAGGTATCATGCTCGCCAGGCCGGATTCTTTCGTTGCGCCCCTTATCTCCTCTGATACGATATTGTTCTTTATGAACGTATTGAATACCGAGAGGCTGTTGCGCCTGGTGCGCATCCACTCTCCGATTCCGACCTCGAGGACCAATTCCGAATGCGGCACGGTCCAGCCGAAGAACCTCTTTGGCGCATCAGAAAAGAAAAGCTCACAAGAATGCAGATTGCGTACATCAGCGCCCGAATACTCCGCCTTGTATGTAAGAACATAATCATTTATCTCAGGGAAGCCGAACTGGTTTGCGACGCAGGATACCACTCCGTCCGCTCCTACGATTATCCTGTCGCGCGAGAGGTCCTTGAGCATATCCCTGTCGGCCTTTTTGCCGAGCTCTATTCTTGCGCCCTCATCTGCTGCCATTTTGGCGCACAGCCTGGCGAATATCTCCCTGTCGAGCACATACGCCTTGGTCTCCTTCGCCTTCACATTCAGCTTCTCATCACCTGCGTAGAGTACAGCGCCATCTAGCGAATTGAGCACTGCGTCGCCGTAATCCACGCCTATGCTGGCCAAACCACCGACGGATACGATTCCTGATGCCTTGTTGGCGCCTTCTCCGATGCTTTTGCGAGCCTCATACACTGTAACTTCGACCCCATTCCTGGCGAGCTCCCTGGCGAGCACTAATCCTATCACGCCGCCGCCAACTATGGCGACCTCTCCATCCATGTTTTCACCAGCCCCGAACGCTCAACAGTATTTAAACCTTCGCACATATAAATAGTAATACGTCGGTGTTTAAAACGGCAGCAAAACCAAAGAAGGCGAAGGACGGGATGATAACCAACCCTGTGATAAAGATAGAGAACATAGTTGTAAGCGCCGACCTGCACGCCGAGATAGACCTCTACCTGCTGTCTAAGAAGGTGAAGGAGGTCGATTACGAGCCAGAACAGTTCCCAGGGGCCATATTCAAGATTGCTGAGCCGAAAGTATCGATAATACTCTTCAAGAACGGCAAGATGATATGCACTGGCGCAAGCACCGAGGCGAACATAAAGAGGGCGCTGGATTATGCCGCGAAGGTCATATCGAAGTATGTGATAGGGCCGTCTCCAGCAAAGGCGATAGCCCAGAAGTCATAGCCTCATTCCCCTTATCGCTGCGTCGTATCGCTTGAAGAAGGACTCCCACGACCACGCACTTTTCGCGCTCTTGAGCCCTTCCCTGCCCATCCTGTCAGCTAGGCTCTCATCCTCAACGAGCTGCTGCATGCGCCTGGCCATCTCCATTTCGCTGCCGACCAAGAAGCCTGTGCGCCCGTGCTTCACGCTTATGGTAGGGCCGCCCTCATTAACGGATATGACTGGCTTGCCGCTCGCCATAGCCTCGAGCGGCACAAGGCCCATGTCCTCCATAACTGAGGTAAACAGAACGGCTGTTGCTCTTGAATAGAGGTTTGCCTTCTCCTTCTCTGATATATCGGTTAGCACCGTGACGCCGCCGACCTTCGCCGCCTGCCCCTTCACCTTCCTGTAGTAATTGTAATAGAACGGATCCTTCGAAGTCACTCCGCAGAGCACCAGCCTGTATCCCTTAACGCGCTTCTTGAAGAGCTGGAACGCCCTTATAGCGTAATCCTGCCTCTTGTTTGGCGAGAACCTTGAGGGGTAGAAGAAGTATTTGCCGTCGCCGTCCCTCTTGAAATCCCTCCAATCGACGCCCGTTCCGACTATCGTAGCGCCCCTGTTGTAGTACTTCCTGATCCGTGCGAGGGTTATCTCGCTGTTTGTCACAATCTTCTCTATCTTCTTGACTACACCCTGGTCCATTCCCTTCACTATCCTGGTGCCAAGCCGGTACACTGGCCTGGAGAGCGGGCTCCTCATCATCATCCTGTACTCATAAAGGTCGTAGACATCTCTCAGGGGCGTATGGCAGTGCCACAGCACCCTCTCATTGTTGTTCCTTATCCAGTGGCTTGGCCCAATGTGCGCGTTTATGAGGTCGTAGTCCTCTTTGACCTTGAAGTTGTAGAATGATAGGCCGTAGTCAAGCCCTTGCGACATCCTCCCATACGGAAGAACGCCGGTGAAGCCTCCCTTGCTTATCGTGCGCACATCGAACTCCTTGAACCCCTCATATGTCCTGTTCCTGTCATACTCTGCGGTGTATATCGGGGTATTGTAGTGCTGCGCAATCTTCAGTATTGTGAACTCTGCGCCGCCTCTGAGCGTCAGGTTCGACTGCGCCAGAATCATCTTCAACCTGGGCATAACACGATAGATACGGATGTAAGCTATAAATATGGAGCATCAAGATACTATAGGCTGGTTTTATGGATCTGGGCGAAGGCCTGAGAAAGGCGATAGCTAGGCTCAAGCACGCCACCATCATAGACGCAAAGACGATAAGGGAGTTCAACAAGGAGCTGCAGAAGAGCCTTCTAGGAGCGGATGTCGACGTTGCGCTTGTGCGCGATTTGACCGGCAGGATAGAGGAGAAGGCGTTGAAGAGCAGGCCGCCTCCCGGAGTTGCTCCGACAGACTACATAACCAATATAGTCTATGAGGAGCTGGTGGCCCTGATGGGGCAGTCGTATGAGCCAAAGCTCAAGAGGCAGAGAATACTGCTCATGGGGCTCTACGGATCTGGCAAAACAACCACAGCAGCGAAACTGGCCAAGTACTACCAGGACAGGGGGTTGAGCGCGGCGCTGATCTGCTGCGACGTGTCCAGGCCTGCGGCCTACGAGCAGCTGGAGACGCTGGCGAAACAGGCCAACGTATCGTTCTTCGGTAAAAAGGGCGAAAAGGACGCTGCGAAGATAGCGAAGGAGGGCATCGAGAGGTTCAAGGATAAGCAGGTTGTGGTGTGCGACACTAGCGGCAGGAATGCGCTTGACGGGCAGCTGATAGAGGAGCTGAAGAGGGTTTCGGGGGCCTTCAAGCCCGACGAGAAGGTAATGGTGATAAGCGCAGACATCGGCCAGGTGGCTGGCAGGCAGGCGGCGCAATTCAACAGCGCCGTGGGGGTTACTGGGGTGATAGTGACAAAGATTGATGGATCTGGCAAGGGGGGCGGTGCACTGAGCGCAACAAACGCCGCAAGGTCTATCGTGATGTTCATAGGCACCGGAGAGAAGCTGGCAAACATAGAGCCGTACAGGTCTGACAAGTTCATAGGTGCACTGCTCGGAGTGCCAGACATGGCCGGGCTCATAGCAAGCGTGCAAAACGCGGTGAAAGAAGCACAGATAAAGCCTGAAGAACTAGAGATGGAGGTGCTGAACTTCGAGTCATTTTATGCACAACTGAGGGCGATGGGCAAGATGGGCCCTTTGCAGAACATATTCGGCATGATGGGCGCCGCCGATGTCCCTAAGGAGATAATGGAGCAGGGAGAGGAGAAGCTTAACAGGTACAAGGCGATAATCGGATCTATGACAAAAGAGGAAAGAAGCGACGAGCGCATACTCCACAATCCAAGAAGGATAAGGAGGATAGCGAATGGCAGCGGCACTACCGAGAAGGAGGTGCACCAGCTGATTTCCGATTTCAACAAGATGAGGAAAATGTTCGACAACCTGAAGAACGACAGGTCGTTCAGGAAACGCTTTGCTAAGATGATGTGAAAGCAAAAAATAGAAATAAAACTGTGGGGGAGACTAACTATCTCCTCCTTTTTCTTGTTGCCTTCTTTCTCTTCATTTTTCTTGCCATTTCATCCACTTTTATAACCCCTCATATGATAAGTATTTAAAATAATATCCGGATATAACTACTGGAGATAAACAAAAACAGATTTTAGCCATATTTATTTACCGAAATACACAACTGTGTATCTGATGACCGACAAAACCGAATCGCTGACGACAAAACTTGAGGAGCTCACCGGGGAGTACAAGAAAACGAAGTACAACAAGGCCACAAACCTGCATCTTGGCATGCTGCGTGCGAAAATCGCGAGGATAAAAAAGGAGATAGTGGCGTCAGGCAGGAAGAAGCACGGTGAGGGGTATTTTGTGAAGAAGAGCGGCGATGCGACCGTTGCGCTGGTGGGCTTCCCGAGCGCAGGAAAATCATCTCTGATAAACGCGTTAGCAAACACAAGGTCAAAAACGGCGCAGTACGCCTTCACGACGACTACAGTGATACCTGGCACGATGGTGTATAATGATTCCCATATACAGATATTTGACCTGCCCGGCTTGATAGAGGATGCGCACCTTGGCGCGGGTAGGGGCAGGATGGTCGCCACGGCGCTGAAGCCGGCAGACCTCATAATCTTCGTAGTGGATATAAACAACCTGGAGCAGTTCGACAGGCTCCTCACAGAATTCCGTGCGCTTAGGATATGGATAAACGAGAGAAAGCCATCGGTGCAGATAAGCGGGAGGCCTGCCGGCGGGCTCAGGATCGAAACGAATAGGTCCGGCATGTCAGACAGCTATCTGGAGGAGATACTGAAAGGTCTAGGCATCCACAACGCAGTAGTTTCAGTATGGGATAGGGTAGGTGAGGACGCGCTCATCGACATAATCGCAAACAGGGCGCAATACATGAAGGCAATCGTGGCGCTGAACAAGATAGACACCAGGGATGATTACCGCGCGGTGGCCGATTCGCTCTCAAAGAAATATGGAATCGTCGTCATACCCGTAAGCGCGACAGAGAAGACGAACATAGATAGGCTCAAAGCCGAGATATACGATGCGCTTGACATAATAACGATATACCTGAAACCTAGGATCGGCGAGGGAACACATCCGATGGTGCTGCGGAGGGGCGCGACCGTGGGCGATGCGGCTAGGAAGTTCCATGCGCAGATAGTCGACAGGCTGAAGTGCGCGCAGGTATCAGGCAAGAGCGCAAGGTTCGCCAACCAGAAGGTCGGCGTTGCGCATGTGCTGGAAGACGGTGACACAATAACGTTCATCAAGGAGAGATGATTCCGTATTTATGGAATAACATTAAATAACCTTTCAACGTTATTTTATCATCAGTGAAGCCATGGCGATAAAGTACTGGGAGTTCGAAGACGCGCCGCTCAAGGAGAAGCTGAAGGGCGTTAACGTGAAGGACATAGCAAGGCTCTTCTACGACAACGAAACTGAAGCCTACAGATTCGCGACGCTGCTGCTTGAGGTTAAAAGGAAGCGTTCGCTCAGGCTTAAAGACGTTCCGCAGAACATACCTGTAGCTACAGCTAAGAGGTACCTCGACTTTGCCGTGCAGCTTGGCATCCTCAAGCACGAGAGCGGCGCTTACGAGCTGACCGACAGGTTCTCAAAACCATTCAGGAACATCGCCACCTACATAAAGACATGGATGGAGAGCACGGCAGATGAGGACCTTGCGGTAGAGTTCGCTAACGCCAGGATAGAAAAGCAATCCAAGAGAGGGGGCAGGCCTGGCAGGGCCGCAGCCGCAGAGAGTGCAGGCGCTAGCAGCTAGGTTTTTTATATATAGCATGCAAAGAGGTTTGGGGGATTTTATGTCGAAAGCGCCGTTGACCATAGGAGCGGTGGTCGTAATAGGGATAATCATAATAGCAGCGGTATTCGTCTTGACAAGCCAGCCGCATCCTACACCTACTACTACAGTAACGATAGCGCCTAGCTCCAGCGGCAACGTACGCACGCCTGTGATGATCACCGATCCGGCGCAGGTTGCATCAGGCACAACCGCCCTGGTGTTCACGTACTCGAACGTGCAGGTCAATGACACCACCATATCAGGATCCACATGGGTGAACGCCAACGGCAGCGGAAGCGTGAATCTAATAGCAATACAAAACATGACGCAGGTAATCGGCTACGCGAGCGTGCCTGCCAACTCTACAATAAGCGCATTCAGACTCAACATAACAAGCGTCATGATAACAGTTAACGGCACAACTTATCAGGTGCCGGTTTCCAGCAACATGGTGACGATACCGGTATCTGGCAGCCAGAAGGTGGTCGCCGGGTCTGGGGTCCTTCTCGATTACACGCCGACCGTCTCACCCGCATTCAGCAATAACGCTACCGTATTCGTCAGGGTTCCGGCGGCAAAGGCAGCGATCGTGTCTGGGATAAATTCGACGCTAGCTGCAGATATAGGCGCAACTGTGCCCATAAGCGCCGGGGCGCTTGCTGTGATAGCGGCCGTGACGCCGACCGTGAACATAACGTCCGCTTCGCTTTCTGCGCAGGGCAACTCTACGCTGCTTACGCTTGTTGTGAAGAACAATGGAAACCAGAGCACGGTGATAAACACAGTGAATGTCTTTGGGGCGCAGAGGGTGCGTGCGGTCGCCTCCGTGAGGGCAGGAGTGAACGCATCGCTTGCGACTAACGTCAATGCTGCGCTATCAGGAGGCCTGATAGGAAAGTCACGCGTTCAGCTCGAGCTGGGCGCAAATGCGCTTGTGGGGGTTGGACACGCGATAGGCAGCTATGGCATGCAGACATTCTCGGTAAGCCCGTCAGGGTCCTTGGTATTTGTGTCAAGCCTGTCTGATGTGCAGAGCGGCATCACGCTCGCCCCAGGCGCATCGGCAACCCTGGTATACAACTCCACTGCGATGTACAACAACGGCACGTTCACCACGCTGCCGGTTGCCGGTGCGGCATACCGCATCACCGTAGTTGGGTCGACCGGGGCATTCGCTTCTACGATCGTGAAGGTATCGTGAAGGGCGTCGAGCTTTGAAATCTTCTCGGGCCCAGCGGGATTTGAACCCGCGACCTTCAGCTCTCTTCACTTATTCAGACTTCTCTCAAAAGTTTGTTAGAAGGCTGTCGCTCTATCCAAGCTGAGCTATGGGCCCATCGTGAATAATGAGAAGCAAAAGTTAATAACGCATCATCTTAATGCCGTCTTTAGTATCCACTCCAAAGAACCTTTTCGTGTTTGCAACGAGTGCCTCCGCCACCTGCTCGAAAGGCATCTTCTTTATCCCGGCTATGTACCTGATGGACTTCTCGACTGACTTGGGGCTCTGCCCAACCACTGGCGAATCGCTCTCGGCCATCAAGTTCTCAATTGGCATCATTGCGATGACCCTTTTCCTCTTTGATGACTCTATCGGCGGCACGGATATCATATAGCCGCGCTTAAGGACGGCTCTCGCCTCCTCCACGCCTCCCTCAAAGAAGTGCAGATGCACCCTCTTTGCATCCTTTTCCGCAAGGAAGTCTAGCACATCGTCGATCGCATTCCTGGCGTGCACAGATACCGGCAGCTTTAGCTCATCTGCGAGGTCAATAAATCTCCCGAATACCTTCTTCTGCCGGGCGATGTTGCGCGGGCCTCCCCCTATGGAATAATCAAGGCCTATCTCGCCTATCGCAACTATACGATCTATGCTCTGCCTTGCAAGGCCGATGTTGAACTCAATCTCCCTCTCGAACGCGCTTTCATCCATCGCCAATGCGTGCTCCGGGTCCACGCCCACGGCGCCGAAGACATTCTTGTTGTCTGCGATCTCAAGCGTCTTTATGTTCGATGGCGTGTCAACCCCGTCGGTTATTATTGTAGAGACCCCGTAAAGCACAGCGTCGCGGATCACAGCAGGGTCGCTCAGTATGCTCAGGTGGCAGTGCGCATCCGCCATCTCCACTACGCTCTTCTGCAACGTTTCCCGCTTCTGGAGAAGCTGCCTGGTCTGCATATACACACGTTGTGATATCCTCCCCGGCATAAAGGCCGAGGCTCCCTGTTGTCCTGATGGTATGCTCTTTATTACATGATATGGTTCGTATGCGGCCCTACTCACCAGCGCCTTGAAAGGCTGGATTTCTTGAGCCAACGTTTATATACTTAAATGTGAGCAATATTATTAAGCTAATCTTTTTAGGTATGCGGGATGTACACCAAGTATTCTAAAGCAAGGAGGAAAAAGTCTAGGGCATACAACATAATACTTGCCGTAGCGGTAGTTGCCTTCGTGATCATATCGCTCTATCAGCGTACAGTCATAACGTCGCTCTCAAACCAGAATGCAAGGCTGTCGCAGCAGTACGCGACACTTGCGAACCAGATAAATAGCACGGCCCCCGGACAGCATGTCAGCTATCCAGCATACAACATTAAGAGCCAGTTGCCTGCTCCGCCGACTAACTTGTCCAGCTATCCGATCATAACGCAGAACGGTACGTTCGGCGATAGGCTTACCCATCTTAACGCACCGCTGAACAGCACAGACCTCTCAATAATAAACAATGCACCGGATTCATACTTCGAGACAGCTGGAGAGATGCTGCTCAACGGGACGCTGAACAACAGCGTAGGGACTTCTCCGTTAAAGGTGAACAACTTTGTTGTGAACGGAAAGCCCTCTGTCATCTATTATGGAAGCATAACGTGCGTTTGGTGCGGCGAGAACAGGTGGGCGATGGCCCTTGCTCTGAGCAGGTTCGGCAGCTTCTCCCGCCTTTATACGGGCTACAGCAGCCTGGGCGACAGCGACGTACCTACATTGTACTGGAGGCCTGTCGAATACAACGCATCTACGGTCAACCCAGGCAGCTTCTACAACAGCAGCTACATCAACTTCCTGCCTATAGAGGACATCAACCCGATAACTGGCGGATTCGATCTTAATCCGTTCTCGAAGGTGCAGAAGATACTTAACGGGACAGGGATACCAGCGTACATAGACGCATTCAATTACATACTGCAGATAAATACGTTCGGCGGCACGCCGTATACGATATGGGGCATGTACGTTGTAAGCGGCGCAGACGCTATTGACTTCGGCAACGGCGCGCCTACGGGCTCCACACTGCCGCTCACTGACATGACCCACGCACAGATATACTCGCAACTTGCGCACCCTGCTACTCAATTCGCCTGGACCGAATATGCGGGAGCGGACGTCTATGTCGCCCTGATGTGCAGCAGCATCGGCAACAATGCCTCGGTGTGCTCGCTTCCCGTCATACCGAAGATAGAGAGCCTTATGGGTGTGTAGCTTGCGGCCATCAGACATCGGCAGGGCACTAGTGCGCGTATACAGGCCGCCGTACATAGCGCTCAACGTGGTTGTAGCTGTCATATACTACCTGATCTTCACCTACCTGATACGTTTACAGAACTACGGGGTGCTGCTGATAACGATACCAAAGTTATTGATCTACGCGCTTGTCATAACGGCGTCGATGATGTTCACGATAGGCGTATTCACGCTGAGGAACACCTCAAAGGGGCGCCTCGGCGCCTCGGCAAGCACGGCTGGCACGTTTGCCACCATCTTTGCCGGAGTCATATCGGGATGCGGCTGCTCGGCGCCGCTGCTTTACGGAATAACCGCATTCGGCCTCAGCATAGTGGAGGTGTCGGCCGCCAACGCATTCATAGTCAACTACTCGATAGGGATAGTGGCTGCGCTTATAGCCATCAACGTCATCCTGATAGCCTACAGCTCATGGAAGCTCTCTGTCAGGCTGAAGAGTAGACGCTAGGAACAAGCTTTTATTAACTAAGCTGCAAAAGACAGAGTATGGCGCAGGGGAAACGCAGATTGCGTGGCGCGCGCAGGGCTACGCAGCTCCAGAAACAGGTTACCATAATAGCCCCGCATCAGTACCTTAAAGGGAGCGAGAGCATTCTGATAGAGCGGATACTCAACAGGGAAGCATCTGAAAGAGTGCCTGAGAGCGCTGTCCTCTTCACATCGCTGCTTGCAAACCTTACACCAAGCCTGTCCGACTTGAGCAGAAGGTCGGGGATGCGCGTAGGCAGGCACCTATACTCGATGCTGAGCGATTCGAAAGGATACCTTTTGTATGAGGAATCGATAGGCGACCTTATGAAGTTCTTCGAAAACGCGGGATACACTGGCGTAACGTACAGCGTATTCCCAGACAGGCTCGACATGCGGATGTACGACAGGTCGAAGGAGTTTCTAGGCATCAACCTGCATTCGTTCGAAGCGGGCGTCATATCGGGCTTCGCCACCGCGTCGAGGAAGCAGTATATAGACGTTGCGGAGCGCGCGTGCTCAAACAACGGCTCTGATTCGTGCGTCTTCTCTTCAAAATATGACGTCTATATGGAAAAGGGGCACGGTGACGCCAAAGCGGCGATACACAGGTTTGTGGAGCACATCGCCAGGCAGGCCGTCAAAGCTGAGAAGGAGGGCGAATTGCGTGCATCTCCAGAATACCGCAGCCTTGCGATGTCAGCAGTGCTTGAGAGGCCTTATCAGGATGAGATAAGGCATGTGGCATCGTACATAGGCAGCGGGCTGGCGTCAACGATATTCACTGGCAGGGCAAAAATAGCAGCAAAGACCGCCTCGGCAAGAATTGAACGGGTGATAAGGCTGCTCGGTATCGGCAAGGCAAGCGTTAAAAGCCTTAGTCCCATAAGGATTGATGTTTCGTTCGACAGGATGCACTCGAGGAGCGAGTTTGTCGACCTCTCTATCGCGCTAATTAATGGCCTTCTGAAGAACCATGTCGCCGATGGCGCAACAGTAACAAGAGTGGCCAGGCGTGGCGCGTATCTAATGAGGATAAACGGAAAAGCGGCAGAGTGAACGGTGGGTAGATGGCACTGGAGTTCATGGATAGAATCTCGAGATTCATACCGACGATACGGGGCCCTGCCACTCCGCTCTCGCTTAGAGAGAAGATGTACTGGACGGCCGGTATACTCGGAATATACTTCCTGCTCTACAACACCTATGCGATAGGCATCAATCAGCAGGCGATAACGCAGCCGCTGCTCCAGCTGATAAGCATAATATTCGCTGCGAGGATAGGCAGCGTCATAACAGTAGGGATAGGCCCGATAGTGCTCTCAAGCATAGTGCTGCAGCTGATTGCCGGTTCTGGGATATTAAAAATGGACATGAACGATACCGCGCAGAGAGCGCGTTTCCAGACCCTGCAGAAGCTGGCTGCTATAGTCATCGCCGTCGTAGAGTCTGCGATATTCGTGGTGACAGGGTACGTGCCTGCGGCTTCAAGCGCTGTCGTGGGGCTGGTGGTGTTGCAGCTCGCAATAGGAGCCATAATGATAATCTATCTTGACGAGATGATGACGAAGTACGGCATAACTTCAGGAATAAACGTCTTCATAGCTGCGGGAGTGTCATACGCGATAGTGGCCGGCACTTTTGGTATATTGATACCGGAGGCGATAGCCGCCGTGCAGGCGGGAGGCGCATCGGCCATACCTAACGCCATGCTCGCATTCGGGCCCCTGTTCTTCGCGATACTGGTTTTCCTTGTCAGCATATACGCCTATGAGATGAAGATAGAGCTTCCGCTCTCCTTCGAGCAGCTTAGGGGCGTCGGCGGCCGGCTTCCGATACCGTTCCTATATGTCAGCGTGCTCCCTGTGATCCTGGCATCATCGCTAGAGCTTAGCGCAACGGTATGGCTTCGGTTCCTCGCTAACGTTAAAGGGTCGCTTGCAGGGCTCGCCAAGTTCTTCGCGCTGTACCAGCCCGTTGGCACTACCGGAGGCGGCACAGCGCTCCAGCTTAATGGCGGCATTGCATATCTGATATCACCGACATTCCCGCTCCCGTACTCGGCCAACTATGGCGGGATAGGGGGATACAGCACCTATTTCACGTACCTGGCGACGCACTCTACCCAGCTCTTCCTTCCGTGGGGCGGCTTTGTGCTCGTACCGGAGTGGGTGCATGTGATAGTATATACTGTCGTGCTCGTCATACTATGCATAATCTTCGGAAAGTTCTGGGTCGAGATGACTGGGCAGAATCCGAAGAGCATATCGGAGCAATTGGGCGACATGGGCTGGCAGATTCCAGGGTTCAGGAGGGATCCAAGGATAGTAGAGGGCATACTTAATAAGTACATACCTACCATAACCGTGCTTGGCAGCATATTCGTAGGCCTGCTAGCTGCACTTGCGACCCTTACTGGAGCGGTAGGCACAGGAATGGGCATACTGCTCACAGTCGGCATAATATACATGCTCTACCAGCAGCTCGAACAGGACAGGCTGTATGAGACATACCCGATATTGGAGAAAATAGCGAAGTAGTCAGAGCTCTCCGACCCTCCTCTTCTGCGCCCTCTTCAATCTCTTCCTGCGCTTCTTCTTCCACTTCCAGCGCATTCTTCCCTTCTTCTTCCATTTCCTAGGTATGCTGCCCAAACGCCAACACCGCTTATCCATGAAACGATAACATATATTAAACTGACGAGATTAAATACCTAGTGTAGCAGGTATCCAGCATGAAGCGCTTCGCTGTCACAATAATTGTGATCATAATAATAGCGGCCATACTCGCGTATGTAGAGAGTGGATTCCTACTTACGCACCATACCCTAACCACATCTGTCACAACGACAGGGACGGTGGCAACAACGATAAGCGGTGTGCCAGTCACAACAAGCATAAACAGGGGGACCTTATACGACTGCTATTCATACACGTTGTCTGTGAACAAGACAAACAACACAACGCTGGCCCACTGCCTGCTTACCACCAATTCAATAGGCATATGGGCCGCGGCTGGCGATGCGAATACCGCACATCTCCTTGTGGTCGGGGCAAACAACGGAACGTACGTCAACCAGACAATAGACTACAACTGCACAACCTTCCTGACAGAGCTTACCGGACCAAAGCAGGTATACAATATAACGTTCACAACTGGAGCGGGCGGAGGAAGCTGTGGCCCATCCATGCTCGTATTCAACTCGACTACATCCCCTCCTCAGAAGGCGTACAATTTCGTATATAACGGCAACTTCTCCAACGGCCAGTACTCCGGATGGAACGCATCTGGAGCCGGGTTCGGCACAAAGCCGTTCAACATCACGTATGCGAACAACGCAATAGTAAAGTGCTATCTCAGCTCGCCGTGGAACAGCTCGCCCGGGCCGTATGTGGCCAGCACATACAGGTGCGGCACGCAGACCGCGCCAGGCAACCTTACATCTTCGCCGTTTGTCGTCAACAAGCCGTTCCTGAACTTCAAGATAGTGAGCAACCCGCACGGTAACATATACGTTGAGATACTGAACAATGGCAGCCCGGCCATACTGGCGGCTTACAACACGTTCAACCTCTCTCTCCCCAACTCGACAATAAAGAACAAGAATGTCACTACATCGATATTCAGAAATGCGACAATACCGCTGACAACCGTAGCAGGCAAGGTGGTGAGGATAAGGCTTGTGTCTAGCTCGGTAGGCACCCAATACTTCATGCTTGCTGGAGGGTTCCACCTTTCTGACACGCCGAACCAGCAGCGCGGCATACTGATCAACCTGACAATTTACAACTCCACTTGAGTAGCACATCCAGCTCGCGGTGCGCATGTACGAGCTATTCCTTCTTCTCCTTCTTCTCGATGAGGCGTCTGCCTATCTCCTCCCTATTCTTCAGGTTCTCCATTATGGTCTGCAGGTCTTCTGGTTTCAGCACCTTTTCCAGTATGTACCGTGAGTAATCGGTCGAGAACTGCGACACGTCCAACAGCGCCGATTGGAGGTCCCAGACGTTTACGTGCAGGTCCTTATGCGGCTTAAGGACCTCGACGCCTATAGGCGCATACTTGAACGCTATTATGATGAGGTTCCTGAAGCTCTCGAACAGGACGTGCACTGCCGCGCTTGTTATATAGTACTTATCATGCTTTATCGGCTCCTCTATGGCGCCGTAGCAGTAGACGACTCCGGGCTCCTTGAGCAGGCGTTCGTTTATTAGATCTACGAGCAGGGGCTGCAGCTTGTCCTTCTCTTCGCTCTGCATATCGAAGTAGAATTTGACCAGTATGCCTCCCTTTGCCACCTTCTCTTCAGTCACTCTCTCGAGCTCCGATTTTGCCATCTTTATCACTTACTCATCGCGGCGAGCGCCTCTTCTGGTGCCAGCACCGACTCATCGCCGCTTACCAGATTCCTAAGCTTCAGCTTGCCAGCCTGCTCCTCAACGTCGCCTATGATAGCGGCATATCCGAACTTGAGCGAATTCGCATAAGACAACTGGTTCGATATGTTTCTTGTCGATAGGTTTATATCTGTAGCTATACCTTTGTCGCGGAACCAGTTCGCAACCTTCAGCGCATACTTGTAGTTTGACTCCTTGACGTTTATTACGAATAGCTTTGAGTATGTCTGCTTTGGGGACTCTGAAAATCCCATCATGTCAAGCAGCCTGTCTATCCCTATGGATGCGCCTGTCGCTGGCAGGCTCTTCCCAGAGTAGAGGCCGATGAGCTTGTCGTACCTTCCGCCTGCTCCCAGCGCGCTCTTCTCGCCTTCGGTGCTCGCAATCTCCATCACCATGCCGGTGTAGTAATCAAAGCCCCGCACGGCTGAGAAGTCGAGCTTTATTGCTCCATTTATGCCGTAAGACTCGGCGAGCGCTATGGTGGACCTGAGCTCATCAACCGATCCGCTCTTCGAGGCCGTAGCCGCAAAATCGAGTTTCTCATCGTTAGTTCCTTGCATGTTTATCAGGTCGTCTATCCTGCTTATCTGGTCCCTGTTCAGGCCGATCGATTCCAGCAGGTCCACCACCTTGTCCCTGCCAAGCTTGTCCAGCTTGTCGATGGCCCTGAGCACCTCCATGAACTGCTCGCTTTTTACGCCGAATGAAGTGATCAGAGAATCCATCATCGCACGGTTGTTTATCCTTATAAAATATGATATGCCGATCTCATCAAGGGCCTTCGCTACGGTGGATATCACCTCCGCATCAGCGTAGACGGTATCGCCACCGACTATGTCGACGTCAGCTTGCGTAAATTCGCGGTAGCGCAGTCTCTGCGGCTCCTCGCGCCTCCACGCCTTGCCTATCATGTATCTCTTGAACGGCAGAGGCAGGCCCTGATGCATGGCTATGTACCGCGCTAGCGATACGGTGAAGTCATACCTAAGTGCGAGGTCGTCGTTCTTTGTCTCGAAGATGAGCTTGGTGTCCTCGCCTATCCCACCTTTTGCCTTGAGCACCTTCACAGACTCGAGAGTGGGCGTATCTATCGTAAGGAAGCCGTATCTCTGGAAGACGCTCTCTACTTTTTTCAGGAGCTCGTTCCTGAAGAGCGCCTCATTAGGCAGAAGGTCTCTCATCCCTCTTGGGAATGGTACATCAGGCATAACCATCAACTCCGCATCCATCAGGATACTCATATTCATCTATACTGGTTTTAATAGATATGCCATAGGCTGGCATGAGGAATAGCAATTCGCAAGAGGATATGGCCTTGGCTAGCATCAGGCGCCCTCCTGGCGCGCTGCGTGTTGGCTAGCCATCACTCTCACTTCTTATTAATACACCGATCAAGATATTAAAGTCTTCTGTGCAAGCGTTCTAGAAGTCACAGGTTCTTATCAATCCACTTCTTAAGCGCTTCCTTTGGGATCGCCCCGACATTCATCGCCTTAAGCTCGCCCGCCTTTATCAAAAGCGTAGTAGGTATGCTCATTATGTTGTACTTCTTGGTTATGGCCTCATTCGAATCCGCATCGACCTTCACGAATTTTACCTTTCCCTCGTAATCCGAGGAAAGCTCCTCGAATATGGGACTGAATAGGCGGCAGGGCCCGCACCAGGACGCCCATATGTCTATTACAGCAGGTATCTTCGATTTCATCACTTCCTCATCGAAGGTCGAGTCCGTCACGTCGGTTACGCTCATTCATTCACCACAATAGATACCAATTCAGCTGTTAAAGATTAAAAAGGTGCGTGTTATGCCATGGTAACCTTTTTATTGCTTGCAAGCCAGAATAGCACAATGATGATAATGCACTACGCTGAGCCCATGGCTGTGAAGACGATCTTGAGTGCTGAACCATGCGGGATGGTGCATTGACAAGAATACCTAAAATTGCAATAAAGAGGATAATAAGCAGGAGGGGATCTGTGAGGCTGACGGACAAGGCAGCCGAATCACTCTCTACGATATTGGAGAGCAAGGCGAGGAAGATAGCCAAGTACGCGGCGGCACAGGCTAAGAAGAACGGTAGAAAGACGGTGCTCAAGGAGGACATAGACTCGTACAGACTGAGGTTCGGCGATTGAGTGAAGGTTGGAATGGCGATTAGCGGCACGGGGAGGGTGCGGATAGATTACGATGATTGCGGCGCAAGGAGTACCGTGCTCTTCGAGCCTGTCGGAGATAACGTGCTGGAGAGCAGATTCGACAAGACCGGAAGCATAACTAATCAGAGGCTTATTGGCATCAAGGACACGCGTAGGGCTGCGGAAGATTTCGTTGTCGGAATTGGCGCGGACGTTGAGATGCAGCAGTACAGGGAGGTGACGTTGCAGAAGGAATGTCCGAAGTGCGGGAATATGCCCCTCTCCAGGTATATTGATACGCTTCAATCAACTGCCAAAGCGCCGGTCATGCCGCTGTACCTGTGCGGGAGATGCAACACCAAGAGCTACTACCTTACCGATGAGTACTTGGGGAACCTTGTTCGCGACAACAAGGCCCTGTTCAACGCCTCTGAGCTCTCAGAGTTGGGCAGGGACGAGAAAACGTTCATGGAGGAGCTGAGAGCATACATAATAAGAATATTTGCATCTCAAAGGATTATGAATATCAAGTGATGGAATGGCTATTCTGCTTTCTGAACTATACGGCAAAGAGATTATAACGAACGAGGGAAAGAAGATAGGTATGGTAGAGGATGCTATACTGGATTTTGAGAACGGCAAGGTGGCCAACCTTCTTCTGATAAAGGCGGAGCAGCTCACGAGGAGCGACAACACTGCGATGCTGCTTGCGAAGAACAGCGTAAAGTACGAGCGTGTAAAGAACGTATCAGAGAGCATAATAGTGGGCAGCAAGTAGCTAGTCGGTCTTCACCTCTCTTGAGAGGTTCGGCCTGCTCTTCACTATCACCCTTGAGCCGCAGTACTGGCACCTTATGAAATTGTCAAGCTGCTTTATCTTCTTCCCGCAGTGCACGCAAACGTATGCCATGATATCATCTCTTTTTCTTTAGCCAGCCCACAAAATCGTTGTGTATCTGCGATGCTGCGGTGTCTATCACCCTGATGGTCATCTTGCCGCCGTAGTGCTCGTCGTCCAGCTCCAGCACTGGCTTGTATTCCTTCATCTCGGTATAGTGCACCTCCATCCAGTGGATCTTCCCCTTAAAGTAGTCCTTCATTATGTCGTCCCCCATCGGCGCGGAAGCGAAGCTGAAAAGCACGCCTGAGCACCAGTAGAGCGGCAGCGTGACGCCCGGGGTTATCCTCTCCCTTATGAGATCCTCCAGCGGGACCTTCGCCACATCGTGCACAACCAGCGTGTGTATTGGTTCGTAAGATATCTCTACCATTATCTCCTCCTAGCATAATCAGAGACGAGCCTTCTCGCAACCTCTCCTGCTGCTGTTGTCATAGTATAGGCGCCTCCTGCGTACGTCGCCCCGCAGTGCCTGCACCTCCATATGCTCGTGCCTATCCTCTTGACGGCATCCCTGCCGCACATCTCGCACTTGTACAGCGCGCGCTTCTGCTGCTTTACCGCTGCGTGTCTCTTCCTTACCCTCGCCCCGTATCTTATGCTTGCGTTTGCCATGTTATCATGCGCCCATTACGTGCCTCTTGAGCTCATCGTGCTTCTTCATCGCCATTTCAGCCATCTCCTCTACCTCTTTAACGGAGAAACTGCCGCCCAGACCCTTCTGCATCGCGCGTATGAACTTGCCGTCAGTGGCTACTGTCAGCCTCGCTGAGGCCGCATTCTCCTCGTTTCCGCTCGGATCGAGCAGCATCCCGCCGTTTATCTTGGTGAACGTTGCCGATGTCACGATATTATCTATCTTAAGCTCTTTAACCCTTTTCTCCCTCACCTCTGCCCCGTTCTCATACTCTGGCATCTTGGTGCAGGCGAGCGCGCTCATCGCAGCAAGGCAGCTCGCATCGAAAAGGTTGCCATCGTAGTTCAATACATAGATGTCGACATAGACATTCCACGCCTTGCCCTCCTCTATGAAAAGGCTGGCCATATCGACGCATTTGCCTGCGCGTATGCCCCTGTCCACGACCCTGGCCAACTCTATCGAGCTTGGGCTGGGCGGTCCGGCCTCATACTCTGCAGATGCGAGCGGAAGCAACTCCGCCGACATCGCGAGCGTGCCCTCATTCGGGGTGTCCGACATCGGCTCTCCGAGAATTACCTTGACGCCTGCGAGGACCCTGGTGTTGCCAAGGTCAACCTGAGCAGATCCTTCCGCATTTTCTATAACGTTCTTGGCCACCTTTATGCTCCTGAAGTCGGAGACTTTCCTTGAGTCCTCCCTGAGGCCCTTGGATAACAGCTCCTTTATGTACCCGCTCTTTATATCTCCTATAGCTTCCATTCAAACACTCTCGTATTTCTCCGCTACCCTTGTATAGACGCTGCGGAGCGCATCTCTCTGCACCTTGCTGATCGTCTTGCCGGACGCTATCGCCATCTCCATGGCCCTGTGCAGCTCCTCTGCTGTGTACTCGCCGTCCATCTGAAGCAGCAGTATGTTATTGTTCCTGGGCGATATCGCCATCGGCATGTCAGAGTCAGAGTAATTGTCCTCCTTCATGTTGAGGTCCAATATAAGGTGCTCCCCGATCTTTCCGACAGACACGGCGTATATCAGGTCCTTCATGTGTATGCCAGCTCCTGCAAGCGCCACGGCCGCCGCGGTTATGCCGGCCGCTCTTGTGCCTCCGTCGCTCTGGAGTATCTCTATGAATATGTTTATCATGCTTCCGGGAAACTCGTTCAGCAGAACTACGTTCTCGAAAGCCTCCTTCGTCACTTTCGATATCTCGATTGCACGCCTGTTCGGGCCGGTCCTTCCGTGGTCCTCTAGGGACGAGAAAGGCGCCATCTGGTACCTGCATTTTATTATAGCTCTAGTAGGGTCTGCCATGTGCTTCGGCTGCGTCTCTGTGGGCCCGTATACAGCTGCGAGCACCTTGTTCCTGCCCCACTCCAAGTATGCTGATCCATCAGCGTTCTTCAGCACGTCAGCCTCGATCTTCAACGGGCGCAGCTCGTCCATTGCGCGGCCGTCAAGCCGCTTCCCATCTACAATCAAATCCGGTCTGTTAGCCTTTGATGCCATATATTCACCTTGATCCGTTTTCCATAAGTTTCTTTATGCGTTCCGTAAGGCCTGGCACGTGCGCCTCTTCCTGCACTGTCAGTATCGCCTTTGTGGCAAGCGCTATGTCTCCTCCCTTTAACCATATCATGCCGTTCTTGCCAACCACGATGTTGCTTTTCGCCTTATCCGCTATCTGCTTTATCATCGTATTGTCCCGGCCTATTATCCTCGGTATCTTCGCCGGCTTTACGCTGACGAGCGTGCCACCGGAGAGCAGCCTGGGATAACTCAGTATTATGGTGCGCCTCTCCTCTATATCCTTAACTGTCGCCTCCACGACATCTCCGACCTTGAACGAGAACCTCTCGAACTTGCCGCCTATTATTATGCTCCTTCCGTGGAACTTCAGGTCCACCTCGTACACGCTATTTTTCGCGGATGTGACTATGCCTACGACAGTGTCTTCTATGCGGGGGCTCCACACGCTCTCCAGCGGGACTATGGAGAGCGGCTCCCTCTCGATCATGCCAAGCACCATCGAATAGGTCTTCCCATCTTCGATATATGTGTAGTTGCTCCTGACTGGCTTGTCAGAGACAAGGTCGCCTGGCAATATAATCTCATTCATCGTATCAGCTCTCTAAAAGTTTTGTTTCGGCCCTTCCCTGCGTTGCCTTGTTTATCCTATCGAAGAACTCACTCTGCATACCTGCGGGGAACTCGAGGGTCGCCTGCAGGGAGCCATCCTGCAGCCATTGCTCAGACTTGAGTCCGTACTGCTTGAGCATGCCGAAGCACCTGTTGGCGTACTCTGCGGGTATGGTCACGCTTATCCTGGCGTTTGTGAACTTCAGCGGCATGACCGCGCTAAGCTTTTTCACTATCTCATCTATCTGCTCGTTGGCATTCTTGAACGGGTCTATCGCCACCTTCGCCTCCCTCATCGCATTCTCGATCCTCATTGGAGGATTCGGTGCGTTTGTCCTGGGGTCTATAGAGTTCTTCGCTATCACCGCGATTATCTGCTTCCTCTTGTCTTCAACGAGCCGGTTCCTCTGCTCCGTTGTTATCGGCACATTGCCTTTCTTCAGTATGGCATCTACCACCTTCGCCAGGTCGTCCGTGCCGAATACCTTCTTTATCTTATCGCTGTTCTGCCTCTCTCCCTTTTTTGCGTCCTTGAATATCTCCTCAGCCTCAAGGACCCTGAGCGGGTCGGTTATCTTGCCGATTATGTAGTCGTGAGCGAGCTCCGAATCTACGAATATCTCGAACTCCGAGCCATCCCTTTCGTACTTTGCTATGACTGTCTTAGAAGAAGCCATGTCCTTCACGATCCTATTAGAATAGTAAGAGAAATATCAAATCAAAGATACTTAGATACCTTGTCAGGAGACATCATCGAAAAACCATCCTTCCTTGTTATCGTTGCTATGTCGATGCTGTTCTCGTTTATCTGCTGCTTGTCAGCCACTTTCTTGATTATCTTCACGCCGAGCGCCAAAGCCTCCTCAGTGCTTATGTCGTCGCTGTATTCCTTTGTGAGCATCTCGTCCGCCACGATCTTTCCAGACCCTATCGCATCGGCCTTGTAGCCAGCGATAGTGGCCCCCGGGTCTATCTCGTAGAGCCTGGGCTCCTTGTCGATGCCGCCTATCAGCACGGATATTGCGTATGGCCTTATGCCGCCATACTGCGTTGCGAGGAGGAGCTCCTCGGAAATGTCCCTGGATATGCTCTCCACGGATTCGGTCTCGTTGTATACCATCCTATGGGTCTGCGTCTTGCTCCTCATTATGTTGATCAGGTGCAGGCCGTCTGCCACTATGCCGCTGTACGTCACCCCTATATAAGAATCGATGCGGAATATCTTCTGCACGCTTGCTGGCACTGTAAGCGGCGCGGTTATGTTCTTGTGGGCCACGAAAACTATGCTGTCCTTCGTCGCCATCCCTATCGATGTTGCGCCCTTTTTGACAGCCTCTCTTGCGTATTCTACCTGGAAAAGCCTGCCGTCTGGAGCGAACATCACGCCCCTGTCGTATGCTGTCTGTTGCGGATACATCTTCACACCATAAACTAAAGTCAATCAGGTAAAGCAGTCAAACGAAATAGCGTATTATAGTTGGGCATATAAGCTTATATTCGTTTCTTTTTGAGCGCCCTGATGGTCCCCGAAGCTCCCAGGGTGTAGAAGTACGCGTCTCGTCCTCCAACCTTCTTGACAAGCGCGAGCGCGGCTATCACCTGGCCACAACCCGCGAGGCTGGTCCTCATTATGAAAGTTTTGTCGCTGAGGAACTCGAGTATTCGGGGGTTGGCTCGATGGAAATTGGATTCGCCTATGCAGCGCATTAGCGATATGCGGAGCGCTGTCGCGAATTCCTCCCTTTCCTGTTCGGTAACAGCATAGCCTGACTCTACAGTTATATACCTGCGCTTTTCCCGCATCATCAGACCACCAGCCTGCGATTGGCCTCGCTTATGCTCTTCCTGGCGTAGCCCTCATCAGCACCCATGAGCTTCGCAAGCTCTACCATCTGCATGTAGGAGCACATGCTGCTCCTCGACCTTGCGAGGGTCACGAAAGCGACGTCAACGCCCCCTTTCCTAGCACTTGAGAGCAATCGTCCGGCCTTGAATATAGCATGTGACCTCCTCAGTCCGTAAAGCTCCATTATATCGGATAGCGATATGCAGAGAGCAACCCCATTGTCTGCCAATGACGAGATTAGCTTCTTATCCGCTTCCATCTCTTTCAGGTACACGGCCGAGACGCCCATGTTCACAGCCTGTATCAGCTTGCCGGCAGGCCCACTCGCTATTGCTTTCCTCTCCTTCCCGACGCCACGCTCCTGAAGATCCACAAACGCTATGCTCTCCGGTATCACGCCGATCTTCGAGAATCCAAGCCTCGACTCCAGGTCGCTGTCGATGTTGCACGAGCTGAAAACAACGTCATAGTACAAAGGAGCACCTACGAAGCCTCCCCGTCGTGCTCAGGCACTCCGAAAAGGTCTTTCTCAAGCACATCGCGCGTCTTCTTGGTAGGCACCAAAAGCTTGACAAGCTTGGTGTGGCCGCGTATTCCCTTGCCCGATTCAAAAGCCGCTATCAGGCCCTGCATCTCAAGCTCAGACAGGTATTTCCTGTACCAGCGCTCGCTCTTCGGCTCCTTCTTCATGCTCTCGCATATTGACCTGTAGCGGTTGTAGACCTCCCCGCTGAACAGGTAGGTGTCTACGCCATCGGTGAGTTTCTTGTACGTGCCGCCGCTCTGGGTGAGCAGCGCAACGGAATATAGCACAAGCTTCTGGTGCTCCGGCAGCGTCCCTATCAGCTCGTAAACGGATTCGTTCTCTGCCATCCTGACGCCATCCTGCGCCTCCTTCATCGTTATGGCAGAGAGCTTACGCTCTTCGCTGAGCTCACCGGCCCGAACAAGCACCTTGAGCGAGAATCGTGCATCGCCGCCCTCCTTCGCCGCCTGCGCGGCTATGTAGTGCAGCACCTCGTCGCTCGCGACGCCCTTCTTGAAGCCGATTTCCGCCCTTTCCTTTATTATCGCATAGAGCTCTGTGGCATAATACGGTGGGAAGACGAGCTCTGTCTCGTAAAGCGCAGAGAGGCTCCTCGGATCGAGGTCCTCCTTGAAGGAAACTCTGTTGGATATGCCTATCATCGACACCCCTCCGGCCTTTATGTCGCTGTTTATCCTCGTGAGCGTGTATATCAGGTCGTCCAGGTCCTTCACCATGTCGAGCTCGTCTAGCACAGCGACGAATATCTTGCTGTCCTCTTCGACCCAGTTCCTAAGCCTTTCGTAGAGGTCGACCGCGCCGTACCCCCGCTTCGCATATGTAGGCAGGTGGTCGCTTGTCACCTTTGCCAGGACCTTGAACCTCGAGTTGTATATCCTGCAGTTTATGTAGGATATCCTCGCCTTCGTATTCGGTATCTGCTTTATCTCCTCTATCACATAGTTGACGCACGAGGTCTTCCCGGTGCCTGTCTTCCCGTATATGAAGAGGTTCCGCCCCCTGTCACCCTTGAGCGACGGGGCGACTGCGCGCTCTATGCTGTTTATTTCCTTCTCCCTGAACACAAGCTTCTTCGGGGTGTAATGCGGCGAGAGAGCCTCTCGGCTCAGGAATATTTTTGATTCGCCAAGTAGGTCGTTAAGCGTTTGCATCATGGCACCTTACAACGAGCATGTGAGATACTCGTTTCAGGTTTAAAAAGACTCTGTAGTTGTAGAGAGATAAAGCTACACTTGGCTGGAGTTCAGACCAGCTGCCTCTCCCTGAGCTTACTTATGTCCATCGCGCTGTACCTCCAGACTATGTCCCCCCTGATATCGCTCTGCACAACCCACGGCCTGACTATGACAACATCGTTCTCCTTCACCCAGAAACGCCTCCTGAACCTCCCGGGTATTGAACAGAGCCGCTGCTTCCCGTCGCTGCACTCGACGAAGAATTTAGTTGCGCCTGCCGTCTTCACCACCGTGCCGATGACCTCGCCCTGTTCCGGGAGCTTAAGCTTGTACTCGACCGGCGCGCCCCTTCTCTCATCAACCCCGCTTTTTCTCATGGTATCGCTAGTAGTGCTTCACGCCGTAGCGCGAGCCGCATGCCTCGCAAACTAGATAGAACATGCCGCGGCCTGCTCCCTCAAGCCTGGTGTCCGGCTTGTGGCATTCCCTGCATATGACATAGATCTCGAAGTAGCGCTGTATGCGCTTGTCCATGTCAGCGGCCTGGAACCTTCCGCTTATCACCATGCGCTGCTCCTCGATTCCTACAGGCACGGCAAGCTCCCTGCTTATGTACCTCGCTATCTCCTTCGGGTCCCTCCTCGCCTTGTCGGCTATGACGCTTATGTTCCTTATGATCGTCTTGTTCCCCTGCACTATCGAATCGACCTTCGGTATCACGAAGTCTGAGCTCTCGCTGGAAATGATGTGCGCCTTGTTGAAGGCACGGTCCAGTAGCGTCATGTACTCTTCGTCGCTCATGCTAAATCCTCTCATTATGCTTACGCGGTCTAGATATATAAACAGATTAGAAGGTGAACATATTTAAATTCGGGACTGGCTATATCTGTGGCAGATAGGCTGGAGGCTAAGGGTCTCCAATCCGCAAATCCCTTTTGGCGGGCCAATGCCGTCCGAGTGCCATGCATCTGTGCCGGACCTGCGCTGAAGCGTAGACGTCCTGCCCTATGTGGTAGCTTACTATGTGAACCGGGCCAGGCCGGAAGGAGCAACCCTAAGCACGGCAAAGCTATGCTCTTAGGATACAGGGCCGAGCCAAAGCGCAGACCATCCTTCATAGATGCAGAGCGCAAGGCGGCTTCTGCCACTTATAAAAGGATTGTGTGGCAAACGATAATGGGCCGGGGTCGCCTAGTGGTAGGGCGGCAGCCTGCTAAGCTGTTTAGTCAGAAATGGCTTCCGCGAGTTCGAATCTCGCCCCCGGCGAATGCTTAAGGAAGCGCACTGAGACGTTTATCGCATCCCTCGTCTCGCGCATCATAATGATTAATAAAACTGTGTGCTGTTTGTAAAGCGTGGTTTGATGGCAATAAAGTTATGGCAAAAGCTTCTTGCTGAGGCGCTTGGCACGTTCCTGCTGCTTTCTGTCGGAGTCGGTGCAGTGATATCTGCTGCGGCGTTCCATGTTGGCGGAGTCTCCATATTAATCGTCGCGCTCGCATTCGGGCTTGCGCTCGGAATAGCGGTTACGGCTGCGCTCTACATATCTGGAGGACACATTAACCCAGCGGTGACGATCGGGATGCTTGTAGCGCGCAGGATAGGCGTGGGCGACGCGATAGCCTACATACTCGCGCAGATAACAGGGGCTACAATAGCGATACTTGTGCTGATGGCGGCCCTGCCCGCGCACCTTGGCGTGGCTGCGAGCTGGGGGCTCCCCGGTCTGGCCTCTGGAATAACCGTACCTGAGGGCATAATGATAGAGGCGCTGATAACCTTCTTCCTTGTTTTTTCTGTATTCATGACAGCGGCAAATGAAAAGATAGCGTCGAGGATCGGCGGCCTTGGCGTAGGACTCACGCTGGTGGTACTTGTGCTCTTCGCTGGCCAGTTCACCGGCGCTGCCGCGAACCCGTCGGTTTTCATGGGCCCTGCGATAGCGTCCGGCAACTTCGCGAACTGGTATGTTTACTGGATAGGCGATCTTGCGGGCGGTATAATCGCGGCGCTGGTATGCGGGTATGGGCTCCTTAGAAAAGGAAGATAACGCAGTTCACCATGCTCAGGCATAGCCCGCCGAAAGGCATCGTGATGAATGCCCATTGCGTGCATTACCATACACTAAAATAAGCCATGCACGGATAAAATGCCCGGGAACTGGCCAATTAGATAGTCAGCCCTTGACCCTTATCTCATGCCGGATTATGCTCTTGTTGCCTTCATCGAAGTAGAAATCAGCGTCGAACCTATCGCGTCCGAGCATGTGAGGAATCCAGTGCCTATCATCCGCCCACATATCGCTTACTGGAAGCCCGTTGATTGGGAACCAGCGGAGCTCCCCGTTGTCGTCACTTTTTTCCAGCAGCTTGCCAGTGAACTTACTGGTGGAAAAGAGATGGACTGCAAAATCAATTTCGTCCTTCCCGGAGTTGTGGAAGTTCAATACACCGTGGTAGAAAAGGTCGCTCACTAGCAGTCCGGACTCCTCAAATGCCTCCCTAACGGCGTTCTGCGCAGGCGTTTCCCCGTTGGTTATCTTGCCGCCTACGCTGTTCCATTTGCTCTTGCTTATGCCCCTTGTCGATCTCTTCAGCAAAAGGCTGTCTCCGTTGAGTATGACCACCAGCGTGGCGAAGGTGGTCATCAATACCAGCCGCGCGCCTTCATCGCCTTTGCTACGCGGTCGACAGCTATTATGTAGGCCGCCATGCGCGGATTTATCTTCTCGCCTTTGTTCGCATACTCATTCTGCATGGCGATGGTGTCGTTGAACGACTTCGTTATCTTCTTGTCGAGCTTTGCGTAGAAAAGGTCGGTGTCCCAGTAATCTCCGGTTATGTTCTGCACCCATTCGTAATACGAACCGATCACGCCCCCGGAATTTACAAGGAAGTCCGGCAAGTCCAGTATCTTCCTCTCAAAGAGTATCTTCGTTGCTTCCGGGGTGACCGGCCCGTTGGCAAGCTCCAAAAGAAGCTTGCAGTTTATCCTGTCGGCGTTGTCTGCCCTCACCTGGTTCTCTATCGCCGCCGGTATGAGTATGTCCACCTTGAGCTCAAGCAGCTCCTCGTTTGACACCTTCTTCGCTCTCTTGCCCTTGTAGCCCTGCACCGTGCCAGTCTTCTTCTTCGCCTCGTCAAGCTTCGCCAGGTCGAGCCCATCGGGGTCGTAGACCCCGCCTTCGGAGTCGCTTATCGCGACGACCTTGGATCCCATGACCTCCTTCGAAAGAGTGTATGCATATCTACCTGCGTTGCCGAACCCCTGCACGGCTATGGTAGCTCTCCTTGGATTTATCTTCAGCATCTTAGCAGCTTCACGCATCACGTACATCCCACCCCTTGCAGTGGAATCCATGCGGCCGGCGCTGCCCCATACCTCTACGGGCTTGCCGGTTATGGCTCCGAACTCGCTTTTCCTCGTTATGTTAATGTATTCATCAAGCATCCATGCCATTATCTGCGGGTTTGTGTACACATCCGGAGCAGGCACATCGACTTCAGGCCCCATGTCTGTGCCAAGAGCGCGCACGTAGGCCCTCGATAACGCCTCTATCTCCTTGTCGCTCAT
>DAHWIF010000013.1:0-6790 GCA_027345565.1 Microcaldota archaeon
CGCTTGGTATGTCGAGCCCCTCCTCTCCAATCGATGAAGCTACAAGCACATTGAACTTACCCTCGCGGAACCTGTCGATCGTCTCTTTCTGGTGTGCCTGCGTTACACCTTCTTTTTTGCCGACGAACTGATGCGCTGATACCCCGTATTCATTAAGGAGCTCAACTATCCTCTTTATCGTGGACCTGTACTGCACGAAAATCATCACGCTTTTGCCCTTCAGCTCCTTGTTCATCAGGTCTATAATCCTGAATATCTTAGGATGCTCTATCCCGCTTTTGACCGCTTCCCCAGCGTCTATCAACGCCTTCACCACAGTCTCGTTATTCAGTATGCTCTGCACGGCCCTGCTCTTTTTCTCCCTGGCCTTCAGCGTGTCGAAGTAGTGTATGAACGGGTAGAATCCTTCCGTTGCGAGCAGGTCATACGCATGGGAGAGGTTCAGCAGGTAGACATAGTTGTACATCGCCATGAACTTGTAATTTGACGACTGCAGTTTGTCTATCGCCGAGCCTATCATGAGTATCTTGCTCTTGCCCATGTTCTCATACCTCTGGAAAGGGCTAAGCCCGTGCTGGTAGAGCTTGCCCAGGTGCTCGTCTATTACGAGCTTCAGCGCAGAGAGTATCCTGTCCATCGCCTGCTCCTTTTCCACGTGGATCACCACCGTCGACTTGTCCATCACATACGACATCACGTCGCTGTCGGAGCTTATCCTTATCTCTATATTCTCTATCCCCATGGCAGATACGAGCGCGTTTATCTTCTTGCTGTTGCTTCCTGGCGATGCGGTCAGCCCGAGCAGCTGCACGCCCCTGAGCTTGCACTCGTCTGCTATGTAAGTGTAGGCGTACCTGCCCACGGCGCGGTGGCATTCGTCGAAGACCACAATCCCGACATCGTCCATGGATAGCCTCTCAGACTTGAGGTCGTTCGCTATGGTCTGCGGCGTAGCGGCTATGACCCTTGCGTTCCTTTCCATCTCTCCCCTGTTTTTCGCGCTCACCCCGCCGGTGAGGAGAAGCACCATCGTCTTGTCCATGTTGAGCAGGCTCTCCAATGATGTGTAGTGCTGCTCGCTCAGCGGCTTGGTCGGGGCGAGTATTATCGCCTTCTTGCCTTGGGAGAGCGCGTTGGCCATCGCAAGCACAGCTATGACGGTCTTGCCTAGCCCTGTGGGCAGCACAACAAGGGTGTTGTAGCCGCGCATTATGCTTTTCGCTATGTTTATCTGGTATGCCCTAGGCTCGACCAGCTGCGTATTAACCAGCTTGGCAGGCTCCCCAAGCTCATCCCAGGATGGCATATTTAAGCATTAGTCAAGAATGTTTATAGATTTGACACTGCAAATAAAATGCGCGCCGTAGTAACTCAATCTGGGAGAGTGATCGCCTGAAGAGCGATATGTTGTCGGTTCAAATCCGACCTACGGCATATTATTTATCATCAAGCACCTTCTTGGCAAGCCCGCTCTCAAACAGCGTCACCTTGAACACGAGTTTCTCGACGTACCACTGCTTCGCTTTCTGCGCATCAGATACCACAACAGCAACATCCGTGTATCCGTCTATCGTTGGACCACGAACAAAATTGTCCAGATAGGTATAAATATCTGAACAACTGCAATTGGAATGGGTAATAAGGTGATGTTATCAGTAAAGGAGGGCGCGGCAGGGGTCTAAGCGAATCTAATTTCAAGAGAACGCTCGAGGACTTCGTCTGCCAGATGTGCGGCACCAGCGTCAAGGGCACAGGTTATACTAACCACTGCCCGAACTGCCTCTGGAGCACGCATGTCGATATCAATCCGGGGGACCGCGCGTCGGGCTGCAAGGGCCTCATGAAGCCACATTCCGTCGTGTATGAGCGGGGAGACAACTACACAATAATACATAAATGCCTCAAGTGCGGCGAGACCAAGCGCGTAAGGGCGCGACCGGACGATAGGAGGGATGCGCTTGCATCAAGGATGAAGCCAGGGCCTCTAATTCTGTAAGAGCCAGAACCTGCACATCCCAAACAGGATTATTTCATTACCGCGTATTAGCCGTGCCGCCTTTTGCTCTTTGGAAGGGGCGTCATCAACATGGGTTTCTTGCCTTAGCACTGCTGGCGTCGCAAAGCACGAGCCACAACTTCGCATAACAGCGTAATCCATACAAATCAAATGCCCTTTGCGCTTTGCATGGTAAAAGCCTTGTGTGCAGCCGGCTGCATAAAAAGCATATAAAGATTGTGTGCAACATATAACGCGTGGGAGTGTGAATTTGCTTACCGCGCTGAACAAGAAACTGGATTCCTACCGAGATGGCATGGTACGCACAATGTCCATGATGATCCAGATAAAATCGATATCGCCGATGAGCGGGGGCACTGGAGAGGGGAGAAGGGCAGAGTTCCTCGAGCGGACCCTCAGATCATGGGGATTCAAAGTAGACAGGTATGTCTACAAGGACAATACTGGAACAAAAAGGCCAAACCTTGTGGTGCGTTACGGTGCAGAAAAGAGAACAGTCTGGATAGTCTCCCACATAGATACTGTATCGGAGGGCGACATCAATCTATGGAATACCGACCCTTTCAAGGCAGTGGTTAAGGACGGGAAGATATACGGACGGGGTACAATCGATGATGGTCAGCCGGTGATATCAAGTATGTACGCCCTGAAGGCTCTCAAGGAGCTCGGGGTAAAAATGAGATACAGCTTCGGCCTGGTACTTGTCGCTGACGAGGAGCTCGGCAGCGAATACGGGATACAGAGCCTGCTCAGGGAAAACCTCTTCAAGAAGGATGATCTCTTCCTGGTGCCTGATTCCGGGACGCCGGACGGCAAGGAGATAGAGGTAGCTGAGAAAAGCATAGTTTGGCTCAAGGCCAATGTGCACGGGAAGCAGGCGCACGCCAGCACGCCAGCAATGGGCGTCAACGCCTTTAGGTATCTCATAAGGTTCTTTGGCTTGGTTGACAAGGAGCTCCATAGAAGGTATACTAGATCAAACCCGCTTTTCAACCCTCCAATATCGACTTTCGAGATGACAAAGCACGAGAAGAATGTCGATTCGATAAACATAATGCCGGGTACAGAGGTGGCATATCTTGACTGCAGGATACTGCCCGAGTATGATAAGGATGAGGTTATCAGCTACATCAAGAGACTGTCGCACCGCAAGGAATTCAAAGATGTCAAGATATCTTTCGAACTGGTGCAGGACGAGGAAGCGCCACCGCCGACAAGCGCAGACTCTGAGATTGTGAAGTTGCTTAAGGGCGCGATAAAGAGGCAGCGAGGGACAGCCCCGAAAGTTGTAGGGATAGGCGGCGGGACGTGTGCGGCTTATTTCAGAAGGAAAGGTTTCCCATCCGCTGTCTGGTTCACCTGCAACGCCATAGCCCACCAGCCGAACGAGTACCTGGTGATAAAGGACATGGTTGAGGACGCAAAGGTGTTCGCCGCGCTCTTCGTGTGATGGTGCGATAGCCGGGATTTGAACCCGGGTCGCTGCCTTGGCAAGGCAGTGTCCTACCAGGCTAGACTACTATCGCACGCGTATAGATAGCCAGCAAATTATATAAAAGAGCCAGTGCCGTTAGCCCTGTTTGCTACGTATTCCTCATTCTGCCTTCGGTGCGTGCAGGCTCCGCTGCGCGAGCCTCCTCCGCTCTTTTCAGTACCGCAAGCCTCTGGGCCTCGGTCCTCAAAGTTGGTGTGACATATCTAGGATAGACCTCCGCTACCTCACCACGCTCCACAAAGGCCCACCTGCCTGTGCCATCGCTGTTCCTGTTTATGTAATGGAAGCCGTCCGTAAGCCTGCTCATTCTCAGGAATGCGAGGTCCTTCTCTATCAGGCTCTCTTCGGTGACAGTCCTCTCACCCTCCCTCTGCGAGATTATCCCGTGCAGCACGCGGTATTGCTCTGCGTCAAGGCTTACCTCCCCTCCGAGGTGCGCCAGCACCCTGCTCCTGAGCTTCACGCTGTCATCTGCCATATACGCGTCCATTAGTATCCCGAGGCTTTCGCTTCCGAAGAAGTAGATGAGCCCCCTTGAGCCTTTTGGCACCTCCGCATTGTGTATGACGCTGCCGAGCCCGACCAGCGGGGTGACGCTGTAGCTGTTTCCGAGTATGGATCCCCACTCCAGCCCCTCATCGACATGGGCGCTCCTCTTAAACCTCGCGAAGCCCTCGGTGCTGCCTGCGGCCTGTGACCATTTCCAGTACGCCTTTAGCTCGTGCTCCTGCTCCAGCAAGGTGGCGACCTCATGCTGCGTCACATGCCGGCCTGCCCTGTTGATCGGATAGAGCTTTGAATCGTACAGGTGCGTGAAGCCCTCCAGCATGCTCGGCGGCTGGGAATTAGCAGTCCTGAGTATTTCATCCCACTCGGCCCCACCCTTCCTCCTGGCTGCGTGCACATACCCTTCCCTGAGGTGCGACTGGACCTGGCTGCCTATAGGCCTGTGCCCGGCCACGAAGGCATAGTCGCTATATCCGTTGTTGTAGCCTGCCCTGCTTTCGCGGATGTGTACTGCCTCGCCAAGAGTATACGAATACGCCTGCATAGACGGGACTGCGCGCACCTTTGGCAGGTGCGGGTTGGCGAACTTGCTGAACCCGGGTTCGTTGAAAATGAAGGATGTGAAGCTGTTAGGGTCTATCTCTACGACGCGCGGCTCGAATGTCACGTACGCCACAACGCCGCTCGAGCCGTGCGAAATTGTTGTCAACGGCCCGCTGTACCCCTCGGCATAAACGGAGGTGTCGACGCCGCTCACGATTGCGGATCCCTTCCGTCCGGTCCTCAGGTAGCGCCCTATCAGCAGCTCGGTCGCCACCTGGATGCCTATGCCATAGCCAGCGCAGTTCCACGTAAGCGGAATCGGCAGAGCTGTATACAGCTGATACGCTACGGGGTAGTACCTCTCCTCGTCCTCTGCCATCAGCTTGCTTGTAGCCATCAGCATCCCGAATGCGCTGTCTGGCACGGTGCCTGCGTTCGTCTCAGACGAGTGTACGTTGTAGAGTATCGGATATTCCTGCAGCTTTTCATCCCCGTCGAGGAACTTCAGCAGCTTATATAGCCCGTTCGCGTATATGGTCGAGTTGCCTTCGGAGAGGGACGGCCATCTGAATGCGCGCACGCCATGCCTTTCAAGCACCTCTCTCTGTATGTGAAGGCTTTCTACCAGGACGTCGGCGCTGACGCTCGCTGTCGGTGCCTCGATAGCCATCGTGTCTATCCCGATGCTGATTTGCTGGTCCATAAAACACCTGTTATCTGCCACGCAGCCTATATAAGCGTCGTTTGCCCATTGGACGAAAGACGGATATGGCGGCGCGTGCGCTGCATCGTCAATCGTCCATGCATGCAACGTCATTTAAAAGGATAGCATATGCAACACCTCTATTCACGGTGAGAATATGCATGGATATTTCCTTGTTGATATGGACGGTGTTCTTCTAGACACGATAGAGCCGGCTTTTGAAGCGCGCGGCATACGCGGAGGGACGCACATAAGCAATTTCTACAGGGAGGTTTTCCTTTACGCCCCCATGAGCCAGTTCCTCAGGACGAGCGCGTCAAGGCGGCTGAACCAGGATCCGCAGCTGCGCGAAGACACCCTAGAGTTCGTGGCGTACATGCAGTCGCTTGGACTGGCCCCCGTTTTCCAGACACGTAACCCAACAAGGCAATTGCACAAGGTCAGGGAGGTGCTTGAGGCAAAGGAGATACGCAACCCGTTCGTGAGGTTCGTTGAAAGGGGGGACCACGGAGTAATGGTCGACGACAAGAAGGCGTTATTCAGCCTGCAGGACGATCCGCTCGACGCGATAGGCGCGGCGATAAGCGGAGTCCCGGTCATATTCCTCAGGGGGAGCTACAACAGGACGGCTGCGAAGATCTTCAGCTCGCTCAACGAGAACGTGCACGTGGTCGATTATATAGGCAGCAAGGCGAGGGAGATAGCGATCGGGGAGATCAGGAACAATAACATATACGTAGTGCCGAACTATGCGCCAGCTGCTTTGGCGATAGGCGAAGCCATAGCGCAGCACAACATGCACAGCAGGATAACCCGTTAGCTACCTGCGCTTGTGCACCACCTTCACGCCTTTTCCGGCAAGTTTGAACAGCGAGAAATGCTTGCACTCCGGGCACATCATGTAGCGCTGATTCCATATCCTTATCGAATTGACTGAAACGCCCGGTATGAAGGAATAGTCGAACACTTTACTGCACTTAGGGCATCTGAGTCTTACCGTAGGCACTCAAGCACTCTTCTTCTGCCTGCCGAGCGGCTTCTTTATCTTAAGGTTCGGGAATATCTTCGACAACGCCTTCTGGTTTATCGATGCATCGTAGTCCAGGTTGTTCAGTACCCTCCCAATCAGGTATGCCCATGAGAGGGGTGCAAGCTCCTTCCTTTCCGCGCACGATTCCTCAACCGCCCTCTTCGCGTCTGCGCCGCCGAGCTGAGTTATCGCCTCGCCAAGCGATTCAAAGCTTTTCCTTTTCCCCGATGTAATCCTGCCAGCAGCCTCGTCAAGCACGCCGGTCCTTATGCCCATTATGGGGAAAGCCTTCATGTCTATTGTGTTCCTTATGCCTGCCATGTGGAAGACTATCTCCTCAGGTTTGGTGTCCGGCCTTATGCCAAGCCTCTTTATCGATATCCAGTCCTTGTACTTCGCAAGGAAGTCCACGTATTCTTCAGGGTCCTCTCCCATCCTCTCACTGCGCAGCTAATATGTAGTAGCCGGATGCCTTCTCCCTGGCAATCCTCTTTA